>CALRPY020000124.1:0-3035 GCA_943370145.1 Hydrogenophaga intermedia | reverse complement strand
GCCCTCCACGGCCCCGGCCTACCAGGGCGCGGGCAGCGTCACTGCGGAGTCCGCCGACACCGCCTGGGGGCTCGCACTCCGTCACCGTCCCGACGCCGGCGTCAGCGTGCAGCGCATGATGATCGCGCTGCTGCGGGCAAATCCCGATGCCTTCGTCAGCGGCAATGTGAACATGCTCCGGCGCGGCGCGGTGCTCAGGTTGCCCAGCCAGGCTGAAATCGACGGCCTGAGTCAATCCGAAGCCATGGCCGAAGTCGCTCGCCAGCACCAGCTGTGGGAGGAATATCGGCAGGGCGCGACCAGCGCCGCCCCGGCACAGCCAATGGGCGTTCCGGCCGGATCGGAGTCCTCCCCCGCGGAGGCTGAAGCGCCGTCCGACGACCTGAGCATAGACGATGCGCTCGCGGCCGCCGAACCGGCCGACGATGCGCGCCTCGAACTGGTCGCGCCGGAAACCGGCGAGGCAGGCGCCGCAAGCGAACCGGGTGCCGCCGCCGACGCTGACACCAGCGCCGCACTGGTCCAGGAAGACCTGACGACCAAATCACAGGAAAACCAGGAGCTTCAGGCCAAGCTCGAGGAAGCCAGCGAAATCATCGACCTGCTGCAGCGCCAGGTCGAGATCAAGGATGGCGAGCTGGCGAGCCTCCAGGCCCGGCTGGCCGAACTGGGTGTCGAGACCGCGCCCGCCGCGCAGCCGGCAACGCCAGCGGCCGCCACACCGGAAGCGCCTGGTGTCGAGGCTTCGGCGTCAGCCGAAGTGGCGCCCGCGCCGGAACCCGCGACAGCGACCGCGCCGGCAGCCGAGCCGGAGACTACGGCGCCCGCCGCGCCTGCGTCGCCTCAGGCCCCGGCCAAGCCCTCCCAGCCCGTCGCCGATGAACCGCCGCCCCCGGCAGCGGGCGTTCTCGACAGTCTGCTTCCCGCCCACATCCGGGACGCCGTGCCTGGCGGGGCCGTGACCGTATTCGGCGTGCTCGGCTCACTGCTCGCGCTGGGACTCGCCCTGCTCGGCAAAAGACTGTCTCGCGGCCGTGGCAAGGCCATTGGCACCGCGACGCGGCCGGCGGCCGCGGCCGCGGTCGCCGCGACGAGTGTGGCGGCCGAGCCGGAAGCGCCGCCGACCGTCGCCGAATTCATCGCCCCGGAGCCGGAGGAAACCGCCGACCGCTTCGCCCGCACGCTGGAAGCGAGCGCCGAGCAGCTGGCGCCCGATCCGCTCGAGGAGGTGAACGTCTACCTCGCCTACGAGCGCTTCGATCAGGCCGAGGAGCTCGTCAAGAAGGTCATCCAGCAGTATCCGAACGAGCACAAGTACAAGCTCCGCCTGCTCGAGATCTACTACTCGGCGAACAACAAGCTCGCGTACGAGGAGCACGCGCGGACGCTGCTCGATGCCGTTGGCGAGCATCACCCGCTGTGGGAAAACGCGCTGGCGATGTGGAACGAGATGTCGCCGAATCGCGCGCTGTTCGCGCCCGGCGCACCGGAGCCGGCGACTGCCGCAGTGCCGGCGTCCGCGGAGTTCGTCGACATCACCGGCGATGCGCCCGCCCCGGGTGGCGACACGATGAGCATGGCGCCGGGCGTGGAGAGTGCGCTGGCGGCGACCGCCGTCGGTCTCACGAACGAGTTGCCGGGCGAGGAGTCGGCGGTCGACTTTGACCTGACCGCGACTGCCGGCGATCTGGACTTCGAGCCGATGCTCGACCTGACCGGTGGCGAGCCGGCAGGCGAGCACGAGGTCATCGACCTCACGGACACCATGGACCAGCAGGGTGCTGCCGGCTTCATCGACCTGACGGCCCCCGAGGCCGCGCCGGCCGAGGACTACAGCGAAATCTTCGACATTTCCGGTGACGAAGCAACCCTGAACGTCGGCGATACGCTGAAACTGGACAGCGAAACCTTCGCCGCCGCAGCGGCGTCGGCGACCGTCCCGCCGACGGATCTGCTGGATATCAGCGATACCGGCGACATGGACTTCGCGTTGAACGAACCGCTGCTGTCGAGCACCGTCGATGCGCTGGCCGACACAGCCTCCGGCCATGGACTCCAGTCTCCGGCGGTTGCGGCCCCCGCCGCGGAAGTCCACCTCGATTTCGATATCAGCGATACCGTCGCCCCCCCCGTTGGCGCCGAGGAAGGCCCGGGCAGTGCCGAAATCGAGGCCGATGCCCTGGCGGCCGGGATCAGCCCCGCGACGGCCGACGAATCGCTCGACTTCGACATCGAGGGCCTCAGCCTCGACCTCGAGCCGGAACCCGCGGCGGCCACGCCGCCGGCGCCTGCCGAGCCGGCGCTCGAGGACATCGATTTCTCGCTGGACCTTGACCAGGAAGCGGTGGCGGACGCGGACCTCGCCCTGCGGAATCCGCTGCTCGACATGCGGATCGACGACAAGCTGACCTCCACCGGCAACGCCACGCTGGAGCAGGAATCCGAGCTCGACTTCGACCTCGCATTGCAGGACACGACCGACTTCGACCAGCTGGGCGTCGACGATACCCTCGAACTGCCCGGTTCGTCCGGCACGGTCACCGGCGGCGCGCCGACCTCGGAGTCGCTGGAAGACCTGACCCGGTCGATGGATGCCTCGCTGGCGGGGCTGGATCTCGACGAGGAGCCGGTCGATGACAGCCTGCTCGATCTCGACCTTGGTTCTCTCGGCACCGATGCGATCGATCTCGATTTCAGCATCGGTGATATCGGGCGGGAGAGCGCTCCCGGCACCGGCCCCGTTGCGCTGGACGACGACGAGTTCGCGCTGGAGCGCACGGGACTGCACCTCGACCAGTCAGCCAGCGCGCAGCAGGAGGCGGGCTCCCGTTTCGCGCACGAGGGCGACGAGGCCGATACCAAGCTGAATCTCGCCAAGGCCTACATCGAGCTCGGCGACAGCGAAGGCGCCCGCACGATTCTCGACGAGGTCACCCGCGAAGGCTCGGCGGTGCAACAGCAGGAAGCCCGGCAGCTGCTGTCGCAGCTCGCCTGAACGGTCAACAGGGCCCGCGCGACCGCCAGCATGGCGGTCG
>CALRPY020000123.1:0-3980 GCA_943370145.1 Hydrogenophaga intermedia | reverse complement strand
CGGCCGGGCATGGCGGACCTGAAAATCATCGCGATGACCGCGAACGCGATGGAGGGCGACCGCGAGCGCTGCCTCGAAGCCGGCATGAACGACTACATCGCCAAACCCATCGTGCCGAAGGCGCTGGAGGAAAAGCTGCGCCTGTGGCTCGAACAGGTGCTGCCCGTGCCGGCTGCCGGCGCAGCACGCGACCCGACGCCAGGCTGAACGGGCGCAGGCCCGCGTGCCTGCCCAATCGCCTGTCCCGCGCCCCGCCTTGCTTCAGCCACCTGGAAGCGCTTGCGGCCGCCGCGCCCTGCGGCGTTTTGTCGCAGGCCCGATTTGGGCCTCTTGACTGACAGAGGTGCAAGCATAATTTACTGTAGCGGCGTTCCTGCAGGTCCCGAGCGAACGGGCCGCGTCCAGGTCAATGGCAACCCACACGCCCCTGTTGCCGGACCGCCCATCAAGCCCGGCTTGCGTGTCCCGGAGAACAATGAACCCCGACGTCCGCAGTTCACTGCTCATCGCCGCGCTCGCCGCCACGCTCGGTACCTGCCCGCAGGTGCCGGCCGCAGCGCCAACCCCGCTGCGCGTGGTCGCCGCCGACGTCACGCCCCTGCTCTTCCACGACGAGACCGGCCGGGCCGCGGGCTACATCGCCGACTGGTGGGCGCTGTGGTCGGCGAAGACCGGCGTCGCGGTCGAGATCAGGCCACTCGGCAGCGCAGAGGCGCACGCCCGGGTGCTCGACGGCCGAGCGGATGTGCTGGGCCTCAGCGCCCGCAGTCCCGCCGTGGCGCAGGCCTTCGATTTCTCCGCGGCCGCGATCCACGTGCCGGTCTCGATTTACGTGCGCGACGACATCGCCGGCATCCGTGACGTCGCCGCGCTGCACGGTTTCCACGTCGCCGCGCTGCGCGCGCATGCCTGCGCCGACGAACTTCGCGCGCTGGGCGTCACCGACATCGTGCTCTACGACAGCGCCACGGAACTCGTGGAGATGGCGCTCACCGGGCACGCCAACGTGTTCTGCCTGGACGAGCCGCGCGCGCGGGCGGCGCTTTACAACGCGCGGGCGCAGGGGGATTTCGCCCGGGCCTTCAAGCTGTTCGAGAGTCAGTTGCAGCCCGCGGTGCGCCGGGGCGACGCCGCCACGCTCGGGCTCGTCGAGCAAGGTGCGGCGAAGTTCACGGCGGCGGAACTGCTCACCCTCGAACGGAAATGGCTGAGCGCGGGAGATGAGGATCGCTCGCCCCTCCTGCGTCATGCCGTGCCCGCCCTGCTCGGGTTGGGGCTCGTGGCGCTTGCGTTGCTGGGATGGACGCTGTCGTTGCGGGTGGCGGTCGGGCGCCGCACCGCCGAACTCGAGCGCGCGCGGCATGCGCTGCAGGAGCGCGTCAAGGAGCGGGACTGCCTGCAGGCCGTGTTCAGGGCAACGACCCGCGTCGACCGGCCCCTGGTCGAGGTCCTGCGCGAAGTCACCGCGGTGCTGCCCGCAGGCTTCCAGCACCCGGAGGCCGTGGGCGCCCGGCTCGAGATCGACGGCGAGGCCCACGCCACGCCGGGCTTCGAAGAGCACCGGGTGAGGCTCGAGGCGTTGATCAACATCGACGGCGCGCGGCGCGGCCGGCTCGTCGTGGCTTGCCGGCAGCCGGGTGGCGCCGGGGACGGCGGCGATTTCCTGCCTGAAGAAGAGGCCTTGCTGCAGGCGATTGCCGAGCGCCTCGCCGCCTTCGTGCAGAGTCACGCGGCCCACCGCGGGCTGCGCGACGCCCGGCAGTTTGCGGAAGCCGTGATCGACGCGGCCAGCATCATGATTGTCGGTCTGGCCGACGATGGGCGGGTCGTGTTCATCAATGCGCGGGGCGAGGCGCTCACGGGCTGGACGAAGGCGGAACTCGTCGGCCGGGACTGGTTCGCCAGCGTGGCCCTGGAGGACGGCGAACGCCCGCGTGCGGACTGGTCGGCGCGGGTCACGCTCGGCGACTGGAACACCGACTACGAGAATCGCATCCGCACCCGCCAGGGCGACGTGCGGGACATTCTATGGGCGAGCGACGAAGTCACGCAGCCCGACGGCGAGCGGGTCTGGATCTGCTTCGGGGTGGACATCACCGACCAGCGCCGCGCGGAAGCCGCCCTGCGCCAAGCGCACCAGAACCTCGAAGCCCTGGTTGCGACCCGCACCGCCGAACTCGAACAGGCGCTCGCGCTGATGCGCGACCTGAACGCCGCCCAGCTCGCGATTTTCGACACCGCCCCCATCGGCATCATGCTGACCGGGAACCGCACCATCCTGCGCTGCAATCGCGCTCTGGAGGAGATCCTGGGCTACGGCCCGAACCAGCTGCTGAACCAGCCGACGCGCATCTGGTACGTCGACGACGCGGCGCACGGCCGTGCACAGATCGATTTCGACGCCGCGGCTGGCCGTGACGAGGCGTGGCGTGCGGAGATGGAGCTCGTGCGCCGCGACGGCAGCCGCTTCTGGGGCAGGTTCTGCGGGCGCTACATCGCACCGGGACACGTCGAGCGCGGTGAGGTCGTGCTGCTCGAGGATGTCTCCGCCGAACGCGCGGCGCGCGCCGAACTCGAGGAGGCGCGGCGCGCGGCCGAGGCCGCCGGCCAGGCCAAGGCGGAGTTCCTGGCGAACATGAGCCACGAGATCCGCACGCCGATGAACGCGGTCATCGGCCTGAGCCACCTGCTGCTGCGCACCCAGCTCGACCCGCGGCAGCGCGGCCTGCTCGAGAAAGTCGAAAGCTCCAGCCAGCACCTGTTGTCGATCATCAACGACATCCTGGACTACTCGCGCATCGAGTCCGGCAATCTTCCGCTGGAGCACGTGGCCTTCGGCCTGGAACGCGTGCTGACCGGCGCGCTGGGCCTCGTTGCCGAGGCCGCGCGCGCGAAGGGTCTCGAGCTCATCATCGAGCTCGCGCCGCACGCGCCGCTGCAACTCATCGGGGATCCACTGCGCGTCGGGCAGATTCTCGTCAACTACCTGAACAACGCGGTGAAGTTCACCGCGCGCGGCGAGGTGTTGCTGGGCGTCAAGGTGCTCGAGCACGACGCACAGCATGCGCTGCTCCGCTTCGACGTGCGCGACACCGGCATCGGCATCGACCCGGCGCAGCAGGCGCGACTGTTCACCAGCTTCCAGCAGGCGGACAGCTCGACGACGCGCCGCTTCGGCGGCACCGGTCTCGGCCTGGCCATCGCGAAGCGGCTCGCACAACTGATGGGCGGCGAGGTCGGCGTCGACAGCGAAGCCGGCCGTGGTTCCTGCTTCTGGTTCAGCGCGTCCTTTGCGCTGCCCGCGGCGCCGTCCAACGGCTGGCTGCCGCTGCCGAACCTGCGCGAGGTACGGGTGCTCCTCGCGGTCGGCAACGCGCGGGCGCGAGCAGCCATCGCGCGCATGATGGAGAGCATGAGTTTTCGGGTGACGGAAGCCTCGGGCGGCGAGGAGTGCCTTGTCGCACTCACGACAACCGACGCCGAAGACGACAGTTTCCGGCTCTTCTTCTTCGATGCGGTGCTGCCCGACATGGGCGGCGATGAACTGTCCCGGCGCGTGAAGACGCTGCCGCTGCGCGCGGCGCCGAAACTCGTGCTGCTGACCGCCGATGGCCTCGGCTCGACCGGTCCCGCCTGGGAGCTGGACATGGTCGACGAAGTCGTCGCGAAGCCGCTGACGCCATCCTCGATACTCAACGCGGCGATGGCCGCGCTGCGCGGCAGGGTCGGCACGCTCGCCATGCCGCCGCTGCGCGCGCCCGCCACCGCGATCAGCTTCGCCGACCGCCAGGTGCTGCTGGTGGAGGACAACGACGTGAACCGCGAGGTGGCGCTCGCGATGCTGGCGCAGTACGGCATCGCGTGCGACACGGCGGAGAACGGCGAGATCGCGCTGCAGAAACTCGCGACGCGCGATTACGACCTGGTGTTCATGGACGTGCAGATGCCGGTCATGGGCGGCCTCGAGGCGACGCGCGCCA
>CALRPY020000122.1:0-4135 GCA_943370145.1 Hydrogenophaga intermedia | reverse complement strand
CTCGGCGGCATCGCGCACTTCGACGAGCGCGCGCAGCGACTGCCAGACGGCGGCGAGCAGGCCGCGCCAGCCGCCGGTGGGCGAGGCGGCGGGCGCCTCGGCGACGGGCGGTGGCCCGACCAGCGCGAAGCCGGGCGCCTGGCGTGCCAGCGTGGCGAGCTCTGCGGCCAGCGCCGTGACGTCGACGTCGCGGAAGGCGCCGAGCGCGGCGCTGTCGTCGACCAGCGCGTCGCGCAGCGACGTGAAATCCGCACCCGTCAGCCGCGTCACCGCGAGGCGCAGCGCCGACACCGCGCCGGCGATGTCGCGCGCGAGCTGCAGCCGCTGCTCGGCGAGCGCGACCAGCCCCGCGACCTCGTCGAGCACGAGCCGCCGGGCGCTCGTGGTCGGCGCCTGTCGCGTGGCGAGCGCCGCGACCGCCGCTTCCAGTTCGGTGACGCGTGCCTGCAGCGCGGCCACGACCGCGGACTGGCCCGTGGGCTCGACAGTGGGTGTGAGCAGGACGGGTGGCGGCGACGGCGGTTCGACCACGGGTGCCGGCAGCGGCAGCGGCGCGTCGTCGGCCACCGGGGCCGTCGTCGACGGGCCGCTTGGCGGCGTGTCGCGCCCGGGTGACAGCTGGCCGGGCCCCGCGTCGGCAGGCGCGGGTTCGTCGAGGTCGGGCGCGACGAGGGCGTGTTCCGGTTCGGGCAGAGGTTCGAAACCGGGTACCGGCTGCTGCTGCATGCGCCAGTACTGGAAGGCGCCGGCGCCGATTGCGGCGAGCAGCGCGACGGCGATCAGGGGCGTGCGACGGCGGGGGCTGGCCACGGCGGCGGGTTCGGCTGAAGCCTGGACATCCGCGGCGTCACTGTTCATCGACGACCCAGCGCTCCAGCGCTTCGACGATGCTCTGGTCGCCCGGATTGTCGACGACGACCGGCGGCGTCGTGAACCCCAGCCGCTCGACCGCCTGCGCGGTGCGCGCACCGGCGACCAGCAAGGGGACGTCGTACAGCAGATCGAGCTGCTCCTGGTCGATCTTGTCGGCGAGATTCGTCAGCGCCTCGGGGCTCGTGATGATGCCGACGTCGGGCAGGTTGACGTTGCTGGCCTTGAGCACCGCGGACAGCGGTTCGCTGGGCAGGGTGCGCTCGTAGACCTCACAGTACTCGACCGTGGCGCCACGATGGCCGAGCGTCTGGGCCAGCAGATCGCGGCCGCCGGCGCCGCGGATGATGAGGACCTTCTTGCCGTCGATTTCGTGCGCCGACAGGCCCGGCAGTTTCAGCAGGCCTTCGGACGTGAATTCACCGTGCGGCGTGTGCACGTGCTCGACGCCGAGATCGCGCAGGCGGCCGGCGCTGCCGACACCTACCGCGTAGACCTGGCAATGGTCGAGTGACTGTCGCTCCGCGCGAATCAGTTCGACGCCGAATTCCGCCGCGTTCTTGCTGACGAAGATGACGCTGTGGAATTCGGGCAGGCGGCGCACCAGCGCAGCCGCCTTCGCGTCGTCGCGTTTCGGTCGAATGACGATCATCGGCGCGAACACGACCTGGCCGCCGCGCCGTTCGATTTCGGCGATCAGGGGACCTGCCTGCTCTTCGGGCCGCGTGACCAATATCGCGTACCCGTCGAGGGTGCGCGGCACCAATTCCGTTTTATTGCCCATCCTGTCAACCAACTGCCTGTGTCAGTCATCGTGTGCGAGCGTGCGTGCGCAACACTACTACAGAAAGCGGCGGCGGCGCGCTCCGCGCGGGTCTCAGCAACATCCGTGCCTCGCTCTTCGTCGGCAAGGGAACAGTGTGATTGGCGGGAACGCGGGCGCTTCAGGGATGCTCGAGTGCATCCAGAATGCGCTGCGCTCCGCCGTCGAGCAAGCGCTGTCCCACGCGCGCGCCCAGCAGCGCAGCGTCGCGGCGCGGCCCGCTCGCGTCGGCGCGGATCAGTTCGCGGCCGTCGAGACTGGCCACGAGGCCCCGCATCGTCAGCAGGTCGCCGTCGATCACGGCATGCCCCGCGATCGGCACCTGGCAGCCACCCTTGAGCGTCGCGTTCAGCGCGCGCTCCGCGCCGATCGCATCCCGCGACAGCGGGTCGTCGAGGGCCGCGAGCAGATGTTCGATTCGCGTGTCACCGCGCCGGCACTCGATGCCGATGATGCCCTGGCCTACGGCCGGCAGCATGTCGCCGATATCGAAGGCGGCGCTCACGCGCGCATCCAGCGCGAGGCGCTTGAGGCCGGCCAGCGCGAGCACGATACCATCGAATTCGCCGGCGGCCAGCTTGTCGAGCCGCGTCGTCACGTTGCCGCGCAGGTCGCGCAGATCGAGGTCGGGGCGCATCGCGCGCAGCTGGCTGCGACGACGCAGGCTGGACGTGCCGACGATCGCGCCGGGCGGCAGTGACGAGAGGTCGCCACCCGTGCGGGTGAGCAGGCAATCGCGCGGATCCTCGCGACGCAGCGTGCACGGAATGTGGAGTTCGGGAGGAAGGTCGACCGGTACGTCCTTCATCGAGTGCACGGCGAGATCCGCGCGCCCTTCGAGCATCGCCTGCTCGAGTTCCTTGATGAAGAGGCCCTTGCCGCCGATTTTCGCGAGCGGCGTGTCGAGGATCCTGTCGCCGGTCGTCTTGATGACGACCAGTTCGACCACGAGGCCCGGGTCACGCGCCACGAGCTGCCCGCGCACGTGCTCGGCCTGCCACAGCGCAAGCCGGCTGCCACGGGTCGCGATACGGATGACATTGCCGGCTGCTGGGACTCGGTCGCTCATCGGCTGCGCTGCCACCCGGTGTTCAGTTCAAATCGGGGCGTATGCTAAGGTGCCGAATCATGCGGAGCAACCAGAAAGCGCGGGCGACATGACGGTCAAACTCGGTGTGATCATGGATCCCGTCGGCGCGATCAATCCGAAAAAGGACACGACGCTGACCCTGCTGCTGGCCGCGCAGGCGATGGGTTGGGAAATCCATTACATGGAAATGCCGGACCTGACGCTCCGCGACGGAAGGGCCAGCGCGGTCATGCGGCCGCTGACGGTGCACGACTCGACGAAGCACTGGTTCGACTTCGGCGGCGAGCAGCAGCGCCGCCCGCTGACCGATCTCGACGTGATCCTGATGCGCAAGGATCCGCCGTTCGACACGGAATACATCTTCGCAACCTACCTGCTCGAACGCGCACAGGCCGACGGCACGCTGGTCGTCAACGATCCCCGCAGCCTGCGCGACGCGAACGAGAAACTGTTCACCGCCTGGTTCGCCGACGTCTGCCCGCCGACGCTCGTCGCGCGACGCAAGCATGAGATACGGGAATTCCTCCAGGAGCATGGCGACATCGTCGTCAAGCCCCTCGACGGCATGGGGGGCTCATCGATCTTCCGCATCCAGCAGGGCGACGCGAACACGAGCGTGATTCTCGAGACCATCACGGACCAGGAATCACGCTTCTGCATGGCGCAGCGCTACCTGCCGGAGATACTCGACGGTGACAAGCGAATCCTGCTGATCGACGGCGAACCGGTGCCGTATGCCCTGGCCCGGATTCCCGCCGCGGGCGAACTGCGCGGCAATCTCGCCGCGGGTGGCCACGGCGAAGGCCGCCCGCTGACCGCGCGCGACCTCGAGATCTGCGCGCGCGTCGGCCCGAGCCTGTCGGCGCGCGGCCTGCTGTTCGTCGGACTCGACGTGATCGGCGACTATCTCACCGAGATCAACGTCACGAGCCCCACCTGCGCGCGCGAACTCGAAACGCAGTTCGGCGTGCGCATCGGCGAGCAGCTCATGCGCGTGATCGCGAAGCGGCTCGGCCGCAGCTGACGGGGCGCGCGCGACCGCCATGAGCGCGCTGGCCCTGCGCCCCGCGGTCGAGCCCGCCGATCGGCTCGCGCTGACCCTGTGCCTCGCGGTCATCGTGCACGTGATGATCGTGCTCGGCATCGGCTTCGCACCGGAACCGGCACCGGCGCCCAGGATGCAGGGGCTCGAGGTGACGCTCGTGTCCCAGCGCTCGGAGGAGCCGCCGGAACAGGCGGACGTCCTCGCGCAGGCAAATCTGCGCGGCGGCGGCGACAGCAACGAGGCCGCGCGGCCGACGGCCCCGTTCGCGACCCCGCTGCCGGCGCCGACGCCGGCGCTGGCCGCCACG
>CALRPY020000121.1:0-4151 GCA_943370145.1 Hydrogenophaga intermedia | reverse complement strand
GATACCGCGGCGAGCAGCCAGCCGCCGCGCGGCGCGGGCGCGGGCGCGGCATCGGCCACCGCGGTGTCGACGGCGGCGGGCATGTCCGTCGCCCCGTTGTCGCGGGCGCCGTCGATCACGAGACCCGCCACCGACAGCGCGGCGCCGATGGGCCCGCCGAACAGCGCGCCGCCCGCGATCCGGATACCCGGGGCGAGCGTGTCGCCGGTCAGTTCGCGATAGACGTTGCCGACGACCGGGATATGCTGCAGCGGATTCACCAGATCGAGCACGTCCCTGAAGCTGAGGCCGTCGTCACCGAACAGGCGCCCGGCGAGGCGCCGCAGTGGCCCGGGGGCCGCCGCGGCCAGGGTGTCAGTGGGGATCGCCGACGAACTCACGGGCTCAGGTCTCGGGGTGCGGGCATCTGCATGCCGTAACGTTGCAAGTCGCTTGCCAGTCGCGGCTGGCCCAGGCGGGCCGGCGGGCCGCCCGGCGGCGTCGGCGGTGGCTTGCCGCCCGTCGCGGCAAACCCCCACCGCGGGGCGGCCGCACCTGGCCGCATGGTCAGGGCCCGCACCGGGGAAGCTGGCATGGTCTGGATGCCAGTTGCGATGGAGGAGGAGGTTTTATGCCGGTGCGGGCCCTGTAGGCTCGACCTTGGACCTCGAGGCGCGCGCGCGCCGTGAAGCGCTTCACAGCAAACGTGCCGAATTGATACGCACATGTCGCTGGTTAGAATCGGACGATGTCCGACAACACCCACGGCCGGGACCCCGCCCCGCCAGCACGGAGGATTCCGCATGACCACCCCCTGCGCCATCGCCGACGAACTGCTGTCCTTCTGGTTCGCCGATGGGCTCGAATCCTGCGCCGCGGCGCGCCGTTTCATGGACCGCTGCTTCGGCTACCACCCGGATTTCGATCGCGCACTGACCGCACGCTTCGCGTCGCTGCCGGCGCGCGTCGCCGCCGGCGAGTTCGCGCACTGGCGCGCCGCACCCGCGACGGCGCTCGCCGCTCTCATCGCCCTGGATCAGCTTCCGCGCAATATCCACCGCGGAACCCCGCAGGCCTTCGCGTACGACACTACCGCGCTCGAGCTTGCGCTGTTCGCACACGACGCCGGCTATCCCGATGCGCTGCACCCGCTCGCCGGCGCCTTCTTCAACCTGCCCTTCGAACACGCCGAGGATGTCGGGCTGCAGCGTCGCTCGGTCGCGGGCTATGCGCGTCAGCAGGCCCGTGCCGAGCCGGGCTTCGCCGAGTTGCTCGGTGAATGGGTTGTCGCGGGCCGCGATCATCTCGAGGTGATCGAGCGCTTCGGCCGCTTCCCGCATCGCAACGGAATCCTCGGCCGGGCCTCGACACCCGAGGAAGTCGCGTGGCTGGCCAACGGTGGCAGGCACTGGGGCCAGGTCACCGCCGTCACACCCCCTTGAGCTTCCAGCGCCCGCGCCTGAAAAGGCCGGCGGCGAGCAGCGCGATGAAGGTCTCGGCGCCCAGCACGGCGAAGAACACCCCGCGGGGCCCGAGGCCGAGCGGCTCCGCGAGGGCCCAGGCGAGCGGGATCTGCAGCAGCCAGAAACCGACGAGATTGACCAGCGTCGGCGTCGCGGTATCGCCGGCGCCGTTGAAGGCCTGGGTGACGATCATCCCCACCGCGTAGAAGCCGTAGCCGGCGGCGACGATGCGCAGACAGCTCACGCCCTGGGCACGCACCGCCGGGTCGTCGGTGAAAAAGCCGATGAGCGCCGGCGCGCAGGCGACCGAGAGCACACCGACGCCGAGCATCACGAGCGCGCTGACTCGCGCGACCTGCCACACGGCGCGCTCCGCATGCGCCGGCTGGCCGGCGCCGAGATGCTGGCCGACGAGCGTCGCGGCCGCGTTCGCGAGTCCCCACGCGGGCAGCAGCGAGAACGCGAGCAGGCGGATCGCGATCGTGTAGCCGGCGACCGCGGCGCTGCCGTGGGGCGCGACGAGACGCATCAGCACCACCCAGCTCGAGGTCGCGACGAGCAGCTGGGCGATGCCACCGAAGGCGACGCGCAGCAGCGCGAGCATCACCTGCGGACGTGGCAGGAGATCGCGAGCCGAGAGGCAGAGCCTGCGTCCATCACCCGCGAAGCTCAGCAACTGCAGGGCGACGCCGCAGGCGCGCCCGCAGGTGGTCGCGACCGCCGCGCCGGTCACGCCGAGCGCGGGAAAGGGTCCGAGGCCGTGGATGAGGCAGGGCACGAGCAGGATGTTCAGGCCGTTCGCGAGCCACATCACGCGCATCGCGAGCGCGGCGTCGCCAGCGCCGCGCCACGCGCCGTTGAAGAGGAAAAGGCAGGCGATCGTGCCGGAACCCGCGAGCATCACGCGCGTGTAACCGCTGCCGACGACGACGACCGCCGGCGAGGCGCCCATCGCCTCGAGGATCGGCACCGCGTAGAGCGCCCCGAGTCCGCACAGCGCCGTGGCCACGAACGCGCCGACCCACAGCGTCTGCGCCGCGACCCGGCGCGCGGCGGCCGCGTCGCCCTCTCCGACACGCCGCGCGACGAGCGCCGTCGCGCCCATGCCGAGGCCGAGTCCTAGCGCGTAGACGATCGTCAGCACCGCCTCGGTGAGGCCGACCGCCGCCACCGCCTCGGCACCAAGGCCCGCGACGAAATAGAGGTCGACGATCACGAACAGCGATTCCATCGCCATCTCGAGGATCATCGGGATGGCGAGCAGCAGCGCGGCGCGCGGCACGGGCAGCGCCGTGTAGTCGCGCGTCTCGCCGCACAGGGACTCGCGCAGCAGTGCGCGCGCGGCGCGCAGCTTTGCCACGAGTCGCGCAAGCGGAGAACGGTCGGCCGGGAACATCGTGCGGCGTCCTGGGCGGGGGCGCGAATCTTAGCGATGCGTGCGTCCAGCCACCAGCGGCGGGCTGCAATTCCGTCCGCTCGCCCACGGAAGGGCGGCGGAAACTCCCTCCGTCCGCGTGCGGGAGAAGGCCTGGGGCCTGCGCGTCAGCCGGCATGGCGCCAAGCGGCAACGAGGTTCCTGGCGTCTACCGCAGACGCTGTCGCCTGGCCACATTGGGGCAGCCGTCGGCGCTACGCGAGTCTGAAACCACCCTCACCCGCCCGCAACGCGGGCGGCCTCTCCCAGGGCGGGAGAGGCGAAGATTCGCAGGTTGCCGTGAAAGAGGCGTGGTCGAGCGCTCGGACTCTTCACCTCTCCCTCCGGGAGAGGTCGACGCCGAAGGCGGCGGGTGAGGGGGGCATGCGCCGCCGCTGCGCGAAGCGGAGACGGCCTTCACCCGGCCCGGGTCGGCTGTCTCACGGTCACATTCTGAGGCGGCTGCCGGCATCCGCGTGCCCGTGGGCCATCGAACGGAAGTTCAGCACGCGACGCGTCGCAAGTTCATCGCGCACGGCAGGGAAAAAATGTGGCCAAGAGACAGCCCGGGGCAAGAGAGGCGCAGACTCGTACGACCTCTCCTGCGTGCGGTAGAGGTGAAGACTTTTGTCAGGCGCTCGTGCGCGACGCCCGCCGCAGCAGCCACCACAACACGAAGGCCATCGCGTAGAGCGCCGGCACGTCGCCGATGAGATTCGCGCGCTCGGCATGATCGTGCCCGGCCTGCACGGCCATGATCGTCGCGTGGACGATGCTCGACCAGATCGTGAACTGGATGAGACTGCGGTGGGCGAGCGGCTCGCGGGCGGCGAGCAGGAGAAACACGCCAAGCGTCGCGTAGACACCCGCGATCATCTGCTCGTACTCGGTCTGGCGCGGCTCCCACGCCCAGCCATCGGGCCAGAACCAGTTCATCAGCGGATAGACGCCAATGACCAGGAAGACACCGAACACGCCAAGGGCGATGGAAAGGTGACGCACGCTGCTGGAACGTTCCATGAAGTTCTCCCCTCGATGATGATTTGAGTACCCGCCGACGAAGCATAGCCGCTGGCGTCCCGCCACACCGAAACGTACAGGTGGGCGACGGAACCCTTCGCCTCTCCCGTTCCGCTGTCTCTTGGCCACATTTGGACGCGGGTACCGGGGTGCAGACCTTGATGGGCCACCGAGCAACACCGAGAACACCGAGAACACCGAGAACACCGAGTTTCGAGGGTGCCGAGTCCTTCTTATGACGGGATGCCCTTGCCACGGAACTTGGGTTTTGCCAC
>CALRPY020000120.1:0-4171 GCA_943370145.1 Hydrogenophaga intermedia | reverse complement strand
CGACTGGGACGGCCTTGCCGCCGCGGTCGCCGCCTGCCAGCGCTGCGAACTGCACGAGGGGCGCACGCAGACTGTCTTCGGCGTCGGCAACCGCGCGGCGCGCTGGCTGGTGCTCGGCGAGGCGCCGGGCCAGGAGGAAGACCGCCGGGGAGAGCCTTTCGTCGGCCGCGCCGGCCAGCTGCTGAACTCGATGCTCGAGGCGCTCGGCCTCCAGCGCGGCGAGGTCTATATCGCGAACATCCTGAAATGCCGGCCGCCCGAGAACCGGGATCCGAGGCCCGCGGAAGTCGCCTGCTGCGCGCCCTGGCTCGCGCGCCAGATCGAGCTGCTGGCGCCGCGAATCATCCTCTGCGTCGGCCGTATCGCCGCGCAGAACCTGCTCAAGGTCCAGACGCCGATCGGCAAGCTGCGCGGCCAGCGCCACGTGTACGGCGACACCGGCATTCCGGTCGTCGTGACCTACCATCCCGCCTACCTGCTGCGCAGCCCGGTGGAAAAGCGCCGCGCCTGGCAGGACCTGCTGTTCGCGTGCCGGATCCACGCTGAAGTCGAATGAAACCGGTAGCGCAGGGACGGCTCGCGAGCCTGCGGCCGATGCGCGAACACGATCTGGCGCAGGTCGTCGCGGTCGAGCAGCGCGCCTACGAGTACCCGTGGTCGCTCGGCATCTTCGCCGACTGCCTGCGTGTCGGTTACTGCTGCTGGACGCTGGCGGAGGCCGAGACGGTGATCGGCTATTGCATCATGGCGGTGGCGGCCGACGAGGCCCACGTCCTGAACGTCTGCGTCGACCCGGGCCGCCAGCGCGAGGGCCATGGACGGCGGATGCTCGAGCACATGGTCGACATCGCCCGCGGCCATCGCGCGACGATCCTCTTCCTCGAGGTCAGGCCGTCCAATGGGGCGGCCATCGAACTCTATGCCGGACTCGGTTTCCGCCAGCTCGCGGTGCGCCGCAACTACTACCCGGCGCGAGAAGGCCGCGAAGACGCGCTGGTGCTCGCACTGAACCTGCCGGCAGACGACCCGGAGGGCGGTTGAATCGCCGCGCATAGTTCGCTAGCCTTTCCCGTACTTACAACGACTTGCATCAACGTGCTTCGCCAGTCCAGGAATCACCCTCCCATGTATCAAAACCTTGTCCGACCCCTGACCGCCGCACTTGCACTGGGCCTGGCCGGCCTTGCGCTGCCCGCGAGCGCAATCGACCGCGTGGCCTTCGAGTACGGCATGGCCGACGGTGACACCGATGTCGATCGCTACGGTGGCACCGTCACCTTCGACTGGGGCGTCGAGTGGTTCCGCACCGGGGGCTGGGCGCTGACCGGCTACTGGGAAGTCGGCGTCAACGTGTGGGATTCCGACGGCGGCCGCACCGGGGAAGACACCCTGGTCGACGGCCACGTCACGCCGGTGCTCCGCTGGCAGCGGGATCTCACGAGCCCCCTGCCGGTGTTCCTCGAAGTCGGCGTCGGTGCGCACGGCTACACCGAGGAGCAGATCGAGGACAAGGACTTCACCCTTCCGTTCGCGTTCGGCAGCCACGTCGGCGCCGGTGTGCGGCTGGGCGAGGGCGGTCGCTACGAACTCCTCTATCGCTACCAGCACCAGTCGAACGCCAATCTCGGCGACGACAATCCGGGCATCAACTTCCACCTGTTCACGGTCGGCTACTACTTCTGATTCCCCGGCCGGCAACCGGGTCCGCCCGCGCGGCGGGCCCCGGATTGCGGCCTCCTCCCTCGCCCCGGTCCGTCCGCGACCGCCGTCCGTGCCCCGCCGCCAGGCCGGCGCGGCTTCGCCCTGACAAAATCTTCCCGATTGAGTGATAAAATCCTGACTGCTACGACGCAGTGATTTCCCCCTACCAACGTCAGGATGACCAAACGGATGGGCGTGCTCGACGAACTGAAGGATCAGGCCACGGTGCTCCGGCAGGCCCACGAGGAGCGGGCGCGGGGCCTCGAGGCCCGCGCGACCGCGGCACTCGCGGCCGCGCTGCCCGCGGTGTTCCGCATTCACCTCCATCTGCGCGACCTCGCCGAGCAGCTGCGGATCCTGCAGCCCGACATCCGCATCGCGCTCGACATTCCGGGGCTCGGTGCCGTGCCCGGCTTCAGGCAGGATGCGATGGAGGTCGATGCCGAAGGCAACCCGCCCGATCGGGTCAGCGCCCGCTTCGTCCTGCGTTACGAACGGCGCGGGCAGTTCGAACTGAAGGGCGTCGGCAGCATCAACGCCTGGCTCGACAATGCGCGCCGCAAGGGGCTGCTGGTCAAGCTCGTGCGCATGCTCGAGCCGATGGGTGGCGCCGAGCGCGCGCTCGTCACGCTGGCCGAAGGCGTCGCCGCGTCGATCGAGTGCTCGATCGACCGCGAGAGCGGGTCGATTGCACTGCTGATTCGCAACTTCGAGCAGCTCGGTGAGCGGCGCCAGGCCGTCAGGCCGGAAGACGTGACTTCACGCTGGCTCGACGAACTGACGCGTTTCATCATGCGCCAGCCACATCGCTTCCTGGTGCAGGAACTGCCGCCTGATCTGCGTGAAAACCTCCGCCGGCGGCTCGAGCTCGAGAAACGCCGCGAACAGGAAGCGTCGGATGGCCTGACGGCCCTGTCGCCGCGCCTGAAAGGCCTGTTCCGCCGGCGCCAGCCACTCAAGCTCGATTATCGCGGTCGCCGGCACGAGCTGTCGCAGGTCGAGGTCGAATTCCTGATCGGGCGCAGCGACGCCTGCGATCTGATCGTGCCGGAAGCGCGTGTCTCGCGTTTCCATGCGCGCATCGAGCAGCATGACGGGCAGTACCTGCTCGTCGACGAAAGCCGCAACGGCACCTGGGTGCGCTTCGCTGATGGCACCCAGCAGCGCGTCGGCACCACGCCCGTGACGCTGAGCGGGCGCGGGCTCATCGGGCTGTGCGCGCCACCCGACGCGTCGAACCCGAACACCATCGAATTCGAACTCTGAGCGCTGCGTTCAGCGCGCGTAGCGGGCGAGCGCCTCGACGTCGCGGATTTCCACCAGCGAACCATCGACCGCGATCAGTCCCTGCGCCGCGAGCTCGTGCAGCGCGCGCGACAGGGTTTCGGGCTTGATCGAAAGCCGTGAGGCGATGAGCTGCTTGGGCGCCGGCAGGGCCACGGCGGCCGACCCGGGAGAACCGGCCGGCACCAGCCCCAGCAGGAAGTCGACGATGCGGCCGGTCGCCGACTGCAGCGTCAGCGCCTCGACCTCGCCGAGCAGGCGATGCAGGCGCAGGCTCATGTTCGCCATCAGGCGGAAACAGAGCGCAGTGGACCCGCGCAGCACGTCGCCGACGATGCGGTTGTCGAGGCCAACCAGGCGCGTCGTGCCGATTGCGCGAGCGTTGACCGGATAGCGGGGCACGCCCATGAACAGCAACGCCTCGGCGAAGCTCTGGCTGGCCCCGATGATCTCGACGACTTTCTCGTCGCCCGCGGGCGACATCCTGCTGATCCCGATCCGGCCGGCGACGACCACGTAGAAGCGGTTCGCCGGCTCGCCCTGGCGGAACAGGTACTCGCCGTCCTGCAGGGTTGCGGTACGGGCCCCCGCGAGCAGCGCTGCGCGCGCGTCGGCCGGCAGTTCCTCGAACAGGAAACTCTTCTCCAGGGCCTCGATATCGACCTTGTCGGGTTCGCTGCTCATGGTCTGGCGAGTCGGCCGCGCCTGCGTGCCGGCCGCAATGCCCCCCGCTTGCGTGGTGTCCGAATCCTGGCGGACAGGGCGTCGCGCCGATAGCCCCCCGGGCAGGGCCCCGCCGTCAGCCGCGTGGCGATGGGGCTACGCTGCGCGGCGCGAGCAGGAAGGCGCCGTAATGCCAGGCGAAGAGCGTGAAAGCGGCGGTCCAGCACGCGCCCGCCGCGTGCAGCGCGAGCGGGTAGCCGCCCGGCAGCCACGGTGCGGCGACGCGCAGCAGCGCGCCCGCCGTCACGAGTGCATAAATCACGAGCGTTGACCCGTCCGCGCGCAGGGGGCGGCCGGTATGGCCCAGGGTCGCGCGCGTCATCACTGCGAGCGTCATCGTGCCGATCGCGCCGGTTCCCAGCGCATGCAGGGCGGCGGACGGCGGGACCGACATCGGCCACAGGGTCGATGCCGAGAGCAGCGTGAGGCCCACGACCAGCCAGGCGTAACCGACGTGCAGCAC
>CALRPY020000119.1:0-4376 GCA_943370145.1 Hydrogenophaga intermedia | reverse complement strand
CACGGGCCGGCGCACCAGTCCCGGCGGGTCGATGACGTCGACGACGAGCCGATGGCCGTATTGGGCGCGCGGGGGCAGGAGGATTTTCCGGATGTCGACCGCGTGCTCGAGATCGAGCACGACCCGCAGGCCGCCAGCGGGTCGCGGCGCATAACGCAATCCGGTGATGCGGCGATCGACGGCGGGCGGCAGCTTCAGGGTGTCGCGGCTGCCCGCGCGCGGCAGGTCCACCACCACCCGGTGAGGGTCGGTGACCGCGAAGACCTCGAACTCGGTCGGCGCGCTGAGATCGAAGACGAAGCGGGTCTGGTCCGGCGCATGCCACACGCGCAGCTTGGTGATTTCCACCGCCCCGGCCCACGGGCAGATCACCAAGAGCAGCAAAAAAACCAGTACAGGCATGAGGATGGGCAACTTTTCTCAAGGCTTTCCGCCGAGAGTTTTAGCCGCTTGGGCCCACGAATTCAAGTGATTAAGACAGAAACGTGCGATTTACTTGATATTCGCAACGAGAGTCTCGAATTCAGCGACTCTTTCTTCGGTAACTGCACTGTCGAACTCGATCGTCGCCCGCCGGCTGTCGAGGCCCGTGATGGCGAGTGTCACCGTGATCGACGGGGCGAGCAGCCGGCCGCCGCGGGACGGCCACTCGATGAGGCAGATGGCCTCCGGGCGGCGGTAATCCTCGAAGCCCATGAAATGCAGTTCGTCCGGGTCGCCGAGGCGGTAGAGATCGAAATGGTGCACCGTGCCGAGCCCGTCCCGGGGCTCGATGGCATAGGTTTCGACGAGGGTGAAGGTGGGGCTCTTGACCGTTCCCTGGTGACCCAGCGCGCGCAGGAAACCGCGGGAGAACGCGGTCTTGCCGGCGGCGAGTTCCCCGCTCAGGTGAATCTCGATGCCGGGCGGCGCGCTGCGGGCCAGCGCCGCCGCCAGCGCCTGCGTGTGCGCCTCGGACGGCAGATCGATGGTGTAGCGGCGTGGCGCCGGCACGGCGGCCCCGGGCCTCAGTTGACGAGCCGGCGCAGCGGGCCGAACAGGTCGCTTGCGAGCAAGCCGCGCTCGCCGTCGGCGGCTGCGGCATCGGCCGCCGCCGCGTGCAGTGCGGTGCCCAGGCTCGCCGCGTCGCGCAGGGCCAGGCCCTGCGCCCGCAGCGCGGCGACGACCCCGGTCAGCACGTCGCCCATCCCGCCCGACGCCATGCCGGGGTTGCCGCCGGCGATGACGTCGACGCCGCCGTCGACGCTGCTCACCAGGCTGCCCGCGCCCTTGAGCACCGCCACCCCGCCGTAGCGCGCGTTCAGCGCCGCGGCGGCGGCGTAGCGGTCGGCGGCGATGTCGCGCGTGCCGACCCCGAGCAGGCGGGCGGCCTCGCCCGGGTGCGGGGTCAGGCACCAGTCGTCCCGGTGCTGGGGATCGCGGGCGAGCAGGTTCAGGGCATCGGCATCGAGCACAAGCGGCAACGGCGCGTCGCGCACGGCGGCGAAGAGTTCGGTGCTCCAGTCGAGTTGCGCGAGACCCGGCCCGATGGCGACGACGCTCGCCCGCCGGAGCAGGGGCGCCAGCGCGGTCGCGTCGGTGACGGCGTGGACCATGATTTCGGGCCGACCGGCATTCAACTGGGCCACGCAGGCCGGATGGACCGCGGCGCTGACCAGTCCCGCACCCGTCCGCAGCGCCGCTTCGGCGGCCAGGCGGGCGGCGCCGGCATAGCCGGGTGCGCCGCCGACGATCAGCACGTGGCCGTGATCGCCCTTGTGCGCGGCCCTGGCACGCGGCGGCAGGGGCCGCTTCAGTGCCGAGTACTGCACGCGCCGTGCGCAGGCCGGCACCGCATCGAAGATCGACGCTGGCGTGCCCAGTGCATCGAAGGCGAGCCGGCCCGTGTACCCGGCCGCCGCGCCGGTCACCAGCCCGCGCTTGAGCCCGATGAAGGTGATGGTCGCGGCGGCCCGCACCGCGGCGCCCAGGACCACGCCGGTGTCGGCGTGCAGACCGGACGGGATGTCCAGCGCAAGCACCGGGCGGCCGCTGGCCGCCGCCGCGTTGATGGCGTCGATCGCGCCCCTGAATTCGCCGCTGACCTCGCGCGTGAGGCCGATACCGAACAGCGCGTCGACGATGACCTGGGCATGCGCCGGGACCGCGCCACCGGTGGCGACGGGCACGCCGGCGGCCAGGGCGGCGGCGCGCGCGGCGGCGGCATCCGGACCGGGCGCGCGCTGGTCGCCGAGCGCGAGGACGGTGGGACGCAGGCCGTCCCGCTGGGCAAGCTCGGCGACGACCCAGCCGTCACCGCCGTTGTTGCCGGGCCCGCAGACTATCGCGAGGCGCGTGGCTTCGGGCCAGCGTCGTCGCAGCAGGCGATAGGCGGCGGTGCCGGCACGGCGCATGAGTTCAAGCCCGGGAATGCCCGCGATCTCGATGGCCGCGCGGTCAAGCGCGCGGACCGCGGCGGCCGTGAACAGCGCTGTCGGCAGTTCGCTCAGGACGGCAGGCGCAGGAAATGCGCGCGGTAGTGCTTGAGTTCGGCGATCGAGTCCCGGATGTCATCGAGCGCAAGATGGCTGGACGTCTTCTCGAAGGCCGGCACATTCGGCGCCCAGCGCTTCTTCAGTTCCTTCAGCGTGCTGACGTCGAGGTTGCGGTAGTGGAAGAACGCGGCGAGCTTCGGCATGTAGCGATAGAGGAAGCGCCGGTCCTGGCAGATGCTGTTGCCGCACATCGGCGAGACGTTCGGCGGCACGTGGCGGGCGAGGAATTCCAGCGTCATCGCCTCGGCCTGCGCGGAGTCGAAGTTGCTGGCGCGCACGCGCGCGGTCAGGCCCGAAGCGCCATGCTGGCGCGTGTTCCATTCGTCCATGCCGGCGAGGGTCGCGTCGGACTGGTGGATGGCGATCACGGGCCCCTCCACGCTGTGCTCGAGGGTCTGGTCGGTGACGACCGTCGCGATCTCGATGATGACGTCGCGCTCGGGTTCGAGGCCCGTCATCTCGAGATCAATCCAGATCAGGTTGTCGGCGGAAAGCTCCATGGGGCCCTCGTATGCAGTTCAGTATTCGCGGCGGCTGCTGATCGCGAGCGACAGCGTGGTGCCGTCCACGTATTCGAGTTCACCGCCGACGGGCACGCCGTAAGCGATGCGGGTCGGCGTCACGTTCAGGCGGCGCGCCATCTGGCGCAGGTAGTGGGCGGTGGCCTCCCCTTCCATGGTCGTGCCGGTCGCGACGATGAGTTCCCGGACCGCGCCCTCGGCGAGCCGCTGCTCGAGCAGGGGCAGGCCGAGCGTCTCGGGCGTGATGCCGTCGATCGGCGACAGGCGCCCCATCAACACGAAGTACAGCCCCTTGAAGGAGGCCGACTGCTCGATCGACGCGACATCCAGCGGCGTCTCGACGACGCACAGCAGGCTGCGGTCCCGGCTGGAGGAGGCGCAGGTCCGGCACAGCGTGGTTTCGCTGAAGGTCCGGCACTGGGTGCACTGCCCGATGCGCTCCATCGCCTCTTCGAGCACCCGCGCGAGGCGACGCGCGCCGTCGCGGTTGCGCTCGAGCAGGTTGAAGGCGATGCGCTGCGCCGATTTCGGCCCGACGCCCGGCAGGATCGTCAGGGCCTTGATCAGGTCGGCCAGCAGCGGCGTGCTCATGCGCGGGGTGCGCTCAGAACGGCAGTTTCATGCCCGGCGGGAGTTCGATTCCGGCAGTCAGCCCGGCCAGCCGCTCCTTGCTGAGCTTCTCGGCCTTCCGGTTCGCGTCGTTGACCGCGGCTGCGAGCAGGTCTTCGAGCATGCTCACGTCCTCGCCCATCAACTCCGGTGCGATCTTCACCGACTTCACGTCGTGCCGGCCGTTGATCGTGACCTTCACGAGCCCGGCGCCGGACTCGCCGGTGACTTCCATCGCCGCGATCTGTTCCTGCGCGCGCTGCATCTCTTCCTGCATGCGCTGCGCCTGCTTCATCAAGTTGCCGAGGGCACCTTTCATTCCGCGCTCCTTCCTGCGCCGGGCCCGCGCGGGGCCGTCATTTCAACCTTTTCGATGCTCGCGCCGAATTCGCGCTGCAGGGCCTGCACGTTTGGGTCGTCGTCGATTGCGCGGCGCAGCTCGGCCAGCCGCAGCTGTTCCTGTTCGCTCATCGCCTGCGCCGGCGTCGCCAGGCCGCTGCGCTCGTCGACGGTCACGCGCACCACGACCTCCTGGTGCAGTTCCGCCTGCAGGGCCTGCTCCAGCGACTTCACGATACGCTCGCCGCGCAGGTTTTCGAACTGGGGCGTGACGACCAGCTCGATCACCCGCCCGTCGTAACGCCGCAGGGCACTGTTGCGCGCCAGTTCACGCGCCAGCGGCGGCGCCGCCTGCAGGCGATCCTGCACGACT
>CALRPY020000118.1:0-4447 GCA_943370145.1 Hydrogenophaga intermedia | reverse complement strand
TGCAGTTCCTCGCTGGAAATGGCGGTGTTGCCGGTGATCTGGAAGCGCTGCACCTGCACCTGCGGGCCCCCGGCGGCCACGCCGAGGCCCGCGGAGGGGGCGACGGGCGCCTGGATGGTGTCCTTCGGCGTCGCCGGCAGGCCCGGCCGTGGCCGCAGTTGCTCCTGCACCGCACCCGGTGTCGGGATCGCCTGCGCCATCGCCTGTCCCGTGAAGGCGGCCCCGGCTGGAATGAACATGAAGGCCAGGAAGCGATTAAGGGACATTTTCACGTCGCAAGCTCGATTTACATTTTCACACCAGGATTATAAACAGGGTCTTAGATGCTGCAACTACATCGGAATATTAAATAAGGTCGCTGCAAGCGATTTGATGGAATAGCCCGATAGTCGGGCCCCGGCAGGCTGGTGCTCAGTCGCTCCGGGGCCTGCGTCTGACGGCGACGATGGGGCGTCGTCGCGACAGTCAGCCCGGGCTGCGGGGTGCCGGCTTGCGCTTCGCTGCTCCCCGGCGACACGGCTGGCGGAGACCCGTCCCGGTAACCCGAGTGGAGCTGCTCGCATGAGCCGGGGCGCCGCGACTTTCAGGGTCCCGGGTTGCGCCGCACACGGGGTAAGCATCGAATCGAACGGAAGAGACGCGGCCATGGTGCGCGTCGCGATGCGAAGGGGCTGGGGTGGGGAAGGGCCCGGTTCGGTTGGGTAAGGTCCGGCGGTGAACGGCGACGCCGGGCCGATTGATGAGGCCTGGCGGAATTCAGGACGAGCGGCAGATGCGAAGGTCCGCGCGCGACGCCGCCACCGACCGGGAGCAGCGGTCCCGGTCAGGCCAGGAACTGCCTTCAGCAGTCGTCCGGGTTTGCCGCCGGCGTGGGGTCGCTGTTAAGCGGGGACTTCGGGTCATCGAAGCTGATCGGCAAGGGCTCACCGCCCGGCGGTGCATAGCCACCCTGGCCCTGATCGAAGGGCTTGCCGTTGACGTCGATGCCTCCCTGGTGGACCTTGAAGTAGAGGCCCGGCTGCGGAGGCCGCCCCAGGTCCGGACAGCCATCCGCGCAGTCGATCACTTCGAGATCCGTACCGCGGATCCCGATGGTCGCCACCGCCGTGCGATAGCGCACGGCCGCCTTGTTGCGCTGACCAATCAGTCCCGTGACTGCGCGGAAGCCGCCCTTGAGCAGGTTGAACACGCTGCGACTCTCCTCGGGCTTGTCCGAGAAGGCGTAGTCCTCGATCTGGAAGCGGGTGTTCGGACGCAGCACGATGTAGCCGCCGTCGGAGAGCTTCATGCGCACGAAGCTGCCCGCTGCCGTCACCACCACGTCCCCTTTGTTCAACGTCCCGCCCTGGTCGAGCCGCCGCAAGCCCCCTTCGGGCGAAATCACCGATGCACGCCCCATGAGCTTGACGACCTCGCCCGCAGGCGATGCCGCGAGGGCGGTACCGCCGGGCAGGAGGCCCGCCAACAGCAGCAGGGCGCCGAGCATCGAACCGAATGCAGTTCTGGTCATGTCTCTGTTCCTGTCGCTGCTAGCGGCACATCTGGCCATCGTCGGCGCGTTGGGCGACGAGTTCGGACGATTCACCCTCGCCGCTGCTGTCGACAGCGACGTAGTCCTGGTCCTCGTCCTTGTCCTGATCCTTGCGCTGGCCGGACTCGGTACCGGACTCGACCGCCGTCTCCGGGCGAATGTCACCGACATAGGGCAGCGGGAAGGTCTGGTTGATCTGCTCGGTGAGGGCGACCGTGCTCAACTCGCCGATGAACCCGGTCGACCTGATGTTGCCGACGCCATTCACGCGGCCACCCGTGGCGAACAGGATGTTCTGGTCGCCGATGTCGATGGCGCCGTTGCCGCCGACGAAGATGTCACCGGCCGCGGCAAAATCGTTGACCCGCGAATTGCCGATCAGGAGCGTCGTGCCCGGCAGCTTCGCGAAGTGCTCCGCGCGGGTGAAGGTCGGTCCGCCCTGGCCGTGCGCGGCGGGCAGCGTGGCCTCGATGAAGATTGGCGCGCCCGGCGAGTAGGCGGTGAACTGCGCGAGGAAGTCGTGGGCCAGTGGGTTGGTGCTCGAGACGCCAGGGCCGAACTCGAGCGGACCATCGGTGATGAACGCGATGTAGGGCGTATCCGGATCGTGGACCGCCAGGCCCTGCTCGAAGTAGAGGCCGTCGCGCGCCTGGAAGACCGCGTTGGCGCCGGTGGTCGGGACGCCGTTGAAGCGCGGCAGCCCGAGGCGGCTGCCGTCAGGGCGGCGGGCCAGCGCGAGGGCCTGCAGCGAGAGTGAGTCGCCTTCGCTGGGCGGCAGGTTGAGGTCGCCGATCAGGACCGGTCCGCTGAAGCCGAGACTGCCTTCCATGACCTCGATCATGGCGTTCCGCGCCGCGAAGCCCCCCAGCACCAGCGTGTCTCCCCGGAACAGCGCCTTTACCGGACCCGCGCTTGCCGTCGAGGGGTGCGCGGGGTTGTCAAAATTGTCCGAGCCGTCACTGAGGTAGACGACCGTTTCTCCCGCATGCGCGGAGTTGTCGAGGCTGATGCCGGTCGGTGTGTCGTCCAACTGGAAGAAAAGCGAGTCCGCATTGGTGCGAACATCGACAAAGCTTGCGTTCTCGAGCTCGAAGCCGACGGTTCCCGCCGTCAACAGCGCCGGGCCGTTGGCCACGATGGAGCCGCCGCGAGCCGTGAGCGACAGGAAGCCGCTTTCGGCGCCCTCGACCGTGACCGCGTTGCGCAGGGCGATGTTGGTCGCCTCCAGGCTGACGACGGCGCTGGCCCCCGCGCTCTTCACCACCGCCTGCCCCTGCGCCTCGAGCAGATTCTGGGCGGCGACCAGCAGTGTTGCCTGCCCGAGTTGTCCGGCGACTTCGAGCGGCCCGGTCAAGCGCACGTCGGTCGCCGCCTCGACATCGACGATGGCGCCCGCCGGCGACGTCGCCGTGCCGACCTGGCGCACGGTGACGGGCCCGATCTGCACGGCGCCGTACCCGTTGGTGAGTGAATAATTAGCGAGATTGCCGCCCGTCAGCGCAACCGGGTTCTGGAACACGATGTCGCCGCTGCCGCCGCCGTAGTTCGCCTGGTTCGACACGAAGAGCTCGGCATCGCCCCCATCGAGCGCCTCGAGCGTCACGTTGCCGAGCACGCTGATGCCGCGCCGCGCGTAGAGATCGACGTCCGCGTCCAGGCCCGACCCGAGCGCGGTCGCCTTGATCCCGCCCTGCAGGCTGATCTGTCGCGCGTCGATGTCGATGACTGCATGACCGCCGCGTGCTTCGACCAACCCGCTTGCGCTGATCAGGCTCGTCGCCAGCAGCTCGATTTCGGCGTTGGCTGTGCCGCCGGCGAGCGCACGCACGGCGCCGACCTGCATCTGTCCCGGTCCGTTCGGGACGCGCACCGAGGCACTCGCCCTGGCGTGGGCCGCGGAAGCAAGAATTTCGCCGGACACAGTGATGCGGTTGGCCACCAGATCGATGTCGGCCTCGTCTCCGCTGCCGTTCCCGGCCGCAGTCGCGGTAACCGGGCCGTTCACTATCAACCGTCGGGAATTGGTCTCGATGTCGGCCTTGCCGGGCGAGGTGCCCTGGACCTGGGCCAGCACGCCGCCATTGACGGTGACGATGCCCTGAACGTCGGGGCTCAGGAAAGCCTGCGCCATCAGCAGGAGGGTCGCATCGCCGCCGGCGTTCGTGACGGTGAGCGGGCCCGTCGTGATGTTGCCCTCGTTCGAACCCGCCCGGATTTCCAGACTGCCTCGCGCGTGGACGGCGCCGAGATTCACGCTGCCGACCGAGGTGCCGGCTCTTGCCAGAAACTCGCCGGCAATATCGAAATTGACGTACTGCAGGTTGATCGCGCCATCGCTGTCGTCGACGAAGGCACTGCCACTGAGCGTGGCGATGCGCAGCGCCAGATCGCCGGGCCCCGTGGAGTTGATGGTGACGGGGCTCGCCAGCGTCGCGCTGGAGAAGATTTCGTCGGACGCGTGGATCGTGAAATCCCCGGATGCGAGTTGGGACTCGATGAAGCCCTCTGCAATGGTGGTGATGCCGCCATCGTTGCCGATGCCGCCCGCGCCGGCATCGATGCGCACGCGCGCCGGGTCCACGATGAGTTCGCCGCCGCCACCCGTCTTGACTTCACCCTCGACCTTGACCGCGCCATCCAGCGCGCTGACCTCGATGAGTCCACCCTGTCCGGGCGCTTCGCTGCGCACATCCACTCGCGCGCCGGCATCGACCCGCAGGTTCTGCTGCGCGACAAGTCGGACTTCGCCGCCGGACGCCACGCCCCGGGCGGTCACCGTCGCGTCGCCCGTGATTTCGACGTCCTGCGTCGACGTCACACGGATCGTGCCGCCGTGCTGGCCACTCGCGTCCAGCGTGCCGCTGTTGACCACGTCGCCACCGCTGCCGCGCAGGTAAATGCCGCCGTCCGCCACCT
>CALRPY020000117.1:0-4796 GCA_943370145.1 Hydrogenophaga intermedia | reverse complement strand
AGAACTCGTCGTTGGGACGCATGCTGGTGACGTTCGCCATGCGGTTCGACATCCCGAAGAAGGCGGCGATCGCGGCGATGTCCCACGCGTCCTCGCGGCTCATGCCGTGGGCCTCGAGGGTCTCGAAGTCGGTGTCGTCGACCTTGTAGGCCTCGAAGGCGACCTTCATCGCGAAGTCGAGCATCGCGCGCTGGCGGGGCGTGATGTCGGCCTTGCGGTAGTTGATGCCGACCTGGTCGGCGATCAGCGGGTTCTTCGCGCGGATGCGCAGGATCGCGCCGTGCGCGACCACGCAGTACTGGCACTGGTTCGCAACGCTGGTGGTGACGACGATCATCTCGCGATCGGCCTTCGATAGCCCGCCCGGCTTGTCCATCAGCGCGTCGTGGTAGGCCATGAACGCGCGGAATTCGTCGGGACGGTGCGCGAGCACCAGGAACACGTTCGGGATGAAGCCGGACTTCGCCTGCACCGCCTCGATGCGGGTGCGGACGTCGTCGGGCAGGGCACTCAATTCCGGGACGGGAAAGCGGCTGATGGCGGGTTCGGACATGCTGACATCTCGGTTGCGGTTAGGGGCCTGCAGTTTACCCCTATAATGCTGCTCATCGCCGCCGGCCGGTCCCGCGGTCAGGCGCATCCCGGAGGAACCCCTGATGACCGACGCCTATGTCTTCGACTGCGTCCGCACCCCCCGCGGTCGCGGCAAACCGAGCGGCAGCCTGCACGAGGTCACGCCGATCCAGCTGTCCGCCCAGGTCCTCACCGCGTTGCGGGAGCGCAATCGGCTCGACACCTCGCTCGTCGACGACGTCGTCTTCGGCTGCGTGTCGCCGGTCGGCGAGCAGGGGGCGGTGATCCCGCGCGTGGCGGTGCTCGTCGCCGACTATGCGCAGAACGTACCGGGCAAGCAGCTCAACCGCTTCTGCGCGTCCGGCCTCGAGGCCGTCAACACGGCTGCCGCCGAAATCATGTCCGGCCAGGCCGACCTGACGATCGGCGGCGGCGTCGAGTCGATGTCACGCGTGCCGATGGGCGCCGATGGCGGCGCCTGGGCCAGCGATCCGGCAGTCGCGTTCAAGACCTACTTCGCGCCGCAGGGCATCGGCGCCGACCTCATCGCGACGCGCCACGGTTACTCCCGCCGCGATGTGGACGCCTATGCCTGCGAAAGCCAGCGCCGCGCGGCGCAGGCATGGCAGCAGGGCTGGTTCGACAAATCGGTTGTACCGGTCACCGACATCCTCGGCCAGGTGCTGCTGGCGCGCGACGAACACCTGCGCCCCGGCACCACGCTCGAAGAGCTGGCCGCGCTGAAGCCGGCCTTCACGCAACTCGGCGAGGACTACGGCTTCGACATGGTCGCGCTGCAGCGCTACCCGGACGTCGAGCAGATCGAGCACGTGCACACCGGCGGCAATTCCAGCGGCATCGTCGACGGCGCCGCCGCGGTGCTGCTCGGCACGAAGGAAATGGGTGAGCGCCTCGGCCTGAAGCCGCGCGCCCGCATCCGTGCCTTCGCCTCCACCGGCAGCGAGCCCACCATCATGCTGACCGGCCCGACGCCGTCGGCGCGCAAGGCGCTGGCGCGCGCCGGCATGCAGGCCTCGGACATCGACCTCTTCGAACTGAACGAGGCCTTCGCGTCCGTGGTGCTGCTGTACATGGAACAGATGAACATCCCGCACGATCGCATCAACGTCAACGGCGGCGCGATCGCGCTCGGCCATCCGCTCGGCGCGACGGGCGCGATGATCTTCGGCACCGTGCTCGACGAACTCGAACGCCGCGGCCTCGGCACGGCGCTGATCAATCTGTGCGTCGGCGCCGGCATGGGCACGGCGACGATCATCGAACGGGTGAACTGAGGGCCGTCCTTCAACGAATCAGCAGCGCCGTCCGCCGCGACAGGAGCGGACCGGCGCACCGGGGGTTGCATGAACCAGTGTTTGACCATCGCCGTCGACAGCGACGGCATCGCGCTCGTGACGCTGGACGTCCAGGGGCGCCCGATGAACGTGCTCACGGCGGCGTTCTGCGCGGAGCTGTCGACAATCGTCGAGCGCATCGCGAGTGAGCCTGCGATCAGGGGCGCGGTGTTCACCTCGGCGAAGGCCGACTTCATGGCCGGCGCCGACCTGAAGTGGATCCTGGAGTCGGTGTCCGGCATCAGGACGCCGGCGGACGCCTGGGCGTTCGCCGCGCCGCTGAACCAGGTGTTCCGCCGCATGGAGACCTGCGGCAAGCCGCTGGTCGCCGCGATCAACGGCACGGCGCTCGGTGGCGGTCTCGAACTCGCGCTGGCCTGCCATCACCGCGTCGCCGCCGACAATCCGCACACGCGCATCGGCCTGCCCGAGGTGCTGGTCGGGCTGCTGCCGGGCGCCGGGGGCACGCAGCGCCTGTCGCGCATGATTGGCGTGCGCGACGCGCTGCAACTGATGGTCGAAGGCACGCACCTGTCGGTGCAGGATGCATTGAAGCGGAAAATCGTGGACCGCGTCGTGCCGCTGGATGAACTGCTCGCCGCGGCGCGCGAGTACATCCGGAACGGCGGCAAGGCGACGAACCCGTGGGACGAGAAGGGCTTCAAGGTGCCGGGCGGCGCCGGTGGCCTGCACCCCGGCGCCGCGCAGACCTTCATGGGCGGCACGGCACTGGTGTCCAAGCGCACGCTGCACAATTACCCCGCACCGAAGGCCATCCTGTCCGCGGTCTATGAAGGCACGCAGGTGCCCATCGATACCGGATTGAAGATCGAGTCGCGCTACCTCGCCACGCTGCTGCTGGACCCGGTCGCGCGCAACATGATTCGCACGCTGTTCGTGAACAAGGGTGCGGCAGAGAAGGGGGCGGGGCGTCCGGCCGGTGTCCCCAGGGGTGAGGTCAAATCGCTGGCGATGCTCGGCGCAGGCATGATGGGGGCGGGCATCGCCTATATCTCCGCGCGCGCCGGCATCGAGGTGAAGCTGCTCGACGCCAGCCTGGAGAAGGCCGCGCAGGGCAGGCAGTACAGCGAGAAACTCGTCGCAAAGGAAGTGGAGCGCGGCCGCCTTTCGCCGGAGCGGGGCGCCCAGCTGCTCTCCCGCATCCACCCCACCACCGACTATGCGGACCTCGCGGACTGCGACTTCGTTGTCGAGGCCGTGTTCGAGGACCGCGCAATCAAGGCGGAGGTCACGCGCAGGACTGAATCCGTGGTGCCGCGCGGCACGGTATTCGCGAGCAATACGTCGACCCTGCCGATCACGGGCCTGGCCGAGGCCTGGTCGCAGCCGGACCGGTTCATCGGCGTGCACTTCTTCTCGCCGGCCGAGAAGATGCCGCTGGTGGAAATCATCAAGGGCCGCGACACGTCGCCCGAGACCCTGGCCCGTGCGCTCGATTACGTGATCCAGATGAAGAAGACGCCGATCGTCGTCAACGACGGCCGCGGCTTCTACACCAGCCGCGTGTTCGGCACCTTCACCAACGAGGGCGTGACGCTGCTCGGCGAGGGCGTGAAGCCGGCGCTGATCGAGAATGCGGCGAAGATGGCCGGGATGCCGGTAGGCCCGCTCGCGGTGCTCGACGAGGTCACCGTCGAACTCGCGTACAAGGTGCTGAAGCAGGCGGAGGCCGACCTCGGCGCTGCGTGGCAACCGCCGTCCGGCTGGCCGGTAATGTGCCGGATGGTCGAAAGCCTCAAGCGGCTCGGCAAGCGCTACGGCCAGGGCTTCTACGAGTATCCGCAGGACGCGCGCAAGCACCTGTGGCCGGGTCTCGCCGAGCATTGGCCGCTGGCGGCGTCGCAGCCTGACGTCGAGGAGGTCAAGACGCGCCTGCTCTACATCCAGGCGTTGGAAGCCGCGCGCTGCCTGGAGGAGGGCGTGCTGACGAACCCGATCGACGGCGACCTCGGTTCCATCCTCGGCTGGGGTTTCCCGGCCTGGACCGGCGGCACGCTGTCGTTCATCGATACCGTGGGCATCAAAGCCTTCGTCGCCGAATGCGAGCGGCTGGCCACGGCGTATGGCCCGCGCTTCGCGCCGTCGGCGGCGCTGAAGGCCCGAGCGGCGCGCGACGAGGCTTTCTACCCCTGAGCTTCGTCGGTCCCGACATGGCGAAGACCGGGCTCGAGCGGTCTTCACCTCTCCCGCCCAGGGCTGTCTCTTAGTCACAGCTGAGTTCGGGCGTAGGTTGGGCTGACGCAGGAAGCCCAACAGCGGGCGGGGCGAGAATGCCCTGCCTGCACGGCCACGGGCTCAAGCGTCGAACGGCCTCGCCGACCTCGGACATGGCGCGCCTGCCGGGGGCGCCGCTGTGCGTTGGGCTTCCTGCGTCAGCCCAACCTACCCACTGCGCCCGATAAAGGCGCCCGTGGGCGCTCCCCTGCCGCACCAACTGCTCGGGTCGCTGATATTCGACGATGGCGGCGGCCTTGAACTCGCCTGCCCGCTGCGCTCGCCTGATCCGCGGCGCCCGGCCGTCGTATGACGGCGCCCGGCCGCAAAGTGTGCGCCGGGTCACTGAAATCGGGCGGCCCGTTCAGAGGCGGCGAGTCGTTGCCGCTACGTTGCCCCAGGAAGCGGTGAATGCTCGGTCGAGCATGTCCGCACGATCAACTGACGGGCGCGCGCCAGAGACCCGCGCGTTCGACCGGGAGCCTTGTGGTGGCGTCAGCTATCAGCACGAATGTCCTGTCGATGACCGCTCGGCGCAATCTGGGCCGTGCGCAGGTCGAGATGCAGGCTTCGGTGCAGCGCCTGTCGTCCGGCCTGCGCATCAACAGCGCCCGCGACGACGCGGCCGGCATC
>CALRPY020000116.1:0-5031 GCA_943370145.1 Hydrogenophaga intermedia | reverse complement strand
GCCTGCGGCAAGCGCCGCGAAGGCATCCGCTTCGACCGGCGGGCTGCACAGGTACCCCTGGAACTGGTCGCAGCCGATCGAGCGCAGGTACTGCAATTGGCGGGGCTGCTCCACGCCCTCGGCCGTCACGCCGAGATTCAGGCCGTGGGCCATGGCGACGATCGCGTTGACGATGGTCGTGCCGTTACGCTCGGTGCCAATGCGGGTCACGAAGGAGCGGTCGACCTTCAATTCCGTCAGCGGCAGGCGCGTGAGGTAGTTCAGCGAAGAGTAGCCGGTGCCGAAATCGTCGACCGACAGGCCTACGCCCAGCTCGCGCAGGGCCTGCAGCGTCTCGATCGAGCGGTCGACGTTGCGCATCAGGGAGCTCTCGGTCACCTCGACGATCAGGCGTTCCGGAGCCAGGCGGTGGCGGCTCAGCGCGCCCTGGACCTGGGCGAGGAAATCGGCTGAATCGAGCTGCTGCGGCGCGACGTTCACCGCGACCTTCGGGAGCACGAAGCCCGCGCGCTGCCACGCCGCCATCTGCGCGCAGCTCTTCTCCAGCACGACTTCGCCGATCTCGCGCACGAGGCCCGTGTCCTCGGCCAGGCCGATGAAGTGTCCGGGCCCGAGCAGGCCGCGGGTCGGATGCGCCCAGCGCACCAGGGCCTCCGCGCCGACCACGCACCCCGAGGTCACGGCAACCTTGGGCTGGTAGTGCGGCAGCAGTTCGTCGCGCTTGATCGCCCGGCGCAACTCGCCCTCGAGCGACAGGCGCGCCCGCGAGCGGTCCTCGAGGTCCGCCGAGTGCTCGCGGATGCCGCCGCCGTCGGCCTGGGCAGCCGCCATGGCCGCGCCGGCCCGCTGCATGATCCGGTCGACGTCCTGTTCGCCGGCCACCGGCGCGACGCCGATCGCGATACCGAGGAAAGCCTCGTGGCCGCCGATCAGGAACGGCCGGAGCATCGACTGCAGGATCGCGCGGGCAGTCGCATCGACCTCCTGCGCATTCCACAGCAGCACCGCGAAATCATCGGCCCCGAGGCGGGCGACCAGGGGCGCCGGCTCGCCGCTGTCGTCGGCCCCGACCACGCGGCTGAGCCTCATGGCCGCCTCGCGCAGGAGCTCGTCGCCGAAGCGGGGGCCGAGCGCGTCGTTGACGCGCCGGAAGCCGACGAGGTCGGCATGCAGCACGGCGGCCTCCCGCCCCGGGCGGGACGGCCGGCGCGCGGCCAGGCCGAGGCGTTCGAGGAACAGGCGGCGGTTCGGCAGGCCGGTCACCGAATCGTGCGTCTTCAGGCGATCGTGGTAGGCCTTGGCGGCCAGGGTATTGCGGATGCGCAGCACGAGTTCGCTCGCATCGACGGGCTTGGCCAGGAAGTCGGTCGCGCCGAGCTTCAGCGCGCGCAGCTTCGTCTCGGCATCGGCCGCCGCGGTCAGCACGATGACCGGCAGGTGCTGCCAGCCTTCCTCGGCGCGGATCCCGCGCAGGATCTCGAAGCCATCGACGTCGGGCATCATCAGGTCCAGCAGCACGAGGTCCGGATTCTGGGCCCGGGCGAGTTCGAGCGCGCCCGTGGAGTCCTCGGTCAGCACGGTGGATGAATAGCCCGCCTCCTCGAGGAAGCCGGCCAGCACGTCGAGCGTGATCGGCTCGTCGTCGACGATCATGATTTTCGGCGAGCCCGCATCGACGGCCTGTGCCTGTCCCCCGGGCGCAGGCCCATAGTCCGCATCGGCCGCCACGAGGCGCGCCAGGTCGTAAGTGAGCGTCGGGTCAATGCCATTGAGGGCGTTCGCCGGGATGGCTTGGGCTGATTCGGTCATCGGGATTCCTCCATGGATTACTTATCGGACACGCGCGCGCCGCGGTCGATGTCGAATTGAATGCACGTATTCAAGCTGCGGGCTGCGTCGCGGTTTGGCCGTCGAGCGGCAGCTCGAGCCGCGCGACGATGGATGCGAGCGACTCGAGTTCGCGCGCGCAGCCCGTCGCATCGGCGGCGCGCGCGCCGGCTTCGAGACGGGTCGCGGGTTCCGTGAAACAGTCGAAGCCGACCGTGCCGCCCGCGCCTTTCAACCAGTGCCCGAGCTCGCTCAGCACGGTCCATTCGCCGGCCGCCAGGGCCACGCGCATCTCGCCGAGGCGCTCATCGATGCGCGCGCCGAAACTGCGGATGGCGCGATGGAAGCGCGGATTCGAGGCGAGGCGCGACGGGATGCGCGGCAGCTGTTCCGGTTCGGCCCCGGCCGCGACGCCAGGCGCGGAAGCGGCCTCCGCCGGCGCCGGCGCGCCCGGCTCGTCCGCCGAGCGCGCGGCGCCGAACAGGCCACCGAGGGTCGAGAGCAGCGAATCGACGACCACCGGCTTTGCCTCGTAGGCGGTGAACCCCGCCTCGGTCAGCGCGTCGCCGGCGCCCGCCATCACGTTCGCGGTGAGCGCGACGATCGGCGTCGCGCAGCCCTCCTCGCGCAGGAGACGCGTGGCCGTGAGGCCGTCCATCACGGGCATCTGCACATCCATGAGCACCAGATTGACGCCGCCACGGCGCACCCGCTCGACCGCCTCGGCGCCATTGGTCGCCTCCTCCAGGTCGAAGCCGTACTCCTCGAGCAACGCGCGCAGCAATTCGCGGTTTTCCTCGCCGTCGTCGACGATGAGGATGCGCGCGGCCGGAAACACCCAGCGCGCCTCCCGGGCGCCGGCCACGGGGGCGGGAGCGGCGAGATCGCTGTCCCCAATCCAGGCCACGCCGTCGAGCGGCCCCGGGTCCAGCGTGACGGTGAAGGTGCTGCCGCTGCCGGGCACGCTGTGCGCGACGATGTCGCCGCCGAGCGCGCGCGCGAAGCGGCGGGAGATGGACAGGCCCAGGCCCGTGCCGCCGAAACGCCGGTTGACGGACTGATCCGCCTGCACGAAGGGCTCGAAAATCAGTTCGAGGCGGTCGGGCTCGATGCCGATGCCGGTGTCGGTGATGTCGATGGCCAGCAGGGCGGCCGTCTCCATGCGCAGCACGATCTCGACGCGGCCCTCGCGCGTGAACTTCAGCGCATTGCCGGCGAGGTTGGTCAGGATCTGCCGCAGTCGCACCGGGTCGGCAGTGATGCGCGCCGGGATCCGGCCGTCGATGCGCAGGCCGAAGCCGACGCCCGATTCCTGCGCCTTGATGCCGAGGATGTCGACGACCTCGCGGGCGATCTCCTGCGCCGCGCACGGAATCCGCTCGACCTCGAGATGTCCCGCCTCGACCTTCGACAGGTCGAGGATGTCGTTGATGAGCTGCAGCAGGTGGGTGCCGCTCGAGTGGATGGTGTCGAGGTAGCGACGCGCGAGCGTTTCGTCGCGCAACTTGCCGCGCTTGAGCAGTTCGGTGAAGCCGAGGATCGCGTTCATCGGCGTGCGGATTTCGTGGCTCATGTTCGCGAGGAACAGGCTCTTGGTCTGGTTCGCGAAGTCGGCTGATTCCTTGGCCTCCGCGAGTTCGCGCTTCTGGGCCTCGATCTGCGTGATGTCGTCGAGGCTCACGAGCACGCCGTTGGTGCGCCCGCTGCCGCCGAGCACCGGCGCGCAGTTCACCAGGAACATGCGCTCGACGCCGTCGGTCTGCGCGAGGGACAGGCGCTCGTCCCGATGCACCTGGCCGTCGGCCAGCGTGCGCGTCCACGGCAACTCCCGCGTGTCGTGCTCGTGCAGTGCCGGCACGGTGAAACCGAGTTCATCCGCGTGCAGACCGGCCAGTCCCTCGGCGGGGCGGCCGAGGAAGCCCGCCAGCGACTGGTTCGCGAGCACGACCCGCCCTTCACGGTCCAGCACCAGCAGCCCCTCGGCCAGGGTGTCCAGCGCGCTGCGCACGCGTCCGGGCACGGCCTGCGAGGGATCGAGGTGGCGCAGCGCCTTGCCGAGATACAGGTAGAACACGACCAGCGCGCCCACGCCGCAAAAGGCGATCAGCAGCAGCCACTGGCGGCCGCCCAGCAGGCCGCCCGGCGCCGCGAGCAGTTCGAGCTGTCCCCAGTGCCGGCCATCGAGTTCGAGCGGCACCACGATCTGGACGCCGGCGTCGGGGTCCGCGGTCCACAGCCGCGCGTGCTCACCGGCTCGCGCGAGCAGGTCTCCCCCGGCGGTTCGCACGCCCACCGAGCGGACGTCCGGGTTGCGGTCGACCAGCAGCTCCAGGTTCGACTCGAGCAGCCTCGGCTGGCGGCTCGCGATCAGCGCGGTCGCGTCGGCGGCGAGGACCTCGGCGAGCGTGGTACGGGCATTGCGCAGCGCGCCGTCACGATCCGGCACCAGGCCGAGCAGCGCGGCGGCAAGCAGCAGGCTGACCACCAGCGAGGCCATCGACAGCGAAACGTGGGCACGGGTACTCAACTTCAGTTTCATGTGTAGTCACCCAAGGTGGTGAACATTGATTCATCGCCGGCATCGGGCAGCGGCGCGCCGGCCTGCTCGCCGCCGACCAGCTGCTCGAGCGACTCGTCGTCGCCCGCGCCCTCGTCGCCGAGCTGCGCGAGCACCGGCAGCGGGTCGACCATGCGCCAGGCCGGCAGCGAGGACAGCAGGCCGCTCAGCAGGAACTCGCCGCGCAGCAGCCACAGCACGTAGCCGACCGACACACCGGTGCTCGCGACGACGCCGCCACCGAGGACGCCGCGGTCGATGACAACGGCGAGTTCCTGGTCCGCACGCAGCGCGTCCAGCGTCTCGATGAAGCCGGGGTTCTCCAGCGCCGGGGCCATGCCGCCCGCGTCGTGACCGGCATCGAGTGCGCCCGTCGAGCCTGAACCGTCGCCGAGCGTGCGCGAGTGCTCGACGATCTCGGCGAGCAGCGTGCCGATGGCCGATTGGCCCTCGAGCCCCGCTCGCTCCGCCTGCGCCAGCCACGAGACCACGGCCCGCCGCGTCGTTTCCGCGGTGGCGCCCGACTCCGGCGTCGCGGCGATCGCCGCGTCTGCCGCCTCGACCAGCGCGCGCATTCCACCCGCCGCCGTCGAGGGCAGCGTGAAGGCCGCGGCGGCCGTCGGGTCGACGACCGCGGCGCCGGGGTC
>CALRPY020000115.1:0-5145 GCA_943370145.1 Hydrogenophaga intermedia | reverse complement strand
CGGCCGCGCTGACCCGCGCCGCCAGCCGCGCACCGACGTAACCGCAGCCGACGACCAGAAACGTCCCGGCACCGGGCCGGTTCACGCCGGCACCGCCGAACGAATCAGGGCCGCAACCCGCACCGGTTGTTCCCAGTGCATCATGTGGCCGGCGCGACTTATCGTTTCGACGCGGCAGTCACGATAGTGGGTCGCCGCGTCCTGCAGGGGATCGAGTCCGCGGAAGCGTTCGCGGAAATCGGACTCCTCCCCGGCGGCCAGCAGCACAGGGGCGGTCGTCGCCGCCCAACACGCGGCGGCTTCCGCCCGCCGGTACAGCACGGCGTTCATCAGCTTGTGGCGCGGATCCATCCTGAGCCGCCAGCCAGCGTCGACTGGCCGAGCCCAGCAGTGGGCGACCTGCTCGAGGACCTCGTCCGCGGCATTCGGCGCGAGCTTGCGCAAGTGGCTTAGCAGGGCGTCGTAACTTGCGAAATCGCGCCAGTTGAACGCTGCGCGCTGCTGGTCCAGCCAGGCTGCGTACCGCCGGGGCGCATCCTGCGGACGGCTGTCGGGCATGCCGAAGCCCTCGAGCAGGACGAGGCTCGCGACCCGCTCGCTGCGCACGCCCGCATAGAGCCCGCAGACGTTGCCGCCCATGCTGTGGCCGACCAGGGTCACGGGCCCGTCGACCAGACCGGACTCGAGCACCGCGTCCAGATCGCGCAGGTAATCGGGGAACCAGTAGCCCTGGGCGGCCCAGCCGGACTCCCCGAAGCCCCTGAGGTCGGGCGCGATGACGCGGAAATCGCGCGCCAGTTCGCTCGCCACGGCGGCGAAGCTCGCGCCGGTATCGGCCCAGCCGTGGACGAGGACGATGGTCGGCGCGCCGGCAGGGCCCCAGCACCAGGTCGCGAGTTCGACGTCGGCGGCGCGCACCGCCGACCTGGTCGGCGCGGCGATCAATGTCCGCCGGTCTGCGCGATCAGCGGACCCTGTTCGCCCGCCCGCAGGTAGTCGTTGACGGCATCCTGGTGCAGCGGCCGGCAGAACCAGAAGCCCTGTGCGGCCGGGCAGTTCATCGCACGCAGGCGCTTGAACTGCTCGGGCGTCTCGACGCCCTCGGCGACGACCTTCATGCCGAGCGTGGCGCCCAGGGAAATGATGGCCTCGACAATCGCGCTGCTGTCGACTTTCTCGCTCATCGTCGACACGAAGGAGCGGTCGATCTTCAGCGAGTCGTAGCGGAAGCGTTGCAGGTAGGTCAGCGACGAATACCCGGTGCCGAAGTCGTCGACGTGCAGTTCGACGCCGAGGTCGCGCAGGTCGGACAGCGTGCTGAGCACGAGGTCGCCGTGGTCCATCACGACGCGCTCGGTGATTTCCAGGCGCACCGACTGCGGCGGCACCCCGCAATCCTCGAGGAGTGCGGCGAGGCGCTTGGCCATGTCGTCGGTCAGGAACAGCTTGCCTGACACGTTGATGCTCATCGCGAGCGGCGGCGATACCGGGAACAGGCGCTGCCATTTCGCGAGCTGGTTGCAAGCCCGCTCGATCACCCACCAGCCAATCGGCACGACGAGGCTGGTTTCCTCGACGATATTGATGAACTCGTCGGGCATCACGAGGCCGCGGCTCGGGTGGTGCCAGCGCAGCAACGCCTCGAAGCCGATCACCCGCTGCGTTTCCAGGGCGACGATCGGCTGGTAGTAGATGTCGAACTCGCCCTTGTCGAGCGCGCGACGCAGGTCGGTCTCCATGCGATGCTGGAACATCGCCTGGTCGTGCATGTAGGTGTCGAAGACCGCGTAGGTGGCGTGGCCGGAATTCTTCGCCCGGTACATCGCGATATCGGCGTCGCGCAGCATTTCGTCGGGCGTGCGATAGACCTCGGAACTGACCGCGATGCCGATGCTGGCCGATGTGTAGATCGCGTGGGACTCGATCTCGAATTCCTGCGCCAGCGCTTCCTGCAGTCGTTCGACGACGAAAATCGCATCGGTGGGGCCGGCGATGTCGTTGAGCACTATCGCGAACTCGTCGCCGCCGAGACGCGCGAGCGTATCGCCCGGGCGCAGGCAGCCGAGCAGCCGGCCCGCGACCTGCGACAGCAGTTCGTCGCCGACCTGGTGGCCGAGGCTGTCGTTGACGTGCTTGAAGCGGTCGAGGTCGAAGAAGAGCACGGCGAACATCTTCGAGGGGTCGCGGCGGAAGCGGCGCAGCGCAAGCTCGAGCCGGTCCATGAACAGGATTCGATTCGGCAGGCCGGTCAGCGCGTCGTGCATCGCCTCGTGCAACAGGCGCGCCTCGGTCTGTTTGCGTCGGGTGATGTCGGTCATCGAGCCCGCCATGCGCCACGGCGCGCCGGCTTCGTCGCGCACCGCGACGCCGCGGCTCAGCACCCAGCGGACCTCGCCCCCCTTGGCGGTGATGCGGTATTCGGCCTCGAACAGGCCCGAACGGCCTTCGAGGTGCAGCGACATGGCTTCGTCGAAATTCGCACGGTCGCGCTGATCCACGCGGTCGAACCATTCATCCACGCGGTCGGCGACTTCCTGCTCGCCGTAGCCGAGAATCGCCTTCCAGCGCGGCGAGAAGTAGACCTCGCTGTCGCGCATGTTCCAGTCCCAGATGCCGTCGTTCGCACCCGCCACGGCCAGCGCGTAACGCTGTTCGCTCTCACGCAGCGCGTGCTCGGCGCGATTGCGCTCTATCGCGTAGCGGATGGCGCGGCCCAGCAGCTTGCTGTCGACCTCGCGCTTGATCAGGTAGTCCTGCGCACCTTCGCGGAGCGCCTTGGTGCCGAGTTCGATGCTGGTCTGGTTGGTCAGCACGATGAGCGGCGTGTTGGGCGTCGCCTGGTGCATGCGCTGGCAGACCTCGATGCCAGCGCCGTCGGGAAGGTTCAGGTCGACCAGGACGACGTCGAAGCGGTTTTCCCTTGCACGCTCCAGCGCCGGCACCAGCCGATCATAGTGTTCGATGACAAAGCGCCAGCCGCTGACCCGGCGCAGGTTGTTGATGACGAGCTTGGCCTCGGACTCGATGTCCTCCACCAGCAGCACCCGGCAAGTGATCGTCTGCTCTTCCATCAGGCGGAGGTCCCGTTTCGGTTGCTGCGCGTGATGACCGAGCGCAGGCCCGGTCCCCTGAATTCGATGATGAAGCAGGACCCGCGGCCCGGCGTCGACTCCACGAACAGTTCACCGCCATGGCCGCGCACGATCTGCTGGCACAGCGCGAGCCCGATGCCGAGGCCCGGATATTCACGTTCGCCGTGCAGGCGCTGGAACATGCTGAAGATGCGGGTGGTGTCCTTGGCTTCGATGCCGATGCCATTGTCCTCGACGAGGATGCGCAGGCTGTCGCCCGTTTCCTGCGACGACACCAGCACCCGTGGCACGCGGGTGCCGCTGCGGAACTTCAGCGCGTTCGCGATCAGGTTCTGGAACACCTGCACCATCTGCTGCCGGTTGACCAGCAGCGTAGGCAGCGGCTGACGTTCGATGGTCGCGCCGGAGTCGTCGATGTCGCTGCGCAGGTTGGCGATGGCGTCGGCGAGCACGCCGTCGAGGTTCACGACCTCGGGTTCGCGCACCCCGGAGCGCAGCGTCGACAGCTCGAGGATGCCATCGAGCATGAGTTGCATGCGCTCCGTCAGCGCCGCGACTTCCTGCACGGCGCCGGTGGTGTCGGGGTCGCTGTCCTGCAGGTGCTCGACCAGGAAGCGCGCATTGCTGTTCAGTGAATTCAACGGCGCCTGGAGATCGTGCGAGACGGCGAACAGCAGGCGGTCGAGTTCGCCCTCGCGCTGCTTGTTGTAGCCCTGCTCGCTCGCGCCCAGAAGGCGCGTGACATCCATCAGGTTGATGGCCCAGTAGCCGACGAGCCCGGCGCTGTCACCGACCGGCCGCGCGGTGAAGGCGACGGTCTGCTGGCGGCCGGGTCCGGTACGCAGGGGCGCTGCCAGCTCCCATTTCTCGCGGATGCCGTGCAGGCGACGACGGATGTCTTCCTGGCGATCGGGTTCATTGACCAGGAGATCCAGCGGCTGGTCAATCAGTTCGTAGCGTGGGCGCTGCAGCAGTTCCTCGAACTCCCGGTTCACGGCGACGAGGTTGCCGTGCCGGCCCACGAGGCAGGCCGCGAGCGGGAACACGCTGGACAGCACCGCGCCCGCTTCGAGCGCGAGGCGGTCCACGAGTTCGGCGCCGGCGCGCAGGCGTTCGAACAGGCGGCCCGGCAGGCTCAGGTAGCCGGCGCTGGTCTTCTCCGCCCGGCCATCCACACCGCGCCCGATGCAATCGCGCAGCGAAGGCGCCGCGTCCTGCGACGTGAACAGCCAGAACTGGCATTGCGGATCGCGATGCCGGACGTCGTCGATGATGGCGCAGAGTTCGTTGAAGGCGGCGCCGGGCTCGGCCACCAGCGCCGCGACAGGCCCTGCGCTGATGTGGTGCACGACTTCGAGCGCCGTCGCCGCTTCCAGGACGTCGATGTCGGGCCGCAGGCTCTTCAAGGCGAGCCCGAGCAGTGCGCGATCGTGTCGATCAGCATCGAACACGATGATTCTGGTTATGGGAATCAAGGATTTGTACTTCTTATAGGACCGCCTGACACCGTGCTGGAGAATATGCGAAGCCTTTAAGTTTCTCAAATAAAACATTGTGCCAGCGGGGCTTGCGGCCACGCGCACGCGCACTTGCGCGCGATGACGCCTCCCGCCTCGCGCGGACGCCGCGACGGCGCATGACAAGCGTGTCGCGATTGTGAAAAACTTGCGGGGCTTTTACGTGAACGGGAGGTAAAGCAGTTGAGCACCAAAATCGCGCCGCCGGCTGATGGCGCCAAAATCACGATCGCCAACGGCAAGCTGACGGTCCCTGACAATCCGATCATTCCATTCATCGAGGGCGACGGCATCGGCCCCGACGTGTGGCGCGCAAGCCAGCGGGTCATGGACGCCGCCGTCCACAAGGCCTACGGCGGCAAGCGCAAGATCGCCTGGATGGAAGTCTATGCCGGGGAGAAGGCGAACAACCTGACCGGATCCTGGCTGCCTGACGCCACGCTCGACGCCTGCCGGGAATTCCTGGTCGCCATCAAGGGACCGCTGACCACGCCGGTCGGTGGCGGCATCCGCTCGCTGAACGTCGCCCTGCGCCA
>CALRPY020000114.1:0-5194 GCA_943370145.1 Hydrogenophaga intermedia | reverse complement strand
GTTCGTCGAACCGAAGGGCTCTCACCAAGTTCCGCCCTCTCCGCCAGATCCGGATAAAAGAAAAGGGCCCGTGGGGGCCCTTTTCTTTTATCCGGATCTGGCGGAGAGAGAGGGATTCGAACCCTCGATAGAGCTTTTGACCCTATACTCCCTTAGCAGGGGAGCGCCTTCAGCCACTCGGCCATCTCTCCGGAGCGCGCAGAATACCGGCGCGGCCGTGGGCCGTAAAGTGAAGCGTGGAATACAACCTATTCTGCTGCGCCAACCGCGCGGTCGGAAGTCTCCTGCTGGATGCGTTGGTAGATTTCCTCCCGATGCACGGACACGTCTTTCGGCGCATTGACGCCAATGCGGACCTGATTCCCTTTGATCCCCAGCACCGTCACGTTGACTTCGTCGCCGATCATCAGCGCCTCGCCAACTCTCCTAGTCAGAATAAGCATGTCCTTTTCTCCAAACCTGCTGCGTGGTCTCTGTATTTACAATCCCTAATAAGGCTGCGCCGCCTGGACAGGCCAGACCAGCACCGACGGAGTCGGCGGCCGGTGCTCGCCCTACGCAGCCTTGCGCATCACGCGCTTCCCCCGCGGTTCTGCACATAGATGCAGCACCTCTCGCCACGATTGCCACCGCTAATGCCTCAGCGATCCGTGCGGGCTCAGGTTCTTCCGTGTGTTATAGCTATTTTAGCGAAGTGAGGTCTGGAAATCTTCAAAACAAGCGTTAATTCGGGGCGCCGCCTCAGGTATTAGCCGCCAGATCGAAGGCCGAATGCAGCGTGCGCACCGCAAGTTCCGCGTACTTCTCGTCCACGACGACCGAAATCTTGATCTCGGACGTGGAGATCATCTGCAGGTTGATCCCCTCGGCCGCGAGGGCCGCGAAGGCGCGGCTGGCGATACCGGCGTGCGAGCGCATGCCGACCCCGACGATCGACACCTTGACGATCCTGCGGTCGCCGACGACGCTGCGCGCCTTCATATCGGCCGCGCTGGCCTGCAGGATGGCCAGCGCCTTGTCGTAATCGTTGCGGTGGACGGTAAAGGTGAAGTCGGCGGAACCGTCGGCACCCGTATTCTGCACGATCATGTCGACTTCGATGTTGGCCGCCGCGATGGGGCCCAGGATCCCGCTGGCAATACCCGGCCGGTCGGGTACTCCCAATATCGTGAGCTTCGCCTCGTCCCGGTTCAGGGCGACGCCGGAAATCAGTGCGGCTTCCATGATGTTCTCCTCAGTCGTGATCAGGGTGCCGGGGCCATCCGCGAAGGACGACAGCACACGCAGCGACACCTGGTATTTGCTCGCGAATTCTACGGACCGGATCTGCAGGACCTTGGAGCCCAGGCTCGCCATCTCGAGCATCTCCTCGTAGCTGATACGGTCCAGCCGACGAGCCTCGGGGACGATGCGCGGGTCCGTGGTATAGACGCCGTCGACGTCCGTGTAGATCTGGCATTCATCGGCGTTCAGCGCGGCGGCCATCGCCACCGCCGTGGTGTCTGAACCGCCGCGGCCGAGGGTGGTAATGCTGCCGTTCGCATCAACGCCCTGGAAGCCGGCAACGACGACGACCTTGCCCTGCTCGAGGTCGGCGCGCACCGGCGCGGCGTCGATCTCGACGATGCGGGCCTTGTTGTGAGCAGAATCGGTGACGATTTTCACCTGGCCGCCGGTGTACGAGACGGCGGGGAGGCCGCGGGCCTCGAGGGCCATTGCCATCAGGCCGATCGTGACCTGTTCGCCGGTCGACAGCACCACATCCAGTTCGCGCGCGGACGGTGGATTCTGGATGGCGCGGGCCAGACCCAGCAGGCGGTCGGTCTCGCCGGACATTGCCGACACCACGACCACCACCGAATCACCGGCGGCACGGGCCCGGCCCACCCGCTCGGCCACCGCCTGGATGCGTTCCGGCGAGCCGACGGAGGTCCCGCCGTATTTCTGAACTATCAAACTCATCGCACTCTCACCTGCTGATCTGCCGCGCAGCGCCTGCCTGCCGGGCCGCTTGGGCCAAGCCGGCGAGTTTTGCGTCGGCTGGAAAATTCGTCACCCGGACCGCGCCCACGGGCGCCGACTGATCCGGCTATGTCAGACGTTCGGCAACCCACTCCTTGATGCTGGCCAGCGCAGCCGGCAGGGCCGCCGCATCCGGGCCTCCGGCCTGGGCGAGGTCAGGCCGTCCGCCGCCCTTGCCACCGACCTGGCCGGCCACGTAATTCGCGAGCTGGCCGGCATTGACGCGCGCCGTGAGGTCCTTGGTGACCCCGACGACGAACTTCGCCTTGCCGTCCTCGACGGTCGCGAGCGCGATGACCGCCGGCGCGAGCTTGTCCTTGAGTCTGTCCATCGCGTCGCGCAGCGCTGCGGCGTCCGCGCCGTCCAGCGTCTGCACCAGCAGCTTCGCCGGCCCGATCTGCTCCGCGTCATCCGCAGGGTCCCGGCCGGACTGCCCCGACGCGAGCTTAGACTTCAGGGCCTGCAGCTCCTTTTCCTGCGCTTTCAGGCGCTCCTGGAGCTGGGCGACCTTGCCCGCGGCCTCGTCCGCGCCGCCGCTTTTCACGAGGGACGCGATTTTTCGCAAAGTCTGCTCGTTGCGCAAGGTGTAATCGAGCGCGGCGGCGCCCGTGACGGCCTCGATTCGCCGCACGCCAGCGGCGACGCCGCCCTCGGCGATGATGCGGAACAGGCCGATGTCACCGGTGCGACCGACGTGGGTCCCCCCGCAGAGTTCAACCGAGAAATCGCCCATCGCCAGCACCCGCACCTCGTCACCGTACTTCTCACCGAACAGCGCCATCGCGCCCGCCTCGAGTGCCTGGCGGTAGTTCATCAGCTTCGTGTCGACCGGGTGATTGGCACGGATTTCCTGGTTGACCAGCAGTTCGATGGCCGTGAGTTCCTCGGCGGCCACCGCGCCGGTGTGCGCGAAGTCGAAACGCAGGCGCTCGGGGTCGACCAGCGAGCCTTTCTGCTCGACGTGGCTTCCAAGCACCCTGCGCAGCGCCGCATGCAGCAGGTGGGTCGCGGAGTGGTTGGCGCGCGTCGGCGCGCGGCGACCGTTGTCGACCTCGGCCTTCACTTCGTCGCCGACCTTGAGCTGGCCGAGTTTCAGCTGCCCGACGTGCAGGTGCAGGCCGCCCTGCTTGCGCGTGTCGGCGACGTCGAACAGCGTCGAGCCGTTGACGAGGCGGCCGCGGTCGCCGATCTGGCCGCCGGACTCGGCATAGAAGGGCGTGCGCTCGAGCACGACGACACCGTTCATGCCGGCATCCAGCGAGCTCACGGCCTCGCCCTCGCAGAACAGGCCCGACACGCGGGCGCCCGCCTGCGTGGTGTCGTAGCCGGCAAAGTCCTGCGCCGTGCCGATCGCCGCGAGCGCGTCGCCGGCAATCGCGTGCGAGGTGTCGACGTTCGCGAAATGGCTCGCGGCGCGCGCGCGCTCACGCTGTGCCGCCATCGCCGCCTCGTAACCAGGCATGTCGATCGCGAGCCCGCGCTCGCGCGCGATGTCGGCGGTGAGGTCGACCGGAAAGCCGTAGGTGTCGTTCAGCTTGAACGCGAGTTCGCCGGGGATCACCTTGCCGCCCAGGTCGCCCACGGCATGTTCGAAGATGCGCAGGCCCTGTTCCAGGGTTTCGGCAAACCGCTCCTCCTCCGTCTTCAGCACCTCGGCGATGCGCGCCCCCCGCTCGACGAGCTGCGGGTAGGCCTGGCCCATTTCGACCGTCAACGGCGCGACGAGCTTGTGGAAGAACGGGTCCTTGAAGCCGAGCTTGTTCCCGTGGCGCAGCGCGCGGCGCATGATCCGCCGCAACACGTAGCCGCGACCCTCGTTGCTCGGAATCACGCCGTCCATGACGAGGAAGGCGCAGGCGCGGATGTGATCGGCAATGACGCGCAGCGACGCGGACTCGCGCACGTCGTGCGGCGCGAGGTTGCGGATCGCGTAGATGAGATTGCGGAAGAGGTCGATGTCGTAGTTGTCGTGCACGCCCTGCAGCACGGCGGACACGCGCTCCAGCCCCATGCCGGTATCGACCGAGGGCTTGGGAATGCGCTTCATGTCGCCGTTCGCGTTGCGCTCGAACTGCATGAACACGAGATTCCAGATCTCGATGTAGCGATCGCCATCCGCGTCGGCCGACCCCGGCGGACCACCGGCCACGCCCGGCCCATGGTCGAAGAAGATCTCGGTGCACGGCCCGCAGGGCCCGGTGTCGCCCATCATCCAGAAATTGTCTTTTTCACCACAGCGCGTCACCCGCTTCGGATCGACGCCGATGTGCCGGGTCCAGATGTCCGCCGCCTCGTCGTCCGTCTCGAACACGGTCACCCAGAGCTTGTCGGCCGGCAGGCCGAAACGGCCCGTCAGCAGTTCCCACGCGAACTCGATCGCCTCGCGCTTGAAATAGTCCCCGAAGCTGAAGTTGCCCAGCATTTCGAAGAAAGTGTGGTGCCGGGCGGTGTAGCCGACGTTGTCCAGGTCGTTGTGCTTGCCGCCGGCGCGCACGCAGCGCTGGCTGCTCGTCGCGCGGCGGTTGGCCCGGTCCTCGAGGCCGACGAACACATCCTTGAACTGCACCATGCCGGCATTCGTGAACAGCAGCGACGGGTCATTCCCCGGGACGAGCGGACTGCTCGGCACGATCTCGTGTCCCTTGCTCGCGAAGTAGTCCAGGAACCCCTGGCGGATGTCGGCGCTTTTCATCGTACTGCTGCTTTCGGGTTGCTCATTCGAAATCGTCCGCCGCCTTCAGGGCGGCTCGAATCTGCGCCGCGGTGAATCCCCTGTACTCGAGGAAGCGGATCTGGCGGGCGCGGGCTTTCAGATCGGCCGGCGGACGCTTGAACTGGCGGGCGAGCACCTCGCGGGCCAGCGCGGTCCAGTCGTGTTCGTCGCCGGCGAGCGCTTCGCGCACGACCTTGTCGGCGATGCCGCGGCTGCGCAGCTCCTGCGCGATCCTCACCGGCCCCTGCCCGCGGGAGACACGCGAGCGGATGAACATCTCGACGAAGCGGTCATCGTCCTGCAGGTGCAGCTCGGCCAGCCTGTCCAGCGCGGCGTCGACCGCGGCGGCATCGTGGCCGCGGGCAGCCAGCTTGCGCTCGAGTTCGGTCCGGCTGTGCTCACGCCGCGCCAGCGCAGCCAGCGCCTGGCTGCGCGCGGCAGCCGCGGGGTCGTCGCTCA
>CALRPY020000113.1:0-5316 GCA_943370145.1 Hydrogenophaga intermedia | reverse complement strand
GTCGGCAAGACTTCGCTCGCCTGCGCGAGTGCGGTGCGCCTCGCCGAGGCCGGCAAGCGGGTGCTGCTGGTCAGCACCGATCCGGCCTCCAACGTGGGACAGGTCTTCGGCATCGCGATCGGCAATCAGGTCACGGACATCCCGGCGGTACCGAATCTCGCCGCGCTGGAAATCGACCCGCAGGCGGCGGCCCAGGCCTATCGCGACCGCATCGTCGGCCCGGTTCGCGGGGTGTTGCCCGACGACATCGTGCGCGGCATCGAGGAACAGCTGTCCGGTGCGTGCACCACCGAGATCGCGGCCTTCGACGAATTCACCGCCCTGCTGACCGACCCGTCGCTCACCGCGCGCTACGCGCACATCATTTTCGACACCGCGCCGACCGGCCACACGATCCGGCTGCTGCAGTTGCCGGGCGCGTGGAGCGGATTCCTCGAAGCGGGCAAGGGCGACGCATCCTGTCTCGGTCCCCTGGCGGGCCTCGAGAAACAACGCGCGCAGTACAAGGCGGCCGTCGACGCGCTGGCCGACCCGGCGCGCACGCGGCTGGTGCTGGTCGCCCGCGCCCAGCACGCGACCCTGCGCGAAGCCGCGCGCACCCACTCGGAGCTGGCCGGGATCGGCCTCACGCAGCAGCATCTGGTCATCAACGGAGTCCTGCCTGCGATCGAGGGTTCGACAGATCCGCTCGCCGCCGCCATCCATCGCCGCGAACAGGCGGCACTCGCGGCGATGCCGGCTGACGTGCGGGCGCTGCCGCGCGACGAGATCCCGCTCAAGTCCTTCAACCTCGTCGGCGTCGATGCGCTGCGCGGGCTGCTCGACGCTGACACGGCGGCGGGCATCGACAGCGCGGACCTGGCGCTGCCGCCGCTCGCGGCGCGCGGGCACGAGGTCCACCTCACGACCTCCGACCCGGCCGCGCATCTCGCCGACACCCTCGACGGCGCGTTGCCCCACCTGACGGTCGATCGCATCGATCCGCATGCGGAGACCGCGCGCTATCGCCAGCACGTGCTGGAGAGCAAGGGCGCGAAGCTCGACGCCCAGGGCCGCGCGATGCTCGAGGAAGACCTGCGCTCGCCGTGCACCGAGGAGATCGCGGTGTTCCAGGCCTTCTCGCGGGTCATCCGCGAGGCGGCGAAGAAGTTCGTGGTGATGGATACCGCGCCGACCGGCCACACCCTGCTGCTGCTCGACGCGACGGGCGCCTACCACCGCGAGGTCGTGCGCCAGATGAGCGGCAGCGAAGTGCACTTCCGGACGCCGATGATGCAGCTGCAGGACCCCGCACGCACGAAGGTGCTGCTGGTCACCCTCGCCGAGACCACGCCGGTGCTCGAGGCCGCGCACCTGCAGGACGACCTGCGCCGTGCCGGCATCGAGCCCTGGGCCTGGGTGGTCAACAACAGTATCGCCGCGAGCCGTCCGCGCTCGCCGCTGCTGCGCCGGCGGGCCGTGAACGAGCTGGCCGAAATCGCCGCGGTCGCGCAGCGCCACGCCCATCGTCATGCGGTCGTGCCACTGTTGCGGGAAGAACCCGTCGGCGTCGCGCGGCTGCGCGCGCTCACCGTCCATCATGCCCCTGACCCTCAGGAGACGCCGGCCCCATGAGTCCGCAAGGTCACGATATCGCGCAGCGCCTGTCCTTCCTCGACCGCCACCTGACGCTGTGGATCTTCATCGCGATGGGCGCGGGCGTTGCGCTCGGCTTCGCATTTCCCGGCGTCAACTCGGCACTGGAACGGCTGAGCGTCGGCACCACATCGGTCCCGATCGCGGCAGGCCTCATCCTGATGATGTACCCGCCGCTCGCCAAGGTGCGCTACGAGGAAATCGGCGCCATCTTCCGCAACAAGCGGCTGCTCGGGCTTGCGATGCTGCAGAACTGGGTCATCGCGCCGGCGCTGATGTTCGGCCTCGCGGTGCTTTTCCTGCCGGATCATCCCGACTACATGATCGGCCTCATCCTCGTCGGCATCGCGCCGTGCATCGCGATGGTGATCGTGTGGAACGAGCTCGCCCAGGGCGACAACGAGTTCTGCGCGGGGCTGGTGGCGCTGAATTCCGTGTTCCAGGTCCTGTTCTTCTCCGCCTATGCCTGGTTCTACGTAACGCTGCTGCCGACCTGGCTGGGCCTCGAGGGCGTGACCGTCGACATCACGGTCGGGGAAATCGCGCGCAGCGTCGCAATCTATCTCGGGATCCCTTTCCTCGCGGGGTTCCTGACGCGGCTGGTGCTGGTGCGGGCGAAAGGCCTCGAGTGGTACCAGTCCCGCTTCGTGCCGCGCATCAGCCCACTGACGCTGGTCGCGCTGCTGTTCACGATCGTCGTGATGTTCTCGCTGAAGGGCGGGACCATCGTGCAGCTCCCGCTCGACGTGTTGCGCATCGCGGTGCCGCTGCTGCTGTACTTCGCGATCATGTTCGCGCTGTCCTTCTTCCTGAACCGCAAGCTCGGCACCGACTATCCGCGGACGACGACGCTGTCTTTCACCGCGGCATCGAACAACTTCGAGCTGTCGATCGCGGTCGCGGTGGCAACCTTCGGCATCCACAGCGGTGCGGCCTTCGCGGCCGTGATCGGCCCGCTGGTCGAGGTGCCGGTGCTGATCGGCCTCGTGCGGGTTGCGCTGTGGCTCAGGGCGCGCTACTTCCCGGACGCGGCGCTCGCCATCGCCGTGCCGGCCTGCGTGTCGACCACACGCGCCGCGCGGGACCGCTGAGCCGACTGCAGCCGCTCAGGATCCGGACGTGCCGGCGGGATCCCGCCGGCTGCAGCGGAACACGCTGTCGCTGTCGTGATAGAAGCCGCAGCTCCGCTCGAGCGCGGTCTTGAGGCGCGCCCGTGCGCGGTGGATCCGGACCTTCGCCGCGCCCAGTGACACACCCATGACCTTCGCGGTCTGCTCGCAGTCCATCTCCTCGAGGTCGTGCAGGATCAGCGCCGTGCGGTAATCGGGCGGCAGGCTGTCGATCACCTCGCGCACGCACTGGTTCATCTCGTCGAAGGCCATGCGCTCGTCGACAGCGACCGCGCCATCGTCGACCTGGGCGGCATCCTCGATATCGACGATCTGCTGGCGCTGGGCGGGCTGCCGCAGGTGGTCCATGACCACGTTGCTGGCAATCGTGAACATCCAGGTCTTCGGCGACGATCGGCCCGCGAAGCCGGGCAGGCCACGCGCGACACGAATCAGGGTTTCCTGCAGCAGGTCCTCGGCAGTCGTGGGGTTGCCGACCTGGCGCTGGAGGAAACGCCGCAGCAGCGGCGAGTAGTCGCGGGCCAGGGTGTCGAAGTCGGGGACGGAAGCCGTGTCGATGTTCATCGTGGATTTCCTTCGGGATGGCCCGGCCGGCGTGCACCGGCCGGGCCAGCGCTTCAGCAGCAGGACGACTTCGCGCCGGCCGCAGGCGGCGGACAGCAGCCGCTCGCGGCGGCGGCGGGCGCGCCGACAGTGAGCTGGGCGGTCGCCGCATCCAGCACCTTGCCGGCCGGCACCTGGCGAATCTTGTCGGCCAGCGCGATGGCCTCCGAGATCTCCTCATCGGACAGGCCCGCCTTCCGAGCGGCCGGCACGTGGAATTCGATGCAGGGGACGCAGTTGCTGGCGAGCGCGGCGCCAAGCGCGACGAGTTCGCGATCGCGGAGTGAAAGTGTGCTCATGTGAAACTCCTCTGTTGGGACAGGTGCTGGCGCATGGGACGCCGTTCCTGCCTGTAGACGCGGCGCGCCTGCGCAAGGTTACAACGGCGGCGAAAAAAGGTTTCGCGGGAGTAGGCCGGTCGCCGCGCCGGCACTATAGTGCCCGTCGCAAGTCCGTCCAGCAGCGCCGAGGAAAATCCGATGACCGAGCAATCCACCATCGACACCGTGAAGGCCTATTACGGCCGGGTCCTGCAGAAGACCCAGGACCTGAAGACTTCCGCCTGTTGCAGCGCCGAGTCGCCGCCGGCGCTGGTGCGCGCGGTGCTGCCGGACATCCACCCCGAGGTCAAGGGACGCTTCTACGGCTGCGGCAGCCCGTTTCCGCCGGCGCTCGAGGGTCGCACGGTGCTGGACCTCGGCTGCGGCTCGGGCCGCGATGTCTACGTGCTGTCGAAGCTCGTGGGGCCGACGGGCCGCGTGATCGGCGTCGACATGACCGACGAACAGCTCGCCGTCGCGCGCAGCCATGTCGATTACCACACGCGGAAGTTCGGCTACCCGGCGCCGAACGTCGAGTTTGTCACCGGCTACATCGAGGATCTGGCCGGCGCCGGCATCGCCGCCGACTCGATCGACCTCGTGGTCTCGAACTGCGTGATGAACCTCTCGCCGGACAAGCCGCGCGCCTTCGCCGAGATCTTCCGGGTGCTGAAGCCGGGCGGAGAACTCTACTTCAGCGACGTCTACGCGGACCGCCGCATCCCGCAGGTGCTGCGCGAAGATCCCGAACTCTTCGGCGAATGCCTGTCCGGCGCGCTGTACAAGGAGGATTTCAGGCGGCTGATGGCGGACCTCGGCTGCGCCGATTTCCGCGTGCTCGCGTCGAACCCGATCTCGCTCGACAACGACGAGGTCGAGCGCAGGATCGGCATGATCAATTTTTCGTCGGTGACCGTGCGCGCGTTCAAGCTGCCGCTGGAGGATCGCTGCGAGGACTACGGCCAGGTCGCGTACTACAGGGGCAGCATTCCCGGCCACCCGCATTCCTTCATGCTCGACGACCACCACCTGTTCCTCACGGGCAAGCCGATGCTCGTCTGCGGCAACACCGCCGACATGGTGTCGGGCACCTGGTATCGCGACCATTTCGAGGTGGTCGGCGGGAAGACGACCCATCTCGGACTCTTCGACTGCGGCCCGGCGCCCGCCGCCGCCAGCGGCGCTTGCGCGCCGGGCGGGGCGTGTTGCTGAGGGCCGGGGGGAGGGAAATTTCAGCTGGCACGGCGCCAGTCAGCAACGACCCTCACCTGTCCGCTGCGCGGCCGGCCTCTCCCGCCCCGGGCTGTCTCTTGGTCCCATTTGGACGCGGGTACCGGTGTCCACGTGCTGTTGGGCCACAGAGAACGCCGAGAACACCGAGATTAGACGAGTGGGGCTGAGCCAGCGGTCGACGGCATGGCCATTGCCCGGACCACGCTCGAATTAGCGACTTCTCCGTGTCCTCCGTGTCCTCCGTGGTGAAACCCGGCGTTGCCGCGGCAACAGGCGCCGAATGTTGACCACGGAGCGCACGGAGGACACGGAGAAGAACGGTGCATTGAGGAATGCGCCTCTGCCGTGGCAATGCCGGCCGGGCGGCACCTGCCCACCCGATCCTCTCGGTGTTC
>CALRPY020000112.1:0-5482 GCA_943370145.1 Hydrogenophaga intermedia | reverse complement strand
GCGCTTCGTCGGCGCTGAAGAATTCGTAGACGAAGCCGGGGTAGGAACCGACATCCATGAACGGCAGCACCTGCGAGCCCCACATGCCGCCGACGCCGTTCCTGCGGTCGATCCAGTAGTAGCAGTTCGCGATGCCGGCCCAGGCCAGGCTGCCCGCCGGGCGGCCCGTCGGCAGGTCCTCGTCGTTGACCTGAAACGTGTAGGCCCAGGATTTGGACGTGCCGGGGAAGAAGTCACCGCTGTTCGCGAGCGGCGGCGCCGCGCTCTGCCAGGCGCTGCACTTCAGCTCGCCGAGGCCGTTGCGCGACATCTCCTCGACGGTCGCTGCGGCGAGCACGCGACCGTGCGGGCCATTGCCATCGTTGAGCATCATGCGGATGAACTTCATGTACTCGCCAATCGTCGAGTACAGCCCGTGGCCCCCCATGTCCATCAGCGGCGGTTGCGGCAGCACGATCTCGGGCACCGCGGCGAGCGCGCCGTCCGGCGCGCGCTGGTGGATCGGCACGAGGCGCTCGCGCATCGCGGGCGTCATCTCGAAGCCGATGTCCTGCATGCCCAGCGGATTGAAGATCCGCTCGCTGAACACCGCGCCAAGGGACTTGTCGCGCACGGCTTCGACAATCTTGCCGAGCCAGTCGATGCCCGGCCCGTAACCCCAGGCCTCGCCCGGGTCGAACAGGAGGCAGGTCCTGATGGCGTCGTCGCAGCTCGAGAAGATCGTCGGGATCCCCAGGGCCTGGCGGTAGCGCGCTTCGTCGGCGCTGAAGAATTCGTAGACGAAGCCGGAGGTGTGGAGCATCAGGTGGCGCAGCGTGATGTCGCGCTTGGGCGCGCGCAGCTGCGGGTTGCCGGCGGCGTCGAAGCCGGTCAGCACCTGGCATTCGCCGATGGCCGGCACGTACTTCTTCGCCGGGTCGTCGAGATTGACCTTGCCTTCCTCGACGAGCTGCATGATCGCCACGCCCGTCACGGCCTTCGTGCATGAGGCCAGCAGCATCACGGAATCGGTCGTCATCGGCTGCGGCTGGCCGAGATGGCGGCGGCCCGCGGCCCCCTCGTAGAAGTTGCCGTCGCGCCCGGTCGCCATCGCGACGACGCCCGGCGCGCCGCCGGCATTGGCGACCGTGAAATTCAGGATGGAATCGAGTACTGCATCGAGCGGCATGGTCATCGCGATTACCTCGGCGTCGGGCCTTGAAGAAGGTCTGCGATTAAGCCACGACTGACGGACGGATGCAGCCCCCCGCGCGAACGGTGCGAAGCAGCAAATCCAGCCGGCGCGGCGCCGCGGCGCGCCGCGCTGGCGCGAACGCGGCGCCTCGGCTCAGGGCTCGGAACAGGGCACGACTTTGCGCTGGGTGTCCTTCGCCCACAGCGCCTGGCCGTCCGGCGTCTCACCGTCCTCATGCCACAGTTCGGTGACCTCGAGGCAGAACGAACCGGCGTTTTCGACGTTGGGCCCGACGTTCGCGGGACGCTCCCCGCCGACCTGGATGTTCGGATTCGAGGTCGCGTAATTGGGGACGATCGTGTTGCTGGCACAGCCGGCGAGCGTGGCGCTCAGCGCGAGCGCGCAAAGGATGGACGAACGCATGTTCACTCCGGGCGCGGTGAGGCGCATTGGACGATGGGTGCACGGGCGGGCGCCTTGGTGCAATGCCGCATTTTCCTCGCCGGGGCGGCGGCGCGTCAATGCCGGCCGCACTTCGACCCTCGACGGAACTGGCGGAAAGCGCAGGTTCGGGCCGACCGCTGCTGGGCGTGATCGAGCAGTCTTCCCCTCTCCCGCTCCGGGAGAGGGGAACATCTTTCATGATGCGGGGTGACGCACGCACGTCATGACCGCTGGGCCTGCAATCGGAAAATCCGAGGGGAGAAAAGGTGTCAGATTCGAAATCTGACACCTTTTCTCCGGCACCGCCGCCTGCCGGAGAGCTTCTTTCATGATGGCGGATGACGCACGCGCGTCATGACTGTTGGGCTGACGCAGGGAGCCCAACGGGGCTGGCACCGACATCCACCACTGTGCGCGGTGCTTGCAAAGGCTATCGTGAAGGCCGGACGCAGGAGAAGAAATGCAGCCGACGGTGCATCGTCGGCTGCCGTTGCGGCCCGCGCGACAGCCGGGATCGCGCGGGCGAACTCGGGGGACGAGCGGCGCGACTCAGGCTTCGGCGCAGACCTCGTAGGCTTCCGCATCGACGCCATCGGTGCGCTTCACGAAGGCGTCCATCGAGTGCGGCCACTGCGTGACGAAGCGGCCGGACTTCGAGCGATAGTAGTACTCGTTGCCGCAGCTCGCCTGCCAGACGTCGATCTTCTTCATGTCCGCCTGGATCTGGTCGTTGTAGGCCTTCATCGCTTCCGGCTTGACGTCGATCCAACGCAGCTTCTCGGTGCGCATGCGCTTCATCTGGTTGACGATGAACTTCACCTGCTGCTCGATCATGAACAGGATGCAGCCCTGGTTCGTGTTCGGGCCATAGATCATGAAAAGGTTCGGGAAGCCCGTCGTGCTGACGCCGACATAGGCCTGCGCGCCGTCGCTCCACGCGTCGTTGATGTCGAGACCGCCGCGGCCGGTGACCTTGATCGCGGACAGGTAGCGGGTGGTCTGGAAGCCCGTGGAATAGACGATCGTGTCGACCTCGCGCAGCTTGCCGTCGACGGTGAGGATGCCCTTGTCGGTGATGCGCTCGATGGTGTCGGTGACGAGTTCGACGTTGTCGCGATTGAACACCGGGTAGTAGACGTCCGAGAACAGCGGGCGCTTGCAGCCGAACGGATGCTGCGGCGTGAGCTTGCGGCGCAGCTCAGGGTCCTTCACCACTTCGATCTGCTTGAGGCCGGCGGCCTCGATCTCGGCCATCTTCGCCTTGTCGCTGAAGGTCGCGAGCGTGTTCCACACCGCATAGATGTCGTCGCGGCTCTTCTTCACCGCTTCGGGATGCGCGCGGAAATAGGCGAGCTGTTCTTCCGTGTAGGGTTCATTGCCCTTCGGCACGACCCAGTTCGCGGTGCGCTGGAAGAGGTGCAGCATCCCGGCCTTCCTGGCGAGTTCCGGCACGAACTGGATCGCGCTCGCCGCGATGCCGATCACGCCGACCCGCTCGCCGGAAAGATCGTGGTCCCGGTTCCAGCGCGCGGAGTGGAACCACGTCCCCTTGAATTCCTGGATGCCGGGAATCTGCGGCCACACGAGTTCGTTGAACATGCCCTGGGCGCTGACGACCGCATCGGCTTCCAACACCTGCCCGTCGGCGGTGACCACTCGCCACGCGCCCTTGTCGTCCTGCCACGTCGCGGATTCCACCGTCGTGTTCAGGCGGATGTGCGGGCGCAGGCCGTACTTGTCGGCGCAGTGATTGAAGTACGCCAGGATCTCGGCCTGGCCCGCGAACGGGCGCGACCAGTCGAGCTTCGGCTCGAACGAGAACGAATAGAGGTGCGACTGCACGTCGCATTCGGCGCCGGGATAGGTGTTGTGATACCAGGTGCCGCCGATGCCGCTCGCCTTTTCGAGCATCACGAAATCGTCGATGCCCGCTTCCTTCAGCTTGATGGCCGTGCAGATGGCACCACCACCGGCGCCGATGATGACGACTCGATGTCGCTCGATGTTCTCGTTGACCATGGGTAGCTCCTCGTTCCAGTCGTTTTGTCTGCGTGCTGGCTGCACGTCGTCGCCCGAGCGTAGCGAGCGCGCGACGCTGGCGCAAATCCCCGGCGAAGGATCTATGCTGTTCGTCCGTGAAACGCGTCGGCGTTTACCCCAAACAGAGGAATCCCCTCTGCAACAACGAGCACGAGGAGCCACGATGGACATGCAGACCCTGCAGGATCTCGAAGACATCCGCCAACTGAAGTCGCGCTATTTCCGCCTGATGGACACCCAGCAATGGGAAGCATGGAAGTCGTGTTTCACCGAGGACATCTCGGCCTTCTACGAGGGCGCGCCGCGTCCGCGCAAGGACATGCCGACGGACATCGGTTGCGAGGGACGCCCGGCGCTGATCGAGGGTGTAAGCAGCCTGATGAAGGGCGCGGTATCGATGCACCAGGGCTTCATGCCCGAGATCGAACTGACGAGCGCGACGACCGCGAAGGCAATCTGGGCGATGTTCGATTACGTGCGCCTCCCGACCTGCTGGTTCAAGGGCTGGGGGCATTATCACGAGGACTACGTGAAGGAAGGCGGCGTGTGGAAGCTGAAGAAGATCCATCTCACGCGCCTGCACACGGAGGAGATCTGGGTCTGAGTCCGCGGTTTTCCGTTTGTCAGCCCAACGGTCATGACGCGCATGCGTCACCCGCCATCATGAAAGAAGCTCTCCGGTAGGCGGCGGTGCCGGAGAAAAGGTGTCAGATTTCAAATCTGACACCTTTTCGCCCAGGGTCGTTTCCGACTGGCGCCGCGCCGACGGACGCCGCCCTCACCCGCCGCCTGCGGCGTCGACCTCTCCCGGGGCGGGAGAGGTGAAGAGAGCCGACCGCTCGATCAGGCCTCGTTCACGGCAAGCCACGATCCAGCACCAAGACGCACGGTCGACACCGCGCGGTGGGGGGGTCGCCTATTTCGCCGCGATCTCGCGCAGCGCCTGTTCGAATACCGCCGCCGGTTGACCGCCCTGGATCAGGTATTTCTCGTTGACGATCACCGCGGGCACCGAGTTGATGCCGAGCGAGTGATAGTACTGCTGGCGCTCCCGCACCTCGTCGGCATAGTCGTCGGACTCGAGAATCGCTGCCGCTTCCGCCGTGTCTAGACCGACGTCCTCCGCCGCCTGCAGCAGGACGTCGCGCGCGCCCGGGTTCAAGCCCTCGGTGAAATACGCGCGGAACAGCGCGTGCTTCAGTTCGAGCTGGCGACCCTGCGCTTCCGCCCAGTGCAGCAAGCGATGCGCATCGAAGGTGTTGTAGATGCGGTCGCGCCGATCCATGCGGAACGTGAAGCCCAGTTCCTCGCCGCGTTCACGGATGGCCTGGCGCGTGCCGGCGAACTGCTCGGGCGTCGCGCCGTACTTCTGCAACAGGTGTTCGTCGAGATCCTGGCCTTCGGGCGGCATCTTCGGATTCAGTTCGAAAGGCTGGAAGCGGATCTCGGCGTCGACCTCCTCGGTCATGTTCGCGAGGGCCTGCTCCAGCGCCTTGAGTCCTATCACGCACCAGGGGCAGGACACGTCGGAGACGAAGTCGATGGTGATGCGGGTCGTCATGTGGCCTCCCGGGGATATCGCTGCGAGGTGTCGCAGGCACGCGCCACTATAAGCGAAAGCGCCGCGGGCGCGGCGCCCTCAGACTCGATCGGCGACGCGCCGGCCGGCCGGAGCCGCATCTTCCAGGGCGTAGGCCTGGGCCAGCAGCCAGCCGCCGCGGCGTTCGCGGGCCGCTTCGGTCGCACGCGAGGACAGCGCCTGCGCCGGGCTCACCTGCGCGGCGGGCGCGTCGTGCCGCGCGTCGGCGACCTCGGTTGCGGTTG
>CALRPY020000111.1:0-6289 GCA_943370145.1 Hydrogenophaga intermedia | reverse complement strand
CCGCGCTGACCGCCGAGATCGGTTTCATGAAGGCGACCGAGCAACTGAGCGCGATGGAGATGATGGCGGTCGACCCCTTGCGCCGGATCGTGGCGCCGCGCTTCCTGGCCGCGATCATCGCGATGCCGCTGCTGGCCGCGATCTTCACCGCCGTGGGCGTGCTGGGTGGATGGTTCTGCGGGGTGGGCCTGCTCGGCGTCGACGACGGCTCCTTCTGGTCGCAGATGCAGGCCAAGGTGCTGCTGGTCGAGGACGTCATCAACGGCGTCGTCATCAAGGGCTTCGTCTTCGGGGTGGTGATCAGCTGGATCGCGGTATTCGAAGGCTACGACGCGGTACCGACCTCGGAGGGCGTGAGCGCCGCGACCACGCGCACCGTCGTGCATTCCTCGCTCGCGGTGCTGGGGCTCGACTTCGTACTGACCGGACTGATGTTCAACTAGGCTGGACGATGCAAAACAATCGCATGATCGAAATTACGGTGGGCGTGTTCGTTGCGCTGGGCCTTGCCGCGCTGCTGATGCTCTCGATGAAAGTGGCGAACCTGTCGCAGTTCACCAACCACGACGGTTACGCGCTGCGCGCATACTTCGACAACATCGGCGGCCTGCAGGTGCGATCACCGGTAAAGATGGGCGGTGTCACGATCGGCCGCGTGGTGTCCATAGGCTTCGACACCAAGCGCTTCCAGGCGGTGGTGACGATGAATATCGAGCCGTCCTACACGGAGATTCCGGCCGACACCGCCGCCAATATCTACACGGCGGGACTGCTCGGCGAGCAGTACATCGGGCTTGAGGCCGGCGGCGACGAAGCCTACCTCCAGCCTGGCGAGGAAATCACGATCACGCAGTCGGCGATGGTGCTCGAAAAGGCGCTGCAGGAATTCCTCTACAACAAGACGACGAAATCGGAGTAGAACAGGAACCCGGGCAGCCACGCTGCGCCCGGTATTTTTTCTTCAACCGCCACGGACCTTCCCGCCTCGCGGCTGCCCGTCGGCAAACCAACCAGTACCCCAGGGTCTTTCGAGTCCGCCATGCGCAAATCGATATTCGCTTTCATGATTGCTTTCCTGACCGGCATCCTGTGCAGCACCGGGACCGCGCTCGCCGCCACGGGCGGACAGCCGGCGACGGCGCTCGTCGAATCGACGGCCAACGAAGTGCTGAGCCGCCTGCGCGCCGATCCCGGCGCGACCACCGACAACCCGCAGCGTCTCTTTCAGATTGCCGAGGACGTCGTGCTGCCGCACTTCGATTTCGCGCGCATGTCACAACGCGTCCTCGGCAAGCACTGGCGTACGGCAAGCGCCGAGCAGCGCGCGCGCTTCATCGGCGAATTCAAGACCCTGCTCGTGCGCACCTACGCCACCGCCGTGTCCGATTACCGGGATTCGAACATCACCTTCATGCCGGCCCGCGAACTGGCCACCAACACCTTCCGCGTCCGCTCGTCGGTGAACCGCGGCGATGGCGCGCCGCCGCTGCTGGTGGACTACGACGTCTACCAGAAGGCCGAGGCGTGGAAGGTCTTCGACGTGGCGATCAACGGCGTCAGCATCGTGATCAGCTATCGGGCCGGTTTCAACACGGACATCACGAAGCTCGGGATGGACGGCCTGATCGACCAGATCGCGCAGCACAACCTGCAGAAATCCGGCGGTTGACGATGGCGGGGCCGCAGACGCTGGTCGAGAACCGGGACGGCGCACTGCACCTGCGCGGGCCGCTGGTATTCGCGAGCGTCGGCGCGGTGCTGGCGCAGTCCCTCGCGCTGCTGCCGAGGGAGGGCGCAGCCGTGATCGACATGAGCGAGGTGGCGCAGGCCGACAGCGCGGCGCTGGCGCTGATCGTCGAGTGGCGGAAGTTCGCGGCCCGACAGGGCATGCGACTGGAGCTCCGGGCAGTGCCTGCCCAGTTGCGCGCGCTGGCGGCGGCGGCGGGACTCGAAACGCTCTGCGCCTGACGGCGCGCGATTGCGCGCGGCCGTCCCGTCCCCTGTATTCAGTGCGCCTGGTTGGCGCGCAGCGCGAGCCGCCTGAGCAGCAGTTCCACCGTCCGCCGGTCCGCCAGCGCGGCGGCGTGCAGCCCGCGATCGATTACCGTCCCGACCGACTCCATCGGCGCATCCGCGACCCGGCAGCGCGCCAGCGCCATCGGCGCCGAAAGCTCCCCCGGCGGGTGCTGCTCCAGCAAGGCCAGGTGCAGCGCCGCCGCCCGCGGATCGCCGAACACGTGGTCAAATCCCGCGCCCGCCGGCAGGATCACGGGCTCGGTGGCGGCCAGGCGTTCCAGGACCGGTGGCGGCGCCAGTTCCTCCGGCGTCACGAACAGCCCCCAGCGCCGCGCGGCGCGGCCAGCGGATGCCCATGACCCGATGCAGGTCACCGGTGCGGCAATCACCATGCCGAGCAGCGCGGGCAGCATCCATGCGAGCAGGCCGGGATAGACATACCAGGCCGCCCCCGCCAGCACGAGCCCGACCATCGCGTGATGGCGGTGCCTGGACCAGCAGGCGGCGAACGGCAGCCCGCGATCATTGCGCGCCTGCGTCTTCCAGCCCGAGTCACTGCCCCACACCACCTCCCACACGAAGCGGGTCTGCAGCAGCATCTGCGCCGGGGCCGACAGCGCCGAGAAGACGGTTTCCGCGAGCACGCTCCCGAGCACGCGCCAGCGGCCGCCGAAGCGACGTGCCCGCAGACCGCTGGCCGCGACAGCCAGCCAGCCGAAAAGCTTGGGGGCAAGCAGGATGGACATCGTGACCGCAAGCAGCGTGGCCGCAAGTTCCGGGTCCATCACGTGCCAGATTGGATAGGGCGTGCGTTCCGGGAAGAAGTACACCGGCAGTTGGAGCTTGCCCTGCAGCGCGGCAGCCAGGCCGGTGACGATGAACAGGAACCACAGCGGCGATGCGAGATAGGACATGATGCCGCTCAGCAGGTGAAAGCGGCTCAACGGGTGCAGGCCGGCGGCGCCGATGATTGCGGCGTGCTGGAGATTGCCCTGGCACCAGCGTCGATCGCGCTGCGCATGGTCGAGCAGCGAGGGCGGCGATTCCTCGTAGGTTCCGGCGAGTTCGGGCAGCAGCCAGACGTGCCAGCCGGCGCGGCGCATCAGCGCCGCCTCGATGAAATCATGACTGAGGATATGTCCGCCGAAGGGCGGCTTGCCCGGCAGGACGGGCATGCCGGCATGCCCGGCGAAAGCCGCCACGCGAATCATCGCGTTGTGCCCCCAGTAGTTGCTGTCGGGCCCGAACCACCACGCATAGCCCGTCGCGAGCACGGGGCCGTAGAGGGCCGTCGCGAACTGCTGCACGCGGGCGAACAGCGAATGGCGGTTCACGAGGCCGGGCACGGTCTGCAGGATCCCGACCTCGGGGTTGGCCGCCATGCGCCGGGCGAGCTGCACGACGGTCGCGCCACTCATCACGCTGTCGGCGTCGAGGACCAGCATGAAGTCGTAGCGACCGCCCCAGCGCCGGCAGAAATCGGCGATGTTGCCGGCCTTGCGCTCGGTGTTCGCATAGCGCCGGCGGTAGAACAGCCGCCCTGTCGCACCCAGCCGGCGACGGGTGGTGTCCCATGCCGCCTCTTCGGCAATCCAGAGGTCGGGATCGGTGGTGTCGCTCAGCACGAAGAACTCGAAATTGGCGATCTCCCCGGTGGCCTCGACATCGCGGTAGATCGTCTCGACCGCCGCGAGCACCCGCGCCGGGTCCTCGTTGTAGGTCGGCATCAGGACCGCAACGCGCGCCTCGAGCGGCCGATCCCATGCGGCCATGTCCCCCTGCTCGGCGAACCCACGCTGACGCAGCAGGACGCAAAGACCGGCGAGGGCACTCCAGAATGACAGGCAGATCCAGCCGAAATTGATCGCGAAGAGCACGATCAGCGCGTATTCGATCGCGGTCAGGCCACCGGGCGCGAAGACCCTGGCGAGCGCGGCGATGGCGCCGCCCGTCACGCCCAGGGTGGCGCCGAACACCAGGACCCTGCGCCACACGTGGCGCCAGCCGCGGGGGCCGGCCGGCGCCGCTGCCGGTGGCACGCCGCGCAAGTCCTGCACCGGCATCGGGAGCGGTGCATCGGGTGGCGCGGCCACCGGCAACACGGCGCGCAGTTCGGCGAGAAAATCATCCGGCAGTTCGGCCGCGAGCAGCACTTCGGGCCAACGGCCAAGGTTCACCGCATGCAGCGCCGCCAGCCGGGCATTGAGGCCGATCGCGAATGGCAGTTCCAGCCGGGCGATGGCGTGCTTGAGCCAGGCATCCACGCAGCGGCGCGCATAGCGGCGGAACTGGACCGGGTCCATGTCACGGCGCAGCCAGCCCCGCGCCAGCAACGCGCCGAGCAGCCGGTCCGAGACCGGGCCCGGCGGGTAACCGAGCCGCCCCAGTTCACCGCCGAATTCGGCGCGCAGCGTCGCCAGTTCGGGCGCCTCGGGGCGCACGGCCAAGGGGGTTGGGTCCGGCGCGGGGGAGCTCATGCCCGGATCAGGCAGTCCACTGGTACATCCAGGTCTCGGTGACCGGCTTCTTGTCGAGCAGCAGCACGCAGCGCAGTTCGATCGCCTCGTCGCCTTCGGGCGTGAGTTCGAAGGTCGCGCGCCAGTTGCCGCTGGTTGCGTTGAAGTAAGCGTGCACGTCGTGCAACTGGCCGCGCGACGCGAACACCGACGCCTGCAGCGGCGCATTCGCGGGCGGCAGGTCGCCACCGTATTCGATCACGAATCGCCGCCGTGCCGGCTGGCCGCCGGCGCCGACCCGGCTGTCGACGACGCGCGCAAGCTTGCGCCCCGCCAGCGGCGGCGCGTCGACGCACCAGTGCAGCCGGTAGGTCGCGTGGAATTCACTGCCGGCCGGCAGCGGCGACTCCGGCCGCCAGAAGGCCACGATATTTTCGTTGACGGCGCTTGCGGTGGGAATCTCCACCAGCATCACCGCGCCCTCGCCCCAATCACCGACGGGTTCGACCCACGCACTCGGGCGTCGCTCGTAGCGTGCCTCGGCGTCGAGATAGTCCTCGTAACGCCGCTTGCGCTGCATCAGCCCGAAGCCCTTCGGGTTGCGGTCGACGAAAAAGCTGATCCGCAGCCGCTCGGGGTTCACGACGGGCCGCCACAACCACTCGCCGGCGCCGTTCCAGATCAGGAGGCCGTCGGAGTCGTGGACGGCCAGCCGGTAATCATCCACACCGACGCGGTCGTGGGCGTCGAACAGGAACATGCTCGTCAGCGGCGCGATGCCGACGAATTCGATCTGCTCACGCAGGAACAGCGTCATCTCGACATCGGTGGCCGTGGCGTCGCCGGGCCGCACGGTGAAGGTGTAGGCGCCGGTGCAGCTCGGGCTGTTGAGCAGTGCGTGAATGACGAGGCTGTTCGCGTCGGCCGGTCGCTCGAGATAGAACTCGGTGAAGGCCGGGAACTCCTCACCCTCGGGCGCGGCGGTATCGATTGCCAGGCCCCGGGCCGACAGGCCGTACTGCATATTGCGGCCGAGCGCGCGGAATTGGGTTCCGCCCAGGAATGCCACCAGTTCGTCGAGATAGTTCGCATCGTTCAGGGCGTAATGGACGCGGAAACCGGCGAAACCGCTGACGTGATCCAGCGCGCTGGAGCCTAGACGGTTGGTGCCGAAATCGAACAGCGCCGGGGTGTACAGCACCTCGTGTGCCTGCGTGTCGCGTACATCGAAGATGCGCACCGGCGTCCGGTAGTAGAAACCGGAGTGGAAGAATTGCGTGGTGAACGGCGTCTCGCCCAGCCACAGCGCCTCGGGCGGACGGAAGCGAATCTCGCGATAGGCTTCCTCCGTGAGCTCGGTGAGGGCGTCGGGCAGGGTTTCGCGTGGCGCCTGGTAGGGACGCCCGGCGAGGTCGGCCGCCCGCCGCCGCAGCTTTTCGACGCTGAACGGCCGCGGGTCGGCCCGCAGCGGCGCGGCAGCGGTAAGCCCGGGGCGCAAGGCGGCTGCGATGCCCAGGGCCAACAACTGCCTGAGATGGGCGCGGCGGTCGCTCGCGCCGGTAAACATTGGGCTTTGATGCATCAATCTCGCTCTTCAAGCACGGCCAATCCGCTGTCGGGCATGACGTCGACAGCGGTGTCAAACAGGTCACCCCCGGATTGGCCCCATTATCGCCGGACAGACGCCATTTCGCCTGTCCGGCGATCAAGAAGAAGCGCGATCAGCCGAGCTCCACCGGCACGTAGCGCGCCGCATCCTCACGCTGCACGAGCAATGCGACCCGCGCCGGCGCGCTGGCCACCAGTGACGCCAGGTC
>CALRPY020000110.1:0-6597 GCA_943370145.1 Hydrogenophaga intermedia | reverse complement strand
TCGCGCGCGTATTCGGCCGGCGGCGGCACGTAATTCTCGTTGCCCGTCACGGCGCCGGCCGCGGCGGCCGCGCCGGACGCCGCGCCCTGGCGTTCCATCAGCTTGTCGAGCGGCAGGTAGGTGATGTTGCCGGCGCCACCGTCGGTGATGACCTTCGTCGAGTCACGCAGCACGGTTTCGACGGTCTCGAGGTAGAGGCGCTCGCGCATGACATCGGGCGCCTTCTGGTACTCGGTCAGCAGTTGCTCGAAACGCCGCGCGTCGCCCTCGGCGCGCGCGACGACCTGTTCCTTGTAGGCCTGCGCTTCGAGCCGGATGCGTGACGCATCACCCTGGGCGCGCTCGACGACCTCGTTGCGGTAGGCCTCGGCCTCGTTGATCTTCCGCTGCTCGTCCTCGCGCGACTTGATGGCGTCGTCGTAGGAGGCCTTGACCTCCTCCGGCGGATTGGCCGACTGCATGTTCACGCTGGTGACCGCGATGCCGGAGTTGTAGTTGTCGAGCATGTCCTGCATCAGCTTCTGGGCGCTGATGGCGATGTCCGCACGGCCCTCGCCGATGACGAAGTCGAAGGTGCTCGCGCCGATGATGTCGCGGATCGCGCTCTCGGCCGCGCGCTGCACGGACTCGTCCGGGTCGGCGATGCGCAGGAGGTAGTCCTCGACGTCCTTGATGCGGTACTGCACGGCGATCTGCACGACGACGATGTTCTCGTCGCGGGTCAGCATCGTCGCGTCGATGGTGAAAGCCCGGAACTGGTCGATGTTGACGCGGATGACGTTCTCGACGGGCCGCGGGAAGCGCAGATGCGGGCCGGGCTGCAGCGTCGCGACGTGCTTGCCGAAGCGGAGCACGACCCCGCGCTCAGCGGGCTCGATGCGCCAGAACATTTCCATGACGAGCAGTCCGAGGAGGATTGCGCCCGCGATGAACCACACGGCGGCGGGCGTCTCGGCGGTCGGCGGCCGCTGCCGGCCACCCCGTCCGCCACCGAACAGGCCGCCAAGCTTCTGCTGCATCTTGCGCACGACCTCGTCGAGATCCGGCGGGCCCTGCTCGTTGCGCCGGCCGCCCCACGGGTCGCGGTCGTTGTTGTTGGAATCATTCCAGGCCATTGGACAAGTTCTCGATTCGCGAGCGGAGCGCGGCGTCCGCGGATTGTAAGTGGGTTGAGTCTGGTTCAGCAATGAAACGGGGCACGCCCCGCGCGTTCAGTGGCCGGCGGTCTCCGTGCTGCCGCGCTTCGCATCGCCTGCCCCGGCTGCGGGCGCCAGCTCCGGGAAAAGTCGCGCCCAGCGACTGCGGCTCAGCGTGACTTCGAGCAACCACCCGCCATCGGGCAGCGCTTCTTCGGCGAGCACCGCTCCCATTTCGTAGAGTTGCGCCCGCAAGCGGCCGTCGGCGGGTGCGACGTCGATACGCCGCACCAGCTTTTCCAGATCGAGGCGCTCGGCGATGGCCGCGCGCAGCAGGTCGAGGCCAGCGCCAGTACGCGCCGACACCCATACCGCGATGGGCGCGCCCTGCCCGTCGCGCTCGATGCGCGGTTCGAGGTCGGCGCACAGGTCGATCTTGTTGTAGACCTCGAGCACCGGCGTCTCGCGGGCGCCGATGCGCTCGAGGACGCCAACCACTTCCTCGCGCTTGGCTTCCATGTCCTCCGCTGAGGCGTCGATCACGTGCAGCAGCAGCGTGGCGTCCTTGGTCTCGTCTAGCGTCGCGTGGAAGGCGGCGACGAGGTCGGGCGGCAGGTCGCGGATGAAACCGACGGTGTCGCTGAGCAGCACCGGGTGCTCGCCGGGCACGTTCATGCGCCGGAGCGTCGTGTCGAGCGTCGCGAAAAGCTGGTCCGCCGCGTAGGTCTCGCTGCTCGTCAACCGGTTGAACAGCGTCGACTTGCCGGCGTTGGTGTAGCCAACCAGCGCGGCGGTGTTCAGCGAGGCCCGGCGGCGGGCGCGAGCGCTCTGCTGGCGCTGCCGGCGGAGTTTCTCGAGCTTCTCGTTCAGCTGCTTGATGCGGTTGCCGATCAGCCGGCGGTCCGTCTCGAGCTGCGTTTCGCCCGGGCCGCGGAGGCCGATACCCCCGCGCTGGCGCTCGAGGTGGGTCCAGCCGCGGACGAGGCGCGTGGAAAGGTGCTTCAACTGGGCCATCTCGACCTGCAGCTGGCCTTCGAATGAGCGCGCGCGCTGGGCGAAGATGTCGAGGATGACACCGGTGCGGTCGAGCACGCGGCAACAGAGGAGGCGCTCGAGGTTGCGCTCCTGGGCCGGGCTCAGGGTGCGGTCGAACAGGACGACGTCGGCCTTCAGTTCGGCGACCAGGGCCTTCAGTTCCTCGGCCTTGCCGTCGCCGAGGAAATGCTTGGGGTCGGGCCGATCGCGCTTGGCAGCCAACGTGCCGACACAATCCACTCCCGCAGAGGCGGCGAGTTCGGCGAACTCGGCCGAATCACCCGGCGACGCGGGCGGCGCCAGGGTGACATTGACGAGGACGGCCCGTTCGCCGCCCTGGTGTCGGTCAAACAAATTTCATGGCCCCGCTTATTCCTCCTCGGGCTCGCCATCCGCGCGCGGCAGTTTCACGTTGCGCGAGGGCACGACGGTCGAGATCGCATGCTTGTAGACCATCTGGCTCACGGAGTTCTTGAGCAGAATGACGAATTGATCGAAGGATTCTATCTGGCCCTGCAGTTTGATGCCGTTCACCAGGTAGATGGAAACCGGGATGCGCTCCTTGCGCAAGGCATTGAGGTAGGGTTCCTGCAGGGATTGGCCTTTGCTCATTTGAGTCTCCTTGTTATCGGTCGAGGCTTTCCGGCCGGATTGCCGTTGCCCAAAGTAGCGACGCCGGGTTCCCTCGATACCCCATGCGTCCCCGGACGAGCAGCCGGCAGGATTGGCCAATGCCCTCCGAGTATACTCAAAAATCAAGGAGATTGGCTCTCGATTTGAGATTCTCCATAAGTTGTTCGAGGACGTGCGGCGCATCGCCGTCGAACCATTCCGCGTCACGTTCGCCGCGGAACCACGTGAACTGGCGCTTCGCGTACTGCCGGGTCGCGGTCACCGCCGCATCGACCATCGCCGCCCGGTCGAGTTCGCCCGCCAGGTGGCGCGCCACTTCCCGATATCCCACTGCACGCAGCGCCGGGCAGGCCGGCGTCACGCCAGGGCTTTCGAGCAGCGCCCCCACCTCATTGATGAGACCGCGCTCGAGCATCGCGAGGAAGCGGTCCGCGAGGCGCCGCCGCAGTCCCTCGCGGTCGACAGGCGCCAGCACCCACTTGATGACGGGCCTGGCGAGTGCCGTATGGACCGCCTGTTCGAAATAGTCGGACATCGGGCGACCTTCGGCCGCGAAGACCTCGAGCGCCCGCGTGATTCGCTGCGGATCATGCGGGTGGATGCGCGCCGCGCTTGCCGGGTCGACGGCGGCGAGGCGGGCGTGCAGGGCCTCGCTGCCGTGGCGCTCGAGATCGATGCGGAGGCTCTCGCGCATGCCCGCCGGGGCGGGCGGCATGTCGGTGATACCGGTTTCGAGCAGACGGAAATACAGGCCCGTGCCGCCGACCAGCAGGGGCAGGCGACCGCGCGCAACGATCGCTTCGATCGCCGCGAGGGCGTCGGCGCGGAAGCGGGCGGCGGAATACGCTTCCGCCGGCTCGCAGATGTCTATCAGGTGGTGCGGCACCCGGCACAGTTCGGCCGGGTCCGGCTTCGCGGTGCCGATGTCCAGCCCGCGATACACGAGCGCCGAGTCGACGCTGACGATTTCCACCGGCAGGCGCGCGGCGAGCCACAGCGCCGCCGCGGTCTTGCCGGCGCCGGTTGGTCCCATCAGGAAAATGACCGGCGCGGCGGCGCCTTCAGTCCCGGACCTCATCGCCTCAGGCTTCCGCGTCGGCGAACAATCGACCGAGGGCGGCTGCGCCCAGCGCACGACGGTAACGCGCCGGCTCGACGCCGGCCTCTTCCGCGGCCCCAAGCAGTCGGCCCAGCCAGGCGGAGCGTTCGCGCGCCGCCGGGATTTGCAGGGCGCGGCCCGCGGCAGCGGCAAGCAGACCGGCGCCCGAGTCGTGGCCGCCCGCCGCCAGCGCGGCCCCGAAGCACGACGGGTCGACCGGCGGCAAGGCAACAGGCACCGCGCGCAGCGCCAGCGTCCGGCCGCCGAGCGGCGTGATCTCGAGTCCCAGTGCCTCGAGCGTCGCCGCCAACCGCGCGGCGCCTGCCTCGTCGGTGCACTCGATGCGGATCGGAATCACCAGCGGCCGCGCCGTCCACGGCTGTGCCAGGCGACGCGCCACCGTCTGCTCGACGAGCGCGGCAAGGTCGATCAGCGCGCAGCCGCCCAGCTCGGCCAGCACGGCGTAACGCTCGTCGATCACGGCGAGCACTTCCGCTGCGCACGCGCCGGCAGCCGGTGCGGAGGCCGCCTGTCGCGGCAAATCGACCGCGTGCGCGGCCGGCGGACTCCCCGCGTCCCGCAGCAGGGACGTCGCGCGTGTCGCCACGGGGCGCTCGTCGACATAAGCCGTCGCGGCACCAGGCGGAAGCGCCGGCCGCGACAGCGCGTCGCGGACGGCGGCGTGGAGGACATCGTGGACAGTACGCAGATCCCGGAAACGAACCTCGATCTTGCCCGGATGCACGTTCACGTCGACCGCATCGGGCGCCATTTCGAGGTGCAACGCGAAGGACGGGAAACGCCCAGCGGGCAACTGCTCATCGAAGGCCATCCGCACGGCGTGCGCCAGGTGGCGATCGCGGATGACGCGGCCGTTGACGGCAAGCATCTGGAGATCGGCCTGCGAGTGCGCGAGCGCTGCGCCGCCCACCCAGCCAAAGACCCGCACACCGTCGGCAACGGCGTCCACGTAGCGGGCACGGCCCGCGAATTCGGCGCCGAACAGCGCGCGCTGGCGCCGCTCGGCCGCACGCGCATCCGAGGCTGCCGGCAACTGCAGGCTGGGCCGGCCATCGTGCGCGACGGTGAACGCGACGCCAGGCGTGCAGAACGCGACCCGCCTGACCAGGTTGAGGATGTGGAGCAGCTCGGTCTGCGGACGCTTCAGGAACCGCCGCCGCGCCGGCACCTGGGCAAACAGGTCGCGGGCGACGACGGTCGTGCCACGTGGATGAGCCGCCGGCGCCACCGGCCCGGGCGCACGGGAGGCCTGCTGGGCAATGCGCCAGCCATGGGGCGCGTCGGCGGTGCGGCTGGTGATGCTGGTCTCGGCGACGGATCCGATCGCGGCGAGCGCCTCGCCGCGGAACCCCAGGGTGACGAGCACCGGCAGGTCGTCGGCGCTGGCAATCTTGCTCGTGCAGTGACGGGTCAGCGCAAGCGCGAGCTGGTCGGCCGGGATGCCGCTGCCGTCGTCCCGGATCTGGATGCGCCCGATCCCCCCCTCCTCGAGCTCGATGTCGACGCTGCCAGCGCCGGCGTCGAGGGCGTTCTCGAGGAGTTCCTTGACGATGGAGGCCGGGCGCTCAACGACTTCACCTGCCGCAATCTGGTTGATCACCGATTCGGGCAGCTGGCGGATCACGCGCGGGTTCATGGCGCGCAGTCTACCGGCGCACAGGCGCGCGGTCAGCGGCCTCGCAGGCGGAGCGGTTCAGGGAATATCGAGGAGTTCGCCGATACGGACGACGTCGTCGTCCATGTTGTTCGCGAGGCGGATCTGCCGCGGGCTCACCGAATAATGCAGTGCGATCCCCGACAGGGTTTCGCCGGGGCTGACCCGGTGGCGGCGGGCGGCGGCCTCGGCCCGTTCCGCCGCCGCGACCTCGCGCTGCGCCATGCGCTGCCGGGCCGGCGCCGCATCGTCGAAATAGGTGACGATTCCGTCGCGGATCGCTTTCGCAAGTCGCACGCGGAAGCCGTGGTTGCGCAGGCGCTGTTCCTCCTGCGGGTTGCTGATGAAGGCCGTTTCGACGAGCAGCGAGGGAATGTCCGGGGATTTCAGCACCATGAAGCCGGCCTGCTGCACGCGCTGCGAATGCACGGCGCCGACCCTGCGCAGGGCGCCCAGCACCGAGTCGGCGACTTCGAGGCTGGCCTCGAGGGACTTCGCCTGCGACAGGTCGAGCAGGACGGAGCGCAGCTGCGGGTCCTTGTCTTCGAGGGTGACGCCGCCGACCAGGTCGGCGGCGTTTTCGCGATCGGCCAGCCAGCGCGCCGCCTCGCTCGAGGCCCCGCTGCGCGAAATCACGAACACCGATGAACCGCGCACGCGGCGGTCGCGGAACGCGTCGGCATGAATCGACACGAACATGTCGGCGCGGTGCTCCCGCGCCTTTTCGATGCGCTGGCGCAGGCCGACGTAGTAGTCGCCGTCGCGGATCATCACCGCGCGCATGCCGGGCTCGCGGTTGACCAGGGTCTGCAGTTCGCGCGCAATCGCGAGCACGACATCCTTCTCGTAGGTGCCGCGGGCGCCGACCGCGCCGACGTCATCACCGCCGTGACCCGCATCGATCGCGATGACGACACCGTCGCGCCGCCAGCCCGGCGCCTGTGCAACGGGCTCACTGACCGGCTCCGCGGCGTCGCTTGCCCGGCGCTCCGCGCGCGTGACGGGCGGCAGGGTCGTCG
>CALRPY020000109.1:0-6598 GCA_943370145.1 Hydrogenophaga intermedia | reverse complement strand
AGCGGGGCGATTACGCGGCGGCCGCCGCGCGCTTTGCGGAACGCGCCGCGCAGGGCGACCGCGTGGCCCAGAACAACCTCGGCGTGCTCCACCAGCGCGGGCAGGGCGTGGCCCAGGACCCGGCGCTCGCGCTGCAGTGGTTCGAACGCGCCGCCGCACAGGGCCTGCCCGGCGCGATGTACAACATCGGCATGCTCCATCTGCGCGGCTATGGCCGCCCGGCCGACCCGGCGGTCGCCGCCGGCTGGTTCGAGAAGGCCGCCGCGCTGGGCGAGCCCGAAGCGCAGTTCTACCTCGGGATGCTGCACTACCGCGGCGAGGGCGTCGCCCAGAACCACGCCAAGGCCGCCGGCTGGTTCGAGAAGGCCGCCGCGCAGGACGTCGAACAGGCGCGTTTCAACCTCGCATTGATGCTTGCCCGCGGCGAAGGCGTACCGCCCGACGACGCCCGCGCGCTCGAGTTGCTGGCGCCGTTCGCGGCGGAACGGGAAGACGCCGCGCTGCTGATCGGAGAAATCCACCTGCGACACGCCGACGACCCCGGGCGCGCGCAACAGGCCCATGCGGTCTTCAGGCAGCTCGCAGAATCAGGCGTCGCGGACGCGCAGTCGGCCGTCGCGATGATGTACGTCACGGGCACCGGCACGCCGGCGGACCCGCAGGAAGGCCGCTTCTGGATGGAGCAGGCGGCACGCCAGGGATCGGCACGGGCCCAGTTCAACCTGGGTAATTTCCACGCCGAAGGCATCGGCACTCCGCGCGACCCGGGGGAAGCCTGGGCGTGGTACAGCCTGAGCGCCGACAATGGCGAGCCGGCGGGCAGGGAGCTTGCAGCGGGCCTCGCGCAGCAACTGGACACGCAGGGCCTGCTGCGGGCCGCCACCCGGCTGGGCGAACTGCGCGCGAAACTTCGGGGCAGCAGCCCCTAGGAGGCCGGACCGGCCCGCAACCGCACCAGTACCCGGCGCACTGCCGCCACGACCAGGTCCGGCCGATCGCGGTGGATCTCGTGGCCGCTGCCCGCCGCCGGCCACCACTCCGCGCGCCGGATCCCCGCGGCCAGTTGCCGCTGCCCGTGTTGCCATTTCGCCTCGCCGGCCGGGTCGGGCAGGCCGCGCGCCGGGTCCCGCGTGACGACGACCACCGGGACATCGGGCAGGGCACCAGCGCCGACGACCTCTGCGCCCGAGTGCGCGAAGTTCGCCAGTTCGTCCATCTGCGTGAACACGGCCTTGCGCCGCGAGTTGAGGTAGCGCGCAATCGCGAAGCCGTCGGTGCCGGGCTCCTCGTCCAGCGCGGGCCCGGCAAGGGGATGGGCGACCCCGGCGGCGGTCCCCGCCGGGACCGATGAGAGGTCAAGCCCAGGCAGCGAGGAATCGAGCAGCACGAGCCCGGCGACCGCGGCCGGATTCCTCGCCGCGAAATAGCGCACGTCGAAGCCGCCGAACGAGTGGCCGACCAGCAGCAGCGGCTCGCGCCAGCCCTCGGCCGCCGCCAGCGCCGCGATTTCCGCTGCCGCCTGGGCCGCCGTGCGTGGAGACGGGCCGGGGTCGCTCCAGCCGTAGCCGGCGCGGTCGTATACGCACACCGTCGTGTCGGTCGCGAGGCTGCGCTGGATCTCCTGCCATTCGACTGCGGCGCCGGCGATGCCGTAGTCGAAGAGTACCCGGGGCGAGCCTTCGCCCCGACAGTCGAAGTACAGCCTGTGGGTCTCCAGGTTGGCGAAGTCGCCTGCCGGCGCGAGGTCCGAGGGCTCGAGCGCGTGCGCGGTACCGGTCAGCAGCGCGAGCGCCGCGACGAGGCCAGGGCGGGACTTGCGGGACGCGCGGGAATGAGGCTTCATGCGTGCCCTACGACGACGCTGGCGGGCGGGATCAGCGGCCTGCGATACCGGCGCGATACGCCCCAGGCCCACTGAAGCAGCAAGCATGAACATGACGCACCCTCCGGGCGCCGCCGGCGCGGCGCCCCTGTCCGCCCCGATCTCCGCCGTCATCCTCGACATGGACGGCACGCTGCTGGACCTGCATTTCGACGATCAGGTCTGGAACCACCGCCTGCCGGCGCTGCTCGCCGAGCGCCACGGCCACGCGCCGGAAGAAGCGCGGCAACGGGTCGCGGCCCGCATCGCGAGCGCGCGCGGCACCCTGGAATGGTATTGCCTGGACCACTGGAGCGATGTCTTCGGGGTGTCGATGCACGAGGTCGAGGCCGGACTCTCGCACCTGATCCGCATGCGGCCCGGCACCGAGGAATTCCTGGCACATCTCGCCGCGCGTGGCATTCGCAGCGTACTCGCGACGAACGCCCACCCGCGCAGCCTTGCGCTGAAACTCTCGCGCACGGGCATCGACCGCTACTTCACGGAAATCAGGAGCTCGCACCCCTACGGCTACCCGAAGGAACGACCCGAGTTCTGGCACGCGCTCGCCGACGACGTCGGCTTCGACCCGGCGCGCGCGATTTTCATCGACGATAACGCCGCCGTGCTCGATGCGGCACGGGCCTGGGGCATCACCGAACTCTATGGCGTGATTCAGCCGAGCAGTTCCGGGCCGCGTCGCGACTACGCGGACTATCCTGCGGTGGATTCGCTCGCCGAACTGATCCCGCGCTGCCAGCACGGCCTGCCACGGCCGGGCTGAACCCGTTCAGCAGCGGGCGATGACGAAATCGGCGACCGCGCGCCCTTCGCGCAGCGCCTTGCGTTCGAACTTGGTGAGGATGCGGTGCTTCAGGCGCGGCGCCCGGCGGCGCGGGCCGGCGAGATTCACCCAGCCCGGGGTGGCCTCGACCAGTTCAGCGACCTCGACCGCGTAGTCCGCCCAGTCGGTCGCGACGAACAGTCGGCCTTCGCGCGCGAGCACCCGGGCAAGCTCATCGAGCAGCGTCCCCTGCAGCAGGCGTCGCTTGTGGTGGCGCTTCTTCGGCCAGGGATCGGGAAAGAACACGTTGACACCCGTCAGGGCGCCGGCGGGCAGGTGCTTCAGCAACTCGAACACATCGCACTGCGCGACCCGCACGTTGGCAAGGCCTTCCGCCTCGACCCGGTTCAGCAGGTGTCCGACGCCGGGCCCGTGCACCTCGCAGGCGATGAAATCACGCCCCGGATGCGCGCGCGCCAAAGCCAGCACGTTCTCCCCGTCGCCACTGCCGATTTCCAGCCACAGCGGCGCGGCGCGGCCGGTCACCGACGACGGGTCGACGGACGCGAGCGGCCAACGGTAGCGTTCGGCGAGATCGCCCAGCGCGCGACGCTGGGACACGGTCATCCGCCCCTCGCGGCGCACGAAACTGCGCACGCCGCGCAGGAAGGGCGGTGCGTCGGGGCGGTCGGGATTCACGCGCGGCTCAGGTGTGGAAACGGCCGTCGATCGGCGAGGAGGCCGAGGCGTGGGTCCGGCGGGGCATGCGTCCCGCGCGGAAGGCCAGCCGTCCGGCGGCGATCGCGTGCCGCATGGCCGTCGCCATCATGACCGGATCCCTCGCTTCCGCGATCGCGGTGTTCATCAGGACGGCGTCGCAACCGAGCTCCATCGCAATGGCCGCATCGGATGCGGTGCCCACCCCGGCGTCGACGATGATCGGCACGCGCGCCTGCTCGATGATCTCTCGCAGCGTGTAGCGGTTCTGGATGCCGAGCCCGGAGCCGATGGGCGCGGCCAGCGGCATCACCGCCACGCAACCGATGTCCTCGAGCCGGCGCGCGAGGATCGGGTCGTCGGTCGTGTAGACCATCACCTCGAAGCCTTCGGCGACCAGGATCTCGGCGGCCTTCAGCGTCTCGATCACGTTCGGATACAGCGTGCGCTGGTCGCCCAGGACCTCGAGCTTCACGAGGCGGTGATCGTCGAGCAGGTCGCGCGCGAGCCGGCAGGTGCGCACGGCGGAGTCGGCGTCGTAGCAGCCCGCGGTGTTCGGCAGGATGGTGTAGCGCTGCGGATCGATGACGTCGAGCAGGTTCGGCTCGCCGGGATTCTGGCCGAGATTGGTGCGGCGGACCGCAACGGTCACGATTTCCGCGCCGCTCGCCGCGATCGCGCGTCCCGTCTCGTCCATGTCGCGGTACTTGCCGGTGCCGACGAGAAGGCGCGAGGCATAGGGCTTGCCGGCGATGACGAGCGGATCGGCGATGTCGTTCACTGTGCTGTTCATGATCGTTCTTTGCTCTCCTGCAGCTGGCGCCGGGGCCCCGTCAGCGCGTGGGTACGGGCTGGCCCCCGCCGATGGCATGGACGATCTCCACGCGGTCGCCATCGGCCAGCAGGTGCCGCGCGTGGGTGCTGCGCGGGACGAGTTCCCCGTTCACTTCGACGGCGATTCTGCCACGGATTTCGAGGCGCCCGAGCAGATCGGCGACGGTCTGACCGGCCGGCAGCTCGTGGGCTGCACCGTTGACCGTGAGAAGCATGTTCAAGCTCAGATCTCCACCACCATGCCTTCGCGCGCGACCAGGCACTCGAGGGTGGCGCCGCGTTCCAGGATGAGCCGCTCGCAGTCACGATGGATCTCGTCGACCTTGGCGTCATCGTAGGTCGGATCGTGATGGTACAGGTAGAGCGTCTTCACGCCAGCGTCGATCGCGAAATTCACGGTGTCGACATAGCAGGAATGACCCCAGCCGCGCTTGCGCGCGTAGTCGCAGGGCGTGTACTGGGCGTCGTGGATCAGGATGTCCGCCCCTTTCACCGCGGCGATCTCGGTGAGGCGCTCCTCGCGTTCGATGCTGGCGAGTATGTGATGCTCGTCGTCGTCGAACTCGTCGGCGCGCCGTTCGATCGAGGTTTTCAGGTAGGCGACCTCATTGTCCGACATGTAGACGATGCTCTTGCCGGCGACGTTCACACGGTAGCCATAGGTCACGCCCGGGTGGTGGACGTTGTGGAATCGAATGCTCATCGGCCCGTGCTGGAGGACGCCGCTGCCGGGCGACACGTACTCGATGCTGGCCATCCAGGTTTCGATCTCGACCGGGAAATAGGGTGCCTTCATCTGGTTCGACAGGCGCTGCTCGATATCCGCCGCGGTCTCGCCCGGGCCGAAGAACCTGATTTTCCAGGCCGGCGAAAACGCCGGGGGGAAGAACGGCAGGCCGCAGATGTGATCCCAGTGATAGTGCGTGAAGACCACCATCATCTCCCGCAGCGGCGACTGCATCAGCGCTTCGCCGAGGGGGATGATGCCGGTGCCGCCGTCGCAGACCAGCAGGTGATCGCCGGCCCGGATCTCGACGCAGGACGTGTTGCCGCCGACGCCGAGGTGGGTGGCATGCGGTGCGGCGTAGGAACCGCGCACGCCCCAGAAACGGATGTAGGGCCGGCTCATGTGCCGGCCGCCGGCGACACGGCATACCTGAGGATCGCGTCCTGGATCGCCCTGCCCGTCATCGGCTTGGGCAGGTACTCCACGACCCCGAGCTGCTTCGCGGTGCTGCGGTCCTGCGCGTAGTCCTTGGAGGAAATCATGATTGTCGGTGTCGACTCGTGGAGAGGCATCCGGCGCAGCTCCTGCAGGAAGGTCAGGCCGTCCTTCTCTGGCATGATGATGTCGAGGAACAGCAGATCGGGGCGGCGCTCGGACAGGAAGCTCATGGCCTCGGCGGCGGATGCGTAGGTGCGCAGGTCGACTCCCACGTTGGTCGCAATCCGCTCGAAGAACACCCGCACCGCCTGGCTGTCGTCCACGACTACGATGATTGGAGTGGCGGCGGTCATCTCGCGGGTCACCCGTCGCAATTGGGGCAGTGGGCCGGTTGAACTGGCGGCGCGTCACGCAGGCGCATGACCTCGGCGCATTATAGACACGAGCGTCAATCCCACCACGGCGGCGCGCGTGACGCAATCACGCTTTGACTGACCCGGGCAAATGTCTAGAATGCCGCACACCTCGCGGGTGTAGTTCAATGGCAGAACATCAGCTTCCCAAGCTGAGAGCGTGGGTTCGATTCCCATCACCCGCTCCAATCCCGATCAGCGGGCGCGACGTGCATGCGGCGTTCGCCGCCCTCATGTGCCCCGTACCGACGACTGGATGCGCGACGCGTGTCGCCGCAACGGCAGATTGCGCTGGAAGCGCTCGTCGCGAGCAGCCACGCGCAAGCCGACGAATGTGGCAGCCTCAGCCGGGACCGCCACCGCTCTTCAGCAGCAGGGTCTTGAAGCCGGCATTGGCGAGCCGCGAGCGGGCAGCCTGGGCCTCCGGCGCGGTGGCATAGGGTCCGACGATGACGCGGAACCAGACGCCCTGCCCTTCCTTCGTGATGCGCTGGATCGTCGAGGAAATTCCCTGCAGCGCGAGCAGCGCCTTGGTCTGGTCGGCTTCCTGGACCTGCTGGTACGCGCCCACCTGCACGATGTAGGACACGACCGGCGCGGGGGGCGTGGCGATCGCCGCCGCCTCGCCCGGTGCTGGCGCGGCGGGCGCAGGCGCCACTGGCTGCCCGACCGTGGGCTGCTCCGGCGGCGGCGCCGGTTCGACCGGCTCGGCGAGTTCGGCTTCCGGGACCTTGACCTCGATCTCCGGCAGTATCGTGTAGAAATCGAAGTCCGGCTCACCGGTCGCACCGGCACTGGTCGATGCAGGCGCGAGCGCGCTGTGA
>CALRPY020000108.1:0-6683 GCA_943370145.1 Hydrogenophaga intermedia | reverse complement strand
GGGCGCCAGCCAGTGGGCAGCGGAAAAGCACTTTCACGGCAACGGTCATGACGCGCGTTCATCACCCGCCATCATGAAAGAAGCTCCCCGGCTGGCCTGAGGGGAGAAAAGAGAAAAGGTGTCAGATTTGAAATCTGACACCTTTTCTCTTTTCTCGGCTGACGATGCTCGATGCCATTGTCAGGACCGGCAGGCCCCTGGACCCTACAGAACGTCCGGGCGCAGCGCGGGACACCGTTGCCCGGTGGCAAATCCAGCGCTCGCGCACGCGCGAACGCCGCCGCGACCTCGTGTGCGAGGGGCGGAAGCAGGCGTGAAAGCAGGCTTCAGCGCGCCGGGGCGGCGGCGAGGCGGGTCGGCACGATCAGGCGATGGACTTCGGGGGCGAGCGCGGCGAGCCAGTCTCCGCCGCGCGTGTCGTCGGCGAGGGCGACGAGGATGTACTTGCGGCCTTCGGCCTCGATGAGCGCGCTGTCCGCGTGCCAGTGTTCCCAGCTGCCGGACTTGCGGTAGATCTTCACGCCCGGCAGGCCGGCAAGGCCCTTGACGAACTTGTGCTTGATGCCGGGCTCGGACAGCATCGATTTCATCAGCCGGGTGAGCTTCGGGTTCACCAGTTCACCGGCTTCCAGCATGTAGTAGAAGCGAGCGGTCTGCATTGCGGTCGCGCCGTGCGACAGGTTGTGCAGGGGGTCGCGCTCGAAGGCCGCGCCCTGCGCATATTCCTTGCCGACCCACAGGCCCCCGTTGACCGCGGGATCGTACAGGCGGTACTTCTCGGACTGCAGGATGCGGTTCACCCGGCGCTTGCCGACGAGGTTCAGCATGCGGGTCGCGTCGCTGTTCGACGACACGCGGATCATCCGCGTCATCGATTCGATGTTCGCCTGGTCCAGCGTGAGCCTGCCGCGTTCGGCCTCGACGAAGGCGCCGAGCAGGATTGCGATCTTCGGCATGCTCGCGGCATACATCATGTAATCGCCGTTGACTTCGGCGACACGCGGCTCGCGGAGATTCGTGATGTCGACGACCGTGACGCAGAGCTTCTCGCGTGCCGCGTCGTCGTCCAGGGAGAGGTGCCGCAGGGTGGTCTCGAGGCCTTCCTGCAGATCGGGATCGTAACGCTCGCGCAAGGCATCACCATCGGTGACGCCATCCGCCATTGCGCCCATGCACAGCCCGAAGGCCATGATCAGCGACGCAAGTATGCTACGGTTAACCCCCATGACAGCAGGGACTCTACCATCGCGTTTGCGCGGCCCGCAACCCGGACGTCGAGGCAGTCGTTCCGAAATCAGCCCCGGCCCGGGCCCCGCGGTGGCGCGGTGACGCCCAGCGTGAGCCCTTCCCGGCGCCGCGCCATCGCGCTGTTCGCGAACTTCTTTTTCATCATCCTCGCGTATTACCAGGTCAAGGCAGCCTCGCGATCGCTGCTGATCGAATACGGGGGCTCGGGGGCATTGCCCTATGCCTGGGTCTACTCGGCGCTGACGCTGGTCGCCGTAATCTCCGCCTATCACGTGATCGTCGAGCGTTACGAGCGGGTTCGCGTCGTGCTCGGTTCGCTGCTCGTCTTCGCGACCCTGCTCGTATTGTTCCGCACCGTCTTCACGCCGGACGATCTCGTGTCGGCGACCGCGTTCTACGTGTTCGTCGACATCTTCAGCGTGGTGCTCGTCGAGCAGTTCTGGAGCCTCACCGATTCCGTCAGCAGCACGGAGGAGGGGCGGCGCAGCTTCTGGTTCGTAGGCACAGGCGGACTCGTCGGTGGGGTGTGCGGCGGGCTGCTCGCCAGCGCACTGGTCAGCTACACGCGGCTCGAGACACCGGACCTGCTCTATGCCTGCGCGCTGCTGCTGGTGGTGGTGTGGGGCTTCAACCTGCGCCTGCATCGCGAGGGCCTGTATGCGGAGGTGCGCGATGCCCCGCGGACCGCGGCCGGGGACTGGCGCGTGCTGCTGCACAACCGCTATCTGCTGCTCATCGCGCTGTTGCTCTGCTGCTCGCAACTGGCGCAGCCGGTCGTCGAGTTCCAGTTCCTGAACATGGCGGAGCAGGCCTATCCGGTGCTCGACGCCCGCACCGCATTCATCAGCCAGTTCTTCAGCGTTCTGGGCCTCGCATCGATTGCGGTGAACCTGGTCGTCACGCCAGTCGTGCACCGTGTGTTCGGTGCGATCGGCGGACTCGCGCTGCAGCCCGTCGTGCTCGGCGCCTGCGCCGTGCTGTTCCACCAGTTGCCGTCGTTGGGGATGGCGAGCGTCATGAAGATCGCGGACCGGGGACTGTCCTATTCGGTCAATCGCGCGTCGAAGGAACTGCTCTACATTCCCGTCGACCCGGTGTCGACCTACCAGGCCAAGGCCTGGATCGACATGGCCGGCTACCGTCTGTTCAAGGCCATCGGTTCCGGCATGATCCTGCTCGCGGTCCACTGGTTGCCCGCTCCGGTGGCCGCGGCACGACTGTCGTGGCTCACGCTCGCGGTGTGCGCGATGTGGTTGTTCGTCATCGCGCGAATCGCGCACGTCTATCGCGCGGCCCTCGCCCGCGCATGAGCCCCGCCCGGTGACGGCTGTCCGGGCAACTCCAGCTGCACACGCGATCGTCGCCGCGACACTGATGATTGCGCATCAGATCGCCGGCAAGGCGACGCGCGACGCGCTGTTCCTGTCCCAGTTCGACGTGACCGTGCTGCCGAAGATCGTCATGGCTTCCGCGCTGATGTCGATGCTCGCCGTGATCGCGATGGCCCGCCTGCTGGTGCAGTACGGCCCGACACGCGTCATTCCGGGCGCCTTCGCGCTGTCGTCGCTGCTGTTCGTCGGCAGCTGGGCGCTCCATGCGGCGCATCCGGCCGCGGTGGCCGTCACGCTGTACCTGCAGATGGCGATGTTCGGCGCCGCGCTGATCAGCGGTTTCTGGTCGGTCGTGAACGAGCGCTTCGATCCCTATTCGGCCAAGGTCACCATCGTGCGCATCGGCGCGGCCGCCACCCTGGGCGGGGTGCTGGGTGGATTTCTCGCCGGCAAGATCGCGGGCGTCACCGATGTGCGCGCCATGCTGCTGGTCCTCGCCGCGCTGCACGCGCTGTGTGCGCTGAGCGTGCGCGGCATTGGCGAGGGCCGGCACGCGCCGGGCGCCGGGACGGACCTCGGGCTCGTGCCGGGTTTGCGCCTGTTGCTCGGTCAGCGCTACCTGCAGTCGATGGGCCTGCTGATGGTGCTCGTCGCGGTGCTCGCCGCGCTGCTCGATTACGCGATGAAGGCGCAGGCCAGCCTGCGCTATACGAGCGGCGAGGAGCTCGTCGAATTCTTCGGCCAGTTCTATGCACTGATCGGCCTCGTGACCTTCCTCGTGCAGTCGCTGCTCGGCCCGCAGCTGCTGAAGCGCTTCGGCATCGGCCCGGTCCTCGCGCTGATGCCCGGCGTGACGATCCTGTGCGGCCTGCTCGGCGCCGGCATCGGTCGCCTGTGGGCCACGGCGACGATACGCGCCGCGCAGCTGGTGACCGCGAATTCGCTGTTCCGCTCGGCGTTCGAGCTGCTCTACACGCCCTTGCCGCCACTGACCAAGCGCCCGACCAAGGCGATCATCGACGTGGCCTCGGACCGCCTCGGCGATGTCATCGGCAGCGGCATCCTGCTCGCACTGCTGGCCAGCGTGCCGGGCCTGACACCGGCAACCGTGATCGTCGCCGGCGTGCTGGTGGCGGCGTGCGCGCTGGTGGTCACGCTGCGCCTGCATCGTGGCTACGTCGAGCAGCTGGCGGCGAGCCTGCGCGACGGCGCGATTTCCCTGCGCGCCGACGACGTCATCGATGCGACCACGCGGCTCACCCTGGCCGAGACCTCGGTGGCCAGCGAACGCGCGCTGCTGCTGGCGAGAATCCGCCAGTTGAAGCAGCGGCGGACGGGTGCCGGCGACGCGCAGGTGCCGGCCCGTGTCGACGCCGCCGGACCGGGCCCGGATCCGGTGTCGGCCGCGCTGGCGACGGCCGTCGCCGCGCTGACCTCCGGCGACAACGCTGCCATCAGGCGCTGCCTGCTGGGGAATTTCATGGACGTGCGGCTGGTGCCCTGCCTGATCCCGCTGCTGGCCCACGACGCGGTGGCGGAGGACGTGCGCATGGAACTGCGCTGGATGGCGCCGCGCATCATCGGCACCCTGTGCGACGCGCTGCTCGACCCCGAGCTTCCGCTCGCCGCACGCCAGCGCATCCCGGGCGTACTGGAGGTCAGCCATAATCCCCGGGCGGTCGAAGCGCTGATGGGCGGACTGGTCGATGAGGAGTTCAACGTCCGCTACAGCTGCGCGCGGGCCCTGGCCCGCATGCGCGACCGCGACCCGGCCTTGAGCCTGGATCGGGGGCGGGTGTTCGACGCCGTCGCGCGAGAGGTCAGCGTCGATCGGGACACCTGGCAGTCGAGGGATCTGCGCTACACGAGCGATCTGCGCGCCGGCCTGGACGAATTACCGGATGCCGACGGCGCGGACCTCGACTACAGCATCGAACACGTGTTCACGTTGCTGGGCCTCGTGCTCGACCGCGACGGTTTGAGGCTGGCGCTGCGCGCGGTCGGCAGCCGGGACCGGACGCTCAGCGGCACCGCGCTCGAATACCTCGAAAACGTGTTGCCGGACCAGGTCTGGCGCGGGCTGTGGCCTTTCCTGGGGCCTGTGGCGTCGGCGGTTCCCCGCTCGAACCGTGCGAGCAGCGCGCTCGTCGAAGAGCTGCGACGCGGCGCCGGCAAGGCCGCCGGCCCGTAGCGTCGCGCGGCTGCTGACCCATTTGGCCGGGGGCTGTCTCCTGGTCGCATGCGCACGCGGGTACCGGGGTGCGCGTGCTGTCGGGCCACAGAGAACACCGAGAACACCGAGATTGTTCGAGTGGGGCCGCGCCAGCGGTTGACGGCATGGCCATTGCCCGGACCACGCTCGAAAAAGCGACTTCTCCGCGTCCTCCGTGCTCTTGGTGAAACCCGGCGTTGCCGCGGCTACAGACGCCGAATTTTGACCACGGAGAGCACGGAGGACACGGAGCGGAATAGCGATTCGAGGGATGTCGCCGTCGGGGCAGTGCCTTCCAGGCGGCACCTGCCCACCCTATTCGCTAAGTGTTCCCGGCCTTCTCGGCGCTCCCGGTGGCTATCCCTGATCCGTCCACTCGAGACGGCCATGCATCACCCGGCACGCTGCGAGTTCATGGCGCAGGGATCGGGAAAATGTGACCAGGAGACAGGGCCCTGGGGGGGCAGACCCGTCGTTCCCCGCAGGCCCATGCCGGAAAGCAGAAGGGGCGCCTCGGCGCCCCTCCCCGGATCCCGCTCAGAACGGGATATCGTCGTCGAAATCGTCGGGCGGCGGGCCGCCCTGGTCGCGGCCACCGCCGCCGCCGGCACCACCGCCGCTGCGGCCGCCGCCACGCGGGGCACCGCGTGGTGCGCCGCCAGCGCCGCCACCTTCGTCATAGCCCGGGCTGCCGCCACCGCCGCCCATGCCGCCGCGGCCCCCGAGCATCTGCATCTCGTTGGCGACGATTTCGGTGGTGTACTTCTCCTGGCCTTCCTTGTCGGTCCACTTGCGGGTGCGGATGCTGCCCTCGACGTAGACCTGGCTGCCCTTTTTCAGGTACTCGGCGGCGATCTCGGCCAGCCGTCCGAAGAACACCACGCGATGCCACTCGGTGCGCTCCTGCTGGTCACCGGTTTCCTTGTCGCGCCAGGATTCGGCCGTGGCCAGCCGGACGTTGGTGATGGCGCTGCCGCTGGCCCCGTACCGGACCTCCGGGTCGGCGCCTAGATTGCCGATCAACATGACCTTGTTAAGTCCACGAGCCATTGGGTGTCTCCGAGTAGCGTTGTTCGAGAGGGACGCGCGTCCGTGCGCACGCCCCGGATTCTAATCACTTGGCCGGCCGAGCGGCAGCGGGGCAGAGCAACGGGCCCGCAGGCGCGGCCGCTTCAGGCCGCCGCGTCGGCCGTGGCCCCGAGTCCGGTCTGACGGATGCTGAACGCCAGCCACGCGACGCAGAGTGCCGCGGCGCCCGCGAACACGCCGCGGGTGCCGAGGGCGCCCGCCAGCGCGCCGCCGGCGATGCCGCCGATGAAGGTGCCGATGAACTGGCCGGTCGCGTAGGTACCGAGGGCCGAGCCCTTGCGGGCATTCGGCGCGGCGCGGGAAATCCAGCTCGGCAGCAGGGCCTCGAGGTAATTGAAGCCGGTGAAGAACAGCGTCATCGCCGCGCCCACCGCGTAGAGCTGCGCGGGCACCGCCCACAGCAGGAACTCGCCGAGGCCAAGGCAGGCAATCGCGGCGGCGAACAGGCGCCGGTCCATGTGTTCGCGGCTGGCGCGCAGCAGCGGCATGATCAGGGCCAGCGACAACAGCATCACCGGCAGGTAGATCTGGAAATGCCGGTCGGATGCGATGCCGAGGTCGCGCGACAGCACGACCGGAATGGACACGAAGCTCGCGGCCAGGATCATGTGCAGGAAGAACACGCCGGCCTGCAGGTGCCACAGTTCGCGGGCCTGGGCAGCGCCGGGGACCGCCGACTCCGGACCCTCGTCCGCCGCCGCGACGGGCGTCGGCACGACCCCCCACAGCAGCGCCAGCGCGGCGAGGCCCAGCACCGCGCCGCCGAGGAACACTCCGCGCAGGCCGAACCAGGCGTCGAGCAG
>CALRPY020000107.1:0-6903 GCA_943370145.1 Hydrogenophaga intermedia | reverse complement strand
CATCGGGCGCCCGTGCCGCCGCGCGCAGCTTGGCGAAGGCCGCCGCATCGGCGGCCACATGCCCGACCAGCACCTCACGGCAGCGATCGAGCTCCACGCCCAGCCTGTCCCGCTGCCGCAGGTCCTGCTCCAGCGCGCGCAGTTCGGCCGCGCGGCCGCTGGCGTCGAGTGCCGCGAGCCGGCCGAGCCAGGCCGCGCGTGTGGCTGCGTCGCGCCCCGCATCAAGGGCGAGGCTCGCGAGCAGGCGGTCGATGCGCAGGTAGGGAAAGCCCTCGATGCGCGCGGCGTCGGCGTCGCGCACGCCCGCGCGCTCGATGCGCGCATCGATTTCCGCAAAGCGTGCAGCGCAGGTGTCCGCGTCGGCGGGTGGCCGCGGCACCGCCGCGCAGGCGGCGAGCATCAGTGTGACCAGCGACAGGACGATGGGTACGGCCGCGCCGGGCGGACGATACCCTCCTGGACTTCCGTGATCGGCGCGGGGACTCATGGGCCGCAGTGTACAATCGCGCTCCGCTGCCGACCGAGCCACCCACGATGACAGCTCCAGACTCCACCCTCGAAGCCCGGGCGCGGGCGGCGCTCGCGCACTACGGCCTCGGCGACGCGCGTCTCGGGATCCTCGGCGGCGGGCTCATCAATGTCAGCCTGCGCGTCGACGCGACGGATGGCCGGCGCTGCGTGCTGCAGCAGCTGCATCCGGTGTTTGATCCTGCAGTCAACCTGAACCTCGAGTGCGTGACGCGCGAGCTCGCGCGCACCGGCCTGCCGACGCCGCTGCTGCTGCGCACGCTCGCCGGCGAGCCATGGGTGACGATCGACGGACGACACTGGCGGCTGCTGAGCTACATCGAGGGCGGCAGCGTCGACGCCATCGCCGAGCCGACGCTGGCGCGGGAAGCGGGGCGGCTGCTGGCGCGCTTCCATCGTGCGCTGGCCGCCTTTTGCGCGCCGCTGCCGCACCAGCGGCCGCCGGTACACGAGCCGCGGCGGCACTTCGCCGCGTTGCGCGAGGCCCGCGCGCGGCACCCCGGCCACAGGCACGCCGCGGCGGTCGGCGAGCTCGCTGCGGAGATCGACACGCTGTTTGCCGGCCTGCCGGATTTGCCGGGCGCGCCGCTGCGCCTGGTGCACGGCGATCCGAAGATTTCCAACCTGCTGTTCGACGCGACGGGGCAGGGCCTGTGCCTCGTCGACCTCGACACCCTCGCGCGCGCGCCGCTGTGCTTCGAGCTGGGCGATGCCTTTCGCTCGTGGTGCAATCCCGGTCCCGAAGACGCGGCCACGCCCGCTTTTTCGGCCAGCCTGTTCCTCGCCGCGCTCGAGGGCTATGCGGGCGTGGCGCATGATTTCCTGACGCCAGCGGAACGCGCGAGCGTGGTGCCGGCGACCGCGGCGGTCTACCTGGAACTGACGGCGCGATTCGCGGCGGACGCGCTCGACGAGCGCTATTTCGGCTGGGCGCCCGAGCGTTACGCGGGTCGCGGTGAGCACAATCTCGCGCGCGCCGTGAACCAGCTCGCCGCCGCGCGCGACCTGCTGCGTCAATACGAGCCGCTGGCGCGCGAGGCCGAACGGATACTCTCCGCCGTCGGGCGAACAGCAGAAGGCTGAACGCGGGAACACCCGTCGAGACAAGCTGCTCGCGGAGGATGTCGCGCACGGCGGCGCCCCACCGCCATCGCGCGTCGGGTTCAACGATAGTCATCGAAGCGTATCGAGCGCTTCGATGCTGCACCGAGTGTCGACTGCTTCACCGTTCGTGCCAACCCGCCGAAGTTTCACATTTGTCCGATGGCGCGGCGTCGGATGCGCGCGCACACTGCAGCGCACCAACGGAGACCGTCAGGGAGGGAGGAACATGGAGGAACTCGAACTCGTGTGGATACAGCAGTGCGACATCTGCGGTCGCGAGCATCGCCATATCGAGCAGCGTTGCGTGACCTCGGCCGACGAGGCCGATGCCGAAGCCGGCGCGTTCCGCGAACGCTGTGACAACTGGTACGAAGCGCACGTCGCGACACTCGAAGCGAGGCGCGCCCGGCCGCTGTCGATGCGCTGAACGGCTGGCGGCCGTGGCCTTTTCCCGGCCACGCCGCCGCCCCTCGCTCCGCGGCGCGCGCCCGGTAGAATGGGTGCGCAGCCGCGGCATCCGCCGCCGCATCACTGGAGGTCGGGATGGAAATCAGCGGAATCCTCAGCCTGGGCTTCGTGGCACTGGTCATCGTCACGCTCTACAAGGGCGCGAAGATGGTTCCCCAGGGTTACGAATGGACCGTCGAACGCTTCGGCCGCTACCGTGCGACCTTGCGTCCAGGCCTCGGCATCATCGTGCCCTACGTCGACAACATCGGGCGCCGCATCAACATGATGGAGCAGGTGCTCGAGGTCCCCTCCCAGGAAGTCATCACCCGCGACAACGCGGTCGTGCGGGTCGACGGCGTCGTGTTCTACCAGGTGCTGGATGCGGTGCGGGCGGCCTACGAGGTCAACCATCTCGAGAACGCGGTGCTGAATCTCGTGATGACGAACATCCGCACCGTGCTCGGTTCGATGGACCTCGATGAATCCCTGTCCAAGCGCGACGTCATCAACTCGCAGCTGCTCGCGGTCGTCGACGAGGCCACGCATCCCTGGGGCATCAAGGTCACCCGCATCGAGATCAAGGACATCTCGCCGCCCACCGACCTCGTCGACGCGATGGCGCGGCAGATGAAGGCCGAACGCGAAAAGCGCGCGGCGATCCTCGAGGCCGAGGGCTTGCGCCAGGCGGCGATCCTCAAGGCCGAGGGCGAGAAGCAGGCCGCGGTGCTCGAGGCCGAGGGCCGGCGCGAAGCCTCGTTCAAGGACGCCGAGGCGCGCGAGCGCCTCGCGGAAGCCGAAGCGAAGGCCACGAAAATGGTGTCTGATGCGATCGGATCCGGCAGCGTGCAGGCGGTGAATTACTTCGTGGCGCTGAAGTACGTCGAGGCGCTGCAGACCATCGGCTCGGCACCGAACCAGAAGCTCGTGTTCATGCCGATGGAAACCGCGGGCGTGCTCGGGGCGCTGGGCGGCATCGGCGAAATCGCGAAAGAGGCGCTGGGCGCGGCCGTCCAGGCGCGCAAGGCGCCGTGAGCGAGGTCCTGACGGCGCTGTCGCCGTGGCACTGGCTGCTCGCGGCGGTGGCCCTGATGATCGCCGAGGCGCTGATGCCCGGCGTCTTCCTGCTGTGGTTCGGGGGCGGCGCCGCCGCGACCGGCCTGCTGCTGTGGCTGTGGCCGGCGATGAGCTGGCAGCTGCAGTGGGTGTTCTTCGCGCTGGTCTCGATCACGAGCATCGTCGTCATCCGCCGCTACCGTGACCGCCACCCCGAACAGACCAGCCATCCGACGCTGAACCAGCGCGGCATGAGCTACGTGGGGCGCCGCTACACGCTGGTTGAACCCATCGTGGACGGTTATGGCAAGCTGCACGTCGACGACACCTCGTGGAAAATCTGCGGGGAGAACCTGCCCGCCGGTACGCACGTGAAGGTCATCGGGGTCGAGGGCACGGTGCTGCGGGTGGCGCGCGACGACGCTGCCTGACGCGGCGTCCTCGCGGCCGCCGCCAAACACGACTATATAAACAGACAACGAGAGGGGGAGAGGCATGGATCTGGGACTCAAGGGCAAGGGCGTCATCGTCACCGGTGCGAGCAAGGGCATCGGCCGCGCCATCGCGCTCGGCTTCGCGCGCGAGGGCGCGAACGTCGCCATCTGCGCGCGCGGCGCAGACGCGCTGGAAGAGGTGCGCCAGGCCATCGCCGGGCTCGGGGTGAAGGTGTTCGCAGCGAGCTGCGACGTCGGCAAGGCGGACGCGCTGAAGTCCTTCCTCGACGCGGCGCATGCCGCGCTGGGTCGCGTCGACGTCCTCGTCAACAATCCATCGGGTTTCGGCGTCACCGACGACGAGGCGGGCTGGCAGGCGAGCTTCGACGTCGACATCATGGCCGCCGTGCGCGCGACCTGGACCGTCACGCCGTGGATGGCGCAGGCCGGCGGTGGCGCGGTGATCAACATCTCGTCGATTTCCGGTCTCGAGGCGAGCCTTCCCGGCGTCGCCGCCTATGCCGCAGCGAAGGCCGCGCTGATCAGCCATTCGAAGAGCATGGCGATGGAACTCGCGCCGCAGGGCATCCGCGTGAACTGCGTCGCGCCCGGTTCGATCGATTTCCCGGACGGTTTCTGGGACAACATCCACAAGAACAACAAGGCGTTCTACGACATGGTCGTCAGCAGCATTCCCTTCGGCCGCATGGGCCGCCCGGAGGAAGTCGCGAACGCCGTGGTGTTCCTCGGCTCGAGCCAGGCCAGCTGGGTGTCGGGCGTGATGCTGCCGGTCGACGGTGTGCAGCACAAGAGCAATCTGTAGCCTGCCGCGAGGCAGCCGGCGGCGCCCCCGATGAAGGTCTTCGTCACGGGCGCCACGGGCTTCATCGGCCGGGCCCTGGTGCGCAACATGCGCGCGCGGGGCTGGCAGGTCACCGCGCTGGTGCGCCGGCCCGACAGCGCGGAGGCGCGCGCGGTGGCGGCACTCGGCGCGACGCTCGCCGCCGGTGACGTCACCGATCGCGAATCGATGCGCGCGCCGATGACCGGCGCCGATGCCGTGATCCACAACGCCGGGGTCTATGAGATGGGCGTCGACGCCGCGGGCCGTGCGCGCATGGTCGCGGTCAACGTCGACGGCACGCGCAACACCCTGACGCTCGCGCAGGAACTCGCCATCCCGAGGTTGGTGTACGTGTCGACGGCCTTCGCCTTCGGCGACAGCGCAGGCGCCGTGCGCGACGAAACCTGGGAGCGCCAGTCGGCGCCCTTGTCCCCCTACGAAGAAAGCAAGACCCTCGCGCACGGCATCGCGCGCGAGCTGCAGGACAAGGGCTGTCCGCTGGTCATCGCCTGTCCGGTCGGCGTGGTCGGCGCGGGCGACCACGCGAGTCTCGGCCATTTCGCCCGGCTCTACGTGCGCGGCCTGATGCCGCCCATCGTGTTCGGTGACGGTCGGGTGTCCTTCGTGCACGTCGAGGATGTCGCCGAGGCGCTGGCGCGTTGTGTCGAGCGTGGCCGCAGCGGCGAAACCTACCTGCTGTCGGGCGGCGTGAAGCCGGTGCGCGAGCTCCTCGCGCTGTGGCGGACGACCCCGGGCGGCATGAAGCACGTCTGGTGGTGGATGCCCAAATGGCTCGCCGTGCCCTATTGCGCGCTGGTCGAACCGCTGCAGCGCCTGCTCGGCTTGCCGGTCATTTTCAGCGCCGATCTCGCGCGCGCGAGCTTCATGGACCTGCAGTTCAGCGGCGCGAAGGCGGAGCGGGAGCTCGACATGCGCTTCCGCGATCCGGACCGCGCGTGGCTCGATACGCTGGCGGCCGAACGCGCCCTTCGCGCCGGCCGGGCCGGCCGGGCCTGAGCCGGGGAGGACGCGTGGGCCGCGTGACGGTCGCCTCATCCCGGGCTATCTGCTGCACTCGCACACTTTTCAGGCAGCAAGTGGTTTACACTGCGCGCCCGCAATGTCCCCCCGGCCGCCCGGCCAGAGCGCACCATGTCTGATTCGATCACCAGCTTTGCCGATCTCGGCCTGCCGCCCAGCATGCTCCAGGCGTTGGAAGCGCTCGGCTACGAAACGCCGTCGCCCATCCAGGCCGCCGCCATCCCGGCCCTGCTCGAAGGGCATGACATCATCGGCCAGGCCCAGACCGGCACCGGCAAGACCGCCGCCTTCGCGCTGCCACTGCTCGCCCGCCTCGAAGCGAACCGCCCGGGGCCCCAGGTGCTCGTGCTGACGCCGACCCGGGAACTCGCGATCCAGGTCGCCGAGGCCTTCCAGCGCTACGCGCACGGCATCCCGGGCTTCCACGTCGTGCCGATCTACGGCGGCCAGGCCATGGGCCAGCAGCTGCACCAGCTGCGGCGCGGCGTGCACGTGGTCGTCGGCACCCCGGGCCGGGTGATGGACCACCTGAACCGCGAGAGCCTGTCGCTCGCGAACCTGTCGGCCCTGGTGCTCGACGAGGCCGACGAGATGCTGCGCATGGGCTTCATCGACGACGTCGAATGGATCCTCGAGCACACACCGGCGAGGCGGCAGACCGCACTGTTCTCGGCGACGATGCCGGATGCCATCCGCTCGGTGGCGCAGCGGCACCTGAAACAGCCGCGCGAGATCAAGATCAAGGCCAAGACCAGCACCGTCGAGGCCGTGCGCCAGCGCTACTGGCCGGTCGGCGGGCTGCACAAGCTCGATGCGCTCACGCGGATCCTCGAGGTCGAGGAAATCGACGCCGCGATCATTTTCGTGCGTACCAAGACCGCGACGGTCGAACTTGCCGAGAAGCTCGAAGCCCGCGGCTACGCGTGCTCGCCGCTGAACGGCGACATGAACCAGGCGCAGCGGGAGAAGGCGGTCGAGCAGCTGAAGAACGAACAGCTCGATATCGTGATCGCGACCGACGTCGCCGCGCGCGGCCTCGACGTGCCGCGCATCAGCCACGTCATCAACTACGATATCCCGTACGACATCGAAAGCTACGTCCACCGCATCGGCCGCACCGGCCGCGCGGGCCGCACGGGCGAGGCGATCCTGTTCGTCGCGCCGCGCGAGGTCCGCATGCTGCGCGCCATCGAGCGCGCGACCCGGCAGCCAATCGAGCCGATGCGCGCGCCGTCGCTGAACGCGATTGCCGGCCGTCGCGTCGTGCAGTTCAAGCAGGCGGTCGTCGAGAACCTCGGTCTCGAGGACCTCGACTACTTCGAAACGCTCGTGCGCGAGATCGCCGAGGAGAACGACAGCAATCCCGAGCGGGTCGCCGCGGCGCTCGCGTGGATGGTCCAGCGCAACCGCCCGCTGCGCTTCGAAGCGGGTGGTCCCCCGCCGCGTCCG
>CALRPY020000106.1:0-6981 GCA_943370145.1 Hydrogenophaga intermedia | reverse complement strand
GCGCCGAACCTCGGCACCTTCTACCGCGCGCCGAAGCCCGGCGCGCCGCCCTATGTCGAGGTCGGCCAGCGGGTGACGCCGGACACCGAGGTGTGCCTCATCGAGGTCATGAAACTGTTCGCGCCGGTCACCGCGGGCCTGACCGGCATCGTGCGCGAAGTGCGCGCGAAGGACGGCCAGATGGTCGAGTTCGACCAGGCCCTGATCATCGTCGAGCCGGCCGACTGATGGCGATCTCCCGCGTCCTGAGCGTCAACCGCGGCGAGATCGCCGCGCGGGTCGTGCGTGCCGCGCAGGCCCTGGGGATAGAGGCCGTGCAGGCCGTGTCCGTCGCCGACCGCGACAGCCTCGCCGCGCGCACCGCCGACCGCTGCGTCGTGCTCGGCCCGGCGCCGTCACGGCTCAGCTACCTGGACCCGAAACTGCTGGTGCACACCGCGCTCGCGACCGGCTGCGACGCGCTGCATCCCGGTTACGGCTTCCTGTCGGAGCGCGCGATGCTGGCCGAACTGTGCGCGGAGAACGGCATCACCTTCATCGGCCCGCGCGCCGAGACCATCGCCGCGCTGGGCGACAAGCTCGAAGCGAAGGCCCTCGCGCGCGCCGCGGGCGTGCCGCTGGTGCCGGGCACCGACCGCATCACCGACGTCCGCATGGCGCAGGCCGCGGCCGAGGAACTCGGCTACCCGGTGCTGATCAAGGCTTCGGCCGGCGGCGGCGGGCGCGGCATGTTCATCGCGCGCGAGGCGGGCGACATCGCCGCCGGCTTCGACAAGGCGAGCAACGAGGCCCGGGAGGCCTTCGGCGACGACACCATGTACATGGAGCGTTACGTCGAGAACGCGCGCCACGTGGAGGTGCAGGTGTTCGGCGACGGCCAGGGCCACGTCCTGCATTTCGGCGAGCGCGACTGCTCGATCCAGCGCCGCTACCAGAAGGTGTTCGAGGAATCGCCCTGCGCGGCGATGCCGGACGCGCTGCGCGCCGAGCTGCACCGCGCGGCGGTCGCGCTGGTCGCGTCGCTGAACTACCTGAACGCCGGCACCGTCGAGTTCCTCTACGACGTCGACCGCCAGGCCATCTACTTCATCGAGGTCAACGCGCGCATCCAGGTCGAGCACCCGGTGTCCGAGCAGGTCACGGGCTTCGATCTCGTGCAGATGCAGTTCCGCGTCGCGAGCGGCGAGCCGCTGCTGCTGCGCCAGGAACAGATTCCCGTGCGCGGCCACGCGATCGAATGCCGGCTCAATGCCGAGGACCCCTACCACGACTTCCGCCCGAGCCCCGGCCGCATCACGCACTGGGGCCCGCCGCGCGGCGCCGGGGTGCGCGTCGACAGCCACTGCTTCGACGGCTACCTCGTGCCGCCGTTCTACGACTCGATGATTGGCAAGCTGATCGTCACCGCGGCCACCCGTGAAGCCTGCGTCGAGCGGCTCGCGGAGGCGCTGGACCGCTGCGAGATCGGCGGCCTGACGACCAACCTGCCGCTGCTGCGCCATATCGCGCGGCACCCGGATTTCATGCACAACCAATTGAACACGCGCTGGCTGGAGAAGACCGGACTGCCCGGCTTCAGCGCGCAGCAGGAGTAAGGCCACCATGGCACATATCGAATTCCTCGACGAAACGATGCGCGACGGCCAGCAGAGCCTGTGGGGCATGCGCATGCAGGCCGGCCACGCGCTGCCGGTCGCCCCACTGGTCGATCGCACCGGCTACCGCGTGATCGACCTCACCGGCTCGTCGATGTTCGAATGCCTCATCAAGTACTGCCGCGAAAACCCGTGGGAGGGCCTGGACCTGCTGGTGCAGGCGATGCCACGCACGAAGATCCGCGCCGGCATGCGCTCGAACGCGTCGGTGACCTTCAGCGTCACGCCGGACTCGCTGATGGACGCCTGGATGCGCCAGCTGAACGTCCACGGCTGCCGCAGCTTCTGGATCTACGATGTGCTCTTCAACATCGACAAGATGCACCGGCTGGCGAAGGTCGCGAAAGAGTTCGGCTCGGAAGTCGCGGGCTCGATCATGTTCACGCTCTCGCCCGTGCACACCGACGAGTACTACGCCGACAAGGCGGACAAGCTCTCGGTGTGCCCGGACATCGACACCATCCTGCTCTACGACACCGCCGGCGTGCTGGAGAAGGAGCGGCTGAAGACCCTGCTGCCGGCGATCGTCGCGAAGTCGCGCGGCAAGCCGATCGAGTTCCACTCGAACAACCTGCTGGGCCAGTCGGCGAAGGCCTATCTCGATTCGCTCGAGCTCGGCGTCAGCATCCTGCACACGGCGGTGCGGCCGATGGCGAACGGTCCGTCCGTGCCGTCGATCGAAATCATGACCCGCAACGTCGAGCTGCTGGGCCACACCCACAACATCGACACCTCGCTGCTGCCGCCCGTTTCGGCGCATTTCGAGGCGATGGGCAAGGCCGGTGGCTTCCTCGTCAACCAGTACGCCGAGTACGACGTGCTGTCCGTGCAGCACCAGATCCCGGGCGGCATGGTCGGCACGATGAAGGCGCAGCTGGTCCAGCACGGCATGTCCGAGCGCCTCGACGAGGTGCTGCGCGAAACCGCGGTCGTGCGCCGCGAGCTCGGCTATCCGGGCATGGCGACGCCCTTCAGCCAGCTGGTCGGCACGCTGGCGGTGCTGAACATCGTCACCGGCAAGCGTTACTCGGTGATCCCGGACGAGGTCATCCAGTACGCGGCGAAGCATTACGGCGAAACCGTCGCGCCGATCGATCCGAACGTGCTGGACAAGATCATGTCCGCGCCGCGCGCGAAGGAAATCTGCGCCAATCCGCCCGAGCAGCCGACGCTCGAGGAACTGCACAAGCGCTTCGGCACGAGCAACGACGACGAGCTCATCCTGCGCGCGCTGGTGCCGTCGTCGGAAGTCGACAAGGCCTACGCGGCCGGCCCGGTGAAGACCAGCTTCCCGACCTTGTCCTCGCCTGAGCTCGACCAGGTGCGGCGGCTCATGAAGCTCGCGAACTCGCCGGTGGTGCAGCTGTCGTCGCCCGATCTCAAGCTGTCGCTGCGGAAGTTCAGCTGATGCAGCGCCGGGCGGTCATCGTCGACGTCTGCCGCTCGCCGTTCGCACGCGGGCGCGAGAACGGCGCGCTGGCGGGGATCCACCCGGTCGACCTGTACGCGGAAGTCATCGCGGCGCTCCTGCGCCGCACCGGCATCGACCCGGCGCTGGTCGAGGACGTCATCACCGGCTGCGTGATCCAGGTCGCCGAGCAGGCCGGCAACATCGGCCGCCAGGCGGCGCTCGCGGCGGGCCTGCCGGAGGCGGTGCCGGCCGTCACGCTGGACCGCAAGTGCGGGTCGGCGCAGCAGGCGATCGATTTCGCGGCACAGGGCGTCATTGCCGGCGCCTACGACGTCGTGATCGCCGGCGGCGTCGAGATGATGGGCCTGGTGCCGATGCGCATCAATCGCATGGGCAAGGACAGCGAAGGCCCGCGCTTCAAGGCGCGCTACCCAGCGGGGCTCGTGCACCAGGGCATCTCGGCGGATCTCATCGCCGCCCGCCACAATCTCTCGCGCGATGCGCAGGACCGCTACGCGCTGCGCTCGCACCAGCTGGCCGCGGCCGACATCCCGTCCGCCGCGCGCGACCTCGTGCCCATCGACGTGCCGACGCCGGACGGCCCGCGGCGCGTGGCGGCGGACGAGGGCATCCGCGGCGACACCACGCTGGAGAAGCTGCAGTCGCTGAAGACCCCGTTCGAGGACGAGGCCATGGCGGCCCGCTTCCCGGAGATCCGCTGGAGCGTGACCGCCGGCAACGCGAGCCAGGTGTCGGACGGCGCGGCGGCGCTGCTGATCATGGAAGAACGCACGGCGGCGCGCCTCGGGCTCACGCCGCGCGCCGCAATCACGCATTTCGCGGTGACCGGCGACGACCCGCTGATGATGCTGACCGGCGTCATCCCTGCGACGCGCAAGCTGCTGGCCCGCGCGAACCTGTCCATCGACGACATCGACGCCTTCGAGGTCAACGAGGCCTTCGCGTCGGTGGTCCTCGCGTGGCAGCAGGCGGTCGGCGCGGATCCCGAACGCGTCAACGCCTTCGGCGGCGCAATCGCGCTCGGCCACCCGGTGGGCGCGAGCGGCGGACGCCTGATGGCGAACCTGCTGCGCGTGCTGGAAGCACGCGGTGGGCGTTACGGGCTGCAGACCATGTGCGAGAGCGGCGGCATGGCGAACGCGACGCTGATCGAACGGTTATAGGGTTGAGTTGCCACCGAGAACACCGAGAACACCGAGTTTTGCGAGTGGATCTGCAACAGCCGGCTTCGCGGAGCAAGCGCGGGCAGCGTTGCAACCTGCTATCGCACCAGGATCTCGGTGTTCTCGGTGTTCTCGGTGGCTAAAACGGCACAGGAGCTGAACATGGGCGACAGGGTCAGGGACAAGGTCACGATCATCACCGGCGCGGGCACGGGCATCGGCCGGGCGTGCATGCAGATTTTCGCGCGCGAGGGCGCGACGGTCGTCGGCGTGTCGCGCACGCAGAAGAACCTCGACGAGGCGCTCGTCGAGGTCCACTCGGCGGGCGGGCGCGGCATGGTGCTCGCGAAGGACCTGGCGAAGCCCGAGTCGGCGGATGAGATCGTCGCCACAACGGTTGCGGCCTACGGGCGGGTGGACGTGCTGGTGCACTCCGCGAGCGTCGGCTGGAGCTGGAACGAGAAGAGCCCGGGCTCCATGCATCCGCTGGACGACACGACGACCGACAAGTGGCACGAAGTCATCGGCTTCAACCTCGACGCCTGCGCCTTCATCAACCGCGCCTGCATCCGGCAGATGATGAAGCAGGGCAAGGGCGCCATCGTCAACGTCGCGAGCATCTCGGGCCTGTTCGGCATGCCGACCGCGCACACCTACTGCGCGGCGAAGGGCGGTGTGATCAACCTCACCCGCGCGCTGGCGACGACCTACGCGAAGGACGGTATTCGCACCAACTGCGTGTGCCCGGGCTATACCGACACGCCGATGATCCAGTCCGCGATGAGCGTGTTCGACGATCCGGTGCTCGCCTCCCACATCACGCCGATGGCGCGCGCCGGCACGGCGGACGAGATGGCCTACGGCTGCCTCTACCTCGCGTCGGACGAAGCCTCCTACTGCAACGGCAGCATCCTCGTCATCGACGGCGGCACCGCCGCGCGACAATGAGTGGGCCCGCGCGATGAGGTGCAGCAACATCCGGGTGCCGCTCCGTGACGGCGAGATGGGTGCCTATCTCGCCGTGCCGGACAGGACCCCGGCGGGCGCGATCATCGCGATTATGGAGATCTGGGGCGTCAACGACACGATGCGCCACCACGCGCACGAGTTCGCCGAGGCCGGCTACGTGTGCCTGGTGCCCGATCTCTTCTGGCGCCAGGAGCCGGGTGTCGAACTCTCGGACCGCAACCCGGCCGATGCGGAGAAGGCCTTCGACCTCTACTACGAGTTCGACTACGACCTCGGCGTGCAGGACATGGAGGACACCCGCGCCTTCCTGAAAGCGCTGCCCGAGTGCAATGGCAAGGTCGGCGCGGTGGGCTACTGCCTCGGCGGCAAGCTCTGCTACCTGATGTGCTGCCGCACCGACATCGACTGCGCAGTCGCCTATTACGGCACCTACATCGAGCACAACATCAGGGAAGCGAAGCACCTGCATCGCCCGCTGATGCTGCACATGGCGATGAAGGACCGCTGGGTGCAGCCCGAGATCAACGCGCTGCTCGAGCGCCGGCTCGGCGCGAACCCGCTGGTCGAGATCCACAAGTACCCCGAGGCGGACCACGCCTTCGCGCGCAAGGGCGGCCGGCCCTACCGCGAGGAAGACGCGGCCCGCGCGCTGGGGCTGTCCGTCGACTTCTTCCGCCGCCACCTCTGAGGCGCTGCCCGCAGGCAGGTCCCTCGTCATGGCGCGGCCATGCGCGCGCCGGCTTCACAGGCGCCGCGCAACCGATTGCTGGTGCGGCGCGGTGGAGGTCAGACTCGGCCCTCCATTCGCCAGGAGGCCCATTCCATGTCCACCCTGAACGGCGTTCACCACCTCGCGATCATGACGGCCGACGTCAAGTCGCAGATCGAGTTCTTCTCCGACGTCCTCGGCATGAAGCTGAAGGCGCTGTACTGGATGCATAACGTCGACGGCTATTTCCACGCGTTCATGGAGCTCTCGCCGAGCTGCTCGGTCGCCTTCGTGTTCGCGCCCGCAGTGAAGGACATCCCGACGCAGTTCGGCGTGTCCCACGCCGGGAACCCGGTCAAGCCCGCAGCCCCGGGCGTCACCCAGCACATCGCCTTCAACTGCGATACCGACGACGAGCTCTACGCCATGCGCGACCGCATCCGCTCGCGCGGCGTGCGCGTGCTGGGGCCGCTGGACCACGGCTTCTGCAAGTCGATCTATTTCGGCGGCCCGGAAAACCTGGTGCTGGAAGTGTCGACCTCGAACGGCCAGGCCATCGATGCCGAAGCCTGGATCGACCCCGAGGTCGTCGCGCTGAACGGCATCTCCCCGGCTGAACTCGCGCGCTACAAGAATCCCGCGCCCTGGGCCCGCCCTGCGACGCCCGTGCCTCAGCCACCGGCCGGCACCGGCAGGCCCGAATACACCCAGATGGACGCCGGCTTCGGCGGCGCCTTCGATCTGCCGGACGAGGTCGTCACGCGGGAGCTGAGCGAGAACTCGCCGCCGGTGAAGATCGCGTCAGCGGGCTGAAACGGCCCGGCAAGCAGGCGCACGAGCTTCTTCTCTCGCGCCTCGGGAGAGGCCGGCGTGGAGAAAAGGTGTCAGATTTGAAATCTGACACCTCAGGGATCCCCTCGTTTTCAGAGAACAGCGCGCTGAATTATTGCGGCGTCGGTCGGTGAAGATCATGCTCTCCCGTGTCTCGACGGAGGGGAGTTCATGGCCAAGGCTCGCGCGGTGGGTGCAGAGGAGATTTCCCGGTTTCTCAAC
>CALRPY020000105.1:0-7058 GCA_943370145.1 Hydrogenophaga intermedia | reverse complement strand
CTGCTCGTCGGCGCGCTGGATCGCATCGACCAGATGTTCCAGCGCGACAATCCGATTACGGGCGTGACCACCGGGTACTACGAACTCGACAGCATGACGTCGGGGCTGCAGCCATCGGACCTGATCATCGTCGCCGGCCGCCCGTCGATGGGCAAGACGGCCTTCGCGCTGAACCTCGCCCAGAATGCCGCGATCAAGGCCGACACGGCGGTCGCGGTGTTCAGCATGGAAATGCCGAGCGAGCAGCTCGCGATGCGCCTGCTGTCCTCCATCGGCAGGATCGACCAGCACAAGGTCAGGACCGGAAAACTCGGCGACGACGACTGGCCGCGGCTCACGCATGCGGTGGGCATCCTGTCGGAGGTGAATCTCTTCATCGACGATACGCCCGCGCTGTCGCCGGCCGACCTGCGCTCGCGCTGCCGGCGTCTCGCCCGCGAGCAGACCCTGGGCATGGTCGTCATCGACTACCTGCAGCTGATGCAGGTGCCCGGCAATTCCGAGAACCGCGCGACCGAGATCTCTGAGATCTCGCGCTCGCTGAAGGCGCTCGCCAAGGAACTCAACGTGCCGGTCATCGCGCTGTCGCAGCTCAACCGCAGCCTCGAGCAGCGCGGTGACAAGCGGCCGGTGATGTCGGACCTGCGCGAATCGGGCGCCATCGAGCAGGACGCCGACGTCATCATGTTCATCTACCGTGATGAGGTCTACAACGAGGACTCGCCCGACAAGGGCATTGCCGAAATCATCATCGGCAAGCAGCGTAACGGCCCGATCGGCATGCGCAAGCTGCGCTTCTTCGGCGAGTACACCGCGTTCGAGAATCTCGCCTTCGAGCAGTACGGTGGAGAACGCGCGTGACGCGACCCGCGCGGGTCATCTTCAATCCGGCTGCAGTCCGCGGGAACCTGGAAATCGTCAAGGCGCGAGCCCCTGGCCGCCGGGTCCTCGCGATCGTCAAGGCCGACGGTTACGGCCACGGCCTGACCCGCGTCGCGCGCGCGCTGCGCAGCGCAGACGCGTTCGGTGTCGCCTCGATCGAAGAGGCGGTGCGCCTGCGCGAAGCCGGCATCGAACAGGCCATCGTCCTGCTCGAGGGGCCCTTCGAAGCGAGTGAACTCGCCGAGATCGCGGTGCACCGGCTCGAGTCCGTGGTGCACAACGCCGAGCAGGTCGACTGGTTTGCGCGCCATGACACGCTCAGCCCGCTTTGGATCAAGGTCGACACGGGCATGCATCGGCTGGGCTTCGAGCCGGCCGAAGTGCCGACAGTCCTCGCCCGGCTCGGGCAGGGTGGGCGCCGCGTGCGTCTCATGACGCACTTCGCGAGCGCGCACCTGCCCGGCGACCCGGGCATCGAGCAACAAATGCTGCGCTTCGAGGCTGTCGCCGGCACGCCCGGCCATGAACGCTGCCTGGCCAACTCGAGCGCGATCATGGCCGCGCCGGAGACGCACGCCGAGTGGGTGCGGCCGGGGCTGCTGCTTTACGGCGTGTCGCCGTTCGCGGACTCGTTCGGCGGTGATCTCGGTCTCGAGCCTGCAATGACAGTCACTTCGGCGCTGATCTCGGTCAAGACGGTCGCGGCCGGCGGCAACGTCGGCTATGGCAAGGCCTACCGCTGCGCACACGAGACCCGCATCGGCGTCGTGGCCTTCGGCTACGCCGACGGTTATCCGCGACACGCCGCCACGGGCACCCCGGTCCTCGTCAACGGGGTCAGGACCCAGGTGCTCGGCGAGGCGTCGATGGACATGATGACGATCGACCTGACCCCCGTGCCGTGCGCGCGTATCGGTGACCCGGTCTTGCTGTGGGGCAAGGGGCTGCCGGTCGAAGAGATCGCCCGCCACGCCGGGACCATTCCCTACGACCTGCTCTGTCGCATGCGCATGCGCGCCCACTTCGTCGAACTCGCGCAATGAAAGCGCCAAAGCGCCATTACCAGTGCGAGCAGTGCGGCGCCACCGCGTCGAAGTGGGCCGGTCAGTGCGGCGATTGCGGCCAGTGGAATACCATGGTTGAAACGGTGGCGGCCGCCGCACCCTCGGCGCAGCCCCGTTTCCAGTCCTTCAGCGGCGAAGCGCCGCGCATCGTCAGCCTCGCGGATGTCGCCGCGGCCGAGGAGCCGCGCCTGCCGACGGGACTGTCCGAACTCGACCGCGTGCTTGGTGGTGGCCTGGTGCCGGGCTCGGTCGTGCTGATCGGCGGCGACCCAGGCATCGGCAAGTCGACCCTTCTGATCCAGAATCTCGCGCACTACGGCAGCATCGGCGTCCCCACGCTCTATGTCAGCGGCGAAGAGTCGGCGGCGCAGATCGCGCTGCGCGCCGATCGCCTGAAGCTGCCCCGCGAACCGCTGCGCCTGCTGACGGAAACCGAGATCGAGCGCGTGCTCGCCATCGCCGCGCAGGAGCGGCCGGCGGTGCTCGTGATCGATTCGATCCAGACCGTCTACACCAACGCGCTGAGTTCGGCGCCGGGCAGCGTCGCCCAGGTCCGTGAATGCGCCGCGCAGCTCGTGCGCTTCGCCAAGGCGACGCAGACAGCGGTCTATCTCGTCGGGCACGTCACGAAGGAAGGTGCGCTTGCCGGGCCCCGTGTGCTGGAACACATGGTCGACGCGGTGCTTTATTTCGAGGGGGAGCTCGGTGGGCGCTACCGCCTGGTGCGCGCCTTCAAGAACCGCTTCGGCGCGGTCAACGAACTGGGCGTGTTCGCGATGACCGATCGCGGACTGCGCGAGATCAGCAATCCGTCGGCCATCCTGCTGTCACGCCACGAGCAGCCGGTCGCGGGCAGCGTCGTGATGGTCACGCGCGAGGGCACGCGGCCGATGCTGGTGGAGGTGCAGGCGCTGGTCGACAGCAGCGCGCTGGGCAATCCGCGCCGGGTGACGGTGGGGCTGGAGCACAACCGGCTCGCGATGCTCCTGGCGGTGCTCCACCGCCACGGCGGCGTGTCGACGGCGGGTTGCGACGTGTTCGCCAACATCGTCGGGGGCGTGCGCGTCACCGAAACGGGCGGCGATCTGGCGGTCGTGCTGGCGGTGCTCTCCAGCCTGCGCGACCGCCCGGTCCCGAGCGACCTGGTGGTGTTCGGGGAGATTGGTCTCGCCGGCGAAATCCGGCCCGTGCAGAACGGTCCCGAGCGCCTGCGCGAGGCCGCAAAGCACGGCTTCAAGCGCGCCATCGTGCCGAAGGCCAACGCACCCAAGCAGTCTGAAATCGAGTTGATTCCGGTGGCGCGACTCGCCGACGCGCTCGGCGAACTCTGAACCGTCGGCGCTTGCCGGGCCCTCGCGCAAGGGCGCGCCGCTCAATCCCCGCTCTGTTCGTCCCGAAGCGTTTCCCCGCCCGCCGATGCCTCGCCCGCGAGCGCGAAGTGCGCCGGCGGATAGATCCGGGCGCTGCGTACGCCCTGATCGCTGCTGTGGACCACTTCGATGGTGTATTCGCCGATGCGCAGGCTCGTGCCGGCATCCGGGATGTCCTCCAGCACGTCGAGGATGAGCCCGTTGAGGGTCTTCGGGCCGTGCTCAGGCAGGTTCCAGCCGAAGCCGCGGTTCAGTTCGCGGATGTTCGCCGTGCCGTCGACGACGAAACTGCCGTCCGACTGGCGGTAGACGTCCGTCACCCCGAATTGCGGCACGGTCGTGAATTTGCCGACGACCTGCTCCAGCAGATCGTCGATGGTGACCAGACCCACGATGTCGCCGTATTCGTCGACCGCGAGCGCCATGCGCTGCTTCGCGAGCTGGAAATTGATCAACTGCGCGTACAGGTTCGCCCGCATGGGCACGTAGTGGGGCGGACTCAGCAGTGCTTCGACGTCCGTGTCGTCGATATCGGCGCCCGGGCGGAACAGGCGCCCGAGGCTGCGCATGTGCAGGACGCCGACCACGTTGTCGAGGCTGCCGCGATAGCAGGGGACGCGCGTATGGCGGCAGGTCTTGATCTGTTCCGCCACGTCGACCCAGGCGCGGTCGAGATCGATAGCCACGACCTCGGCCCGGGGCACCATGATGTCCTCGACGGTGGCGTCCTCCAGATCGAGCAGCCCGAACAGCATGTCGCGGTGCTTTTGGGGGATCAGTGCGCCGGCCTCCTTGACCACCGTGCGCAGCTCTTCGCGATCGAGCGGGTCGACCGTCGAGCGCTGGGTGTCGATCCGGAACGGCCGCAGGAGCAGTCCGGTCACCGCGTTCAGCACGAGCAGGACGGGATGCGCCACGCGCAGCAGCGGCAGCAGGAGCACGGACGAAGGATAGGCGATGCGCTCGGGATTGACCGCCGCGAGGGTCTTCGGCAGGACCTCGCCGAAGATCACGATGACGCCGGTGATGATGGCCGTTGCGACCAGCAGGTTGTCCTCGCCGAGGAGTTGCAGGGTCACCAGGGTCGCGACCTGCGTCAGCAGGATGTTGACGAAGTTGTTGCCGAGCAGGATGAGGCCGATGAAGCGATCCGGCCGCTGCAGCAGTCGTTGCGTGCGTCGCGCGCCGGCATGGCCACTGTCGGCGAGGTGGCGCAGCCGATACCGGTTCAGCGCCATCACGGCGGTTTCGGAACCCGAAAAATAGGCCGACAGCGCGATCAGGACGATCATCGCCGACACCAGGTGGTAGATCGTGAAATGGTCCAAGGAATCAGATCCGGTGCAGGACCAGCTCGAGCACGATCTTGCTGCCAAAGAAGCCGAAGGCGAGGAGCACGAAGCCGGCGGTCACGTACTTGATGGCGTGCCGCCCCCGCCAGCCGAAATGCCAGCGGCCGACGACCAGCGTCGCGAACACGAACCAGGCCAGCACCGAGAACACGATCTTGTGCGACAGGTGCTGGCCGGCGACATCCGCCGTATACCAGGCGCCCAGCCCGAGGCTCAGGGTCAGGAGCAGGAACGCGAGCAGCGTGAGCTGGAACATCACGGCTTCCATCGTCGGCAAGGGCGGCAGGAAGTGCAGCACCGGCTGGTGATGACGGAGCTTGTGCTCGGCGAAGCCGAGGAACAGGGCCTGCAATGTCGCGAGCGCGAACAGGCTGTAGGCGACGATGGCGAGCGCGATGTGCAGGCGCAGCCCGGGCGGCACGTCGTGGATGATGTCCCGCTTTTCCGGGAAGGCCATTTCGATCACGACCGCGGCCGCCACCAGCGGGAGCACGGCGACGGCAAGGCTCTCGACGGGGCGAGGCCTGAGCAGCAGCAGCCACATGGCGAGCGCGATGCACCAGGCGACGAGCGAGCCGGCGTTGAATACACTGAAATTGAAGCCGTCGCCCGTGAACGTGGTCGGATATAGCCCGGCGGCATGGGCCGTTATCGCGATCGCCAGCGATCCCAGCGCGAGGTTGCGGTATGTGCCCGGCGTCGGCCACCGCGCGAGCCCGAGCGCGGCGCCGATGTAGGTCGCAATCGCCGTCAGATTCGCCAGGGTCATCAGCATTTGGGCCGCACGAGTGAATACCGGATTTCATTGTATAAGCCCGCGTCGCGTTGAAACAGGACGGCGCACGGCGCGCTGAGGCGGCGATGGCAAAAATAGTCTTCACCTGGGAACTCGGCGGCGGGCTCGGGCACCTGGTGCGCTATCGCGCGCTGGTGACCGCGCTGTGTGAGCGGGGACATGCGGTGACCTTCGTCGCGCGCGACGTCGAACGCGCCCGCGGGGTGTTCGGGCATCTGCCCGTGGCCCTGGAGCCCGCGCCCTGGGACAGCACGCCACCGGCGCTGCGCATCGCCAGCCCGAACAGTTTCGCCGAGGTGCTGTGGAACAGCGGCTTCGCGGCGCGTGAGGCCCTGACGAAACGGCTCCGGCGGTGGCGCGACCGCCTGGACGCGGCGCGGGCGGACGTCATCGTCGCCGACTACAGCCCGACGGCCGTCCTCGCCGGCCATCATCTGCTGGGCATCCGGACGATTGCATCGGGCAACGGTTTCTATCTGCCCCCTGCGCTGAAGCCCCTGCCCCCGCTGCGCTACTGGCAGCCCGCCGACCGCGAGGGCCTCGCGCGCAGCGAGGCCGCGCTGCTCGCGAACCTGAACGCCGCGCTGCTCGCGCTGGGGGGGCGCCCCGTTGCATCGGTGGTCGACGCCATCCTGACCGGCGAGGCCTTTCTCCAGTCCTTCGAGGAGTTCGACCATGCCTACGAGCGGCCGGACGCCGATTACCTGGGCGCGTATCCGGATGCCTCCTTCGGTCTCGCACCCGAGTGGCCGGCGGGCCCCGGTCCCAAACTGTTCGCCTATCTCGAGCCGTCGGTGCTGCTGCCGGAGTTGCTTGCCGCCTTTGCCGCGCTCGACGTTCGCGTCTGCCTTTATGCGCCAGGCGCCGATCCCGCGCTCGCGCCGCGCGGCGGGCGGATCAGCTGGATGCCGGGGCCGGTTGCCCTGGCGCGCGCGGCCGAGGAGGCGGACGCCTACGTCAGCAATGCCAATATCAATTCGATGATGGCCTTCCTGCTCGCCGGCAAACCCCAGCTCGTGGTCCCGTACACGCTGGAGAAGTATCTCGTCGGGCGACGGCTGGAGATTCTCGGGGCCGGCCTGTCGGCGCCGCGCAGGAATGCCGGCGACCTCGTCGCCAAGCTGCGCGCGGTGCTGACGCAGCGACCATATCGCAGGGCCGCCGAACGCTTCGCGGGCAAGTACGCGGGCGGTGACGAATCGACCCACGCCGCCGAGATGAGGCGGCGGTTGGGCTTGGGAAATACTCCTTAAACCGTAGTGAATGCAATGAGATAGCGCATTCTTATAATCCGGCTTTGAATCATCAAGCCGAGTGTCGTCGTGACAATACCGTCCCGCTGCCCCTGGATTCTGTATTCCATTCTGGCCGGGGCCACCTTCACGGGACAGGCGATGGCGCAGGCGATCCCGACACCGGGTGCGGTGCAGGAGCAACTGCGGCCGCGGCCGGGCCTGCCGGCGACGCCGAAGGACACCATCCAGGCGCCCGTCGCCCCCTCCGCGGGCCTCGGCGTGGCCGCCGGGGGCCCGCAGGTGCAGGTGCAGCGCTTCCAGATCACCGGCAACACCGCCATTTCCAGCGAGGAACTGCA
>CALRPY020000104.1:0-7230 GCA_943370145.1 Hydrogenophaga intermedia | reverse complement strand
CCTCTGAGAATTTGATGCCTCATGTCGGGATGTCCACACCTCATCGACTCGTCCGACAGTAGCACTACTAAGAACGGCGCCGCTCCACCGGGGCATATTCTGGCTTGCGTGGGTCGGAGCCTCAGCCAGTGCACCGCTCGAACCAAACTTAACCGGCCGGCCTTGGGACGAATTCTTGGGACGAATTGGGGGCAAGCAGGGGCACGTAGGGGAACAAGATATTGATCTCATGCCCCTACATGCCCCATCATTCCCCGTTTAGGGGGTTCGAGTCCAATCGCGCCTACCAAATCAGCCCTTCCAGGGCATTGGTTTTCTTCCGGCCTGTTTCGTGGCGAGAACGCCGCTGATTCTCAGCCAACGGCCGTCACCCCCTCAAGTTATCTGAATGCCACCCGGCGGCCGTGGATCGGGTGGAGTCTCCGTTCGGACGAGCGCGGATGTTCGGCTCCCGGACCGTGAGGCGGCGCGGATGACGCGCCTGACGCTGCAGGACGGCAGCGGGCTGGACTAGGGCCACGGCACCACGGGCCAGCGTGGCCAGAACCGGCCGCAGGCAGCCTAGGAGCGGTCACGGGGCCCAATGACGTGGCCGGGGTCGACTTGACCATTGCGGTGAGTCCCCAATATTCCGGATGATGCGCGCGGCTACATCCCCCGGTAACGCAGGACCGCCATGCTTGCCCGGGGCTTGCGCTCCCGGATTTCGATTTCAACTGACCAGAGAAGCCTTACCATGCCTCGTACCACACCCCTGGCCGATATTCGCAATATCGGCATCATTGCCCACGTCGACGCCGGCAAGACCACCACGACGGAGCGCATCCTTTATTACACCGGTCGCAAGCACAACATCATCGACATCCATGACACCAAGGATTTGAAGACGTCGACGACCACCGACTACCTGGAACAGGAACAGAAGCGCGGCATCACCATCCAGTCCGCGGCGGTCTCGACCTTCTGGCGCAAGAAGAAGATCAACGTCATCGACACCCCCGGCCACGTGGACTTCACCATCGAGGTGAACCGCTCGCTGCGCGTGCTTGACGGTGCGGTCGTGGTGTTCGACGGCGTGGCGGGCGTGGAACCGCAGTCCGAGACCAACTGGCGACTGGCTGACAACTACGGCGTGCCGCGAATCTGTTATGTGAACAAGATGGATCGCAGCGGCGCGAATTTCCTGCGTTGCGTGGACATGATCAAGAAGCGCCTCGGCGCCCGCCCGCTTCCAATCCAGCTCCCGATCGGCTCCGAGGACAACTTCAAGGGCATGATCGACCTCGTCGAGATGAAGGCCCTGGTGTGGAGCTCCGACGACAAGGACGCCGAGTGGCAGGTCATCGACGTCACCGAGGGCATGTCTGACAAGCTTGGCATCACCGTGCCGAGTGACCGCGCCGTGCTCGATGACATCGAGCGCTACCGCACCGAACTCGTGGACACCTGCCTCGAGATGGACGAAGCGGCGATGGAGGCCTATCTCGACGGCGAGATGCCTTCGGTCGAGACCCTCCGCGCCTGCCTGCGCAAGGGCACCCTGACCTCCGCCTTCACTCCGGTGCTCTGCGGCTCCTCATACAAGAACAAGGGCGTGCAGCAGGTGCTGGACGCGGTGGTCGACTACCTGCCGGCGCCGACCGATGTCGCTTCCATCAACACCGTGGATGCTGACGGCACCCCGAACGGGGAGCGCGTGTGCTCGGACGACGAACCCTTCTCGGCGCTCGCATTCAAAGTGATCAACGACGCCTACGGCGCGCTCACCTTCATCCGCGTGTATTCGGGCGTTCTGACCAAGGGTGCGTCGGTGATGAACACCACCCGCGGCAAGCGCGAGAAGATCGGCCGCATGGTGGAGATGTTCGCCAAGGACGCGAATCCCATCGAGGAAGCCCGCGCCGGCGACATCGTCGCGCTGGTTTCGCTGGCCGAAACGGAAACCGGTGACACGCTCTGCGATTCCGCCGCCCCGGTGGTGCTGGAGCGCATGCGTTTCCCCGAGCCCGTCATCAGCGTGTCGCTGAAGCCCAAGGTGAAGGCTGAGCAGGAGAAGTTCAGCAACGCGCTGGGCAAGATGGTCCGCGCCGATCCCTCACTCCGCCTGGAGACGGATCGCGAAACAGGGGAAACCCTGCTCCGCGGCATGGGCGAACTGCACATCGAAGTGACCCTTGACCGCATTCGCACCGAGTTCGGTGTGGAAGGCATCATGGGTGAACCGCAGGTGGCCTATCGCGAAACGATCACCCAGAGCATCGAACAGCACTACGTGCACAAGAAGCAGACGGGTGGCTCCGGCCAGTTCGCCGAAGTGCGCATCCGGTTCGAGCCGCGCGAGCGTGGCGAGGGCTACCTGTTCGAGGATGTCACCGTCGGCGGATCGGTGCCGAAGGAATTCGTGCCTTCCGTCGACAAGGGCCTGCAGATGCAGATGGAGGACGGCGTGCTTGCGCACTATCCGACCGTCGACTTCAAGGCCACCCTGTTCGACGGCAGCTACCACGACGTCGACTCGAACGCGCTGACCTTCGAAATCGCCGCCAAGGCCTGCTTCCGCGAAGCCATGCGCAAGGCCGGTCCCATCCTGCTGGAACCGGTGATGAAGGTGGAAACCGTGACGCCGGGCGACTATCTCGGCGACGTAATCGGCGACTTCAACCGTCGCCGCGGCATGATCCAGGACCAGCTCGAGCGCGGCACCAACATCGCCGTGGTGGCCAATGTGCCGCTGTCGGAAATGTTCGGCTACATCGGCCAGCTGCGCGGCATGACCTCCGGCCGCGCCTCCTACACGATGGAGTTCTCGCACTATGACCCCGTCCCGCGCAGCGTCGCGGAAGCGGTCATGGCAGCGGCGAATCAGCGTAAGAGCGCCTGATCGGCCTGTGCGTGCGGCAGCCCCGGGCGGGGCTGCCGCGCATCCGCCCGGCCCGGGCGGTGGTCCTTGTGACCAGCGCGCCGAATCCGCGCGCCGGCGCGCTCCGGTTTTGGGGCAGCGCTCCAGCAACCCCGTCTTTGGCACGCTGCCGGCGTTCGCGACGAATTCCTGCGACGAGTGCCGGGAGCAGAGGGACGTACACGGGCACTAAACTATTGATCTCAAGCCCCTGCATGCCCCATCATGCTCTCTTCCTGCGGGTTCGAATCAAATCGCACCCAAGCATCCGCTGCAAGGTGGATTCGCCGTCCCGCACCCATCAGCATCCACATTCTGAAGGCCGGTCGTAGAGGCCTCGGAGAACATCGTGCCCACAGTCACTTTGCCTGACGGCAGCCAGAGAAGCTTTCCCAACCCGGTCACCGTTGCCGAGGTCGCGGCCTCGATAGGCGCTGGTCTCGCGCGTGCCGCGCTCGCTGGTCGCGTCGACGGCCGCCTGGTCGACACCTCCCACGTCGTCGACCACGACGTCCAGTTGAGCATTGTCACGCCCAAGGACGTCGACGGGCTCGAAGTCATCCGTCACAGCACTGCGCACCTGCTCGCGCAGGCCGTGAAGTCCTTATACCCTGGCGCCCAGGTCACGATTGGCCCGGTCATCGAGGACGGCTTCTACTACGATTTCGCCTACGAGCGCCCCTTCACCCCGGACGACCTGGCCGCGATCGAGAAGCGAATGGCCGAACTCGCCGCGCAGGAGCAACCGGTCCGCCGCCAGGTGATGGCACGCGATTCGGCGGTGGAATATTTCAAGTCGATCGGCGAGCAGTACAAGGCCGAGATCATTGCATCGATTCCCGGCAACGAAGAGATTTCCCTGTATTCGCAGGGCGACTTCACCGACCTCTGCCGTGGCCCGCACGTGCCGGACACCGGCAAGCTGCGCGCGTTCAAGCTGATGAAGATTGCCGGCGCCTACTGGCGCGGCGATTCGAACAACGAAATGCTGCAGCGGATTTACGGCACCGCGTGGCAGGACGGCAAAGCGCTGGCCGAATACCTGCATCGCCTTGAAGAAGCCGAGAAGCGCGACCATCGCCGCATCGGTCGCCAGCTCGGGCTGTTCCATTTCCAGGAAGAAGCGCCGGGCATGGCGTTCTGGCACCCCAAGGGCTGGGTCATCTGGCAGCAGATAGAGCACTACATGCGTGGGGTGCTGACTCGCCACGGCTATGCCGAAGTGCGCTGCCCGTCCATCCTGGACGCGACCCTGTGGCGGAAATCCGGCCACTGGGAAAACTTCCACGAGAACATGTTCACGACGGAGTCGGAGGCCCGCGAGTACGCGGTCAAACCGATGAACTGTCCGGGACACGTGCAGATTTTCAATCAGGGCATCCGCAGCTACCGCGAACTGCCGCTGCGCCTCGCCGAATTCGGTTCCTGCCATCGCAACGAGCCCTCCGGTGCGCTGCACGGCCTGATGCGCGTGCGCGCCTTTACCCAGGACGACGCCCATATCTTCTGCACCGAAGATCAGATTCAGGACGAAGTGGCATCGTTCATCGATCTGCTGCAGATGGTCTACCGGGACTTCGGGTTTACCGAGATCCTGATCAAGCTGTCCACGCGGCCGCAGAAGCGGGTCGGCGCGGAAGAGACCTGGGACAAGGCGGAGAACGCCTTGCAGGACGCCCTGAACGGCAAGGGTCTAGCCTTCGAATTGCAGCCGGGCGAGGGCGCGTTCTATGGCCCGAAAATCGAATTTTCGCTCAAGGACACCCTGCACCGCGTCTGGCAGTGCGGCACCATCCAGCTCGATTTCTCCATGCCGGATCGCCTCGGCGCGGAGTATGTCGCGGACGACAATTCCCGCCGCATACCGGTGATGCTGCACCGGGCAATCCTGGGTTCGCTCGAGCGTTTCATCGGCATCCTCATCGAACATCACGGCGGTTACATGCCCGCCTGGCTCGCGCCGGTGCAGGCGATGACGATGAGCATCTCCGAAAGGCAGGGCGCTTATGCGGCCGAGGCTGCGGAAATCCTGAAAAATCAAGGATTCCGCATCGAATCAGACTTGAGAAACGAGAAAATCGGCCTTAAGATCCGCGAGCACACCTTGCAGCGCATCCCATTTCTCCTCGTCGTGGGGGATCGGGAAGTCGAAAACCGGACCGTAGCCGTACGAACTCGTCGGGGGCAGGACCTGGGAGTCATGCCGCTCGACGATTTCGGGCGCCTGCTGCGGGAAACGGTACAAGCGCGGCTCAATGACACGATGGAGGAATGACAGATCGCTGCCGACACGAAAAAAAACCGCATCAACGACGAAATAACGGCGCAGCAGGTGCGCCTGATCGCCGCGGACGGTGAGAACGTTGGGGTGGTGCCCTTGGCTGAGGCCAAGCGGCAAGCGCTTGAAAATGAACTGGATCTGGTTGAGATCGTGCCCAACGCCGAGCCGCCTGTCGTGCGGGTCATGGACGTCGGCAAGTTCATTTTCGAACAGAACAAGAAGCGCCACGCCGCGAAGAAGAAGCAGAAGCAGATTCAGATCAAGGAAATCAAGCTTCGACCCGGCACTGACGACGGCGATTACGACATCAAGATGCGCAACATCAAGCGCTTCCTGGAGGAAGGCGACAAGGTGAAGATCACCCTGCGCTTCCGGGGACGCGAGATGGCCCATCAGGAACTCGGCGTCAAGATGCTGGACCGGGTGGAAGCGGATCTCGCAGGGCTCGCGGTGATCGAGCAATACGCGCGAATGGAAGGCCGCCAGATGATCATGCTGGTAGCGCCCAAGCGCACTTGAAAAAGTTGAGGACGGGTATTTATGCCTAAATTGAGAACCAACCGCGGCGCGGCGAAGCGCTTTGCGAAAACGGGATCGGGCCGGTTCAAGCGGCGGCAGTCGTTCAAGAACCACATCCTGACCAAGAAAAGCGCGAAGCGTAAGCGCCAGCTGCGCGGCACCACCTTGGTGGCTGCTGTCGACCAGCACGGCGTCGAGCGAATGCTTCCGTCGCTTTGATCACCTAACGCGAGATTGAACACCCATGGCACGAGTTAAACGCGGAACAATCGCCCACGCGCGGCACAAGAAGGTGCTGAAGCGGGCCAAAGGCTACTACGGCCGCCGCAAGAACGTTTTCCGGGTCGCAACGCAGGCTGTTACCAAGGCCGGCCAGTACGCCTACCGCGATCGCAAGGCCAAGAAGCGCGAGTTCCGCGCGCTATGGGTCGTCCGCATCAACGCGGCTGCCCGACAGAACGGCCTGAGCTACTCCCGCTTCATCAACGGGCTGATGCGCGCCTCCATCGAAGTCGATCGCAAGGTCCTGGCCGATCTCGCCGTGCACGAGCCGGCGGTGTTTGCCGAACTTGCCGAACGCGCCAAGGCCGCCCTCGAGGCGGCGGCCTGACAGACCGGTTTCCGGCCTGACCATCCCTACCGGGGACAACATCCCCGGTAGCGCACATCCACTCCAGCTCCTGCGTGCACACCGATGCGCTCCTCCGAGGATTTGTTAGAACGCGGCCTTGAAGAAATTGCCGCGGCGGACGATCTCGCCGCCCTCGACGGCGTCCGAGTCAAATACCTGGGGAAGAAAGGCGCCGTCACCGAGGCGCTGAAGGGGCTGGGAAAGCTCCCGGAAGCGGAACGCAAGGCAACCGCGCAGGTCCTGAATCTCGCGCGGGATGGCCTGAACGGCGCGATCGCGGCACGCCGCGACGCGCTCGAGGAACTGGAGCAGCAACAGGCGCTCGATGCTTCCGCCATCGATGTGACCATGCCGGGCCGGGGCCAGCGCAAGGGCGGGTTGCACCCGGTCACGCTTGCAATGACCCGGATCCAGGACATCTTCGCCAGTGCCGGCTTCGAGGTCGCCGAAGGGCCGGAGATCGAAGACGACTACCACAACTTCGAAGCTCTCAATATCCCGAGCCATCATCCGGCCCGGGCGATGCACGACACCTTCTACTTTCCTGACGGGCGCCTGCTGCGCACGCACACATCGCCCGTGCAGATCCGGGTGATGCAGGGCGCGAAGGCCCCTTTTCGCATCATCGCGCCGGGCAGGGTGTATCGCTGCGACTACGATCAGACGCACTCGCCGATGTTCCATCAGGTGGAAGGGCTGCTGATCGACACGCACGTCACCATGGCCGATCTGAAAGGCGTGCTCCAGGAATTCCTGCGGCAGTTCTTCGATCAGAGCGGGCTCGAGGTCCGCTTCCGTCCGTCGTATTTCCCGTTCACTGAGCCGTCGGCCGAAGTTGACATCAAGCTGGCGTCGGCGCACGGCGTGTCCGACTGGCTCGAAGTGCTGGGCTGCGGCATG
>CALRPY020000103.1:0-7547 GCA_943370145.1 Hydrogenophaga intermedia | reverse complement strand
CAGGGTGGCGATGAGCGACAGGTCGGGGCCTTCGTCCGCGCCCACGCGATCGAGATTCATCGCGATGACGGTGTCCGGCCACAGTGTCTCCTGCTGCCAGAGGGCGGGTGGGCCGAGGAAGCAGCCCTGCCGTCGGTCCAGCGACAGGATCGCGCGCGCGGGGTCGGGCAGGGCGGCGCGCAGCGCGAGGTAATCGGTGGGTTCACGGATGGACTCCGAGCCGATCACGCAGGCGACGCCGGGCGCCGCCAGGTAGGCCTCCAGCGCGGCAGGCCCGGCGAAGCCCGCATCTATCCACCAGCCGCAGTCGGGGTGTGCCGCGAGGAGTCGAGCGATGATCGCGCGCGAGCTGCCGCGCTGCTGTATCGCGTCGAGGTCGGCAACGTAGAATGCCGTGAGGCCGAGACGATCGCGCAGCGCCGCGACGACATCGGCGGGCGTGGCGGATGCCGTCAGCCGCGAGCGAACGGGGGCGTAGTTCGCGCGATCGCCGCGTACCGCGTGGACGACCAGGCCCTCCTTGATATCGATGACCGCGACGCAGCGCATGCCTTGGTGCTGGATGTCAAAAATGCATTCTAGAAATTTCACGCTGGCGTCGCCATCGGCGCCGGTGGGCGCAGGGCGCGCCCGATGACCGACGCGACGCCGGCAGCGCTCGGCTGGGACATCGGCGGCGCGCACCTCAAGGCGGTCGCGCTGGCCGCCGATCGTCATGTCATCGCCACGCACCTGCTGCCGTGCCCGCTGTGGCAGGGGCTTGCCCACCTCGAGCAGGCCGCACGCGTGATTCTTTCCGCTCACGCCGGCGCTGCGCCCGTGCACGCCGTCACGATGACGGGCGAGCTGTGCGATCTGTTCGAGGGGCGCGCCGAGGGTGTACAGCGCATCCTGGACACGATGACCCGGGTGCTCGCACCGGCCACGCCGCGCGTCTATGCAATTGACAGCGGGCTGGTCCCGCAGCCGTTGCGTGACCCGTTCGCGGTGGCGTCGATGAACTGGCACGCGATGGCCCGGGCGCTCGCCACGCATGCGCCGGACGCGCTGCTCGTCGATGTCGGCAGCACGACGACCGACGTCATCGCCATCGAAGGCGGCGAGGTCAGGACCCGGGCCCATGATGATCGCGGTCGTCTCGCGAGCGACGAGCTCGTCTATCAAGGCGTTGCGCGCACACCCGTGATGGCGCTGTGCGCCCGCGTGCCGTATCGCGGCGCCTGGCAGTCGATGGCGGCGGAATATTTCGCGACGACGGCTGACGTCTACCGCATCCTCGGCCAGCTGCCTGCGGACGCCGATCTCCTGCCCAGCGCCGACGGGCGCGCAAAGACCGTCGAATTCAGCGCGGCACGCCTCGCGCGCATGGTCGGCGACGACAGCGGCGAGGACAATTTCGAGGCGCTGCGCGAACTCGCGGGTTACCTGCGCGACACCCAGGTCACGCGGTTGCGCGAGGCGGTCCAGCGCGTGCGCGGCGGCGCGCAGCCCACCGGGATCATCGGCGCCGGCGTGGGCCGCTTCCTGGTGCGCGACGTCGCGGCGTCGCTGGGTATCCCCTACCGGGACTATGCCGATGCACTCGGCGTCGCCGGCAGCGATCTCGCCAACGACTGCGCGCCCGCGCTGGCGCTCGCCAGCCTGGCGCTCGCATCATGACGGCTCGCTCATGAACCCGCGCCGCCACGATCTCGGATACCACGCGGACGTCGCGTCGCGGCTCGCACGCCTCGTCGACCGGCCCTGGTTCATCTATCTGGACAGCTGCCGCGAGCGCGCGGCCGGCGGGCGCTACGACATCGTTGCCTGCGATCCGATCGCGACCGTCGTCACGCAGGGAGACACCACCACCGTCACCGCCGGGGACGGGACAGTCGAGCACGCCGGCGATCCATTCGGGGTGCTGGAGCGGGAGCTCGAACGGCGCCTGCCGCGCGTACCGGCGACAGGACCGTTCAGTGGCGGCGCCCTCGGCTATTTCGCCTACGATCTCGCGCGGCGCCTCGAGCGCTTGCCGGCGACCGCCGCGCACGACATCGCCCTGCCGGAGATGGCGGTTGGCATCTACGGCTGGGCGATCGTCGTCGACCATGACGAGCGGCGCGCGGAACTCGTGGTCCACCCGGATGCGGACTGCGACGTCGCGCGGATCGTCAGCGCCTGGAATGCGCAGCCCCCGTTGACCCCGGCCGCCTTCGGCAGCTCTTTCACGGTCACTGCGGCCGTGCGGCCGGAGATCTCCTTCGCGGAGTACGCCGCGGCCTGGCACCGGATCAAGCACTACATCCGCGAGGGTGACGTCTACCAGGTCAATCTCACGCAGCGCTTTTCAGCGCCTGCGCATGGCCACCCATGGGATGCCTACCTGCGCCTGCGCAATCTCAATCCCGCGCCTTTCTCCGCGTATTTCGCGCTGCCCGACGGTGCGGTGCTGAGTTCGTCGCCCGAGCGCTTCCTGCGCGTCGAGGGACGGCGCGTGGAGACCCGGCCAATCAAGGGAACGCGCCCGCGCGGTGCAAGCCCCGAGGAGGACGCCGCGCTCGCCGCGGAACTGGCCGCGAGTGACAAGGACCGTGCCGAGAACGTGATGATTGTCGACCTGCTGCGCAACGATCTGGGCCGCAGTTGCGCGCCGGGCAGCGTGCGCGTGCCGAAGCTCTTCGCGGTCGAGAGCTATACGAAGGTGCATCACCTGGTGAGCACGGTCGAGGGCCTGCTTGCCGATGGGCTCGGCCCGCTGGACGCGCTGCGCAACTGTTTTCCCGGCGGGTCGATCACCGGGGCGCCCAAGCTGCGCGCGATGGAGATCATCGAGGAGATAGAGCCGAGCCGGCGCAGCGTGTACTGCGGCTCGCTCGGTTACGTGTCACGCTCCGGGCACATGGACACCAATATCGCGATCCGCACCCTGGTCTGTCACCGCGAGCGGATGTATTGCTGGGCGGGCGGTGGCATCGTCATGGATTCGGATCTCGATGCCGAGTATGCCGAATGCCTGGCGAAGGCGGCGGCCATGCTCGAGGTCTTCCAGCGCGCCGAGGTCACCGATGTGGGTCGCGAAGATTGGCGGTAGCCTGGCCGGGGCGGACGCGCTCGCCGCGTGGCTGGCCGCCTTGTGCGTCGATCCCGGGCGCGCGTGGCTGCTGGTGCCCGGCGGCGGCGCCTATGCGGATCTCGTGCGTGACAGCCAGCGGCGCTGGCACTACCCGGATGCGGCGGCCCACGGCATGGCGCTGCAGGCCATGGCGCTGTACGCGAGCGAACTGAAGGCAATCGAGCCGCGCCTGGAAGTCTGCGATGGGGTCGCCACGTGCGGCGCGGAGGCGGGGCGATGGCCCCGCCTGTGGCGCCCGGCGCTGGCTGATGCGGCGATATTGTGCGAAGTGCCCGCCGATTGGCGTGCCACCTCCGACTCGCTGGCCCTCGCGCTTGCGTCCCGCTTCGACGCCGAGGGCCTCGTGCTGCTCAAATCGGCTCGACCGCCCCTCATTTCGGCGCACGCGTCAGACCTTGCGGCGTGCGGGTACGTCGACGAATGGCTGCCGGTGCTGATGCGCGAGAGCGCCGTGCCGGTGTACTGGCTGTGCCGCGACGAGGTTTCGTTGGGAGTACCGGACGAGGCACATCGCATCGTCGCTGCTTAGGGCCGCTGCCGTGGCGAGGTGCCTGCCTGACGCCTCCCTCACCCGCGCTGCGCGCGGCCTCTCCCGGGGCGGGGTGTCTCTTGGTCACATTTGGACGCGGGTGCCCGCGACCAAGTGCTGTTGGGCCACAGAGAACGCCAAGAACACCGAGATTAGACGAGTGGGGCTGAGCCAGCGGTCGACGGCATGGGCATTGCCCGGACCACGCTCGAATAAGCGACTTCTCCATGTCCTCCGTGCTCTCCGTGGTGAAACCCGGCGTTACCACGGCAACAGGCGCCGAATTTTGACCAAGAGCACGGAGGACACGGAGAAGTACGGTGAATGGCGGAATGCGCCTCTGCCGTGGCAATGCCGGCCGGGCGGCACCTGTCCACCCGATCCGCTCGGTGCTCTCGGTGTTCGGTGGCCCATCAAGGTCTGCACCCCGGTACCCGCGTCCGAATGTGACCAAGAGACAGCAGCTGGCGCCGCTGGTCGGCGTCACGGTGTTTCGCGCCAGTCCCTGGCGGATCAGGAGAGGCCACGCGGCCGCTTTCAGCTGTCGGCGCGCGGCGCGCCCGGCTGGGGAAACTCCTCCCTGAACGCCGCGGCGAGCGCGCCGACGGCCACGGCGGCGAGCAGCGCGGTGCAGACGACACCACACACGCCGATGCCTATCGCGAGGATGCGTGTCGGCAGCGTGGTCGGGGCGAAGTCACCGTAGCCGATGGTGAGCCCGGTGACGAACGCGAAGTAGATCGAGTCAAGGACCGTCCAGCCCTCGAGCGCGCCGACGAGCAGACCGATGGCTGTCATCAGCCCCAGGATCATCGACAGGATGGGCCAGATGATGCGCAGGCCCATGAACATGCCGACGTGAAATTTCTGCCTGAGTTTTTGCGGATGCATGGCTGCCATGTCGCTTTGGATGCGCCCAAGGTATCACCACGCGCCGCTCCGGGCGTGCCTCATCGCGGCGGCGAATCCCCGCCAGCAGACGGCGGCGCAGGCCGCGCCGCCGTCTGCGGGGATTACCCGGCCAGCCTCAACCGCGGTCGAGGTTCATGACCTTCGTCCAGGCCTTGACGAAGTCCTGCACGAACTTGGCCCCCGCGTCGTTCGTCGCGTAGACCTCTGCGATGGCGCGCAACTCGGAGTGCGAACCGAAGATGAGGTCGACCGGGGTGGCCGTCCACTTCAGCTTGCCAGTCGCGCGATCGCTGCCCTCGTACAGCCCTTCGGACTGCGCGGACTTCGACCACTTCGTCGACATGTTCAACAGGTTCACGAAGAAGTCGTTGCTCAGCGTACCGGGCCGCTCGGTGAACACGCCGTGCGAGGCACCGCCGGCATTGGCGTCGAGGGCGCGCATGCCGCCGACCAGCACCGTCATTTCAGGCACCGTGAGGGTCAGCAGGTTTGCCCGCTCGACCAGCATCTCCGCGGGCGACAGGCGGTTGTCCTTGCCGTAGTAGTTCCGGAAGGCGTCTGCCTTCGGTTCGAGCACGGCAAACGAGGCGACGTCGGTCTGTTCCTGCGATGCATCGGTGCGTCCCGGCGTGAACGGCACGGTCACGTCCTGTCCGGCAGCCTTCGCCGCCTTCTCGATCGCGGCGGCGCCGCCCAGCACGATGAGATCCGCGAGCGACACCCTCTTCTTGCCGCCGACCTGGGCGTCGTTGAACGCCTTCTGCACGGCTTCGAGCTTCTGCAGCACCTTCGCCAGCTCAGCCGGATCGTTGACCGCCCAGTCCTTCTGCGGAGCAAGGCGAACGCGTGCGCCGTTGGCCCCGCCGCGCAGGTCGGAACCGCGGAAGCTCCCGGCGGATGCCCAGGCGGTACGCACGAGTTCGGGCACGGTGAGACCCGCGGCGAGAATCTTCGCCTTCAGCTCGGCGGCATCCTGCGCGGTGATCAGCTCGTGATCGACGGGCGGCACCGGATCCTGCCAGATGAGATCCTGCGCCGGCGCGGCCGAGCCCAGGTAGCGCGAGCGGGGCCCCATGTCGCGGTGGGTCAGCTTGAACCAGGCGCGCGCGAACGCATCGGCGAACTGCTGCGGATCCTTGTGGAAGCGCTCGGAAATCGCCCGGTAGGCCGGATCGGTCTTCAGCGCGAGGTCGGTGGTGAACATGATCGGCGCGTGGCGCTTCGCCGGGTCGTGCGCATCAGGCACGAGGTTCGCGGCGGCACCGTCCTTCGGCACCCACTGGATCGCGCCGGCCGGGCTCTTCGTCTGCACCCACTCGTGGGCGAACAGGTTGTCGAGGTACTGGGTCGTCCACGCGATCGGGTTGGCGGACCAGGCACCCTCGAGGCCGCTGGTGATCGTGTCGGCGCCCTTGCCGGTGCCGCACTTGTTTTCCCAACCGAAACCCTGTTGCTCGAGGCCGGCTGCGGCCGGCTCGGGTCCGACGCACTTGTCCGGCTTGTGGGCGCCGTGCGCCTTGCCGAAGGTGTGGCCGCCCGCGATTAGCGCGACGGTTTCCTCGTCGTTCATCGCCATGCGGCCGAAGGTCTCGCGGATGTCCTTCGCGGCCGCCAGCGGGTCCGGGTTGCCGTTCGGACCTTCGGGATTGACGTAGATGAGCCCCATCTGGACGGCGGCCAGCGGCTTCTGGAGCTTGCGCTCGCCGTGGTATCGCTCGTCGGCCAGGAACTTGGATTCCGGCCCCCAGTACACCATGTCGGCTTCCCAATCATCGGTGCGGCCGCCGGCGAAACCGAAGGTCTTGAAGCCCATCGACTCGAGGGCGACATTGCCCGTCAGCACCATCAGGTCGGCCCACGAGATATTGCGGCCGTATTTCTGCTTGATCGGCCACAGCAGGCGGCGCGCCTTGTCGAGGCTGACGTTGTCAGGCCAGCTGTTGAGCGGTTCGAAGCGCTGCTGGCCGCCATCGGCGCCACCACGACCATCGGCGATGCGGTAGGTGCCGGCGCTGTGCCAGGCCATGCGGATGAAGAACGGACCGTAATGACCGTAGTCGGCCGGCCACCAGTCCTGCGACGTCGTCATCAGGGCCTGGATGTCCTTTTTCACCGCGTCGAGATCGAGGGTCTTGAACGCTTCGGCATAGTCGAAGTCGTCGCCCATGGGATTGGATTCGGCTGCATGCTGCCGCAGTGGCCGCAGATCCAGCCGTTCGGGCCACCAGTCCTGGTTGGTCATCGCCTTGCCCTGGGCAAGTGCCGGGTTCGCGACCACCAGCGGCGACATGGCCGCCAGTGCCAGGGCCATCAGCGATAGTTTGGTTCTGTGCATCGAAGCGCCTCCGCAAGCTGGTATAGGGCCGTGAATGATGGGGCATGCGCCGGACGAAGGGAAATTGATAAGTTCAATCGGCACGATAGGAAATGCCAATAGTTGCTCCTGCGAGAGGAAGGGTGCGCATCGAGCTTCCCCTTCCCGCCTGTCTCCTCGTCACATGTTTCCAGACGAGAGGAAGCCCGCTCGATCAAGCCTCCTTCACGGCAACCTACCGACCTGCGTGCGTCCGAAGGGTCTCATCAGGTTCCGCCCTCTCCGCCAGATCCAGGTAAAAGAAAAGGGCCCGTGGGGGCCCTTTTCTTCTCATAGGGCGAGAGGGATAGCTTCGCGTGCGCTGGGCGCACGCTCACCCCTGCGGGGCGCACTGCGTGCGTCCAAACTCGCTGTGCGAGTTCGTCGAACCGAAGGGCTCTCACCAAGTTCCGCCCTCTCCGCCAGATCCGGATAAAAGAAAAGGGCCCGTGGGGGCCCTTTTCTTCTCATAGGGCGAGAGGGATTGATTCGCGTGCGCTTGGGCGCACGCTCACCCCTGCGGGGCGCACTGCGTGCGTCCGAACTCGCTGTGCGAGTTCGTCGAACCGAAGGGCTCTCACCAAGTTCCGCCCTCTCCGCCAGATCCGGATAAAAGAAAAGGGCCCGTGGGGGCCCTT
>CALRPY020000102.1:0-8033 GCA_943370145.1 Hydrogenophaga intermedia | reverse complement strand
GGCGCTGAGCGCGCGCAGGCTGGCCAGCGTGCGCGCCGCCACGTGCAGGCGGGCGGCGTCGTCGCGGGCGGCCTGCCAGGCCTGCACCAGCGCGGCCAGGCGACCGGCGGCCGGCCGGGCGTCGGCGGCCGTCTTCGTCAACCCGGCCAGGGCCGCGCCGAGGTCGACGGCATACAGCGCGCGGATATCCCGGGCCAGCTGCAGGTAGTCGGTGCGCCCCGCGGTGTCGTTGAGCGTCGCGGCATAGGCCTCCACCGCGTCGGCATCGCCCCGCTCGAGACGGCCGTGTATCTTGTTGCGCAGGGGCACGAAGCCCGGGTCGCGCTCGGACAGCGTGGCCGACAGCTGGCGGACCGCCTTCGCGGACCCGCTGTCGGCGCCGTGGGGAATGAGGCCCGCCGCCGTGCGCAGGAAGAGGTATCGGAACCCGACCCACTCGCGCCGGGCCGCGAGCTGGAGCAGCAGTTCGCGCGCCCCGCGCCGCTCGTCCTCCTCCTGGAAAGCGCCGCGATAGTAGCGGGCCTGGCGCAGGATCCAACCGTCGTCGGCCTGGACGAGGTAGCGTTCGATGAGGACCTGCGCGAACGGGGCGTAGGTCGGATCCGCGTTGAGCAGGGCGTCGACGTCGAGGTCGGCGAAGAAGGTGGCTACCTGGTAGCCCGCGGCGCGCAGCGTCACGGTCCGTTCGGACCACTCCCCGTGCTGGTGCCCGCCGCCGCGCGGCTTGCAGGCCCCAGGCGTTGGCGGCAGCACCGTGCCGTCGTCGCAGAACCAGCGGATCCGCGCGAAGGGTCCACGCGGGGCCGTCTTCATCTCCTGCACCCAGCCGCGCCACGTGGGCAGGTCGGCGGCGGCGGGGAGGAGCACGGCCGAGAGCAGGATGCCGACGAGGACGAGCGTTGCCGGGCCTGGATGTCGCACTGTGTGGTCGGTCGCAAGTTCTGGTTTGCCCGCGCCGGCCGGCGGCAATCCGCGCAATGTTTTCCGGACGACGGCCGCTAACGGGAATTGCCGGCCGCGGGGCGGGCGCGAACCGCCGCTCTGTGGGATCAAGAGTTGATTCATAAACCGATGATAGAGCAAGTATCCAAAGTCACTGAGGGGTTCGCCGAGGTCACCGTGCAGGACGACTTCACGCAGACGAATCCCTGCCTGCCCGGCGCGTCGCCGTTCAGGGTCATCATCATCGATGATTCGAAGGAATACATGACGCTCGTGCGGCGCATGCTGGCGCGCGGGATCCCGGACGTCGAAGTCACCGAATACGACACCGAGCAACAGGGGGAGCCGTCGGCGAACTTCGACTGGTCCCTGTATGACGTGCTCTTCATCGACTACGAACTCGGCACCGACGCGACCGGCCTCGACTGGCTGGCGCGGTATCGCACTGCGCCCGGTTTCCCCCCGACCATCGTGATGACCGCCGGCGGTGACGAGTACGTGGCCGCCCGCGCGATCAAGCTCGGGGCCTCCGATTTCATCAAGAAGGGCGACGTCACGGCCGAGCGCCTCGCCCTGCTCGCGCGCGAGGCCGTGCGCGAACGCGAGGTGCTGCGCGGCGCGGGCGAGGTCTCGACGCTCAACCGCAAGCTGGAGCAGGACGCCTCGATCATGCGCGACATGCGCCTGACCGAGGACCGGCGGACGCCGGACGGACGCCGTATCGGCTATCGCTTCGTGCGCCTCATCGGACAGGGCGCGACCTCCCGCGTCTATCTCGCGGAACGCGCCGCCGAGCGCGCCACGCTGGTGCTGAAGGTGATCGACGTCGCAAGCATCCGCGAACCCCAGGTCCTGCAGCGCTTCGTGCGCGAAGCGGAACTGGTGTCCGCGGTCAAGAGCAACTATGTCGTCCGGTTCCTCGAGCACGGGTTCACCGAGAACTACGGCTACATCGCCATGGAGTTCTTCACCCGTGGCGACCTCAAGCAGCGCATCGAACACGGCGTGTCGATGCAGGATGCGGTCAACTACACGCTGCACGTGCTGTACGGCCTGAAGGCAATCCACGAGCTGGGCATCGTGCACCGTGACCTGAAACCGGGAAACATCATGTTCCGGTCCGACGACAGCCTGGCGCTGGCCGACTTCGGCATTTCGAAGCGGCTGGACGACACCAGCGAACTCACGCGGCACGGCAGTGTGCTAGGCACGCCGAACTACATCAGCCCCGAGCAGGCGCTGGGCCTCGCGGTCGACCAGCGCTCCGACCTCTACAGCGCCGGCGTCATGCTGTACGAGATGCTGGCCGGCCGGAAACCCTTCCGCGCCGAGAACGCCGCGGCGCTGGTCTACCAGCACGTGCACGCCGACGTGCCGCCGCTGCCCCCGGCGATGCGCCATTTCCAGCCGATCATCGACATCGTGCTCGCGAAGGAGCCCAGGGACCGGTTCACCTCGGCGGACGAGTTCATAGACGCCTTGCGCAGCCTGTCGCGCGTCCAGCCCGGTCGCAGCTGACACGGCAGCTGCGCCGGCTTGAATTCGGCGCTCGTCAGCCGCATGTACCCCGGACGCGCAGCCTGCGCGCAGCCTCGCGGGGAACCATGCAAAGCAAACACGACGAACCGGCGCCCACCACCGGGGTGCCGGCCTTACTGAAAGACAGCCTGCCCGGCAAGCTCCTGTTGCTGCCGCTGCCATCACGCCCCTTCTTTCCGGCGCAGACCATGCCGCTCGTGCTGCCGGAGAGTCCGTGGCTGGAAACCATCGAGCGCGTCGGCAAGACGCCGCACCAGATGGTCGGGCTCGTCTACGCACCCGGGAGCGGACACGACGTACCGAAGCCGGAGGACTTCTCCGAAATCGGCACCGTCGTGCGGATGCATCAACCGGTGCGCGGCGATGGCCGCATCCAGTTCCTGGCCGAAGGGCTCCAGCGCTTCCGCATCAAGAGCATGCTGTCGCAGGGCGCGCCCTTCGTCGCCCAGATCGAATACCCGCAGCCGCCCGAGGAGAACCCGCAGGAGGTTCGGGCCTACGCGCTCGCAATCATCGGCAAGATCAAGGAGCTGCTGCCGCACAATCCTTTCTACAAGGAGAACGTGCGCGCCTATCTCGAACGCTTCAGCCCCGATGACGCGGCGCCGCTCGGCGACTTCGCCGCGGCGCTGACCAGCGCGAGCGGCGACGAACTGCAGGAGGTGCTGTCGACAATCCCGCTGTTGCGCCGGCTCGAGAAAGTGATGCTGATGATCCAGCGCGAGGTCGAAGTCGCGGGATTGCAGAGCGAGATTCGCCAGAAGGTCGAGGAACGCGTCAGCGAGCGGCAGCGCGAGTTCTTCCTGCGCGAGCAGCTGAAGGAAATCCAGAAGGAACTCGGGATCCAGAAGGACGACAAGACCATCGAGGCCGAGCGCTTCCGCGCCCGGCTCGAGGACTGTGTCGTGCCCGAGGACGCCCGCAAGCGGATCGACGACGAGCTGCAGAAATTCTCGATGCTCGAGAGCGGATCGCCGGAGTACGCCGGCACGCGCAATTACCTCGACACCCTCACGTCGCTGCCGTGGGGCAAGCACACCGTCGACCACCTCGACATCGACGACGCCCGCAAGCAGCTCGATCGCGACCACGAAGGCCTGTCCGACGTGAAGGACCGGATCATCGAGTTCCTCGGTGTCGGCGCACTGACCGGCCAGGTCGCCGGCTCGATAATGCTGCTGGTCGGTCCGCCCGGCGTCGGCAAGACGTCCATCGGCCATTCGATCGCCGCCGCGCTGGGACGCAAGTTCTATCGCTTCAGCGTTGGTGGCATGCGTGACGAGGCCGAGATCAAGGGCCATCGCCGCACCTACATCGGCGCGATGCCCGGCAAGTTCATCCAGGCGCTGCGTGAGGCGCAGAGCGCGAATCCCGTGATCCTGCTCGACGAAATCGACAAGATCGGCAGCTCCTACCAGGGTGATCCCGCATCGGCCCTGCTCGAGGTGCTGGATCCGGAGCAGAACGCGGGCTTCCTCGACCACTACCTCGACGTGCGCTTCGATCTGTCGCGCGTGCTGTTCATCTGCACCGCGAACCAGCTCGACACGATTCCGCGCCCGCTGCTCGACCGCATGGAAGTCATCCGCCTCGCGGGTTATGTCGCGGAGGAAAAGCTCGCGATTGCGAAGCGCCACCTGTTGCCGAAGCAGCGCCGCAAGGCGGGGCTGACGGCCGCGCAACTCGCCATCAACGACGCCGGGCTGCGGAAAATCATCGATGGCTACGCGCGCGAGGCGGGCGTGCGCAATCTCGAGAAGCAGCTCAACCGCATCGCGCGCAAGGCGGCGCTCAAGGTCCTGCGGGACCCGTCGCACACCTTGAAGGTCAATCCGGACAATCTGCAGGACTTCCTCGGCAAGCCGGTGTTCCGCCCGGAGGAGCCGCAGCGTGGCGTTGGCGTCGTGACGGGTCTCGCGTGGACGGCAATGGGTGGCGCCACGCTGGAAATCGAGGCCACGCGCGTGCACACGAAGAATCGCGGCTTCAAGCTGACCGGCCAGCTCGGCGACGTGATGCGCGAGTCGGCGGAGATCGCCTATAGCTACGTGTCATCGCACCTGGGGGAATACGACGGCGATCCGGCCTTCTTCGACGAAGCCTACGTGCATCTCCACGTGCCCGAAGGAGCGACTCCCAAGGATGGCCCGAGCGCAGGCATCACGATGGCCACGGCGCTGCTGTCGCTCGCGCGCAACGAGGAGCTGGCGCGGCCGCTGGCGATGACCGGCGAACTGACGCTGACCGGGCGGGTGCTGCCGGTGGGCGGCATCCGCGAGAAACTGATCGCGGCGAAGCGCGTGGGCATCAGGGAGGCCCTGCTGCCCGAAGCCAATCGCGGGGATTACGACGAGCTGCCGGAATACATCCGGCGCGGCATCAAGGTGCAGTTCGTCGGTCACTTCAGCGAGGTCGTCGCGCAGGCGTTCAAGCGCCCGCGCGCAGCGGCCAGGACGCGCCGGAAGGCGGCGCCCTAGGGCGCCGCGTCGCGGGCTGGGGGTGCGCGCCACACGGCTAAGGCGCGCGCCCGCAGCGCCGGCAGCGTCGCGAGCGCCGCGGCCACCGCGACGAGGTTCAGCACGGCGACGAATGCGAAGATCTGGCCGATCGACGCGCCCAGTGCGAAGCAGGCCATCGTGAACATCGCCGAGGCAACCATGAACAGCGCATTCACCACGTTCAGCGCGGCGATCACGCGCGAACGGTAGTCGCTGCTGGCGCCGGCCTGCAGCGCCGCGTTCAGCGGCACGATGTAAAGCGCACCGCTGGCCCCGATCCCCACCAGGTCGATGAACACGCGCACGGCGACAGGATTCCCGAAGAAGTTCGCAAGCGTCAGGCTGCCCGGGACGGCCTGCGGCGTGCCTTGCCACCACAGGTCCAGCGCGAACGCGCAGAGCCCGAGCGCCGCATACGGCGAGAGGCCGATTTCGATGCGCCGGCGCGACAGGGATTCGCAGAGCAGGGAGCCGAGGCCGATCCCGACCGTGAACGCGGCGTTGAGCAGCGTGACGGCGTGCTCGTCCGCGCCGAGCAGGTCCTTGCCGAACGTCGGCACCATGCTGAGGAAGGTCGCGCCCTCGAACCAGAACCAGGAGATCAGCAGCGTCAGCACGAGAGTCGTGCGATCGCCGGCCGCGACGCGCATCAGCTGCCAGGTCGATCGGGCCATGCGCCAGTCGATGCGCAACGCATCCGCCGACGGCGGCGCGGGGGGAATGCGCAGCGCGGCCAGCCAGCCGAGCAGGGCGACCGCCATCACGCTGAGCACGATCGGCCAGGCGCCTTCTCCATGCAGGCCCGCGATGAACCCGCCGATGACCGCGCCGAGCAGGATCGCGATGTAGGTCGCCATCTGGATCAGCGCGTTGCCGCCGGTGAGCTCGGCGGCGTGCAGGTGCTGCGGGAGGATGCCGTACTTCAGCGGGCCGAAGAACGCGGACTGCGTTCCCATCAGGAACAGCACCGTCAGCAGGAAGCCCGCGCTCTGCAGCCAGAAGCCGATTGCGCCGAGGCCCATGATCACGATCTCGGCGAACTTGATGATCCGGATGAGCCGCGACTTCTCGAACTTGTCGGCCAGCTGGCCGGCGAAGGCCGAGAACAGGAAGAACGGCAGGATGAAGACGCCGCCGCTCAGGACGACGAGCTGGCTGGCGGGGATTGCCGATTGCTCGGCGAGCGTGAAGGTGATGAAGATGACGAGCGCGAAGCGGAAGATGTTGTCGTTGAGGGCACCGAGGAACTGCGCCGCGAACAGTGGCAGGAAGCGGTTGGCGGTGAGCAGCGCGAATTGATTCATAATGGTCCCGGTGCGCGAAGCGGACCGGTGGTCGCTCCCTGGCTCAAGAATGCTCGACCCTCGCCGCTCTCCCCCGTAGGCCTGCAACCAGCTTCGAGAGGCGACGCGATGTCGATTGTAACGAGCTTCGATCTCCTGAAACACCGGCGCACGAAGATCGTCGCAACCCTCGGCCCGCGCTCGAGCGATTCGGCATCCGTGCGCGCGCTGCTCGAGGCGGGTGTCGATGTCTTTCGCCTCAACATGTCCCACGGCACGCAGGCGGAGCACGCCGAGGCCATCGTCCATATCCGGCAACACGCGGCCGAGCTCGGTCTGCACGCCGGCATCCTGGTCGATCTGTGCGGCCCCAAGATTCGCACCGGCCGTTTCGAGACGAGCCCACTGACGCTGGCTGTCGGCGCCGAGGTCACGGTCACGACCCGTGAGGTCATCGGCAACGCCACCCTGATCCCGTCGCAGTACGCGGGCCTCGCGCACGACGTGCGGCCGGGCGATCGCGTGTTGCTCAACGACGGGGCGGTCGAACTGAAGGTGCACGCGGTCGACGACAGCGAGGTGCGCTGCGTGGTCGTCAGCGGCGGGCCGATCGGCAATCACAAGGGCATCAACCTGCCCGGGGTCCGCGTGTCGGCGCCCTCGCTGACCGACAAGGACGTCGCGGACGCCGCCTTCGCACTTGAACAGGGCGTCGATTTCCTCGCCCTCTCCTTCGTGCGCGAGCGGGCCGACGTCGACTCGCTGCGCGCGATTGTCGACCGCCACGAACAGCGGCCGGCCATCATCGCGAAGATCGAGAAGCCGGAGGCGCTCGACAACAGTCTCGCGATTCTCGAGGCGGCCGATGGGATCATGGTCGCGCGCGGCGACCTCGGTGTCGAACTGCCGCCCGAGCAGGTGCCGCTCGCCCAGCACCAGCTCATCCGCCACGCGCGCCGCATGGACCGGCCCGTGATCGTCGCGACGCAGATGCTCGAATCGATGATTAACAGCGCGCGGCCGACGCGCGCGGAAGTCGCGGACGTGTCCAACGCCGTGGCGAGCGGTGCGGACGCCGTGATGCTGTCGGGCGAGACGGCGGTCGGCGACTTCGCGGTCGACGCCGTGATGATGATGAGCAGGATCGCGCGACAGACCGAGTCCTACCAGTTCATCACGCGCCCGGCCGGCGGACGCACCCACGTCGATCCCGGCCACGGCATGCATTCACTGGGCGACGCGATCGCAAGCGCCACCGCCCAGCTCGTCGCGGACACCGGTGCGCGGGCCGTCGTCGTGATTTCGATGCAGGGCGTCACCGCGGCGACGATCAGCGCCGCGCGCCCCGATGCGCCGGTCGTTGCCGTTGCCCGCGACGCGGCGACCTGCCGCCGGATCAACCTGATGTGGGGCACGCTGCCGGTGCTCGACATCGAGGCCGGCACGGAGAACCCGAATACGGTCGCGCGGCGCGTCGCGCTGCGCCTGGGGCTCGCCCAGGCCGGTGACTACGTCGTCCTCGTGCGCGGCTTCCATACCGACCCGTCACTCAATACGCCGTCGGTCACGGTGGTCACCGTTTAGCCTGTTCCCGGGAGGCTGGATTTGCCACCGGGCAACGCTGTCCCGCGCTGCGCTCAGACGGCCTGCCGTTTCCGACCATGGCGGGGAAAAGGTGTCAGATTTCAAATCTGACACCTTTCCTCTCCTCGACGGGCGCCAGCCAGTGGGCAGCGGAAAAGCACTTTCACGGCAACGGTCATGACGCGCG
>CALRPY020000101.1:0-8526 GCA_943370145.1 Hydrogenophaga intermedia | reverse complement strand
CGTTGCCACGGCAACAGGCGCCGAATTTTGACCAAGAGCACGGAGGACACGGAGAAGAACGGTGAATGGCGGAATGCGCCTCTGCCGTGGCAATGCCGGCCGGGCGGCACCTGTCCACCCGATCCTCTCGGTGTTCTCGGTGTTCTCGGTGGCCCATCAAGGTCTACACCCCGGTACCCGCGTCCAAATGTGACCAAGAGACAGCCCGGGGCGGGAGCGGCGAAGACCGGCGCCCGCGTGCCTCAGAAAGAAAAGGTGTCAGATTTGAAATCTGACACCTTTTCTCGGCTCAGGACCCTGCAGAGGCCGTCTGAACGCAGCGCGGGACACAGTTGCTCGGTGGCCCATCAAGGTCTGCACCCCGGTACCCGCGTCCAAATGCGACCAAGAGACAGCCCGCGACGGGAGCGGCGAACATCCGGCAACGCATTCGCCGCTGCCGCCGTTCAGGATGACCCTGCAAGAGCGCGGCGAGCCCGCCCGCTCAACTGTTCAGGATCAGATCGTCGTCAATCGTGCCCTCGTTGTCCTGCACGAAGTCCTTCCAGCTCTTCATGTACTCGATGAAGCCCTCACCCAACCACTCGGCGCGGAGGTGGCCGGGAGACACCGGCAGGTTCACGGGCATGAAATCCGGGTCCGCGCGCAGGCGGTTCGGGAAATCGTGATGCAGGATCGCGGCGCGGCCGAGCATCACCCAGTCCAGGCCCAGGTCCATCGCGCGCTGGAGATCGGCCGGCGTCCGTAGCTTGCCGGCGACCCCCAGCCGAACCCCCTTGCGGTCCAGCTCGGTGAAATGGGCGAGCAGGCTCTTGCTGCCGCCGTCTTCCGGCAGCTTGAACACGTCCCACATCGACATGTCCAGGAATTCGATGAGTTCATCACGCATCAGAAGGTCGGCCAGCTGAACCACTTCCTGCAGGTTCATGCCGAAGCGCTCGGGAGACAAACGCACGCCGATCATGAATTGGTCGCCGCAGCGCCGCCGGATCCCGTCGATGATGTCGAAGATCACGCGCTGGCGGTTGGCGAGCGTGCCGCCGTAGCGATCGCTGCGATGGTTGATCTCCGCGGACAGGAACTGGGCCAGGAGGTAGCCGTGCGCGGCATGCAGTTCCACCCCGTCAAAACCCGCCTTCTCCGCGCGCTGCGCGGCAACGATGAAGGCCTCGACCATCGCGTCGACTTCGGCCGTGCTCATCGCGCGGGCGCCCCATTTCTCGTTGTCCGAGGCGCACAGGGGCTGCATGCCGATCACGTCGGCCGGGCTGCGCATCCCACCGTGATAGAGCTGCACGATGGCGACGCTCCCGTTCGCCTTGATGGCCTGGGCAAGGCGGGCCAGACCGGGCAGGTGATCGTCGGAGAAGATGCCGAGCTGCCCCGGAAAACCTTTGCCTTCGGGCTGGACGTGTGCGGCGCAGGTCATCGTCAGACCGAAGCCGCCCTCGGCGCGTTTCGTCAACCAGCGGTACTCGTCATCGGAACAGGTACCGTCCTCGTGGCTCTGCAGATTGGTCAGCGGCGCCAGCATGAAGCGATTTTTCATGGCGGGTCCGCGCTTGAAGGTCAGCGGGGAAAACAGCGAATTCATGGACACTTTCTCGATATCGGGAAGATTGATTCGGCCGGGCCCTGCCGCGGCTGCGGGGACACGCGGGCCGAGTATAACGTCCCGTGACGGGGAAGCGGCCGATGGACCGCGAAGGCGGCGCCGCATGACACCTGCCCCCCGGCCGGGTTCAGTCCGCCTCCCGTCCGGGCGCCGCGTCCTGCGACCCGTCGCGGGGCCGGCATCCGCAGTTGCAGCCACCACGGCACATGACCAACATCATCACGAGCATCACGCCCACGCAGACCAGGGGAAGAATCCAACTCATCGCGACACCTGCCTTTTTCCTGACTCGATGTCGCTGGGACGGCGCGGGCGCCCTGAAAGTTACGGGCCACGCCCCGGTCGTGCGGGTCCAGTGCACGCGCCGTGCAGCCTGCCTAGCGTGCGTTGACGGACCAGTCGTAGTCGATGTCCGCTTCGATCTCCACGTCCTCGGCCAGCGGATGGTATTTGCGGATGAAGGCGCCGGCACCGCCCGACGTGTCGAAATCCCCGCCGAACCAGTCGAAGATCTTCGACACCTGCACCGTGTCGCCGTCGACCCGCAGACCCTTGCCGTCGTTCGCGAGGAAGGCCTTCACCTGGTCGTCGAGCTGGGCGTCGAGCCTGGCCGCCGAATAGGGTTCGGCACGCAGATCGGGACAGCTCACCGACGCGCAGACAATCGCGAAGTGCATGCGCGGCTCGCCCAGCTTGCGCAGGACCCCGTGCTCGATGTCGTCGAGGCTCACGGTTTCCCCGCCAAGCCGCCCGGCCGGACGCTTCCACACCGGCTTGAGCAGGCTGCCCACATCCTTGATGCTGTCCAGCGGCCAGTGCGCGGCGACCGTCTGCAGCGCGAGGATGTTGTAGGCGTTGATGTGGAAGGCGAGCCGTTCCTGCGGCGTCGCCAGTTGCGCGAGCGGCCAGGCCTGCACCAGGTCCACGACCGCGGCGAATCGCGGGTCGGCCCGCAGCGCGGCGTAGTCGACGAGATTGAGCCGCACGCCGTTGCGTTCACCCGGCGCGACGTGCGCGGCGAGGACCTCGGCGTAGACCTGCCAGTCCGGCTCGGCGGCGGACGCGCCGCCGGCGAGCGCCAGCAGCAGGCCGGCGACCACGCCTTTGAGGCCCGGGCTGCGCGTGACGCGGCTCACCTGCCCGCCTCCGCGCCCGCCTGCACCCGTTCGAACACCTCGTCGAGGGTTTCCAGCACGATGTCGATCTCCTCGTTCGTGATCACCAGCGGCGGCATCAGCGTCAGCACGTTGCGCCCGGGGCCGGTCTTGCCGACCAGCACCCCGCGATCTTTCAGTGCTTCGAGTACGTCGTCCAGCAGCGGGCCGGCCGGTTCGCCGCGCGCGTCCACCAGTTCGACGCCGAGCATGAGGCCGAGGCCGCGCACCTGCGCCATGCAGGCGTGCCGCTGCGCCAGCGCGTCGAGCCCGGCGCGGAGGCGCCGCCCCGCGGCCTCCGCGGCCTGTTCGAGCTTGTGCTCGCGCATGAAGTCCAGCGTCGCGAGCGCGGCGCTCGCGCAGACGAGATTGCCGCCGAAGGTCGATGCGCCGGGTTTGGTGTAGGCGGCCGCGACTTCGTTGGTCGCGACCAGCGCGGCGATCGGCAGGCCGTTCCCGAGCGCCTTGCACACCGTGATCATGTCGGGCCGGATGTCCCAGTGCTGGTGGCCGAAGCGCTTGCCGGTGCGGCAGAAGCCCGTCTGGGCCTCGTCCATGATCAGCAGCGCGCCGTGCTCGCGCAGGATGGCCTGCACGCGCTCGAAATAGCCGGGCGGCGGCACGTTGATGCCGCCGTTGCCCTGCACGGGCTCGGCGATGAAGGCCGCGACCTCACCGGGATGCGCGCGCAGGATGTCGCCCACCGCCTCGGCGCAGGCGAGGCCGCACGACGGGAACTGCCGCTTCAGCGGACAGTCGCCGCAGGTCGGGCTCGGCGCGAAGTGCACGTTGGTCGGCGGTTCGGGGTCCGCGCGCCAGAAGGCCATGCCGGTGACGCCGCTCGTGAGATAGGTCCGGCCGTGCAGCGAGCGCGACAGCGAGATGAACGCGTTGCGGCCGGTCGCGAGCTTCGCGAGCAGCAGCGCTGTTTCGTTCGCCTCGGAACCGCTGGTGCAGAAGAAGCTGCGCGTGGGTCCGCCGCCGATGAATTTCGCGAGCGACTCGGCGAGCTTCAGCATCGGCGCGGTCAGGTAGATGGTCGTGGTGTGCGCCAGCCTGCCGAGCTGCGCGACCGCGCGCGCGACGATTGACGGCTCGGCGTGGCCGCAATTGCTGACGCCGACGCCGGCGTAGCAGTCGAGATAGGCACGGCCGTCGGTGTCGTACACGCGGCAGGCTTCACCGCGCTCGAGCACCATGGGCTTCCTGAAGAAGTGGAATACGCAGGGCATCAGGTATTCGCGCTTGAGCGCGAGCATCGCCTCGACCGTGTCCGATGTTGTCGGCTGCATGTCAGTAGATTCCCGTGTCGATTTTGAAACTGGGCCCGTCCAGGGGGCGCGGGTCTTCGAGCCCGTCCTGGCCATCGGGCAGTGGAATACGCACGGCCGCATCGCGTTCCATCACGCAGGGCAGGAAGCCGGAAGGATCCAGCCGGTGCATGACGACCTGGCCGCGCTCACCCGGCGCGCAGCGCTGCGCAAGCCGCTCGGCCGGCGACGCGCCGGACGCCGGCACGATGCGCACGACGAGCCGCGCGGTGTCCGGGAGGTAACGCGGGGGCGCGGCGAGTGCGGCCGAATCCGCCGCCACCCATCGCGCCTGGTGCGTCACGCCGAACAGCGTGTTGCCGTAACCGGCGAGGCAGTGCGCCGCCGGGAAGGCGGCGCCGATCCCGCGCATCGCGTCTGGCACGAGCGGCATGCCGCCCAGATAGATGAGCCGCACGCGGGCGCGCTGCGCATCATCCATGCGGGCCGCAAGCAGGGTCAGCACCACCGGCGTGCAGAACAGGTAGCGAATATCCTGCTGGCGCAGGATGCGCAGCGCCTGCTCGAGCACATGATCGAGATAGCGGTTGCGCGCGAGCGAGCCGGGGGTCAGGCGGCGGAACCAGCGCGGATCGAAGTCGACGCTGAAGGCGTCGCTGCCGGTGGTCAGGAACGCGATGCGTTGCGCGGCCTTGCCGATCACGTGGGGCCCGGAGGGGCCGAGCCACAACCAGCGGCCGCCGTCAGGCAGCAGGCCGGCATCGAGTTTCGCGATGAACGGTTCGACGAAGGCCGCGTGGAAGTCGGCGGTCGAATACGCGGTGGTGCGTGGTTCGCCGCTGGTCCCGCCGGTCTCGGCAAAGACGAGACCGCTGGCCGAGTGCAGCGCGCGAGGCAGGAAGTCCTCGACGGGGTGCCGGTTCAGCGCGTCGAGATCGAAGGGCCCGAGCAGCGCAAGGTCATCGATGTCGTGCACGCGGTCGAGCACGCTGAAGCCGAGTTCGCGCTCGCGCGCGAGCCAGTAGGGGCTGCCGTGTCCGGGGTCGAAATGCGCGGCGAGCACCGCGCGCAGCCACGCCTTCATGCGCGCCGCCCGCCGAGTTCGACCAGCGTCGGGACCAGGCAGGTATGGGTGACCCAGGCGCTCGCGACCGCGATGGCGGACAGGAGACCGAACTGCCGGATCGGCACCAGTTGCGAGCAGGCGAGGGTCACGAAGGCGAGGCCGACCGTCAGCGACGTGATCCCCAGCGCGCTGCCGACCTCGGCGAGCGCGGCCTCGATGTCGCCGCTCTCCCGGTAGGCGTGCAGCAGGTAGATCGCGTCGTCGACGACCAGGCCGAGGATCACGCTGCCGACGAACAGGTTGATCGCGTTGATCGCGAAGCCGAGCCACACCATCGCGCCGGCGGTCACGACCAGCGGCACGAAGGTGGCGACGACCGCGAGCCCGAGGAGGCGCGGCGTGCGGAAGAACGGCAGCAGCAGCAGGCAGGCGAGTCCGAGGCCCGCGAGCAGGGTCAGGCTCTGCACGTGGAGCAGGCGGTCCTGGGCGTCGAGGATCAGCGGAATGAGCCCGGTGACGGTCAGGGCGAGACCCGGCGGCGCCTTCCAGCGGGCGCGGATCGCGTGCGTGAGTTCACGCCACGGGCGGCTGTCGACGTTGCGCACGCGCAGCGACACGCGGGTGGCGTCGCGGCGCGCGTTGAAGAACGCGGTGCCCAGCGGCGTCGCCGCGTCCGGGCCGGCGATGCGCAGGAGATCGTAACCGGCGACGACGGTCGTGACCTCCGGCAGCGTGCGCAGCTCGGCCAGGAAGTCTTCGATGGCCGTGCGCGCCGTGCCCTGGTCGACCCGTGCGCCGTCGGCGCTGCGGATGACGAGATCGACGACGAGGAGCCCCGTCACGCGGTCCTCGATGCCGCGATACGCACGCACCAGCACCGAGTCGTCCGCAAAGAAATGCAGGGCATCCGGATCGCGCGTGATTCGCGGCAGCGCGCAGACGGCGGCGAGGGTCAGCAGCACGAGCGCTGCACTGGCCGTGCGGCGTGCGGCTTGGCCCGCCAGCGCACGGGGCACGCGCACGCGCGGCATGCGCTCGAGGCGTCCCGCAAGGCCCAGCGCCGCGGGCACGAACAGCATCGAGGTCAGGAAGGTGAAGCCGACGGCCGCCGGCATCGCGAGCCCCATGCGCGCGATGATCGACTGCGGCGCGTTGGCGAAGGCGAGGCAGCCGAGGGCGGTCGTGACCGTCGCGACCGTGAGCGGCCGCACGACCGCCGGGTAGGCCTCGCGCAGACGCCAATGGCCCGCGTCGCGCCGCGCGAACAGGTGGATCGCCGTCGTCAGGCTCACGCAGAAGACGAGCGGCACCAGCAGCAGCGTCAGCAGGTTCACCGACAGGCCGAGCCCCGTGCACAGCGCCAGCGAACAGACGACCGCGATCGCGATGCCGGCGAACACGACGGCGCAGAGCACGGGGTCGCGGAAGAAATACAGCAGGAGCAGCGAGGACGACGCGAGCAACAGGGCGACGACACGCGCGAGGTCGCTGGCGATCGCGTGCTTCAGGGTCTCGGCGAAGACCACGGTGCCGGCGAGCGCGGGCTCGAGGCCGAGCGCCTGCAGGCCGTCCTGCAGGCTTGCGAGGATCCCGGCATGCGTCGCCGGCTGCGCCGGGTCGAGCAGCAGGAGCGGACTCAGGATCTCGACGTCGCGCGACACCAGCACGTTGCGGTAGTCGGGCGTGGCGGTCGCGAGCTGCGCGCGCAGGTCCTCGATATTGAGCGACACCGGGGGCGTCCCGGCATCGGCGCCGAGGAAGAGCTCGGCCGGCTCGAAGACGTCCATCACGCCGGGCCGGGTGCGCAGCGCATCGATCAGTTCGTAATAGCCCGCCATGCGGCCGGCGGTCAGGCGGCGACGCTCAAAGGCGGCGACGATGGTGTCCGCGTCGCCGAAGTCCGCGCGCATCGCGCGATAGGCGTGCCAGGACGGATCGTCACGATCGATCCAGTCCGCGTAGCTGTGCCCGATGCGGAAGCCGCCGGCCGCAAGCAGCAGCGCGAGGGCGCCGGCGACGAAGGCCGTGACAACCGCGCCGGGCCATCGTTCGATGAGCGCGAGCGCGAGGGCGGTCGGGCGGTTCAAGTCGTGAGCTCCGCGATCACGTGCTCGTCGATACGGTTGTAGTACTGGCCGAGCAGCGCGCCGAACTTCAGCGCGAGTTCCGTGTTGCCCTGCACCTTGACCTTGCCGGCGAGAAAGGCCGCGCGCAGATCGGTTTCACCATGGACGATGCGCATGAAAAGCGCCGAGTCGAGCTGGTAGCGGCAGTCGAGCTCGGCCGTGTCGCCCGCCGCCAGTTCGTGCGCGCTGCCGCCCGCGAAGCGCAGGCGCACGTCACAGGGCGCGGCACCGCCGAGGGAGAAGCCGATTGCGGCGTCGACGTAGTCGTGGCGTGCGAGGAAATGCCGGCCCACGGCGCCGCTGACCAGGGCATCGAAGTAGTCGCGGGGCGCGCCGATGCCGAGCGTGCCCAGCGCGAGCGCGCCGACCGTCGGCCGGACGGACCTGCGGCCGGGCCGCGCCTGCGCGAGATAGTCGCGGGTGAGCCGCACCGGGTCGATGGGCCTGGAGGACCGCGCGCCGGTGAAGCGCGGGCTGTGGAACAGGTAGGGCGCGTAGACCTGCGTCATGCGCTCGAAGTGCGCCTCGAGCGCATTGCGGGGTTGCGCGATGAAGGCTTCCGCCGGCACCAGCCGCACCCCGCCCAGCCGCATCTGGCCGCAGATGGCGTGCTCCATCTCGGCGAGGGAGATGTCGCTGCCGGTGAGCTGCACGGTGCGCACGCCGCACGCGGGCGCGGCGAGTCCGCCGAGCACCGCGTCCACGACGTCGTCGACGGCGACGAGGTTGACCGTCGACGCCGGATCGGCGGCGACCCGCACCGGGATGTGGAAGTCTTCGCCGTCGCGCACGAAGCCGAGCGGGGCGAAGCGCCCCCGGCCCGATTCGGCGTCGCGACGACAGCATTCGCGGATGAACCGCACCGCCTTCATGAACGTGTAGACGGTGCTGACCGCCTGGTTCTCGCCAATGGGAAAACCGCCGACGACGATGCTCGGCCGGTACACGGTGAGGGCAACGCCGTCTTCCGACGCGGCGCCGCGCAGCCAGCGCTCCGCCTCGAACTTGGACTGCTCGTACGGGTTGTTGAAGGCCTGGCCGGCATCGAGATCGCCGGGGCCGAACGGCGCGCCGCTGCGGCCGGCGACGTAGGCCGTGCTCAGGTGATGGAAGGCCGGGATCGCGAGGCGCCGCGCCAGCGCATGGGCGTGCCGGGTGCCCTCGAGATTGTGCGTCCTGGCCTCGCCGGCGAGATGCGCGTCGAAACGCGTCAGGCCGGCGCAGTGGACGAAGGCCTCGAAGTGCCCACCGGCCGGCTGGCAGCGCCCGCCGACGCCGCAGTCGGCGGCGGTGA
>CALRPY020000100.1:0-9198 GCA_943370145.1 Hydrogenophaga intermedia | reverse complement strand
TCATCGACGTCACCAAGGTCAATGCGCAGGGACGGGTGGTGTTCGGGGCCACCGTGCGCCTGCTCAACCTGGACACCGACGAGGAGGTCAAGTACCGCATCGTTGGCGAGGACGAGGCCAACATCAAGGCTGGTCTCGTCTCCATCAATTCCCCGGTGGCGCGCGCATTGATCGGCAAGCGCGAGGGCGACGCGGTCAGCGTCCAGGTGCCGAACGGCGTCGTCGAATACGAAATCCTCGAAGTCGCCTACATCTGACTGACCGCGGGGTCCCCGGTGGAGACGGCCAGCGCCGTCTGCCCGGCACATGCCCCAGCGCCCGCCCGTCGGGTGTGCACGGCCCCGCACCTGAAGCGTCACCGGCTGCTGCCCGCCCGCGACGTGCAGACCGAACACGTTCATTCCGAGCGACATCATCGCCAGACGTCCTCGACAGGACACGGCTGCCGGCCCACATCGCATGATTCGACCCGGCCGCGCCGCAAGGCCCGCCTGCCAGCGGCCGATATCCGTCCGTGGCCTTGTTTTGCGGGACATGGCCCCAATGTGATGTCAACGGATGGGACGAGCGTGCTGTGCGGCCTGCCCGGCAGCACCGAACTTTCCCCGGATCATGGGGCCTACCTTCAGGGGAAAGCGCCAACCTGCCTGGAGTGAACGTTTTCGGTCGGAGAGTCGTAGTTGTCCCGTACGGATTGGGCGGGAGCGAGCAGGCCGGAGTCCCGTCGTGGCAACCGAATTCCATGTGGTTGCTGGCGGGTTCAAGGGCTAGACTAGCCGGGACGCCGGGTTGAGCCACGCGCTGCTGGCGGCCGCGCACCACAAGGAAAGACGAGAGGACAGGTAGACATACGATGGCTAGAAACCTGGCGCTGTGGGCGGTTATTGCCCTGGTGTTGATGCTGGTATTTCAGAATTTCACGCCCCGTCACAGCGTGTCGCGGTCGGTCGACTATTCCGATTTCGTCGCCTCCGTGAAGAGCGGGCAGGTCGCCAAGGCCTTGCTGGACGGGCCGACGATCGAATTCGAGATGCAGGACGGTTCGAAGCTGTTCACCTACAGCCCGGAGACGGACAACGGGCCGCTGATCGGCACGCTGCTCGACAACCAGGTTCGCATCGAAGCCCAGCCGCCAGACCGGCAGGGCATCCTGATGCAGATTTTCATCTCCTGGTTCCCGTTCCTGCTGCTCATCGCGGTGTGGATCTACCTGATGCGGCAGATGCAGGGTGGCGCCAGCGGCCGTGGCGCGCTGTCCTTCGGCAAGAGCCGCGCGCGCATGCTCGGCGAGGATCAGGTCCGGGTGACCTTCAACGATGTCGCGGGCGTCGAGGAGGCCAAGGAAGAGGTCAAGGAACTCGTCGACTTCCTGCGTGACCCAGGCAAGTTCCAGAAGCTCGGCGGCAAGATTCCGCGCGGTGTGCTGATGGTTGGCCCGCCGGGCACCGGCAAGACGCTGCTGGCCAAGGCCATCGCGGGCGAAGCCAAGGTGCCGTTCTTCACGATTTCCGGTTCGGACTTCGTCGAGATGTTCGTCGGCGTCGGTGCATCGCGCGTGCGTGACATGTTCGAACAGGCGAAGAAGCACGCGCCGTGCATCATCTTCATCGACGAAATCGACGCCGTCGGCCGCCATCGTGGCGCCGGGCTCGGTGGCGGCCACGACGAGCGCGAGCAGACGCTGAACCAGCTCCTCGTCGAGATGGACGGTTTCGAGGGCAACGAAGGCATCATCGTCATTGCGGCGACCAACCGCCCGGACGTCCTCGACCCGGCCCTGCTGCGCCCGGGCCGCTTCGATCGCCAGGTGGTCGTGCCCTTGCCGGACATCCGCGGGCGCGAGCAGATCCTGAAGGTACACATGCGCAAGGTGCCCCTCGGCGACGACGTGAAGCCCGCCCTGCTCGCGCGCGGCACCCCTGGTTTCTCCGGCGCCGATCTGGCGAACCTCGTCAACGAGGCGGCGCTGTTCGCCGCGCGCGGCAACAAGCGGCTCGTCGACATGGAGGAGTTCGAGAAGGCGAAGGACAAGATCATGATGGGCGCCGAGCGCCGGTCGATGGTCATGGGCGAGAAGGAGAAAAAGCTCACCGCCTACCACGAAGCGGGCCACGCCATCGTCGGCAGGTCCGTGCCATCGCACGATCCGGTGTACAAGGTGTCTATCATCCCGCGCGGGCGAGCCCTCGGGGTCACCATGTTCCTGCCGGAAGAGGATCGCCTCAGTTACAGCAAGGAGCGCCTCGAAAGCCAGATCGCGAGCCTGTTCGGCGGTCGCCTGGCGGAAGAACTCGTATTCGGCAAGGACGCGGTGACCACCGGCGCTTCCAACGACATCGAGCGCGTGACCGATATCGCGCGGAACATGGTGACCCGCTGGGGCCTGTCCGAGCGGCTCGGCCCGATGACCTACAGCGACGACGAGGGCGAGGTCTTCCTCGGTCATTCGGTCACGCAGCACAAGTCTGTGTCTGACGAAACGGCACACCTGATCGACGAGGAAATCCGGAAGATTGTCGACCGCAACTACGTGCGGGCGCGCAGGATTCTCGAGGACAACTTCGACAAGCTGCACCTGATGGCGAGTGCGCTGATCAAGTACGAGACCCTCGACAGCGACCAGATCGACGACATCATGACGGGGCGTGAGCCGCGCGCTCCCCAGAACTGGGACGACGACGATCGCGGCAGCGCGTCGAAGAACGCCGGGGTCGTCGGCGATGGCGCCCAGGACCCCGACTCGGCCATCGGGGGGCCGGCGAGTTCGCACTGAGCGAGGGTTCCACGTCACCGGATTCCACAAACGGGGCGTGGAGTTTGCGACAATGCTCACAAGTCGCACTGAACGCGTGCTGCTAAGCTGCCGATAAGGGAGCTGCGCGCTTTCACCTTGAAAGGGATTACATGAGCAAAGCCACGGTTCGGAAGTATTTCGGCACGGATGGCATCCGGGGACGTGTTGGCGAACACCCCATCACTCCGGACTTCGTGATGAAACTCGGTTGGGCGGCCGGGCGCGTGCTTGCCAGGGGATGCGGCAAGGCCAAACCGAAGGTCCTGATCGGCAAGGACACCCGGGTGTCCGGCTACATGTTCGAGTCCGCCCTGGAGGCCGGACTGTCCGCCGCCGGCGTCGACATTCACCTGCTGGGTCCCATGCCCACGCCCGGCATCGCGTATCTCACGCGCACCTTCCATGCCCAGGCGGGCATCGTGATCAGCGCCTCGCACAATGCCTTCGACGACAACGGCATCAAGTTCTTTTCCGGCGCCGGCACCAAGTTGCCCGACAGCGTCGAGTGCGAAATCGAGCAGGAACTGGAAAAGCCGTTCGAGTGCGTGACCTCACGCGAACTCGGCAAGGCCCACCGAGTCGTCGACGCCGCGGGCCGCTACATCGAATTCTGCAAGAGCACGGTCGCCAGCGGCATCGACCTCAGCGGTCTCAAGGTCGTGGTCGACTGCGCCCACGGTGCCACCTATCACATCGCGCCGGACGTGTTCGAGGAGCTGGGGGCGCAGGTCATCGCGACCGGCAACCAACCAGACGGCTTCAATATCAATGAGCGGGTCGGCGCAACCTCACCCGAACAACTGCAGGCAGCGGTCCGCGAGCACGGAGCGCACGTGGGCATCGCGCTCGACGGTGACGGTGACCGGCTGATCATGGTCGATCACAGCGGTCGCGTCGCCGACGGTGACGAACTGACCTATGTCATCGCGTGCCACCGGCAACGGTTGGGTAAGCTGGGCGGCACGATCGTGGGCACGCAGATGAGCAATCTGGGCCTGGAACTCGCGTTGCGCCAGCAGGGATTCGGTTTCCGGCGGGCGGCGGTCGGCGACCGCTACATCCTGGAGATGCTGACCGCCAACGGCTGGACCGTCGGCGGCGAATCCTCCGGGCACATCATCTGCCTCGACCTGACCAGTACCGGTGACGGCATCATTTCCGCGCTGCAGGTGCTCGAGGCGATGGTCCAGACGGAAAAGTCGCTGCAGGACCTGGTGGCGGGCATGACCAAGTTCCCGCAAAAGCTGGTCAACGTGAAGCTGCGCGAGCGTGTCGATGTCACGAACCTGGCACCGGTGCAGGCGGCCGTTGCTGAAGTGGAGCGCAGGCTGGACGGACAGGGGCGTGTGCTGCTGCGGCCGTCAGGTACGGAACCCCTGATTCGGGTGATGGTGGAAGGGCGTGAGGAACAGCAGGTCGACGAGCTCGCGCATTTCATCGCGGACGCCGTGCGCAACGCCATTGCGGCACCGGCGGAACGCGCGGCCTGAACGTCTTGCCGCGAACCGGGTGGCGGCGCCACCCGCCTGGCGCCCGCCGCCGCACCGGCGGCGGGGCAACGCTCAGATATCGCGCAGCAGTTCGTTGATACCTACCTTTGCCCGGGTTTTCGCGTCCACCCGCTTCACGATGACGGCGCAGTACAGGCTATGGCTGCCATCTGCGGCCGGCAGGCTGCCCGAGACCACCACCGAACCCGGCGGTACGTAGCCGCTGCTGACTTCGCCGGTGGTGCGGTCGTAGATCTTCGTGCTCTGGCCGATGAAGACGCCCATCGAGATCACCGAACCCTCGCCGACGATGACGCCCTCGACGACCTCCGAGCGGGCGCCGATGAAGCAGTTGTCTTCGATGATGGTCGGTGAGGCCTGCAGCGGTTCGAGCACGCCACCGATGCCGACGCCGCCCGACAGGTGCACATTCCTGCCGATCTGCGCGCAGGAACCGACCGTCGCCCAGGTGTCGACCATCGTGCCCGAGTCCACATAGGCACCGATGTTCACGTAGCTCGGCATCAACACGACTCCGGACGCGATGAAGCAGCCGCGACGGGCGACCGCCGGTGGTACGACGCGTGCGCCGATCTGGCGGAATTCCTCGCCCGACAGGCCGCCGAATTTGGTCGGCACCTTGTCGAAGTAGCTGGTGCAGCCGCCCTGCATCACCGCGTTGTCATTGAGGCGGAAGCTCAGCAGCACGGCCTTCTTCGTCCACTCGTTGACGTGCCAGCTGCCGTCGCGTTTCTCCGCGACGCGCACCTTGCCGCTGTCGAGCAGCGACAGGCACTCTTCAACCGCGTCCCGCACGCGCGACGGCGCATTGGACGGACTCAGTTCAGCGCGCTGCTCGAACGCTTCGTCGATGATTGCGGCTAGTTCCTGCATTGCTTACCTCGGGGTATCGATTCAACTGGATTTGAGTACGTCGGCGATGCGTCGGGCAGCCGCCACGCACTCGTCGAAATTGGCGACCAGCGCGATGCGCAGCCGGTGCGCACCTGGATTGCCCTGGCCCGCGTCGCGCGCCAGGAATGAACCCGGCAGCGTTGTCACGTTCGCGTGCTGGATGAGGCGGGCGCACAGGGCGATCTCATCCCCGTCGACTTCGGGCCACAGGTAGAAGCCACCGGCCGGGATTGACACCCGCATCACCCCGGCAAGCAGCGGCGTGACCGCTTCGAACTTCGCGCGATAGAGCCGGCGGTTTTCAATGACGTGCGCCTCGTCGCGCCAGGCCGCGACACTCGCCAGCTGCACGTGCAGCGGCATTGCCGATCCGTGGTAGGTCCGGTAGCGCAGGAACTGCGCCATCAGGGCCTTGTCGCCGGCGATGAAGCCGGAGCGCAAACCGGGTGCGTTCGACCGCTTGGACAGGCTGTGCATCACGAGGCAGCGCTCGAAACCCGTGCGTCCTTCGGCCCACGCGGCCTCGAGCAGGCCGCAGGGCGGCGCAGCCTCGTCGAAATAGAGCTCTGAATAGCATTCGTCCGAGACGACGATGAAATCGTGGCGATCGGCGAGCGCCAGCAACGCCCGGTAGTCCTCGCGCGACAGCACCGCACCGGAAGGATTGGCGGGCGAGCAGACGTAGACGAGCCGGCAGCGGTCCCAAACCTCGGTCGGTACCGCCGCGAAGTCGGGCAGGAAGTCCCGCGACGCCGGACAGGGCAGGAAGCAGGGCTGCGCGCCTGCGAGCAGCGCCGCGCCCTCGTAGATTTGGTAGAAGGGGTTCGGCATGGCGACCAGCGCGTTCTGGTCGCGGGCGTCGATCACGCACTGCGCCACCGCGAAAAGCGCCTCGCGGGTACCGTTGGCGGGCAGGACCATGCAGTCCGGGTCGACGGCGCCCGCGCCGAGCCGGAAGCGGCGCTCCAGCCAAGCCGCAATCGCCTGCCGGAGTTCGTCGCTGCCCTTCGTGGCCGGGTATTTCGACAGCGTCGGCAAGGCGTCCCGCATCGCGTCGAGTATCAACGATGGGGTCGAATGCTGGGGTTCGCCGATCGACATGTTGATCGGTGGCAGCGCGGGGTCGGGTGCAAGACCCGCCCGCAGGCTCGCCAGGCGTTCGAACGGATAGGGCTGAAGCGCTGTGAGACCGAGGTTCATGGGGTCACGGGGGGAGCGGGGCGGCGCACAGTATAAGGCGCGGCGCAGGCCCGCACATCGGTACCGTGGCGGCGGTGATTCGGGTATGCTTTTCGGCCCTTTTTTTCCTGCCGAAATCACAATGGCGCACAAGATTCTACTGCTCAAGGGCGACGGCATCGGGCCCGAAATCGTGGACGCGACCGTGGGCGTGCTGCAGGCCCTGCGGGAGCGCTTCGGCCTCCAGGCCGAGGTCGAGGAAGCCCTGATGGGCGGTTGCGCGGTCGATGCGTGCGGCGAGCCCCTTCCGGACAGCACGCTGGCCCTCGCACGCGCGGCCGACGCTATCCTGCTCGGCGCGGTCGGCGGGCCGAAATGGGACCGCATCGAGCGCGACAAGCGACCGGAGCGCGGCTTGCTCAAGATCCGATCGGCGCTGGACCTTTTCTGCAACCTCCGCCCGGCGGCCCTGCACGCGGCGCTGGCGGACGCCTCGACGCTCAAGCCGGAAGTCGTGTCGGGCCTCGACATCATGATCGTGCGCGAGCTGACGGGCGACATCTACTTCGGGCAGCCCCGCGGCATCGAGACCGGCGCCAACGGCGAGCGCGTCGGCCGCAACACGATGGTTTACACCGAGCGCGAGATCCGGCGCGTCGCCCACGCCGCGTTCCGGATCGCCCAGAAGCGGGCCCGTCGCCTGTGCTCGGTCGACAAGGCGAACGTGCTCGAGACCACTGAACTGTGGCGTGAGATCGTCACCGAAATCGGCCGCGAGTACCCGGACGTCGAACTCAGCCACATGTACGTCGACAACGCCGCGATGCAACTGGTGCGCGCGCCGAAGCAGTTCGACGTCATCGTCACCGGCAACATCTTCGGCGACATCCTGTCCGATCTCGCGTCGATGCTGACGGGGTCCATCGGCATGCTGCCGTCGGCTTCGCTGGATGCCGCCGGCAAGGGCATGTTCGAGCCCTGCCATGGCTCCGCGCCGGACATCGCCGGTCAGAACAAGGCGAATCCGCTGGCGACGATCCTGTCGCTGGCGATGCTGCTGCGCTACTCGCTGAACGAGCCCGAACAGGCCCGGCGCGTGGAGGAGGCGGTGAGCGCGGTACTCGATGGCGGCCTGCGCACGGCCGACATCCAGTCGCCCGGCTCGAAGGTGGTCGGCACGCGCGAAATGGGTGCGGCGGTCGTCGCTGCGCTGCGCTGAAGCGGTCGCGAGGCGCGTTACTCAACCTGGTGGACAAAGCGGACTAAATGAGATGACTAGGAAATTCAACGTGGCCGTGGTCGGTGCGACCGGCGCGGTGGGCGAAGCGATGCTCTCGATCCTGGAAGAGCGCAAGTTCCCCTACGACAAGGTCTTCGCGGTGGCGAGCGCGCGCTCCGCCGGCTCGCGCATTCCGTTCGCCGGAACCCAGCTGACGGTGCACGATCTCGAAACCTTCGATTTCAGCCAGACCCCGATCGGGCTGTTCTCCCCGGGTGCGTCGGTGTCGAAGATCTACGCGCCGAAGGCCGCCGCAGCCGGTTGCGTCGTCGTCGACAACACCTCGCAGTTCCGCTACGACGACGACATTCCGCTGGTGGTGCCCGAGGTCAACCCGCAGGCCATTGCCCTGTACAGGAACCGCGGCATCATCGCGAATCCGAACTGCTCCACGATCCAGATGCTGGTAGCCCTGAAGCCCATCCACGATGCGGTCGGCATCGAGCGCATCAACGTCTGCACCTACCAGGCCGTTTCGGGCACCGGCAAGGAGGCAATCGAGGAGCTGGCGAGCCAGACGGCCGCGCTGCTGAACGGCAAGCCGATCGAGCCCTCGGTGTATCCGAAGCAGATAGCGTTCAACTGCCTGCCCCAGATCGACGTCTTCCTCGACAACGGCTACACGAAGGAAGAAATGAAGATGGTGTGGGAGACGCGGAAGATCATGGGTGACGAAAGCATCCAGGTGAATCCGACGACGGTCCGCGTTCCCGTCTTCTACGGCCACTCCGAAGCGGTGCACATCGAAACCCGGGACAAGATCACCGCCGAGGCGGCACGGGCCCTGCTCGAGCGGGCGCCCGGGGTGACCGTGCTGGACGGACGTACGGACGGTGCCTGGCCGACCGCCGTCACCGAGGCCGCGCAGCGTGACGACGTCTTCGTCGGCCGCATCCGCGAGGACATTTCCCACCCCCGTGGTCTGAATCTCTGGGTAGTGGCCGATAACGTCCGAAAGGGTGCTGCGCTCAACAGTATCCAGATTGCGGAAATATTGGTGAAAAGCTTTTTATAAGCTAAAGTTAACCCGAAATTGTAAAGTTCATTCGCAGGTTGAACGGGCACGGCAGCCCGTTTGGCCGGGGCGCCCATCGGCCGGCCCGGAGCCCGACAACGACTAAGGATTAAGGAAGCGAATCATGCTACGGAAAAAAGCCGTCGCCATCGCCGTGTCCTTGCTGATGCCCAGTTTCGCGTCCGCCCTGGGCCTCGGCGCGTTGAAGGCAACGTCCAGCCTCAACGAGCCCTTCGACGGGCGCATCGAAATACTCGGCGCGTCGGCCACGGACTACGACACACTGAGCGTCAAGCTCGCGGACTCCCAGCAGTTCGAACGGGCGGGCGTGCTGCGCGAGGCCGTGCTGCTGTCGCTCAAGTTTGAAATCGTCGAAACGCCGGCCGGCAACGACTTCATCCGGATCACCACGCGCGAGCCCGTGCGCGAACCCTTCCTGAATTTCCTGCTCGAGCTGAACTGGGCGAACGGGCGGATGGTGCGCGAATACACCGTCCTCATCGATCCGCCACTTTATGATCCGAAT
>CALRPY020000099.1:0-9209 GCA_943370145.1 Hydrogenophaga intermedia | reverse complement strand
GGACGGCTTTCGCGCTCCGGCCGACGCGGGCCTCGACTGCCCTCGCCCGGACCGCGCCGCGGGACACCGGCGCCCGGCCGCCCGCCGCCGCCACGGCGACCACCGCCCCCGTCACGTTCACGCTTGCGACGTCGCTCCTCGGCGGCGTCGCTGAGGGCGTCCTCGATCACGCTCATGCCTTCGCCGGCAGCCGCTGGTGCGCGTCCGCGCGGGACCGGCAGCAGCATGGTCTGGTCGAACTGCCCGACCGGGATCTTCTGCTCGATGTAGGCCTCGATGTCCGGCAGGCTCATCGCGTATTCGTCGCAGGCGAAGCTGATCGCGTCGCCCTCGGCCCCGAGGCGTGCCGTGCGGCCGATGCGATGCACGTAGTCCTCGGCATCCAGCGGCAGGTCGAAATTGAACACGTGGCTGACGGCCGGGATGTGCAGGCCGCGGGCGGCGACGTCGGTCGCGACCAGCATGCAGAGCTCGCCCTTCACGAAGCGCGCGAGCAGTGACTCACGCTTCTTCTGCGGGACGTCGCCCGACAGCACGCCGACCTTGTAGCCGGCGCGCTCGAGCGTCAGCGCGACGCGCTCGCAGCCATACTTGGTGTTGACGAACACGATGCTGCGGTTGGAATCCATCTTCGACAGCAGCCCGAGCAGCAGCGGCATCTTTTCCTCGGTAGCCGGGAAATAGACGATCTGGCGCACGTTGGCCGCCGTGATGGTGTCCGCCTCGACGACCAGCTTCTCCGGGTCGTTCATGTGCTCGTAGGCGAGTTCGAGCACGCGGTGGCTCAAGGTCGCCGAGAACAGCAGGTTCTGGCGTTCGCTGGGGCCGGGCATCTTGCGCAGCAGGAAGCGGATGTCCTTGATGAAACCGAGGTCGAACATGCGGTCGGCCTCGTCCATCACCATGACCTCGACAGCCCGCAGGCTGACGGTGTTCTGCTTGACGAAGTCGATGATGCGGCCGGGCGTGGCGATGATGATATCGACGCCTTCCTCGAGCTGCCGGCGCTGCTTCTCGTAGTCGACGCCACCGTAGATCAGCGCGACCTTGAGCCCGGTATGCCGGCCGATCTGCTGCGCGTCCTTGTCGATCTGGACGGCGAGCTCACGCGTCGGCGCGAGCACCACGGCGCGCGGGTCCTGCGCCCGTCGCTCGGCATGGCCGCTGCTGGTCAGCAGGCGGTTGTAGAGCGCAACGAGGAACGCGGCGGTCTTGCCGGTGCCGGTCTGGGCCTGGCCGGCAACGTCCCGGCCGGCCAGCGTCAGCGGCAGGGTCATGGCCTGAATTGGCGTGCAGCGGGTGAAGCCCGCGTCGTTGAGGCCCTGCAACAGCTGCGGCTGGAGGGCAAAGTTCTCGAAGAGAATATCGGTAAGAGTTTTATCGGACACTGTGAATCCTGGTTGGCGTGGCGCTAAAAGCGGCTCGACGGGCGCCCCCGCAGGCCGGCACGATGCCGGGCTTAGCACCCGGTGGGACGAGAGTATAAGCCGGATGGGGCGTTCGCGGGCCTGCGCGTGAGGAACGGGCGCCCGGAGCCCGCTGCCGGCCGCGAGGCAGTGGACGCTGGGGACGCCAATTGGGTACAAGGGAGGCTCAGCACGCCGTGCGAGGAGCCGCCATGAAAATCAAGTTCGATATCGAAGTGACCCCGCAGGAATTGCGGACCTTTCTCGGCCTGCCGGACGTCGAGCCCCTGCAGCAGAGACTGCTGGAACAGATCGAGGAGCAGATGCGGGCCGGCACCGCCGGCTTCGATCCGCTGAGCCTGATGAAGCCCTTCCTGCCCGGCAACCTGCAGAGCTTCGACGGCATGCAGAAGGCCTTCTGGGACGCGGTCAAGGCGTCCAGCCCCAAGCCCCGGGGCGACTGAATCCGGGTCCGGGCCCGGATCTCCCGCGGGCAGGTCCCGGCCCGCGCGGGATTGCGCGGGCCCGGGACAAGCCAGCCGGGGCTCGTGCGGCGGCCCGCGCCGGGGCGGCCGACCCGGCAGCAAGATCCGGAGTGTCACGGCCGGTCCGGCGCGCGAGGCTGCACCCGTGGACCGAAGGGCTGACGCGGCATGAAATCCAATCCTGGTCGATTCGCGGGGCGCAGGCCGGTCAGCCTGCTCCTGCTCGCACTGCCGGGCACGGCGGCCGCCGAGCCGCCGGTGCTGCCGCTGAGCCTGCCCGCAGGAGCCTACACCCTCGCGGCGCAGACGCTGATGCCCCACCTCGACGAGATGCGATGGGTGGTGCGGCGGGAGGAACGCTGTTACGGCGGCGGCGATGCGCTGCCGTCGCTGTTCCCGGTGATGCGCCAACCCGCACTGACGGGCTGCAGCCTCGGTGCAGGCGAGCGGGACGGCGAGCGCCTGCGCTATGTGCTGATCTGCGCCAGTCCCCGCGTCGCGACCGGCAGCGCGGAGATCCTGCCCACCACGCGCGGCGCCGTCGGCAAACTGGAAGTCAGGATGGGCGGCAAGAACATGACCTTCTCGCAGCGCGTGGAAGCGACCCGGCACGGGGACTGCGACCCCGCGCCACAGGGCGGGTGATCATCCCGACGCCACCCGGGCGCGCGCGCCGCTACAATGGGTACCCGTCCCGACCCGCTGGTGCCCCATGTTCGAAGCTCTGAATCCGGCCGAACGCCTGCAACTGATGAAATTCGTCTGCGCGTTCGCGTGGAGCGATCTCGAGGTCAGTGGCGAAGAACGCCTGTTCGTCGCCGACTGCATCCGCCGACTGCAGTTCACGGATGAGGAGCGCGCCCAGGTGTGGGCGTGGCTCGAAGTGCCGCCGCCCACGGAGGAAATCGACCCGTCGACCATCCCGGCCGAGCACCGCCAGTTGTTCATCGAGGCCATCGGTCGCCTCGTCGCATCGGACGACGAGGTGACCGCAGCCGAGCGCGAGAGCCTGGTGCTGCTCAGCCAGCTGATGATGTAAACGGCGGTCGCGGCCTCAGCAGGCCTCGAACAGCCCCGCCGCGCCCATGCCCTTGCCGATGCACATGGAGACGATGCCGAGCTTCTTGCCGCGGCGGCGCAGTTCGCGGAGCACGACGCCGGTGAGCCGCGAACCGGTCATGCCGAACGGATGCCCGATCGCGATCGAGCCGCCGTTGACGTTGTAGATTTCGTTGTCGATGCCGAGCGCGTCGCGGCAGTACAGGCACTGCGACGCAAACGCCTCGTTGAGTTCGATGAGGTCGATGTCGGAGAGGCCCAGGTTCTTGTACTTCAGCAGTTTCGGGATCGCGAAGACCGGTCCGATGCCCATCTCGTCCGGCTCGCAGCCGGCGACGGCAAAACCGCGGAAATAGGCGAGCGGCGTGAGCCCCAACTGCTGGGCACGCCGCTCTGACATCAGCAGCGTCATCGAGGCGCCGTCCGACAGCTGCGAGGAATTGCCGGCGGTCACGCTGCCGCTCTCCTCGAAGGCCGGCGGCAGCGAGGCCAGGGCCTGCACGGTCGTGTCGGGCCGGTTGCATTCGTCCCGGTCGACGATGCCGTCGACGATGGCGGTTTCCCTGGTGTCCTTGGCGATCACCTTGCGCCACTTGACGGCCATCGGCGCGATTTCGTCGGCGATATGGCCGGCCGCCACCGCGGCTGCATAACGCTGCTGGCTCTGCACCGAGTACGCGTCCTGCGCCTCGCGCGACACCTTGTAACGGCGCGCGACGACTTCGGCGGTATTGCCCATCGGCATGTAGATCGCGGGCATTTCCGCCAGCAGGCGCGGATGGTCATCGAACTTCGCCGGCGTCCCGCGCTCCAGTCCGCTGATCGATTCGACACCGCCCGCGATCGCGATGTCGCCGCAGCCGCTTGCAATCTGGTTCGCGGCGACGGCAATCGAATTGAGGCCCGACGAGCAGGCGCGGCTGAGGGTCGCCGCCGCCACCGAAACCGGCAGCTTCGACAGGGCGACGGCATTGCGCGCCATGTTGCCGGACTGCTCGCCAATCTGCCGCGCCACACCGACGACGACATCGTCGACTTCCGCCGGGTCCAGTGCGGGATTGCGCGCGAGCAGCGCGTCGATGCAGTGGGCCACGAGTTCGTCGGCTCGCGTGAGGTTGAAGGTGCCGCGATGGGCCTTGGCGAGGCCGGTGCGGATGTTGTCGACAATCACTACTTGCGTCATATGCCTACTCTGCAGGGAATTGGATTACGCCGCCTCGGCCGGAGCGCGGCCGTCGCATCGTGCCACCCGGGGTCGTGCCGGCGCAAACCGGACGTGCCCTCGCCGCGTGGCCGGGCTCGCGGTCCGAGGCCGGCAGGGCGCCATGCCGTTCGGGGTGCGGCGGTGGCGGTGCTGCGGCTTGCGCAAGCACCGTCTCCCGTTCGCCGCGCCAGCCCGGCGACCGGCTTGCAACCCGCCTATCGTACGTGGCGGAAAGTCGCGCGCACCTCGTCGACGAACACCGCGGGTTGTTCGAAGGCCGCGAAATGCCCCCCTTTCGGCAGCACGTTGTAGTGCACGAGCTTCGGGTAGCGTTCCTCGCACCAGCGGCGGGACGCACGGAATATCTCGCGCGGGAAGATGCTTACGCCGGCGGGCAGGTCGATTTGCTGATGCTTTTCCAGCAGCACCGCAAAGCTTTCCCAATAGAGGCGCGCGGACGACGCGCCGCTGGCCGGCAGCCAGTACATCATGACGTTGTCGAGCAGTTCGTCGCGGGTCAGCACGTTCTCGGGATGGCCATCGCTGTCGGTCCAGGCCCAGAACTTCTCCAGAATCCACGCGGCCTGGCCGACCGGCGAGTCGACGAGGCCATAGCCGACGGTCTGCGGCCGCGTGCTCTGCTCCTTCGAATAGCCCGAATCCCAGTCCTGGTAGTGCTTCCAGCTGGCGAGCGCGCCCTGCTCGAGTTCGTCCAGGTCCTGCATCAGCGCCGGGCTCGGGCTCACCAGTGGCATGTTGACGTGGATCGCGGCGCATTGGGCGGTCTCGGAGAGTCCGATGCAGTGCGTGACGGCCGAGCCCCAGTCGCCCCCCTGCGCGACGTACCGGTCGTAGCCAAGGCGCGCCATCAACTGTCCCCATGCGCGCGCGATGCGCTGGATCTTCCAGCCCGGCGCGGTCGGCTTGCCGGAGAAACCGAAGCCCGGCAGCGTCGGGCACACGACGTGAAAGGCGTCGCGCGCGTCGCCCCCATGGGCCACCGGGTCGACCAGGGGATCGATGACCTTCATGAATTCGATCACCGAACCCGGCCAGCCGTGGGTCATGACCAGCGGGAGCGCGCCCGGGTGCGGCGAGCGGATGTGCATGAACTGTATGTCGAGCCCGTCGATTTCGGTGATGAACTGCGGATAGGCGTTCAGCCGCGCCTCGATGCGCCGCCAGTCGTAGCGCCCGGCCCAGTGCTCGACGACTTCCCGCATGTAGGCGAGCGGGATGCCCTGGCTCCAGTCGTCGGGTGTCTCGCGCTCGGGCCAGCGCGTCGCGAGCAGCCGCCGGCGGAGGTCATCGAGATCATGCTCGGGAATCCTGATCTGGAAAGCGCGCACTTCGCTCATCGGGGGCTCCTCGCTGCGGTGGCAGGACCCCGGCGCGCCGCGCCGGGGGTCGTCGGTCAAGGTTATTTCGGGGCGAGCGCCTCGAGCGCGGCCCAGTCCGGGCCCGGCGCGCCGTCGGGCCGGATCGGCTGGATCACGACCTGGTCGGCGCCCTTGGCGAAATAGGCGTCGAGTTTCGAGCCGATCTGCGCGGCGTCGCCCCACAGCACCATGGCGTCCATCAGGCGATCGCTGCCGCCGTCCTTCAGGTCCGACTCATCGAAACCCAGGCGGAACCAGTTCTTGAAGTAGTTCGGCAACGGCAGGTACGGACCGAGCGCCGCGCGCGCTGCCTTGCGGGCAACCGCCGGGTCGGTGCACAGGCAGACCTTCTGTTCGCAGATGACCGCCGCGCCCGCACCCATCTGCGCGCGCGAGATCGCCGCCTGCTCGGGCGTGATGTTGTAGGGGAAGGCGCCCAGCGTGCGCTCCGCGGCGAGCTTGCTCATGTTCGGGCCCAGCGCGGCGAGCACGAGTTTCTTCTCGACCTTGTCCTGGCCGAGCGCCTGCCAGGCCTGGTCCATCGCGTCGAGGTAGGCGCGCATCGTTGCGACGGGCTGCTTGTACTGGTGGCCGCGCATGTCCGCGACGAGCGGTGCGTGCGAGACGCCGAGACCGAGCACGAAACGGCCGCCATAGAGGCTGTTGAGGCTGTTGTGGCCCATCACCGACGCCGCAGGGTCGCGTGCGTAGATGTTGGCGATGCCACTGGCGACGATGAGCTTCTCGCTGTGCGACAGCAGGTAGCCGCCGATCGCGAAGGTCTCGTAGTTGAACGCTTCCGGATACCACAGCGTCGAATACCCGAGGGCCTCGACGCGACGTGCAAGCTCCGCGAGCTGGGCCGCGTCCATCGCATCTGTGAACGTGAATACGCCGTACTTGCCGAATTTCATGCGTGCTGCTTTCTGCTGGTTCTGAACGGGAGCTTAAGGTGCCAGAAGCCTGGATGTCGCGCCATCGGGGAGGGCCACTCAAGCCTCCTGTGCGACGCACCATTCCGCTGCCGCGCGGCCCGCGTGATGGCCGGTGCTGCACGCGGCCGTCAGCAGGTAGCCGCCGGTCGGCGCTTCCCAGTCGAGCATTTCACCGGCACAGAACACGCCGGGCAGCTCGCGCAGCATCAGCTTCGCATCGAGCATCCCGAGCGCAATGCCGCCGGCGGAGCTGATGGCCTCGGCGATCGGACGGGCCGCGACGAGTTCCAGCGGCAGATTCTTGACGCACTGCGCAAGACGCAGCGGGTCATCGAAATCTTCACGCCGCAGGACCTCCCGCAGCAGCGAAGCCTTGACGCCGGTGAGCCCGAGCCCGCGCTTGAGATGCTCCGACAGCGTGCGCTTGCCGCGGGGTGCGGCCAGCGCGCGCTCCACGCGGGCCAGGTCGAAATCGGGCAGCAGGTCGAGCATGAGCCGCGCGGCGCCGTGCGCATCCAGCGCATCGCGCAAGGGCGCGGACAGGGCATAAACCAGGCTGCCCTCGATACCCCCCGCCGTGACGACGAACTCGCCGCGTTGCACCAGCGTGCGCCCGTCGGCGGTGCCGCAGCTTGCGGCTACCGGCTTGACCGGCGCCCCCGCATGGCGTTCGACGAAATGAGTGCTCCAGCGCACGTCGAAACCGCAGTTCGCCGGCCGCAGCGGCACGACGTCGACGCCGCGGGCGGCGAGCAGCGCGGTCCATGCGCCATCGCTGCCGAGCCTCGGCCAGCTGCCGCCACCAAGCGCGAGCACGGTCGCCCCGGCCCGCACGTGGACTTCGCCGTCGGGCGTCGCGAAGCGGAGCGTGCCGTCGACCTCCCAGCCGCGCCAGCGATGGCGCATGCGGAACCTGACGCCGCGCTCGCGCAGGCGGTGCAGCCAGCGCCGCAGCAGCGGCGCGGCCTTCATGTCGCGCGGAAACACGCGGCCCGAGCTGCCGACGAAGGTGTCGAGGCCGAGCTGCGCCGCGAACGCGCGCAGCTCGGCCGGGCCGAAGGCTTCCAGCAGCGGCGCCAGGCTCGTCCGGGCGACGCCGTAGCGGGATTCGAACACCGGCAGGGCCTCGGCATGCGTGAGATTCAGTCCGCCCTTGCCCGCGAGCAGGAACTTGCGGCCGACCGAGGCCATCGCGTCATAGACGACGACCCGCGCACCCTGCGCGCTCGCGGCCTCGGCCGCCATCAGTCCCGCAGGGCCACCGCCGATCACGGCGACGTCGAGGGCGACATCGGGCACATCCGGGCCGGCCTCGGCTCGGGGCTGATGCTGATTCATGGCTCGGCGCGCACTGACATCTCGTTTCCAAGGACGGGGAGAGCCGCGAGAATACGCGAATCCGCCCCTGGACGAGGAGACGCCGGTGATTCGCTTCAATCCGTTCATGTACTGCACCGTCGGCCGCCGCGCGGAACTCGAACGCGGCATGGCCGGCAAGGATCCGGCGCTGTTCCAGCGCATGCTCGAGGAGATTGCCGACTACGTGCGCTTCGCCGACGACGTCGGTTATGCGGGCTGGGGCCACCCCGAGCATCACCTGCAGATCGAAGGTTTCGAGGCGGCCAACGATCCGACGCTGATGGGCATGTGGCTGGGCCAGCACAGCCGGCGCCTGCGCGTGATCACGTGTGGCTTCGTGTCGACCGCGCACAACCCGCTGCGCACGGCCGAGGCGATAGCGACCATGGACCACATGTTGAAGGGCCGCCTCGGCGTCGGGCTCGTGCGCGGTTACCAGTCGCGCTGGGTCGAGAACTTCAAGGTCAAGGCCGAGGTCGGCGCGGTCGGCCCCTGGAACAAGAACATGGAAGCCGACCGCATCAACCGCGAGTATTTCGGCGAATTCGTCGATGTCGTCGTCAAGGCCTTGACCCAGGACACCTTCAGCCACCAGGGCAGGTACTGGCAGCTGCCGCCACCCGGCATGGTCAACCCGCACCGCCACGACGTCTACACACGTTACGGCCGCGGCGTCGATGCCGACATGCGGATCCGCGAAATCGGCATTGCGCCGCGTCCCCTGCAGACGCCCCACCCGCCGCTGTACGGGGGCTTCGGCGCATCCCTGCGCACCGCGCGCTTCTGGGCGAAATACCGCGGCAAGCCAATCATCATGTCGCCGGACATGGATTTCTGCCGGCTGCTGTGGGACGGCTATCGCGAGGAAGCGGCGCTGCACGGCTACACGCCGGCACCCGGCGACGAGGCGGCTTGGGGCGGGCTCATGATCTGCGCGAGGACGGACGCGGAAGCCGAAGCGCTCGCGTCGGACATGCGCTGGTTCTGGGAGGAATGGGCCGTGCCCTTCGGCCAGGGCGGCGTCAACACGCTGTTCGGCTCGCCCGACACGCTGTGCCGCCGCATCGAGGAAGCGGCGTCGGCCGTACCGCTGAACGAGGTCTTCCTGATCGTGCCGCAGGGCCTGCACGACCGCGACCAGATCCTGCGCTCGCTCGATCTGTTCGCGACGCGCGTGATGCCGCGCTTCACCTAGCCACGGGCAGTGTGCATCGTCCGTAGTGCTGGGGTATAGCCACCGAGCAACTGTGTCCCGCGCTGCGTTCAGACGGCCTCTGCAGGGTCCAGAGCCGAGAAAAGGTGTCAGATTTCAAATCTGACACCTTTTCTTTCTGAGGCACGCGGGCGCGGGTCTTCGCCGCTCCCGTCGCGGGCTGTCTCGT
>CALRPY020000098.1:0-10684 GCA_943370145.1 Hydrogenophaga intermedia | reverse complement strand
GGTGAAACCCGGCGTTGCCACGGCAACAGGCGCCGAATTTTGACCAAGAGCACGGAGGACACGGAGAAGAACGGTGAATGGCGGAATGCGCCTCTGCCGTGGCAATGCCGGCCGGGCGGCACCTGTCCACCCGATCCTCTCGGTGTTCTTGGTGGCCCGTACGAACACGAACGCCGGCACCCGCGTCTGCCGGGGAGCTTAGCCCGGTCCCCCGCAGGCCTGAGGGGAGAAAAGAGAAAAGGTGTCAGATTTGAAATCTGACACCTTTTCTCTTTTCTCGGCTGACGATTCTCGATGCCAGTGTCAGAACCGGCAGGCCCCTGGACCCTACAGAACGTCTGAGCGCAGCGCGGGACACAGTTGCTCGGTGGCCCAACAGCACGTGAACACCGGCACCCGCGTCCAAATGTGACCAAGAGACAGCCCGCCCCGGGCGAGGCCGGGTGAGGGTCTTCTCCGGTTGGCGCAGCGCCAGCGCAGGCCACCCGCCGCCTTCGGCGTCGACCTCTCCCGGGACGGGAGAGGTGAAGAGCCTGAGCAGGGACAGCCCGCAGGCGGTAGAAGTGAGGCGCGAGCAGGATCGGGCTCTCACCACGCGCGGTCGATGATTCCCCCGCCCAAACAAATCTCCCCGTCGTAGAACACCACCGACTGACCCGGCGTCACCGCGCGCTGCGGCTGGTCGAATACCGCCGTCAGCCGCCCGTCCTCGATGCGCTCGATCACGCAGGCCTGGTCCGGCTGCCGGTAGCGCGTCTTCGCCGTGCAGCGGAAGGGCAGGGCGGGCGCCGCGCCGGCCACCCAGGACAGGCTGTCGGCTTCCAGCGCGCGGCTCAGCAGTGCCGGGTGGTCGTGCCCCTGCGCGACGACGAGCACGTTGTTCGGCACGTCCTTGGCGACGACGAACCACGGCCCTTCGACCGCGCCCTTCACGCCGCCTATCCCCAAGCCCTCGCGCTGGCCGAGCGTGTAGTAGATGACGCCCTGGTGTTCGCCGATGCTGCGCCCGTCCAGGGTCTGGATGGCGCCGCGCTGCGCCGGCAGGAAGCGTGACAGGAACTCGCGGAAGCGCTGCTCGCCGATGAAGCAGATGCCTGTGCTGTCCTTCTTCGCGTGCGTGGCGAGATTCGCGGCCTGCGCGCGTGCGCGGACCTCGGGCTTCGGCAGATGCCCGACCGGGAACAGCGTCGCGGCGAGTTGGGCCTGCCCCAGCGTGTAGAGGAAGTAGGTCTGGTCCTTGTTGGCGTCCGCGCCCTTGACCAGTTGATACCCGCCTTCCGTCCTGCGCACCTGGGCGTAGTGGCCGGTCGCGACCAGATCGCCACCCACCGCCCGTGCGTGCTCCAGGAAGGCCTTGAACTTCACCTCGCGGTTGCACAACACGTCCGGGTTCGGCGTGCGGCCGCGCGCGTATTCGTCGAGGAAATCGCGGAACACGCCGTCCCAGTAGGCCTGCGAGAGATCCACCGTGTTGAGCGGGATGCCGAGTTTCTCGCAGACGTCCAGTGCGTCGGCGACGTCGTCCTCCCAGCGGCAGCGGCCGTCCGCCGCGGGCTCGTTCCAGTTCTTCATGAACAGCGCCGACACCCGGTGGCCCGCGCGCACCAGTTCGAGCGCGGCCACCGAGGAATCGACGCCGCCCGAGATCGCGACGACGATGTGCGCGTCAGCCGCCAAAGCGGAGGTCATGGATCAGCGACAGCGGGTAATTGTGGCCCGCGATGTAGTCGTCCACGCAGCGCAGCACCAGCGGGCTGCGATGGCGCGCGCGCGCGTCGACGAGTTCGTCGCGCGTCATCCACACGGCGCGGATGATCTCCTTGTCCAGCGCGCGCGTCGGGTCCTGTTTGATCGCCCGCGCGCGGAAGCAGAAGCGCTGATACGTGATGGTGCTGCCCGGCGGCTCGACGAGATAGATGCCGACCAGCCCCGTCGGTTCGACGTGCCAGCCGGACTCCTCGAGGGTTTCGCGGCGCGCGGCGTCGAGCAGCGTCTCGCCTGGATCGAGGTGACCTGCGGGCTGGTTGAACACCGCGCGGCCGTCGGCCTCTTCCTCCACGAACAGGAAGCGTCCGTCCTGCTCCACGATGGTCGCGACGACCGTGTTCGGTTTCCAGATGTCGGTATGCATGTTCAGCGCTTCTCGATGAAGGGGGCGCTCCATGGCCCCTTGATGGTGTACTCGCGCCGGAGGAAGCGGTCGACCTGCTCCGGCACCTGCTTGAAGACTTTCTGCCCGAGGTAGATCGCGGCACCCACGCCGATGCCGGCCGGGCCGAAGAGGGCGCTCGCGAGCGGAATGCTGTCGGAGAGGGCCGGCGTCACGATCGCCCGCTGGTCGTAGTCCTTGGCCGCGAGGCCCGTGCGCCCCGAAATCTCGACCTTCGCCGACGGTCCGTCCATCAGCAGACTGTTGGTGTAGGCATCGCCGTTCTCAAGCTGGAACGCACCCTCGATGCGATCGAAGGCGAAGCCCTTCTGGAACAGGTCCGAGAAATCCAGCGACAGCCGCCGCGGCAGCGTCTGCAGCGACAGCAGGCCGAACAGGCGGCCGCCACCCGGCTCGATGTCGAGGAAGCGGCCCTTGCCGATCTTCAGCGCCAGGCTGCCATCCAGCCGGTCGAGCGTGAACTCCGACGGCATGCCCGGCCAGTCCGCCTCGATCCGCAGTTCGGTCGGGCCGCTTTCGATGTTCTTCGCGTCGAAGGCGAAGGCGGTCAGCACGTCGCGCAGCGACTTGCCCTTCAGGTCGATGCTGAAGTGCGACTCGTGCACGCCGTTGCGCAACCACCAGTCACCGGTCGCGCTGAGCTGGAAGGCGGGGCTGGTGAAGACGAGCGACTTCAGCCGCTGGCCGTCGGCCTCGCGTGCGGTGGCCATCGAGGCGCTCCCGAAGTCGATCTTGCCGTAGCGGAACGATGCGCAGGCGAGCGCCACGGTCGGGATGCGTCGCGGGTCCACCAGTTCGCGCTTGCCGTTGGACTCGTGCTTCTCCAGCCACAGTCGCTCGAGATTCAATGTCAGCGGCGCGCTTTCGAGCTTCAGCGGGGCGGTGATCTCGCCCTTCACGCGCGCGCTGTCGGTGCTGATCCGCCAGGCGTTGACATCCTTGTAGCCCTTGAAGCGCACGTCCGTGAAGGTCTGGCCGATGATCTGGAAGCGCTTCACGCGCGTGTCGAAACTCACCGGCAGCGCGGCGGCGGGTGAATCGCGCGGCGCGGCGTTGGCGAGCAGGCGGGTCCACTCCGCGAGCGGCAGCAGGTCGAGTTCACCGTGCAGGTGGATGCCGGGCTCGCTCGCCTCCGGTTCCTGCGGGCCGAAAGCAAGGTCGGTCCGAATGAGGCGCGAGCTGCCGTCGTCGCGTCGTTCCCGGTCGACGCGGACACGTGCCGTGTCGTCCAGCGCCACGCGGACGCTGCGCAGGCCCGTGCCGCCCAGTTCCGCGTCGACGCGCAGCCGGCGCTGCTCGGCGGCGGTTTTCCCCACGGGCCAGGGGAGATCGACCGCAAGACCCGCGAGGCTGGACTCGAGCCGCAGCCGGCGCGGCGGCGGCGCCGCTTCCGGCGGTGCGCTGGGCAGGCTCAATGTCGCGTCCCACGTGGCTTCGCCCTGCAGCGCGCCGAGCTTGTCGTTGCGCGCGAGCCAGGCGTGCAGGAAGGGGGTATAGCGGTCGAGTTGGCCGAGCAGCTGCGCGCTCCCGGACTTGCCACGCATGCGGACCTCGGTGCCTGCGCCCGGCGCGGTCGCCGGCCCGCGGCCCTCGAGCGCGAGGGTCACCGGCTCGCCGTCGAAGACGGCGCTGATGTCCTCGCCGCGCCAGCGCTCCCGCGAGAAGGCGAGTTCGCCGCGCAACGCACCCAGTTCGACCTGTTCGCCCGCGCTGAAGTCGTTGCCCTCGAAACGGACAGTCCCGGTCGCCGTCTTGCGCTCGCCGCGCTTGAGCCCGATGTCGAGATTCAGCGCCAGGTCGAACGCGCCGTCGAGCGTGAACTCGCCGAGCCGCCGCAGCGGGCCGTCACGCAGCGGGCTCTGCGCGATCATCGCCATCACGTCCGCGTGGTTCGCGCGCACGGTGCCGGTGCCGAGCAGCACGGGCAGGGGATTGAACAGGTCGGCAATCGAGAGCTCGATGTCGCGGCCCGGCGACGCGAAGAACTTCGCACCCGGAATCGTCACCGCAAGATGACGTCCGGCGATTGCACCGCGCCCCGTGACCTCGGTGATGACCGGCCACTTGTCAGAGTATTCGAGCTCGGTGTCGGCCACGTCGAACGCGACGCTGAACAGGCCGTCGCCTTCGTCGAAGGGGAACTGCGCGAGGTCGCCCCGCAGTTCGCCGCGCAGGTGTTCGAGCCGGCCGCTGCGGAACGCGCGACGGAACCAGGTCTCGGCACGCTCCTTGAGTGCGCCCTTCGGCAACAGCAGATGGAGTCGGGCAAGATTCGCGGCGCCAAGCTCGACTTCGGCATCGACGCGCGGACGGCGGTCGTGACCGACGTCGACGTTGCCGCTGATCGCGAACGGGAGGCCGGCCGCGAGCCCGTCGAGCCCGGCAGTCGCGAAGCGCCAGCCATCGTCGAGGCGCCGCCACGTGACCGCGCCGGTCATGCCGCTCAGCGCCACGGGCTCGACGAGGCGCTCGGGCTCCTCGAACACGAAACCACCGCCGTCGAAGGCCAGGGCGCCGGCGGTGGCGTTGACGGCGAAGCCGGCGTCCAGGCGGTCGACCCCGGGCGCCGGTGGCTTCCGGCCCAGGTGTCCGTGCAGCAGGCGGCCCGCCATGTAGAACGCCGGCATGGCCCCCTGCCGCTGACGGAGCGCGCCGCGCAAGTTCCGCAACTCACCCCGGAACAGCGTATGGGGGAGCGTCGGCAGCGCCACGCTCAGTGCTTCAGCCAGGTCCAGGGAGAGCGAATCGGCCGCGAGATCGAGCGCCAGGCCATCCGGCCCGGGCCGGATGGACATCAGCGCGCTGATGGCGGGCGTGGCCCCGGCGCTCGGGCTGGCGACGAGCCGCGACAGGCGGACCCGCCAGCCCCCGTCCGCGCTGCTGGCCACGCCCGCGGTGAGGAGGGACTTCGGGCCGTAGCCGGCCGGCCGCGCCGCGGCGGTGAGGTTCGCCTTGAGGTCGAATGCGATCCGGCGCAGCGCCCCCTCCTGCCAACGCAGCCACAGTTCGCCGTCGACCGTCGCGATGTTCGCCGCGTTGCCGCTTGGCCGACCGGCGAACGCAAGCAGTGGCGCGGGCTCCACGCCGCGCACGGCCAGGCGCAGCTCGATGGCCGCGTTGCGCGCGATGCGCAGCTCGAAACGCGGCGCCGCCCCCAATACGCTGTCGCCATCGATCCCGCCGTGCATGATGACCTCCCGCCCGCCGCGCAGGGCGAGGTGCAGGTCCTTGAAGTGCCGCGACGGCGTGCCGCGCAGCGCATCCTCGAACTCGACATCCGCCTCGCTGATCACGATGTCGCGCTGGCGCAGTGCCCAGTCGAGAATGGTGGAGCGTCGTGGCGGGATGCCGGCAATGACGAAACGACCGTCCGCGTCGCGCCGGACCTTGAGCCGGATCCCCGCGAGTTCGAGCCGCTCCAGCACGAACTCGCGCCGGCGCAGGGTGGCGAGCAGCGCGACGTCGACCGTGGCATGCTCGAAATGCAGCCCGTCCGGCGTGTCGCCGAGCGTGACGCCATCGACGGTCAGGGACGGAAAGGCGCCACGCCAGCGCGCGTCGATGCGGGCCAGGTGCACGGGCACGCCGGTCAGCCGGCTGACGATGCGCTCGATCGCCGGCCGCCGCGCGTCCAGTCCCGGTAGTGCAAGGCGCAGCGCGATGCTCGCGAGCGCCGCCGTCACCAGCAGCGCGGCGACGCTGTACCAGGCGAGGCGAAGGCTGCGGTTGAACAGGACGCGCATCGCGACGCTACAGCAGCACGACGTCGTATTGTTCCTGCGTGTAGTTCGACTCGACCTGAAAGCGGATCGGGATGCCGATGAACGCCTCGAGCTCGGCCACGCTGTTGGACTCTTCGTCCAGCAGCATGTCGACGACGGTCTGCGACGCGACGACGAGGAGCTTGCGCGCGTCGAACTGTCGCTGCTCGCGCAGAATCTCGCGGAAGATCTCGTAGCACACCGTTTCCGCCGACTTGATCGAGCCGCGCCCGGCGCAGGTCGGGCAGGCTTCGCACAGCACGTGCTCCAGGCTCTCGCGCGTGCGCTTGCGCGTGATCTGCACGAGGCCCAGCGAAGTCACCTCGCTGATCGTGATCTTCGAGTGGTCGCGCTCGAGGCTTTTCTCCAGCGCGCGCAGCACCTGTCGGCGATGGTCCTCTTCGACCATGTCGATGAAGTCGACGATGATGATGCCGCCCAGGTTGCGCAGGCGCAGCTGGCGCGCGATGGCCTGCGCGGCTTCGAGGTTGGTCTTGAAGATCGTCTCCTCGAGGTTGCGATGGCCGACGAAACCGCCAGTGTTGACGTCGATCGTCGTCATCGCTTCGGTCTGGTCGATCACGAGGTGCCCGCCCGATTTCAGTTCCACCTTGCGCTGCAGGGCGCGCTGGATTTCGTCCTCGGTGGAGTAGAGGTCGAGGATTGGCCGTTCGCCGGGATAGTGTTCGAGGTGCGGCACCAGCGAGGGCACCAGTTCCTCCGCGAAGGATTTCACCTTGCCGAAGGTTTCGCGCGAGTCGATGCGTATCTTCTCGGCCTTGGTGGCCGACAGGTCGCGGATGAGCCGCAGGATCAGCGGCAGGTCCTCATAGATCACGACCGGGGGCCGCGCCTGGCGCAGCCTGTCGTCCAGCGACAGCCAGAGGCGCCGCAGGAAGGCCATGTCCGCCGCGATGTCGTCGCGCCCGACACCCTCGGCGGCGGTGCGCACGATGAAGCCGCCGCGCGCGCCGGGCGCCGAGGCGGCCTTGCCGTCTTCCGGCGGCGCGCTCATCGGTGACAGCCCGGGCTCGAGTTCGAGCATCAGGTCGCGCAGGCGCTTGCGTTCCTCGTCCTGTTCGATGCGCTGCGAGATGCCCAGCGCATTGCTCTGGGGCATGAACACGAGGTAACGGGACGGGATGCTGATGTAGCTGCTGAGCCGCGCGCCCTTGGTGCCCAGCGGCTCCTTCGTGACCTGGACCAGGATCTGCTGGCCTTCGTGCACGGCCTGCTCGATCGGGACCTCGGTGCCGGTGGCCGCCGCGCGCTGGTCGGCCTCCGCGATGTCCGACACGTGCAGGAAGGCCGCGCGGGCGAGGCCGACGTCGACGAAGGCCGCGCCCATGCCGGGCAGCACGCGGCTGACCCGCCCGAGGTAGATGTTGCCGACGATGCCGCGGCGCCGTGCGCGCTCGATCAGGACCTCCTGCAGCACGCCATTCTCGATGAAGGCGACGCGGGTCTCCTGGGGCGTCACGTTGACGAGTATTTCTTCGGACATGCTGCGGGCGGGAGCTGGTCGGGCAGTGGGGGTGACTAAGATAACTAATTCATTCTTAAGCGACTACCGCCGCGTGGCGCGCTTCAAGCGCTTGTGAGTCAAGCCTGTTCGTGCGGTCCTGGGGTTCCCGTGGGACGAGCGCCACGTATAATGCGACGCCCGCGCCATGCTACCGAACAACCTCAACGAGACCCTGTGCATCGTACTTGCCACCGGTGATGGCAAGGGCCTGATGCCGTTGACCGCCCGCCGGACCGCGGCGGCGTTGCCCTATGCCGGCAACTACCGGATCATCGATTTCGCCCTGACCAACTGCATGCACTCGGGCCTGCGGAAAATCACGGTCTTCACCCAGTTCAATTCGCTGTCCCTGCAGAATCACCTGCGCGACGGCTGGTCGATCTTCAACACCGACCTCGGCGAGTTCGTCGCCGCGGTGTCGCCGCCAATCAACGAACACCTGACGGTCTATACCGGCCAGGCGAACGCCCTGCACGAGAACCTGTATTTCCTCGACGGCGCCGCCGAAGAGGTCGTGATGGTGATTTCCGGCGAACAGATTTACCGCATGGACTACGCGGCGGTACTCCAGTTCCACACCGAGCACAACGCCGACGTCACGATCGCGACCATCGATCACGACACTGCCGGGGGTTTCCCTTTCGGCAGCCACCTGCGCCTGCACGGCGACACGGTCGCGGCCATTGAACGCCAGTCCCCGGCCGCGCCGCTGCCGGAGGACGGCTCCGCGCTCGCGCCGATGGAGGTCTACGCCTTCAACCGCAAGTGCCTGATTGAAATCCTCACCGAGGCCGGCCGCGAGGGCACCCACCAGCTCGACATCATCGACCTGCTGCGGGAGCGCGTGTTCGGGCGCAAGCGCCTGATGGCCTATCGTTTCGGCGGCAAGTACGGCCGGGTGTCGCAGGACCGCTACTGGCGGCCGCTGGACAGCCTGGACCACTACTACGAAACCAACATGGACCTGCTGAAGCTGGAACCGCCCCTGGACATCTACCAGGCGGACTGGCCGATCCGGACCTACCAGATGCAGCGCCCGCCGGCGCGCACGGTGCCGGGGCGCTCGTGCAATGAGGGCATCTGCGTTAATTCCATCGTCGCGGGCGGCACCATCATCGCCGGCGGCGGCGTCAGCCGCAGCGTGCTCGGCAACCGGGTCTACATCAACGACGGCGCGACGGTCGAAGACTCCATCCTGTTCCTCGGCGTCAGCGTCGGCGAAGGCGCCCGCGTACGCCGCACGATCTGCGATCGCAGCGTGTCGATTCCGCCGTACGAGGAAATCGGCATCGATCGCAAGCGCGACGCCGAGCGCTTCCACGTCACGCCGGCCGGCGTCGTCGTCATCCCGTCCAATTACCGCTTCGAGTAGCCGCACGCGATGAGCTTCGAAGCCGCGCTCGCGCAACTCCTGCCGCGCGACGCGCTGCTCACCGACTCCGAGGCGAAGCGCCCCTTCGAATGCGATGGCCTGTCGGCCTATCGCGCCATGCCCCGGGTGGTCTGCCTGCCCCGCACGTTCGACGAGCTCCGAGGCATTCTCGCCCTGTGCCGGCAGCATGCGGTGCCGATCGTCCCGCGCGGCGCCGGTACCGGGTTGTCAGGCGGCGCGCTGCCGCTCGCCGAGGGCTGCCTGCTGTCGCTGGCGCGATTCAACCGCATCCTGGAGATCGACCCGCTGAATCGCGTGGCGGTGGTCGAGCCCGGGGTGCGCAACCTTGCGATCTCCGAGGCGGCGGCGCCGCACGGTCTGTACTACGCGCCGGATCCGTCGTCGCAGATCGCCTGCTCGATCGGTGGCAACGTGGCCGAGAATTCGGGCGGCGTGCACTGCCTCAAGTACGGCCTCACGGTGCACAACGTGCTGGGGCTCAAGGTCCTGCTCGCCGACGGGGAGCTGCTCGAGATTGGCGGCAAGACGCTGGATGCGCCGGGCTATGACCTGCTCGCGATTCTCAACGGCTCCGAAGGCCTGCTCGGCATCGTCACCGAGGTCACGGTGAAGCTGCTGCCGAAGCCGCCCGTGGCGCAGGTGCTGCTCGCGGCCTTCGCCACCGTCGAGGCCGCCGGCGCGGCGGTGGCCGGCATCATCGAGGCCGGCATCATTCCGGCCGGGCTGGAAATGATGGACCGGCTCGCGACGCGCTGCGCCGAGGACTACGCGCATTGCGGCTACCCGCTGGACGCAGCCGCGATCCTGCTGTGCGAACTCGACGGCAGCGCGGCGGAAGTGACCGCCCAGCGCGCCCGCGTCGAGAGCCTGCTGCGCGACTTCGGCGCGACGGAACTCCGCTGCTCGCGCGACGAGGCGGAGCGCCTCGGCTTCTGGAAGGGGCGCAAGTCGGCATTTCCGGCCATCGGCCGCATCGCGCCCGACTACTACTGCATGGATGGCACCATCCCGCGCCGCGAGCTGTCGCGGGTGCTGTCGCGCATCGCCGAACTCGCGGTCGACTACGGGCTGCCGGTCGCGAACGTCTTCCACGCCGGTGACGGCAATCTCCACCCGCTCATTGCCTACGACGCGAACGTCGACGAACAGCTGGCCCGCGCCGAGGCGCTGGGCGCGCGCATCCTGGAACTCTGCATCGAGGTCGGCGGCACCGTCACCGGCGAGCACGGCGTCGGCGTCGAGAAGCTGGACTCGATGTGCGTGCAGTTCCGCACGCCCGAGCTCGAGGCATTCCACCGCCTGAAGGCGGCCTTCGACCCGGCAGGCCTGCTCAACCCCGGTCGCGCCGTGCCTACGCTGCAGCGCTGCGCCGAGTTCGGCGCGATGCACGTCCACGGCGGCCGCCTGCCGCATCCGGCACTCGAACGCTTCTGAGTCCAAGCGCGTGATACCGCGCGCGTGATGCGCGGCGAGTGGGTTTTTCCCGTCGTTTCCCGAGAGATTTTCCGTCAGGGCGGCCGCGTCGCCCGCCGCTAGCTGTCTGGCGCAGGGCTGTCCGGCCCGATGCCCGCGATGAATCCGGCGCAATGCAGCGCCGGCCGCAGCCAACACGGAAAAGATCGATGCCCGACAGCCCCGTCGACGATAGCCGCCAGGCGCATGCACTGCGCCCGCGCGCGCTCGCCCCGGTGCAGCGCGTGCTGGAAGAAGTCTGCGCGGCGGTGACTGGGGTCCGCGAGGCGGTCGTGATCGATGCCGCGTCCGGCGCCCCGGTGTCGCTGGCCGCGTGGCCTGCAGCCGCAGCCGGCTCGGCTGCACTGCTGGCGAGCGCCGGC
>CALRPY020000097.1:0-11005 GCA_943370145.1 Hydrogenophaga intermedia | reverse complement strand
CGGGCGTCCTTCGCGCGTCGCCGGTGCACGCTTGTCGCGCGTCGCGGCCGGCGGCGCGTTCCGCGCGCCGCGCTCCGCAGCGCCGACGGCGCGGGCGCCCCTGGCGACCGGTTCCGTCCGCTCGGAACGAGACGGCTGCCCTCGTCCGGACGGACGCGGTGCTTTGGCTTTGCTGCCCCCGGCAGGCCGGCTGCGGTCAGCGCGCGGCGGGGGACGTCCAGGACGGTCTGCGTTCAGCGTGTTTCTCCAGCGTTTTCTTCGTCGTCCGCGTCCTCGTCGTCCGCGTCCTCGTCGTCCGCGTCCCCGTCGTCCGCGTCCCCGTCATCCGCGTCCCCGTCATCCGAGTCCTGGTCATCCGAGTCCTCGTCATCCGAGTCCTCGTCGTCCGCGTCCTCGTCGTCCGCGTCCTCGTCATCCAAGTCCTCGTCGTCCGCGTCCCCGTCGTCCGCGTCCCCGTCGTCCGCATCCTCGTCGTCCGCGTCCTCGTCGTCCGGGATCTCGTCATCCGGCTCCCCCTCACCAGCGTCGGCAAGCTCCGGTTCGTCGGCGGGAATGGATGGCGCGACAGCGGACGGATCGCCCGCAACCTCGGCTTCGAGACCGGGCGTCAGTTCGCCGTCGCCGGCAGCGTCGGCTTCGGCCGCCGCTTCGGCCTCGGCGGCCTGTGCCTCGAAATCGGCGAAGAGGTCAGGGCTCAGTTCGTCGATGTCGCGCAGTTCCGCCAGCGTCGGCAGGTCGGACAGGGACGACAGATTGAAGTAGGCCAGGAATTCGCGCGTGGTCGCGAAGATCGCCGGCCGGCCCGGTACGTCGCGATGGCCGACAACCTTGATCCAGTCGCGCTCGTGGAGGGTCTTGATGATGCCGCTGCTGACCGCGACGCCACGGATGTCCTCGATTTCGGCGCGGGTGATCGGCTGGCGGTACGCGATGATCGCAAGCGTTTCCAGCAGCGCGCGCGAGTAGCGCGGCTTGCGCTCCTCCCACAGGCGATTGATCCACGCCGCGCAGCTCGCGCGGGTCTGGAAGCGCCAGCCACCGCCGACCTCCGCCAGCTCGATGCCGCGTTCGGCGTAGTCGCCCGCGAGTTCGGCCAGCGCAGCCTGCAGATCGTCGCGCGAGGGCGCATCCTCGCCCTGGTCGGCGAACATGCCTGCGAGGCGTTCGAGGTTGATCGGCGAGTCGGACGCCATGATGGCGGCTTCGAGCAGGATCTTGAGAGGCGGCTGTTGCATGGCGGGTCGGCGGCTCAGGCAATGCGTTTGATGTAGATGGGTGCACACTCGTCGTTCTGCACCAGTTCGATCATGGCCTGCCGCAGCAGTTCCAGGATGGCGAGCAGGGTCACGACCACGCCGGCCTTGCCCTCCTCCGCCGAGAACATCGCGCTGAATGACGTGAAGCTGTCGCTGCGCGCGCGCTCGAGCACGATGCCCATGCGTTCGCGCACCGACAGCGGCTCACGTTCGACACGATGGTCGGTGAACATCGCGGCGCGGCGCAGGACGTCGCGAAAAGCGCCGAGCAGCGCTTCGAGCGTGACCGGCGGCGGCGCCTGCACCTTGTCGCGATGTTCGAAGGCGACGACGACCCGCTGCAGTTCGCGTTCGAGGCGCGGCAACGCGTCGAGATCCTCGGCGGCCTTCTTGTAGCGCTCGTATTCCTGCAGGCGTCGCACGAGTTCGGCGCGCGGATCGCCCTCCTCCTCGGTGACTCCCTGGGGACGCGGCAACAGCATCCGCGACTTGATCTCGGCAAGCATCGCCGCCATCACGAGATACTCGGCGGCGAGTTCCAGCTTCAGGCCCTGCATCATGTCGATGTAGGACATGTACTGCTCGGTAATCCGCGCGATCGGGATGTCGAGGATGTCCAGGTTCTGGCGCTTGATCAGGTACAGCAGGAGATCGAGCGGCCCCTCGAAGGCTTCGAGGAAGACTTCCAGCGCGTCCGGCGGAATATAGAGATCCTTCGGCGGCTCGGTGATCGGCATGCCCTGCACGATCGCGAAGGGCATTTCGACCTGTTGCGGAGGGGCGGGCGCCTCGTCCCCGGCGACGCGCTGCTCGACGTCGTCGACGCTCATCAGCGATAGCTCAGGTTCATGGCCTGGCGCACTTCCTCGATCGTTTCCCGCGCGGCTTCGCGGGCGGCCTCGCAGCCCTCGTCGACGATCGCGCGCACGGTGTCGGGATCGGCCAGGAATTCCTCGCTGCGTTCGCGGATCGGCGCCTGTTCCTTGAGCACCGCGTCGATCACGGGCTGCTTGCAGTCCAGGCAGCCGATGCCGGCGCTGCGGCAGCCTTCCTGCGCCCACTGCTGCACGTCGGGCGGCGAGTAGATCTGGTGGAATTTCCACACCGGACAGCGCGCCGGGTCGCCCGGATCGGTGCGCCGCACGCGGGCCGGGTCGGTCGGCATCGTGCGCAGCTTGGTCCGCACCGAATCCGGCGCCTCGCGCAGGCCGATGGTGTTGTTGTACGACTTCGACATCTTCTCGCCATCGAGCCCGGGCATCTTCGACTCCGGCGTCAGCAGCGCCTGGGGCTCGGGCAGGATGACCTTGCCACCGCCTTCGAGGTAGCCCAGCAGGCGTTCGCGGTCGCCGAGCGAGATGTTCTGCTGGGCGTCCAGGAAAGCGTGTCCGCGCGCGAGCGCGTCGGGATCCCCCTCTTCCTGGTAGCGTTTGCGCAGTTCCTCGTAGAGGCTCGCGTTGCGCTTGCCGAGCTTCCTGACCGCCGCGTGCGCTTTCTCCTCGAAACCCGGCTCGCGGCCGTAGAGGTAATTGAAGCGGCGGGCGACCTCGCGCGACAGCTCGATGTGCGACACCTGGTCTTCGCCGACCGGCACGTGGCCAGCCTTGTAGATCAGGATGTCGGCGGCCTGCAGCAGCGGGTAGCCGAGGAAACCGTAGGTCGAGAGATCACGCTCCTTCAGCTTTTCCTGCTGGTCCTTGTAGGTCGGGACCCGCTCCAGCCAGCTGATCGGCGTGATCATCGACAGCAGCAGGTGGAGTTCCGCATGCTCGGGCACGCGTGACTGCACGAAGATCGTCGCCTCGCCCGGATTGATGCCGACCGACAGCCAGTCCACGACGATGTCGAAGGCGCTGTCGCTGATGATGCCGGTGCTGTCGTAGCTCGTGGTCAGCGCGTGCCAGTCGGCGACGAAGAAGAAGCACTCGTACTCGTGCTGGAGTTTCACCCAGTTCTTCAGCACCCCGTGGTAGTGCCCGAGGTGCAGCTGGCCGGTCGGTCGCATGCCGGAAAGGACGCGTTTGTTCGCTAGAAGGCTCATGGCGCGGTGTTGTGTTCGACAGGTTCTGGATTCATTGATCGCGGGCCCGGGACACGGGGCTCGACGCGGCTCGTGTGCCGGCCACCATGTGGGCGCCCGTGCGGGTTCATCCCGCCAGGGCGGCTACCAGCTTGCCCACGAGGCCAAGCACCGGTCCCAGCAGTCCGCCCAATATGCCAGAAAAGAGCAGCAGGGCGGTCAGCACCAGGCCAAAGGGTTCCAGCCGGTTGTAGATGACCGCCAAGCGTGCCGGCAGGGCCGCGGTCACGATTCGGCTGCCGTCGAGCGGCGGGATGGGAATCAGGTTAAGGGTCATGATTGTTGCATTGAAGAGCACGCCCGTCCAACACATGTCCTTGATGAAACTCGTATCGGCGGCCGCGCTGCCGAGCAGCAGCGACCACCCGATCAGCATGCCCAGATTCGCGGCGGGCCCGGCGGCCGCCACCAGCGCGACATCGCGCCGGAAGTGGCGGAGGTTACGCCAGTTCACGGGCACGGGCTTGGCCCATCCGAACAGGAAAGGCGAGCCCAGCAGCTTCAGGGCCAGCGGCACCAGCACCGTGCCGACTGGATCGACGTGGCGCAGCGGGTTCAGGCTCAGCCGACCGAGGCGGGCCGCGGTGGGATCGCCCAGCTGGTTTGCCACCCAGCCATGGGCGACTTCGTGGACGGTGATGGCGAAAATCGCCGGGATTGCGATGACGAGAACGTTGATGAGTGAATCCATGGACGGTGCGTCGTTCAGCCCTGCTCGAGGTCGAGAACCCTGGACACGTCGCCTCGGCCCTGGCGCACGAGCAGCGGACGCGGGCCGCTGAGGTCGATGATGGTCGTCGGTTCGAGGCCGCAGGCGCCGGCATCGAGAATCAGGTCAATCCCGTGTTCGTAGCGGTCGAACAGCTCTTCCGGATCGACCAGCGGTTCCTCGAGTTGCGGGTCGGTCAGGGTCGCGCTCAGCAACGGCTCGCCGAGTTCCGCGAGCAGGGCCCGCGCCACCGGGTGCTCGGGGATGCGCAGGCCGATGGTCTTGCGCTTCGGATCCAGGATCCGCTTCGGGATGTCGCGCGAGGCCTGCAGGATGAAGGTATAGGGCCCGGGCGTCAGCATCTTCAGCATCCGGAAGGCCTGGTTGTCGACCCGCGCGTGATTCGCGAGCGAGGAGAGGTCGGGACACACCAGCGTCAGGTAGTGGCGCACGCTGTCACGCCGGATCGCGTGAATGCGCTGCTGGCCGTCGCGGGCGTTCATGCGACAACCCAGGGCGTAGGTGGAATCGGTCGGGTAGACGATGACGCCATCCTCGCGCAAGACGTCGGCAGCCTGGCGTAGCAGCCTGCCCTGCGGGTGTGTGGGGTGAATCTGTATCCTTCTGGCCATGACGGGGAACCCGGTGACATACTGCGCGGGACCTACCCGCTGATTGCATGAACGCTCTGCTCGAATTTCTACCGATTGTCGTCTTCTTCGCCGTCTACAAGTACGTCGGCGGGCTCGAAGCCGTCTATCCCGCGACGCTGGCCGCGATCGTCGCCGCGCTGCTGACGACCGGCGGCGCGTGGCTGCGCCACCGGCGCATCGAACGGCGCCAGTTCGTGATGCTCGGCGCCCTGGTCGTCCTTGGCGGGCTCACGCTGGCGCTGCGCGACGAGCGCTACATCAAGCTGAAGCCGACGATTGTCAGCTGGATCACCGGCGCGATCTTCCTCGCCAGCCAGTTCGTCGGCGACAAGCCGCTGATCCAGCGCGCGTTCGCGGGCGGCGTCAGCGCGCCGTCGTTTGCCTGGCGTCGCCTGAACACCGCGTGGGCGTGCTTCTTAGCCCTGGTGGGCGCGCTCAATCTCTACATCGCCGGACATTACCCGACGGACTTCTGGGTCGACTTCAAGGTGTTCGGCGTAATCGGCTTGACGCTGGTCTTCAGCGTACTGCAAGCCTTCTACCTCATGCGCTACGATGCCGCCGCGACCGATTCGTCGCGCGATCCCTGATACCGCATGCTCTACGCCATCATCGGCACCGACGTTCCGGACAGCGCTGCGGCCCGCGTCGCCGCACGACCCCGCCACCTTGAACGGGTTCAGGCGCTCGTGCAACAGGGCCGGCTCGTGCTTGCCGGCCCGTTTCCCGCGATCGACGCGGCCGACCCCGGCCCGAACGGTTTCACCGGCAGCCTGATCGTCGCCGAATTCCCCGATCTCGACAGCGCCCGTGCCTGGGCCGCCGCGGATCCCTACGCGACCGACGGCGTGTTCGCCGAGGTCGTCGTCAAGCCGTTCCGCCAGGTGCTGCCGTGAACGATGTGGCGACGCGCGAGTCGCGCATCCGCGCGAGCCTGGCACAGGCCTTTCCAGACGCGGACATCACGCTGGTCGACGAAAGCCATCTGCATCGCGGCCACGCCGGCGCCCGCGACGGCAAAGGACATTTCCGGCTCGGCATCACCTCGCCGGTATTCGAGGGGCAGCTGCCCCTGGCCCGCCACCGCCGCGTATTCGAAGCCCTGCAGGACCTGATGGCAACCGACATCCATGCCCTCTCCATCGACGCCAAGACCCCGCAAGAACGCGGCCGCTGAGCCGGCCCCGGCACAGGCCGCCGCGGAGCCCCTGTGGCGGTCCGGCGACGGCCGCGCGGCGGTCCATTGTGACGACCAGCGCGCAGTCCTGCGCACGCTGCCGGACGAGAGCGTCGACTGCATCTGGACCGACCCGCCCTACTTCCTGTCCAACGACGGCCCGACCTGCGTCGCCGGACAGCGGCGCAAGGTCAACAAGGGGGAATGGGATCGCAGCCAGGGCCTTGCCGACGACCACGCGTTCAACCGCGCCTGGCTCGCCGAATGCCAGCGCGTGCTCAGGCCGGCGGGCACGATCTGGGTCAGTGGCACGACGCACGTCTACCTGAGCGTCGGCATGGCACTGATGGAACTCGGCTTCCGCATCCTCAACGACATCGTGTGGGAAAAGCCCAACCCGCCGCCGAACCTGGGCTGTCGCTGCTTCACGCACTCGACCGAGATGATCCTGTGGGCGACCAAGGCGCCCCGCGGCAGCCGCCATCGCCACGTGTTCAACTACGAGGAGATGAAGCATGCCAACGACGGCCGGCAGATGAAGAACGTGTGGCGTTTCGCCGCGCCCGGCGCCGCAGAGAAGCGGCACGGCCGTCATCCCACCCAGAAACCGCTGGCCCTGATCGAACGCTGCCTGCGCGCCAGCACGAATCCCGGGCAGGTCGTGCTCGACCCCTTCGCCGGCAGTGGCAGCACCGGCGTCGCCGCCCTGCATCTGGGCCGTGAATTCATCGGCTGCGAAATAGATCCCCAGTACGCGCGGCTCGCGGCATCACGCCTGCGCGCCGCCTGCGGCGAGCACTGACATGCCATCCCCGACCTTCGACCTGACCTGCGAACTCATCCGCCGCCGTTCGGTGACACCCGACGACGACGCCTGCCTGGAGCTCATCGGCGCGCGCCTTGCGGCCTGCGGATTCAGGCTCGAGCGTCTCGACCACGGAGGGGTGTCGAACCTGTGGGCGACGCGCGGCGACGGCGGCCCCGTATTCTGCTTCGCCGGCCACACCGACGTGGTGCCGACCGGCGACCTCGCGAACTGGCATTCGGATCCCTTCGAACCCGAGGTGCGCGACGGTTACCTGTACGGACGCGGCGCCGCCGACATGAAGAGCAGCCTGGCGGCGATGGTCACCGCAATCGAGCGCCTGTGCGGGCACGCGGGACCGACGACCGGCACGCTCGCGGTCCTGTTCACCTCGGACGAGGAAGGCGTCGCCATCGACGGCACGCGGCGGGTCGTCGAGACCCTGCGCGCCCGCGGCCAGGCCATCGACTACTGCCTGGTCGGCGAGCCGAGCAGCCGGGAGCGGCTCGGCGATCTCCTGCGCAACGGGCGTCGCGGCTCGCTGAACGGGCGACTGCGCGTTCGCGGCGTGCAGGGCCATGTCGCCTACCCGGAAAAGGTGCGCAACCCCATCCACCTCGCGCTGCCGGCGCTGGACGAACTGCGCGCCATCGAGTGGGACCGCGGCAACGAATTCTTTCCCGCAACCTCGTTCCAGATTTCGAACATCAAGGCCGGCACCGGCGCGGAGAACGTCGTCCCGCCCTCGCTGGAGGCGTGGTTCAATTTCCGTTATTCGACGGAGTGCACCGCCGATGGCCTGAAAGCGCGCGTGGCCGATGTGCTCGCGCGCCACGGGCTCGACTACGAGCTCACCTGGCAGCTGTCCGGCGAACCCTTCCTGACCGGCCGCGGGCGCCTGCTCGAAGCGGTGCTCGCCACCCTGGACGGCGAACTGGGCGTGATGCCCGAGATCTCGACCGGCGGCGGCACCTCGGACGGGCGCTTCATCGCGACGCTGGGGACCGAGGTCGTCGAACTGGGTCCCGTCAACGAGACCATCCACAAGGTGGACGAGTGCGTGGCGGTCGCGGATCTGGAACCCCTGTCGAGGGTCTACGAAGGCATCGCACGACGCGTGCTGGGCGGCTGAGGCAGCGGGCGCGCCGGGAAACAGGCGCCCACAATGAAACGGCCCGCATCAGCGGGCCGTTTCAGCGGGGAGTCCGGGCAGCAGCCTAGTGGAACTGCTCTTCCTCGGTCGAGCCGGTCAGCGCCGTCACCGAGGACTTGCCGCCCTGGATCACGGTGGTGACGTCGTCGAAGTAACCGGCACCCACTTCCTGCTGGTGGCTGGCGAAGGTGTAGCCACGCTTGGCGGCCGCGAATTCCTTCTCCTGCACCATCTCGACGTAGGCGGTCATGCCCTTCGTGACGTACTCGTTGGCGAGGTCGAACATGTTGTACCACATGCTGTGGACACCGGCCAAAGTGATGAACTGGTACTTGTAGCCCATCGCGCCGAGCTCGCGCTGGAATCTGGCGATGGTCGCATCGTCGAGGTTCTTCTTCCAGTTGAAGGACGGCGAGCAGTTGTAGGCCAGGAGTTGGTCCGGGAACTGCTTTTTGATCGCTTCGGCGAAACGCCTGGCTTCGTCGAGGTCCGGCACCGCGGTTTCGCACCACAGCAGGTCCGCGTAGGGGGCGTAGGACAGGCCGCGGTCGATCGCCTGGTCGAGGCCGGCGCGGGTGACGTACAGGCCTTCGGAGGTGCGCTCGCCAGTCACGAAGCGCTTGTCACGCTCGTCGACGTCCGAGGTCAGCAGGTTCGCGGCGTTCGCGTCGGTGCGGGCCAGCACGACCGTCGGCACGCCGGCGGTGTCCGCGGCGAGACGCGCGGACACGAGCTTCTGCACGGCTTCCTGCGTCGGCACGAGCACCTTGCCGCCCATGTGGCCGCACTTCTTCACGGACGCCAGCTGGTCCTCGAAGTGCACGCCGGCGGCGCCCGCCTCGATCATGTTTTTCATCAGTTCGAAGGCGTTCAGCACGCCACCGAAGCCGGCTTCGGCGTCGGCGACGATCGGCGCGAAGTAGTCGATGTCGTTCTTGCCCTTCGACCACTGGATTTCGTCGGCCCGCTTGAAGGCGTTGTTGATGCGGCGGACGACCGCCGGCACCGAGTTCACGGCATACAGCGACTGGTCGGGGTACATGGTCTCGCTGGTGTTCGCGTCGGCCGCGACCTGCCAGCCGGAGAGATAGATGGCCTTGACGCCGGCCTTGACCTGCTGGACGGCCTGGCCGCCGGTCAGGGCGCCGAGACAGGGAACGAAGGGTTCTTCATTGACAAGCTTCCAGAGCTTCTCGGCGCCGCGGCGCGCGAGCGTGTGTTCGATCTGAACGCTGCCGCGCAGACGCACCACGTCCTCGGCGGTGTAATCGCGGCGGATGCCCTTCCAGCGCGGATTGGTCGCCCAATCCTTGTTCAGTTCATCCACTTGGTCCTTGAAAGATGCCATCGTTGTTTCTCCTGCCAATCACAAAATTTGGTGGTTGCCGGCATCGACGGGAGCGCATCCGCAGCCCGACACCGGGAGCCGGGCCGCGCAGCCATCGAGGTGCTGCGTCGAACCCCAACTAGCAGCGGGCGAGGGTCTCGTTGCCGGTCCCCAACCTGCGGATTCTGCATCGCCAGCTTGCGGCGTCAGTGGACTTGCAAGCGGTACGCGGGCGGGCGACCGGCCCGGACGACTTGTAGACGTCGTCGGAGCGGCGCCGTGCCGCGAGGGGTCCGAAGGCCGCGCATCCTACTGCCGCGCCCGGACCCGGTTCAAGAAAACCATCCTGCCCAAGGCCGACGGCGCGCCGCTCATCAACGAGCGGGCGACGTGTTCCCCCGGCGCCCCGGGGGGCGAAGGAATCGTCGATCAGAATCCCCGGATGGTGCGCTGCACAGCGGCGGCTGTCAACCGGCACGGGCAGACACCGGTCTCGAATCCGCTTCACCCCGGCCGGCGTAAGCAGAGCCATGGAGCGCGCGCCCGGCCGGTGGCGGAAACGTCGCATCGCAACTCGCCCGGGCGAGTTGAATCCGGGCGTCCCCGACCCCATGTGCATCTGCGATTTGGTGCGTGCATCGCGCCTATCGCCGCGGATTTCGAAGTCCGTATAATCGAATCGAACCGGGCGTATGACGGACTGATGCGAGCAACTGCATAACGATGGCCGAGAAGCAGAAAACGGAGCGGGAATCGGGCCTGGCGGTGCAGGAAGCACGGCCGAAGGTGAAGAAGCCGCCGATGTACAAGGTGGTGATGCTCAACGACGACTACACGCCGATGGAGTTCGTGGTGCACGTCCTCGAGACCTTCTTCAGCCTCGACCGCAACGCGGCAACCCGCGTCATGCTCGAGGTCCATACGCGCGGCAAGGGCATCTGCGGCGTGTTCACGCACGAGGTCGCGGAAACCAAGGCGGCACAGGTAAACACGTACGCGCGGGAAAACCAGCATCCCCTCCTGTGCACGCTGGAACTCGCATAATGTGATGGCCCCCACGCCTCACACATCATGAAAGGCAGGTAGGCGCCGTGCTCAGCAAAGAGTTGGAAGTCACTCTCAACCTGGCGTTCAAGGCCGCTCGCGAGCAGCGCCATGAATTCATGACGGTCGAGCACCTGCTGCTAGGCCTGCTCGACAACCCCACCGCCGCCAAGGTCCTGCGGGCCTGCGGCGCCGACCTCAACCAGCTGCGCCGCCAGCTCGTCGACTTCATACGCGACAACGCACCGGTCCTCCCGGAAGACGATGACCGCGACACCCAGCCGACCCTCGGCTTCCAGCGCGTGCTGCAGCGGGCCGTCTTCCACGTGCAGTCCTCGGGCAAGAAGGAAGTGACCGGCGCCAACGTGCTGGTCGCAATCTTCGGCGAGCGCGAATCGCAGGCCGTCTACCTGCTGAACCAGCAGAACATCGCGCGGCTCGACGTCGTCAACTGCATCTCGCACGGCATCTCGAAGGTCAACGACGAGGAAGCCGGCAGCGAGCAGAACACGGGCAGCGAGGAAGAGGCCGAACAGGGCGAAGGCAGCAAGAACGCGCTCGACAACTTCTGCACGAACCTCAACGAGCAGGCGCGCAAGGGCAAGATCGACCCCCTGATCGGGCGCCAGGAGGAAGTCGAGCGCACGGTCCAGATCCTGTGCCGCCGCCGCAAGAACAACCCGCTCTACGTCGGCGAGGCGGGCGTCGGCAAGACCGCGATCGCCGAGGGCCTCGCAAAGAAGATCGTCGACAAGGACGTGCCCGAAATCCTTCAGAACTCTACGATCTACTCGCTGGATC
>CALRPY020000096.1:0-11135 GCA_943370145.1 Hydrogenophaga intermedia | reverse complement strand
CCCGTACTTGCGCGTGATGTCGGCCGCGGCCCACTTCATGTGCGGCGGCGGAATCTGCCAGTGGCGGCTGCGATGCGAGAAGGAATCCTTCTGCCAGCACTTCTTGATGATCTCGAAGTGATCGTAGTAGAGCTCCTTCTTGAGATCCTCGTAATGGGCGTCGCTGTACGTGCCGTCCAGGCCCCGGATCTGCTGGCCGAGCACGTTGACCCAGCGCGGCTGGTAACCGCGCGCGAAACCGGCGAAGGCGCGTCCTTGCGTCATCTGGTCCAGCATCGCGATGTCTTCGGCGATGCGGATCGGATTGTGCGACGGCAGGACGAGGCCGAGCTGACCGACCTTGATCTGCTTCGTCTGCATGCCGAAGTAGAGGTCGAGCATGATCGGATTGGTCGACACTTCCTCACCTTCGATGTGGAAGTGATGCTCGGTGAAGCCGACGCCGTAGTAGCCGTGCTCGTCCATGTACTTGATCTGCTCGGACAGCTCGCCAAGCATCTGCTGGTAGAGATCGGTACGTCGACCTGCCATGCCCTTCTTGATTTCGTCGAAGCTGCCGATGGACGGCAGATAGAACGCGCCTATTTTCATGAGTCTGATCTCCCTCGAATCTTGTTTGCTGCGACGCAGCCTGCAGGCGCGAAATGCCCGCGATTGCCGCGTCTTGGGGAGGATGCTATGAAGGTGCCCGATTACGGCGCTTGATCCACATCAAGCATACGGGGGCGTATGGGCGCGCCTTTGCGGATGTACCAAACTGCAACAACGGAGATCCCTGCATGGCCTGGTTCAAGGTGGGTGAGCTGGAAGTCGCGCGCATCGTGGAGCTGGAGGAACCCTTCCTGCTGCCCGAACAGATGTTCGCCGAGGCCACGCCGGCAGCGATAGCGCCCTATCGCGAGTGGTTGGAACCGCATGCGCTGTGCCCGCGCACCGGCAAACTGATCCTGCCGATCCAGACGTACGTCGTGCGCACCCGCCACCACGTCGCGCTCGTCGACACCTGCATCGGCAACGACAAGTCGCCCGCAGGCTTCAAGCGCTGGGCCGGCCGCAAGGATGAGGGCTGGCTGCGCAAGCTCGCGGCGCTCGGCGTCAGCCCGACGGACGTCGACTACGTGTTCTGCACGCACCTCCATCTCGATCACTGCGGCTGGCACACGCGGCGCGTCGATGGCCGCTGGGTGCCGACGTTTCCGAATGCGCGCTACCTGTTCTCGCGCGAGGAGTTCGCCTACGCGGAGCGCCGCCAGCGTGAACACCAGGACCCGGTGTTCGCCGAAAACGTCGTGCCGATCATGGAAGCCGGACTCGGCGAACTCGTGTCACCGGACCACGTCGTCGATGATGCCCTGCGGCTCGAGTCGACACCTGGCCACACACCTGGCCATGTCGCGGTGCACATCACGTCGGGACAGCACGATGCGGTGGTGACGGGGGACATTGTGCACAGCCCTTTGCAGTGCGTGCATCCGGAGTGGAATTTCATCTATGACGAATTGCCCGCGCTCGCCGCAATCACGCGGCGAAACTTCATGGAGCGCTACGCGGATGGCCCGACCTTGATCCTTGCATCGCACTTCCCAAGCCCTTCGATAGGGCGATTCGAGCGGTCCGGACGGGCCTATAAATATTGCTACCGCACATAGCAAAAAAGTGCTGGCGTTGGCAAGCGGTTCAGTTATGATGCGGTCACGAGTAGATGAAGATGCCCGCGTGACCGATCACAGTTCCGCCCTCCACGCATTCCTTCCGGTTCGCCCTCCGCGCATTACCGCGCTTACTCGATCGAATCTGCCGCCCTGCGGCATTTCGTTGACGGGAAATTTGTGCCGTTGGTTTCCCGTCACCGTATGCATAACGACGCACGTCAAATCTGAGAGATTGTGAATGAATATCTATGTTGGAAATTTGGCTTACAGCGTCACCGACGCCGACCTTTCCCAGGCTTTCGGCGCCTACGGTTCTGTGGCCAACGCGTCCGTGATCAAGGACAAGTTCTCCGGACAGTCCAAGGGTTTCGGCTTCGTCGAGATGCCGAACAACGCGGAAGCGAACGAAGCCATCAAGGCGCTCAATGAGAAGCCGCTGAAAGGCCGCAACATGCGCGTCAACGAGGCGAAACCTCGCGAAGACCGCCCGGCACGCCCACCGCGCCGGCAGTCCTACTGAGTTCGACTCACGAATTCGGTCTCGCGCCGGAGGGCCCGCCCCTCCGGCGCTCTCTGTCCCGGGCCCCGCCCGGGCGAATCATGAACTGAAGTCTCTCGGCTTCCGCCCGGCCGCCCCCATCGCAGGCTGGTTTGCGCGTCAGGCCGCCTTGCAACCCTTACCTCAAGCGCCCCCGGGTTTTCGCACCGCACTATTCCGTTAAGATGCCGCGCATGCAAAGCGCACCCCATCTTTTCGGCTATCGCAAGTACTGGGCCGCCCGCTTCGGTCCGGCCCCGTTCCTGCCCATGAGTCGCGCGGAAATGGACGACCTGGGCTGGGACGCGTGCGACATCATCATCGTGACCGGTGATGCCTACGTCGATCACCCGAGCTTCGGCATGGCAATCGTCGGCCGCATGCTCGAAGCCCAGGGCTTCCGCGTCGGCATCATCGCCCAGCCCGACTGGCGGGACACCGCAGCGTTCACCGCACTCGGCCCACCGAAGCTCTTTTTCGGCGTCACCGCAGGCAACATGGACTCGATGGTCAACCGCTACACGTCGGACCGTCGCCTGCGCAGCGACGATGCCTACACGCCCGGCGGCATCGCCGGCAGGCGGCCCGATCGCTCGGTAATCGTTTACGCCCAGCGCGTACGCGAGGCTTTTCCGGACACGCCACTGATCGTCGGCGGTATCGAGGCCAGTCTCCGCCGCATCGCACATTTCGATTACTGGTCGGAAAAGGTGCGGCGCTCGGTACTGCTGGACGCACGGGCAGACCTGCTCGTCTACGGCAATGGCGAGCGCCAGATCGTGGAGATCGCGCACCGCCTGGCGGCGGGTGCCAGCGTCGGCGAACTGACCGACATCCGTGGCACGGCCCACGTGCGACGCGATGCGCACGGCGACTGGATCGAAATAGACTCCACGCATCTGGACACGCCCGGCAAGCTCAATCCGCCGGTCGACCCGTATGCGATGGACGAGCCCGCACCGACGCCCAGTGCCGGGCGCGAGGCCGGCGTCACCCAGATTCCGCTGCGCCTCGTGCGCGCGGCCCGCGACGTGCGCAATGTCGATCGCGCCCGCTCGGTGATCCGTCTGCCCGCCTATGAAGATGTGCGCGACGATCCGGTGCTCTACGCGCATGCATCACGCATCCTCCACCTCGAGGCGAATCCGGGGAATGCCCGCGCGCTGGTGCAAAGCCACGGCGGCATCGACGTCTGGCTCAATCCCCCGCCGATCCCGCTCGGCACCGACGAACTCGATGCGGTCTACGAGCTGCCTTACCAGCGCTTGCCGCATCCGTCCTACGGCGATGCGAAGATTCCCGCCTACGAGATGATCCGCTTCTCGATCGCAATCCAGCGCGGCTGCTTTGGCGGCTGCACCTTCTGTTCGATCACCGAGCACGAGGGGCGGATCATCCAGAGCCGTTCCGAGGACTCGGTGATTCGCGAAATCGAGAACATCCGCGACAACGTGCCGGGTTTCACCGGGGTCATCTCCGACCTCGGCGGACCGACGGCGAACATGTACCGCCTCGCGTGCAAGAGCCGCGAAATCGAATCCGCGTGCCGCAAGCCCTCCTGCGTGTTTCCGGGCATCTGTCCGAACCTCGATACCGACCATGCGCCGCTGATCAAGCTCTACCGCCGGGCGCGCACGCTGCCGGGCATCAAGAAAGTGCTGATTGCCTCCGGCGTGCGTTACGACCTCGCGATCGAGTCGCCGGAATACGTGCGGGAACTCGCGACGCACCATGTCGGCGGCTACCTGAAGATTGCGCCGGAGGCCATCTCCGAGGGCCCGCTGTCGAAGATGATGAAGCCGGGCGTCGGCACCTACTACCGCTTCAAGCAGCTGTTCGACAAGTATTCGAAGGCGGCCGGCAAGGAACAGTATCTCATCCCCTACTTCATCGCCGCCCATCCCGGCACCCGCGACGAGGATATGGTGGAACTCGCGCTGTGGCTCAAGGAGAACGGTTTCCGCGCCGACCAGGTGCAGGCGTTCCTGCCATCCCCGATGGCGACCGCGACGGCGATGTATCACTCGGGCAAGAACCCCTTGCATCGCGTCGGCCGCAACACCGAAGACGTACACATCCCGAAGGGCTTGCGTGTCCGTCGCCTGCACAAGGCTTTTCTTCGCTATCACGACGCACACAACTGGCCGATGCTGCGTGCCGCGCTGAAGCGCATGGGCCGTGAGGATCTGATTGGCAGCGGTCCGGGCAAGCTCGTGCCGGCCTATCAGCCGCACGGCACCGGCGCCCAGGCCGAAGGCCAGCGCAAGCCGGGCAGTCATATGCGAACCCAGCATACCGGCCTGCCCATCGTGCCCAGGGACGCAGTGCGCGCACGCGGCAAAGGCGCGAACAAGGCTCGCGCAACGCCTGCGCCCGGCAAGCCTCGTCGGCGTCCCTGACCGCGGCGCGCAACCGCCTGCCCGCGCGGCAAGTCCTTGCGCCGCACGGCGGCGCGTCGTTCGCGGTCCTGCGACCTGTGCGCGGCTTCGACCGTGCGACGCATGGTTCTGCCGAATTCCGATTCCCGCAAAGATGGCGCTGCGCCCGCCACGCAGGCGGGCAGCGCGAGCCTGACGTCCGTTGATGCCTGCGCGCGCGCATCGGAAATTTCATTGTCTTTTTGCGGAATCAGTTGCTACCTTTAAACCATCGTCAACGGGTAGCTGAAGGCGGCGCCAGGTGCGACCGGCTTCGGGACGGGTTTTCGCTGCTGGTCGGCGAGCAGTCCCCGCGCTGCAGGCTGATGCCCAACTTCCCTGCCATTGGTTGGGTGGCGGTCGAATGTGCATGCAATGGCAGTGTGAGGGACCCGCTTCCTATGAACATCTATGTCGGCAATCTGCCCTATACCATCACTGAAGAAGAACTTCGCAGCGCCTTCGAACGCTACGGCAACGTCAGCTCGGCCAAGATCGTCATGGATCGCGAGACGGGCCGTTCGAAAGGATTCGGCTTCGTCGAGATGCCGGACCAGGAAGAGGCAGAGGCTGCCGTCAAGGCGATGGACGGCGCACCGCTGAATGGTCGGCCGGCCCGCGTGAATCCCGCCAAACCCCGCACGCCGGGCGGCGGCAGCGGTGGCGGCGGCGCCTACGGCGGCGGTGGTTTCGGCGGCCAGCGCCGACCCGGCGGTGGCGGCGGGCCACGCCCGCGCTGAGTCGATGCAAGCCAAGCCGCAAGCGGGGCTCGCCCTGCCCGCGGCCTGGATGAACGTGCGATGCGGCGGCATCCAATCCACTGCATCGCGCACTGCGCTCGTCGGTGCCGGGACCGCACACCGTGCGTCCCCTCGAGGCGGTTGCCGCATGGGGGTGGAAACGCCCGTGTGCCGCGTGGCCATGACTGACGACGCGAGGCGCGCGCCATGCCATCCCCCTGCAGGAACCGACGATGATCACGCTCTACTCGCATCCCGAATCCGGCAACAGTTACAAGGCCCGTCTGTTGCTGTCCTTCCTCGAGGTCCCGCACCGCGTCGTCGACATCGACCTCATGACCGACGAACAGCACCAGCCTGCCTATCTCGCGATCAACCCGCGGGGCGAAGTGCCGGCCCTGAGCGATGGCGAACTGATGCTCAGGGATTCGGCTGCAATCCTGGTCTACCTGGCAGCGACCTATGGTCCGGATCCGTGGTATCCGCCGCAGCCGCGCGCGATGGCCGAAATTGCCGAATGGCTCGCCTTCGCCGCGAGCTGGGTGCAATACGGCGTGTTCACGGCACGCGCGCTGGTGTCCTTCGGGATCCCGGCGAACGGCTTGCCCCCCGGCTTTCCGGCAAGCCTCGATGAGGCCCGCATTCGGGGACGACGGTCGCTGGAAATCCTGGACGCGCACCTGGGGCGACAGGCCTGGCTGACCGGGGACAAGCCGACAATCGCCGACATCGCCAATTTCCCTTACGTGGCCCTCGCGCCGATGGGAGACATCGCACTCTCCCCCTACCCGGCTGTCGAGGCGTGGATCGCGCGCTTCAAGTCGCTGCCGCGCTTCGTCGGCATCGCCGGACTCGAGGATCCCGGCTACCGCCGCCAGCGCTGAGCCGGCCGGATGCGCTGATCGGCAGGGACGCACCGCCTGGCCCCGACTCGGCACGCATCCGAAGCCCCTTCCGGCTTGCGTGCCGTGCGGCGGCCGACGGGAACCGCCCCCTGTCACATCAACGCGGCGAGCGTGCGCAAGCGAAGGAACGCGGCGCGCCTGCCGGCCAAACGGGGATCCCGTCGTGTCAGCCCATGGGCGCCGATTGGCCACGGCGCCTGATTCGCGGCAGACGGCCTGCGCACGCCCCATCGCCTTTCTGTTATAAGAAGGAGTCCCCCGCGCCGCCACCGGCGGAGGGCCCACGGAACAGCATCGGGAGCGCGAATTCGGATGAACATGAACGGCAGGCGCGTGCTCGTCACCGGCGCCAATGGCGCACTCGGCAGGGCGGTCGTGGCGCAGGCCCGCGCCGCCGGCGCACGGACCATCGGCGTGGACCTCGCGTTCGACGAGGACATCGAGGCCCTGCCTGGCCTGTGGTTGCGCGCGGACCTCGCCGACGCGGCCGCAGTGCTCGACACCTTCGAGCGTGCGGGTGAGTTCGACGCGCTGTTCAATCTCGCCGGCGGCTTCGCGATGGGGGCATCGGCCTATGCGCCCTCCAACGACGAATGGGAGGCGATGTTCCGCATCAACGTCGACACGATGCGCAATGCCGTGCGGGCCGCGGTGCCGATGATGATCCGTCGCGGCGGCGGCAGCATCGTCAATGTCGGCGCGCAATCCGCCCGCGAAGGCCAGGCCGGCATGAGCGCCTACTGTGCCGCGAAGAGCACGGTCATGCGGCTCACCGAAAGCCTCGCGCGTGAACTCCGCGGCCATGGCATCAACGTCAACGCCGTGTTGCCGAGCATTCTCGACACGCCGCGCAACCGTCAGGACATGCCGGACGCTGATTTCAGCCTCTGGGTCCAGCCCATCGATCTTGCGAGCGTCATCTGTTTCCTGGGGTCGGAGGCCGCTCGTGCGGTGCACGGTGCACTGGTCCCCGTCAGCGGCCTGAGCTGAAGGACCGGCTGCGGCCGGACTTGATCCCCGTCAGCGCCCGCAGGCCCAGCGCGCGGTAAACATGCCGCGTCCATCTTACTTGCGGGAGGTTCATCATGGCTTATCGCAGACTCGTCTTCGGCGCCAAGGCACGCGAGAAGGTGCTCGCCGGCGCCACCGCGCTCGCCGACGCCGTGCGCGTCACGCTCGGCCCGAAATCGAAGTCGGTGCTGATCGAGAAATCCTGGGGCAAGCCGATCGTCTGCAACGACGGCGTGACGATTGCCAAGGAGATGAACCTCGAGGATCGCGAGGAGAACATGGGCGCGCAGCTGCTGCGCGAGGCGGCCGAACGCACCGGTGACGCGGTCGGCGACGGCACCAGCACGTCCACCGTGCTCGCGCATGCGATTGTCGCCGACGGGGTGCGCAACGTGACCGCCGGCGCCAGCGCCATCGACATCAAGCGCGGCCTGGACGCCGGCCTGAGAGTGGCGGTCACCGCGCTGAAGGCCCTGTCCCGGCCGGTGACGACACGCACGGAGCGTGAGCACGTTGCGACGATTTCAGCGCACAACGACCCCGCGATTGGCGCCACCGTCGCCGACGCCGTCGAGCGCATCGGCCCGGAAGGCGTCATCACGGTCGAGGAATCGAAGACCACCGAGACCCAGCTCGAAGTCGTCGAGGGCATGCAGTTCGACCGCGGTTACATCTCGCCCTACTTCATCACAGATGCCGAGAAAATGGAGGCGGTGCTCGACAACCCCCTGATCCTCGTCTGCGACAAGCGCATCAACAAGCTCGCCGACCTGCTCGGCCTGCTCGAGGAAATCGCGAAGAGCGGCCAGTCCCTGCTCGTCATCGGCGAGGACGTCGAGGGCGAGGCGCTCGCGACGCTGGTCGTCAACAAGATCCGAGGCATCCTGACCGGCATCGCCGTCAAGGCGCCCGGCTTCGGCGACCGCCGCAAGGCGATGCTGCAGGACATCGCCATCCTGACCGGCGGCCAGGTCGTGTCCGATGAAATCGGGCTGCGGCTCGACAGCGTGCAGCTGTCGGACCTCGGCCGCGCGACGCGCGTGGTGGTATCCAAGGACCACACCACGCTGATTGGAGGCAGTGGCGACCCCAAGGCGATCGAAGCGCGCTGCGGCGAAATCCGCGCGCTGATCCGCGACACGACCTCCGACTACGACCGAGAGAAGCTCGAGGAGCGCCTCGCCAAGCTCGCCGGCGGCGTGGCGGTGATTCGGGTCGGCGCACCGTCGGAGGCAGAAATGAAGTCGCGCAAGGACGCCTTCGACGACGCGATCTCGGCCACCCGCGCGGCCAGCGACGAGGGCATCGTGCCCGGCGGCGGACTCGCGCTGCTGCGCGTGATCGACGCGGTCGAACAGGCCGCCGCGGGCTACGAGGGCGATGAGCGCACCGGCCTGCTCATCCTGCGCACCGCGCTCGAAGCCCCGGCCAGGCAGATTGCCCAGAACTCCGGGACCGACGGCGGGGTGGTCGTCAACGCAATGCGCAAGAGCAATGGCAACGAGGGTTTCGACGCCGCCCGGGGCCAGTACGTGGACCTGATGGCAGCGGGCATCATCGACCCCACCAAGGTCGTGCGGGTGGCGCTGGAGAACGCGGTGTCCGTCGCGAGCACGCTGCTGCTGACCGAAGCGACGATGACAGAAGTGCCGGAGAAAAAGGACAGCCCGCCGTCGGCAGCCCCGACGGGGTTTGAATGACTTTGCACGGACGGGCGCTTGGCTTATCCTCCACGCCCCTGCGGACGGTGGATGCAAGCGTATGAAATACCAGGTTTTCGTTGACGGCCAGGAGGGCACGACCGGCCTTCGAATCAATGAACTGCTCGCCGGGCGCGACGATCTCGAAGTCCTGCACATCGAGCCCGCCCTGCGCAAGGACCCTGTCGCCCGCGCGCGCCTGCTGAACGCCGCCGACATCGCCTTTCTGTGCCTGCCGGACGACGCCGCACGCGCGGCGGTTGAACTGGTGACGAACCCCAAGACCTGCGTGATCGACGCGAGCACCGCGCATCGCACCGCGCCGGGCTGGGCCTTCGGCCTGCCGGAACTGGTGCCGGGCCAGCGCGATCGCCTGCGCGCGGCGAAACGGATTGCGAATCCCGGTTGCCATGCGACCGCATTCATCCTGCTGCTGCGACCCTTGATCGATGCAGGCCTGCTGCCGGCGGACGCGCTGCTCAGCGCAACCTCGGTGACCGGCTACTCGGGCGGTGGCAAGAAGATGATCGAACAGTACCAGGCCGGCGGCGACCCGCTGCTGACCAGTCCGCGCCAGTACGGCCTCACGCTCGTGCACAAGCACGTGCCGGAAATGACGGCGCACACCGGGCTCACGCGGCGTCCACTGTTCATGCCGATCGTGGCGAATTTCTACAAGGGTCTCGCGGTCAGCGTGCCACTGCATTACGCGCAGCTGGCGCCCGGCGCCGATGGTTCAGCGCTGCAGCGCGCGCTTGCGCAGCACTATGCCGGCGAGCGTTTCGTCCGCGTGCTGCCGCTCGGTGCACCGGCCAGCGCCCACGAAGGTTTCCTCGACGTGCAGGCCTGCAACGACAGCAACAACTGCGAGATCATGGTCTTTGCGAGCGACAGCCAGGCCGTGCTGGTCGCGCGGCTCGACAATCTCGGCAAGGGTGCGAGTGGCGCGGCCGTGCAGGCCATGAACCTGCACCTGGGCCTCGACGAGGGACTCGGCCTGTAGGGAGCGTGTCCCGCGCTGAACGTGCGGGCATATCCGGGATGCGGATCATCGGGACTGCTCCGGGACGAGCAGCGATAGTTGTCGCAACCGTGCGCGAAGACCTGTGACCGGCCTGCAAGGCTGAACCCTCCCTGCGTTGCGCACGGGCGATTCGCCCGGCGCGGTCTCGGCCGACTGGTGAACACGTCATCACGTGGCGAGCCACAGCGCGAAGCCACCACACCGGTGGGCGGAGAGCAAGCCGGTCGCGGCCACCTGTCTTGTCCGGACAAGCTTGGCGGCGACGACGGCCCGGCGGCGATAAAACGGCTCGGAATCGGGCAAATGAAATCCCTGTCCGTTCCCAATGTACGGACAGGCTGACATGGTGCAATCAAGCTTCCCATCAACCTCCGCGCCGCCCTCATGACCCCGAACGTGCCGAAATACAGCACCGTCGCAGATGTCCTCGTCGCACGGATTCGCACCGGGATGTACAAACCGGGCGACCTGCTGGACTCCGAACCCGAACTCACGCGTCAGTTCGGGGTGTCGCGCCACACCGTGCGCGCGGCACTGCGCCTGCTGTACGAGAAAGGGCTCGTCGTGAGCCGGCGCTTCCGTGGTGGGAAATCCACACCACGCGGCGGCTCGACGCGGGCGGACCGGTTGTCACGTCCTCGCTGGTCTGGGTGCCCGACGCCTTTGGCGAGGCCGTGCACGAGCGCGAGACCTCAGACGAGCCGCTGTTCGTCGCCATCGAACGCGGGTTCGGCTGCAACTTCGCGCAGATTCGCCAAGCCATCTCGGTCGCCGGCGCTAGCGCCAGGGAAGCGGCCGACCTCGACATCGCAGTCGGTGCGCCGGTGATGTGCGTCGAGCACTGCTTCATCGACGAGCGTGGCGGACTGCTTGAAGTGTCGCGCAGCGTGCATCCGGCGCAAGGCTTCCGCTACGAGACGAGCTTGCGCCGCGTCATCGGCGCGTGACGCTTCACCCACGCGCGTCAGCGCCCCATGACCGAGGCAGCCTTTGATGACGGACACGTCGGAATCACCACGGATGAAGTGGGGGTCATCTCAGAAAACGGAATAATCGTACGTCAAGCCGGCTTCAGCGGGCGTAGCGGCCTGAACTTGCCCGCGCCGATCCTGGCGCTGCTGCGCCAGAGGTAGTCGCCCGTCAGGTCA
>CALRPY020000095.1:0-11199 GCA_943370145.1 Hydrogenophaga intermedia | reverse complement strand
GCGATGGAATTCATGGCAAGTGATGCAGGTCGACGCCAGCTGCCCCTCGCCGGCGTTCGCGCCGCCATGGCAGTTGCGGCAGGTCGCGATGCCGGGCAGGTTGATGTCGGCGCTGGTGTCCGACTTCTCTGCGCCGGCGTGGCAATCGGCGCAGGGCTGCGTCGCGTGCTGGTCGTGGCTGAAATGTGATTTCGGATACCACGCGTAAGGGATGTTCACCGGCGCCATCCGCCAGGCATCGGCACCATCGCCGCTGCCGGTCGGTTCGGCCTTGTGGCAGACGCCGCAGGTCGTGTAGCCGAGCATCTCGGAGGTCGCCATGCGCGACATCCTCCTTGCCCACGCCAGTGCGTCGAGGCGCTCCTGCTCGCTCATGTCGCGGCCCGGGCGGCGTCGCAACTGGACCGCTGCGGGCGCGAATTCGTTCGGATAACCGCTACGGAGCGCCCAGCCGGCGAAGTAGTCGTCGACCGCATAGAGCGCCGCCTCGAGATTGCCGTGCGGCGCTTCGCGCTCGACGTCGCCGGGAATCTTCAGCTGATGGCAATCGTGGCAATGCTGCTCGAATTCGATGGGCCGCATGCGGCCGCCGCCAGGCTCGACCTGGTGGCAGTCCGCGCAGGCCAGCTTCACCGTGCCACGGGTCGGGCTCTTGATGCCGTCGGGGCGCAGGTGGGTCTTGTGCGGGAATTCCAGGTTGGGCTGTTCCTTGAGATCCTTCTTGTCGTCGAGCGACACGCGAACCTCGAGCCGCTTGGCGCCGACCTGGTGCACGATCATCGGCTTGAATTGCGGATGGTCGTCGCCGAAATGTTCGGCGTTCTCGAGCCGGGTGTCGGCGACGACTTCCTTCAGATCGGAGTGGCAGCGCACGCAGAGCTGCTCGTCGTGACGCACGATGGAGGCCTTGCCGGTGTGCTCGTGGTGGCAGCTGCCGCAGCGGAAGTTCTCGAACAGGCCGGCGTCGAGCAGCGGTTGCTCGACATGGTGCGGCGTACGCTCGTGGCAGGCGAGGCAGGCCTCGTTGCGGGTCGGCATGAACGGCGTCGTGTGGCAGGCCTCGCAGCGCTGCGCGATGTGCGCATGGGCCTGGCTGACCTCGCCGGACGACCAGGCGTGATCGGAAGGGACGACCGGGAGTTTGCGCAACACGTGACCGACCGGTTCGACGATCGCCGCAATCAGCGGTACCAGCAGGAACAGCACGGCAATCGTGCCGGCAAGGCCCAGCGCGAGGGGCCGCTTGTGCAGGCCCGCCGCAGTCAGGCTCTGCCGGGAGCGCTTGACCAGCGCGTCCTCCATTTCGCGCCCCTTTGCCGACTGGTCCTCCGCGATGTCCACGCAGAGGTCGGCGCCGGGGGCGCTGCCGAACACCAGTTCGAAGCTGCCAATCTCGACGCGGTCGCCCGGCACGATCACCGCGACCTGCACCGCGGTCCCGTTGTAGCGGAAGCCGCTGGCGATACCCGACTGCAGGCGGATGCGGCCGTCGGGGCCCTCGACGAGTTCCGCGTGGGCCAGCGCCACGCGCAGGTTCGGCAGATGGATGTCCTGGTCGGTGCCGCGACCTAGCGTCAGCCGGGCGCCGCTGAGGAGCTGGTCCTGGTGCGTGGCGCCACCCTTGGTCTTGCGCGTGATGTGTCTGACGAGAATGCGCACGGCGGCTTACCAGTAATAGAACACCGAGAAAACATGGATGGTGAGCGCGACGAGCAGGCCCACCGTCAAGGGCACGTGCGCGTACAGCCAGACCGCGAGGCGAGCCTGGTACTGGATGTCGCGCTGGACGCGTTCGACCAGCGCGCGCTTGCGCGTGATCAGATCGAACAGGCGCCGGATTCTTTCCAGCCGTTCAGGCCCCGCGCCTTCGGACATGACCTGCCCGGCCAGGAAGCCTATCGCGGTCATTTCCGTATTCTGGACCTGCGACAGATCGGGCACCTCGCGGGCGGCGCGCGCCTCGATTTTCTTCCGGATGTCGTCGAGGCCCTGCGAGAGTTTCTGGCTCGACGAGCGACGCGCCGGATCGCCGAGCAGCTGCTCCAGCACCGAGCCGCCGAGGACCGTCTCATCGATCGAGCGCAGCACGACCTGGTAGGCCTCGGGGCTCACCTGGTCGGACAGCTGCAGGCACTCGCGGTCGAGTTCCGCCACTTCGGCGATCATCGCTTCGCGCGTCATGCCGCCGCGATTGGCGGTGATGCGCGCCGGATACGCGACGTAGGTGTAGAGGCCGTAGAAACCGCTGGCAATCACCAGCAGCGTCAGGCCATACGCCAGCGAGTGCACGTTCCAGCCGAGCTGGAAGCCGCTGTGCAAGGTCGCGATGATGACCAGGGCGGCGCCGAGATAGATGTGGGCCGACAGCCACGCCGCGACGCGCGTGACGTTACCGGAATAGCTGCGCTTGCGCACGCCGAACCAGGCCAGCCAGACGATCAGCGCCGCGCCCAGCGTGCCCAGCGTGTAACCGAGCCAGGTGCCGCCGTTCGGCGGATCCGCCGGGTCGTGGATCGCATAGGCAAGCATCGCGGCCAGGCACAGGCCGAGCGCGACCTTCAGGTAGAAAAATCTGCGGTAGCTGATGAACGACTCGTGCATGGCTTCAGCGTGGCGAGGATGCCGGTCCCGGCGCGAGGCCGGCCGCGGCGCATGACTGTGGGGCGAACGCGGTCATCATCGACGCATCGCCATGAAATCCTGCGGACTGACGCGGATGGCGGCGCCCGTCGGACAGGCGCGCACGCAGGCCGGACCACCTTTCTGGTCCTTGCACATGTCGCACTTGACGGCCTTTTTCCCGAGGTTCGGGTCCTCGTGGTGGACTTCGTCGCCGGGTGCGGCGCCCTTGCCGAACAACAGCCACTGCCACAGGCTCGGCTTCTTCGGCTCGCCCTTGACCGCCATCTGGATCACGCCGTACGGGCAGTTCTGCTGGCAGTTGCCGCAGCCGATGCAGTTGTCGGCGATGAAGACCTCGCCGTCCGGCGCGCGATGGATGGCGTCCGGCGGACAGTCCTTCATGCAGTGGGGATGTTCGCAGTGCCGGCAGGAGGTGGGCACGTGGAGGTTTGCGAAGGTCGGTCCGGCCTCGCGATCGAGCAGCGACGTGCCCTTGTGGGTGTCGGCGCAGGCCTTCTCGCAGTTGTCGCATCGCACGCACAGCGCTTCGTCAATCAGGAGCACGTCGGTCGCTTCACCGACGCCCTGTTCGACGAGGAATTCGATCATGTTGCCGGCGCTGCCGCCGCCCTTGGTGCGCGCGGAATCGCGCAAGCGCTTCTGCGCCTTGTCCTTCAGCTTGGCCTCGAGGTCCGGGTAGACCGACAGCAGCACCTTGAACACCGTCCCGTTGAGGCGGATGGTTTCGGTGGCGACCGCCGCGCGGACCGTCGCGGTTCGTGGAGAATCGGTCAGCAAAGCAAGTTCGCCGACGTAATTGCCGGACGGCAGGTAGGCCGTGACGATTTCGCGGCCGCCGACGTCGTGCGCGATGGTCACGGACCCGGAACGGATCAGGTGCAGCGAATCGCCCGGCTCGCCTTCGCGGAACAGGGCCTCGCCCGGCGCGTACTGCCGGATTGACGCCGTGTGCACGACTTCCAGCAATTCGTCGTCCGGCACCTCGGGCGCGATCTGCATCTTGATGGCGCGCACGAGGAAAGCCTCGTCGATTGCGCGGCGCACCGATTCCACGGACTGGATCAGCTTGTTCATCGAGCGGCGCGGTGTCTCGATGAGGATGCAGCCGGGACCCGCGGTGATCGTCGCGGCGCGGCGGCGACCCGAGATCAGCGACATCTCGCCGAAGAACTTGCCGGCGCCGAGCGACACGGTGTGCGACGGATCGTCCGGGTTCAGGCGGATGTCGACGCTGCCGCGCAGGATCGAGAAAAAGGTGTTGGTGTAGTCGTTGTACTGGACGACGATCTCGCCCGGCGCGGGCGTGCGCACGTCGGAGTCGAGCAGGAATTCACGCAGCTGCAAGGGCGTCAATCCCGAGAACAGCGGGACCTCGCGCTGGATTGCCTCGATCGCCTGGTTGACGCTGGTCAGGCCCGGAAGGTTCGCGAACTTCGCGCGCAGCAGGCCTTCGTCGGCCGGGGCGACATCGCGGCCGCAGATGAACTCGACGACCTCGTAGCCCTGGTTGATGCACTGCTTGATCAGCGGGTAACCGGCCAGGGCGCCGATGATGTAGAGCCCGGGGACGTTCGATTCGTAACGCGGCGAAACCGCGGGCACGGCGGAAGGATCGTCGCTGGGGATCTGGATGCCGCAGGATTCGACGAACTTGCGCGGCGGCAGCGCGCCGAGGCGACCGATGATGCGGTCGCACAGCACATCGGTTTCGCCTTCCCTGGTCTTGATGCGCAGGCGCAGCCGGTGCCCGCCCGCATCCTGCGCAGGCAGCGTCTCGGCCGCGACCGGGCTCGCGTTGTAGATGCATTCGAGCGCGCCGCCCTCGATGGCGCGCAGGATGCCCTTCAGGTTGCCTTCCTTCGCGCGGGCGAACTCGTCGCGGCGGTTCAGGATGATGACGTTGTTGTGGCCGGCGAGCGCAAGCGCGTTCTCGATCGCGGCATCACCGGCGCCGACGACGACAATGGTTTCGTCGTGGTACTCGTCGGGATCGTCGAGCTGGTACTGGACGCCGGGCAGGCTGTCGCCGGGCACTTCGAGCTTACGCAGGTTGCCCTGCAGCCCGATGCCTAGCACCACGGCCTCGGCGTGCACTTCGTCGCCGCCCGCGAGCTTCAGGACGAAATCGCCCCGCTGTCCGCTGACGGACACGACCTCGGCGTTGAAGCGAACGTTTGCGCCGTGGCGGCGGACGGCCTCATCCCAGCGCCCGAGAATCTTCTCGCGGGTACCGGCCTCGAAGTCGACCGCCGCGCGCAGGGGCAGCACCGATGGCTCAGCCATCACGTGCTTCCCCTTCTGGTAGCGGAAAATCGTGTTGGCGAGCTGCGGTGATGCCTCGAGCAGCACGTGGGGGATGCCGGTTTCGGCGGCGCGCGCGGCTGCCGAAAGTCCGCCGGGTCCAGCGCCGACGATCGCTATCTTCACTCGTTCCTGGGGCATGGGATCAGTTCAGTGCCTGCTCCAGGTTCCGGAGTTCGGCGACGAGGCGCTGCGGCTGGTAGGCGTTTTCGTCCTTCAGCACCTCGTAGAGCGACTTGATGCCGGCGCCGAGGCGTTCGCTGCGCGCCGTGTCGAGGTCACCGCTCGCCCGCAGGGCGTCAACCAGCGACGCCATGGCCATCACCGCCTGTTCGGCGGCACTGAAATCCTGGTAGTCACCGCCGACGCCGCCCTTGACGAGGCTGGCGAGCACCGCGTTCATGTCGGCGGCGCCGAAGCCGTGGCCGACGACTTTCGCCCGGACCTCCTTCAGCACCCCGGACATGTCGCCGGCCGCCTTCTGCGCCGCGTCCATCGACACCGTCGTCGCCTTGTGCAACGCAAGCATACCGCCGTGGAGACGGTCGGCAAGTGCCGGATCGAGGTGCTTCAGCAGGTAGAGCAGCATCAGCATGTTGGAATCGTTGAGCTGCACGCTGCCAGGCCCGAGGCCGGTGCTTTCGCGCGGCGCCCAGCGCTGGTCCGTCATCGGATGATGGCAACCGTGGCAGTCGAAGAACGCGAATTCGGGGAACACGCCGTTGCCCTGCCACTTCGCGCTGCGGAACAGTTCCAGCGTGCGCTCGGCGGCCAGCACCTGGCCGACCGCCCACACCTGCATGCCGTTGTAGACCTGCTTGCGGCTGCGGTAGTCGGCATCGACGCGATAGTGCGCGGGCTGGATCTGCGTGAAGGTGTCGAGTTCGAAGCTGATGCGGGGATGCCCCGCGCCCATGATGCGGTGGGTCGCGAACTTGCTGTCGTTGCCGAGGTGACAGGACAGGCAGAGCTTCGCGCGCGCCACGGGTTCCTCGGTCGGATACATGCCGACCTTGAGGTTGTCGGCGCGGCTCGCCTCGCCTGTCACGTGCATGCCGAGCCATTTCGAGGCCGGCCCGTGACAGGCCTCGCAGGCAACGCCGTCGGTGAGCTGGAAGCGCTTGCCGCGCTGTTCGGCGGGCGCGAAATTCGTGTGGCAGGTGAGGCATTCGGGCGCATTCGCCGCGCTCTCGAGGCCGAGGTTGCGCGCGATGCGCTGGCCCTGCTCGCCAAGCAGCGACCGGTAGGCGCGGGCGTGGTGGTCCTCGCGATGCCAGGTGATGAACTCGTTCTGCATGACCTTCGATTCGGCCAGCGGCTGCGCGGCGCCGTGGCAGGTGGAACCCGAACAGGTCACGACCCCGAGATGCTTGGCGGGCGCGTCCGGCGTCTGGTCCATTTCCTGCGCGCCGAGCCCGCTGGCCACGAGCGCGAGCAGCAGCACGCCTGCGAACCGCAAGCATGATCGCAGGCCGTCAAGCCGGCGGCCATGCTGGGTCAGTCTGTCACGGTCCTTGCTCATAGCATTGAAGCTCATCTGTCGGCGGACGCGGCGGCCGGCTCGGCGCCAGGCGCGTTCGCAATCATCGTTTCGGCGCGCGATGCGCCGGGCTCATGGAAAAGGCTGCGGCGCATTCTCACCGGCCCAGCTCGAGGTCGAGGGCGGCGACCGCGTCGGCCAGCGTGGCCGGCCGATAGGTCCGCTCGTCGCCGAGAGCGGCGTACACGGCATCGAGCGCCTTGTTGATGCGCGCATAGTCGGGGTCGGCAAGGCGGCCCGCCTCATGTTCGGCGAGCAGCAGCGTCGACAGGCTCATGGCGGTCGCCTCCGCGGCGGTGAACGGCAGCGGACGTTCGGCGGCCACCATCGCGTTCAATGCGCGGACCACCGCCCTGCCGTCAGCCGGCTGTTCGGCGCGGGCGGCGACCTTCCCCTCGAGTTCGGCCAGCGTGCGCTTGAGGGCCGCAACGGCCGCGTCGCGCTGCGCCGGTCGATCGACCGCCAGTTGCAGCGCGCGGGTCTCGTCACGCAGGCGCGCGGTCAGCGCCGGTTCGACCACCGCGCTCAGCCCGCGCAGCGCGACGAGCGGCGCATCGATCAGCGTCGGTGCGCCGGCACGCAGGCCCGGCCGTGGCCGATAGCCCGGATCGTCACCGATCGCCTGGTGGCAGGCGTGGCAGTCATAGTTCGCGAGTTCGGGGAAGATCCCCGCGTGCTCGCGCGCCGGGTCGCCCAGCTGGTCGACGATCGCGCGCGCCGCGTGCAGCTGCCCCGCCGCCCACATGCGGAAATGGGTTGCGGTGGGCTTGCGGCGCCGGTAGTCGGCATCGGGATTGAAGTGGTAGGGCTGGTTGACGCTGTAGGTGTCGAGTTCAAAGCGCAGGCGCGGATGGCCGGCACCGTAGATCCTGTGCGAGATGCGGCGTGTCGCGTCGCCCTGGTGGCAGGACAGGCACAGCGCCGCACGGGCCGCGGGGTCGGTGGTCGGGAACATGCCGGCGGCGATGTTGCTGGCGTGTTTGGAGGTCGACTGCACGTGGGCGCGCAGGAAGCTGCCGCCCGGCCCGTGGCAACTCTCGCAGCCGACGCCGGCCTCGAGGCGGAATTTTGGACCACGTTGCGCCGCCGGCACATACGTCGTGTGGCACACGAGGCATTCCGGCGCCTGCGCCGCGTCGGCAAGACCCAGGTTCTTGGCGATGCGCTTGCCGGCGTCAGAGCCGAGCGACGCATACGCTTTCGCGTGCTCATCGTGGGCTTCCCAGATCAGGCGCTCCCTCATCAGCACGGTCGCGTTGCGCCAGGGCTCCGGCGAGCCGTGGCACTCGGACGAACCGCAGGTGTCGACGCCGAGGAAGCGGGCGTCGCGATCGGCGGGCAGCGGGGGCACGTCGGCAGCGAAGGCCGCGCGGCCGAGCGCGAAGAACAGCAGCAGCAGGCCGAGGACGACGAGGAACCCTTTGGGCGGCCGGGCGTGCATCAGAATTTGAGCCTCAGTTCGGCGCGCACGCCCGACAGGTCATCGTCGTTTTCGCGCATGCCCCAGATCGCGTCGGTGCGGAAAATCCAGCTCTTCGACAGCGGCCGCTGGTAGCGCGCGCCGATGGCCGCCTGATCGCCCTTCGCCACGCGGCCGGGCTTGTCATCGCGGCCGAACGGCGACAGGCCGGCGACTTCGAACACCAGCTGCTGGTCCAGGTTGAACAGGTAGCTCACGCCGAGCGCGCCACCGTAGGTGTCGTTCGCCGTGTCGTCGAGCTTCGGAAAGCCGGTGAGGCCGTCGGTCTCGAAATTGATGCCGGTGTTCTTCAGGATGCCGCCGGCGCCGAAGTCGCGCGCGAGCGACTGCGGACGGTTGGAACCGACGAAGAAATTCGCATAGGGCACGAGCGTCGACGGCAGGTGCGTGATCAGCGAGTTCTCCACCAGCACCAGCCAGCCATCGGCGGTCTTGTCGATGCGCGGGCCCGGGTCCTGGCCGAAGTTGCCGATTACACGCACGGAATTCGACACCTTGCCGAACCAGCGCCTGGTCACCGCCAGCGTCGCATTGTGGTAGCTGAAATCGCCGAGCGCGTCGGCCCGCGTGTCGCGCGTATAGCCGTAGCCGGCCTCGATGTAGAACTCGCGCACCTCGATGAAGATCGCGGTGCCGTAGACCTCGGCGCCGTGATCGTCGAACTGGTTGTTCGCCTCGCGCAGTGCGCCGGTCGTCACGCGATCGGCGCCGGCGAAGAAGGTCACGTCCATGTTCGAGATGTCGAGCAGCGGGCTGTTCATCGCCGGCTTCGTGATCGCGCCGCCGAGGATCGCGTCCTCCATCCAGATGCCGTTCTGGAACAGCAGCGGCATCAGGCCGAAGGAGACGGGAATGTCGTAGCGATTGTATTCGTCGGTCAGGCCGGCCGCGATCTGGCCGAGATCGCCCTCGAAGAACAGCGCTTCAGGCGTGAGATCGAACAGGCCCTCGGTCTTGCCGAGGACGTCACGCTGGTTGCCGCCGAATTCGTACCGCGTATTGCGGCCCTTCTCGACGCGATCGAAGGGTCTTACGAAGAGGTGTATGCGCTCGGTCGCGGTCAGGCGCAGGTCGAAATTGAGGTTCAGGCGCACCGCCATCTGGTCGGTGTCGAGCGCGCCGTTGTCGTTGTGCGCGAGACCGAAGCGCAGGTCGCCAAACGCGAGCAGCTGCGGGCGGGCCGGGTTCTTTTCGCCGAACAGGTTGATACCGGGCCCGATGGGTCCGGCCTGGTACATCGGGTAACCCCATTCGATCGGCGGTCGCGGCCCGTCGACCCGCGTCTTGCCGCCGTAGATCTCGAGTTGGGCCTCGACGTCGTAGGGTTTGTCGGCATAGCTCGGGTCAGGCCCGAACAGGGTTCCCGAGTAATCGGCGGGCTGCGCTTCCGGCGACATCTCCACCGGCTTGCGTTCGTGCGCGTGATCGCCGCGCACGCGCCCTTCGGCCGGCTCCGGCACGACCGGCGGCGCTACCGCGCCGCCACGACGCGGCACCTCGCCGAACGCGCTGCTCGCGGCGAGCGCGAGGCTGGCAATCAAGAATGCGACGCCGGTGCGCGTCATGCGTTACGTCCCCCTACCTGTGCCGGGCCGCGGTCGCGGCCGGCCTCCCGCCACTTGCAGTGGCAAGTTCTGTCGATTACCTGACTTCGAATTCCGCTGCCGCCGGGTGGATGTCGACCATCCACTCGTTGATGGACTGCTCCATGTCCACGGTCGCGCCGACGAATTTCATGAAATAGATCGGTTCGGCGCGGCTGCGCATGCGCGACTGCAGGCGATAGCGCCCCGGCTTGGTAATCACCGCCGCCGGAATCCTGTACTTCGCGTAGCGGTGCCCCAGCGGTGGCAGGCTGCGGCCCTCCATCCGGATGAACGGTGGGTGGTTCAGCACCGTCGTCGGCACGCCGGGTGGGCGGATGTGCGGCAGCTGGTCGAAATCGAAGTTGATCGGCAGGTACATTTCGCGATCGGTGCCCTTGACGTTGGTCGTCAGGAACTTCGTCTGCAGATTGAACAGCTGGCTGTCGTACGGCACGCTGCCCTTCGCGACGTCGAGCGAATGGATGTCGGCCATGTCGCCGTTGCTGTCGACATAGCCGGATTCCCAGACACGCTCGCCATCGGGGTCGATCAGCACCACGTTGAACCACAGCTCGGGCTGGGCGCCCAGCGAGCCCGACGGCAGGTTGTGGCCCTTGTCGACGTTCGTGACCTTGTACTTGAACTTCAGATCCTGGCCGACGGCCGGCGGCTTCGCGAAGAAGGGCCCGTCGATCCGCATCGAGTTCTCCATGACCTCGATGCGCGAGCTGCGCTTGTCGTCGAGCAGCTTCTCGTTCAGCGAAATGACGTAGCGCGCCTCTTCACGGTCTTCGCGCCTGCTCCATTCCGCCGGGAAGCTGGCCTCGACTTCGCCGCGGGCCAGTTGTTCCTCCCACTCGGGATTGCCCCAGGGCGAGCGGTAATCGAACTTCAGCCAGTCCTTGATGGTCCAGCGCAGCGCGCGCGGGTTGAACGGAAAGATGCCGGGATGGGCGATCGGGTAACCGGGGCCGTAGAACAGATGGTTCGAGTGCTTCTGGTTCGAGTCACCGACCGTCTGGCCGTTGACGATCGCGATTGGCCAGGTATCGAAGCCGGCGGCCTCGCCCGGCACCTTGCCCATGTGGCATTCCTGGCAGGTGATGCCTTCCTTCGCCGCAGGCGCGCCACGGTACTGCTCCCAGACGACTTCGAGCTTGATGCCGGGATGGACCGCGACCTGGTGGCAGGAGACGCAGAATTCGCTCTGGGAGATCTGCTCGAACTTGATTGCCGGCGCGTGGATCGGCGTGCCGGGCTCGCCGGGCGCCATGGCCACGCCGTATTCCTTCGCGTTGGCGAGCACCTCGGCCATTTTCACGCCGGTGCCGGCGTTGTAGACGGGTGCGTTCATCGGCGCCGGATCTATGTGTCGCTCGCCGTTGACCTTGCCGAACTGCGTCGACACGCGATGGCAGGTCACGCAGGTCACGCCTTCACGCGAGATGTCGGAACGGTCCCACAGCGGCTTCTCGCGCGGCTCGCCCATCTGGGTCGCGACCTGCTGGTGGCAGCGCACGCAGAAGGTGCCAATCGTGCCGGAGGCGAAGTTGTTGATCGCCTGTTCGAACTTGTGAAACATCGGCGAAATGGACGCGTAGGCGTGATTCGATACCGCCCACTCCCAGAACACCTTCGGATGGCAGGAC
>CALRPY020000094.1:0-12044 GCA_943370145.1 Hydrogenophaga intermedia | reverse complement strand
ATAGACGCCTGCGGGCGTGTCGATCGAAAGAACGGCGCCGTCCGTGTCCTCGGTGATGCCAACGAGCTTGTTTCCCCAGCGCAGCTCGATCAGCGGCTCCGCCGCGCAGGCGTCCAGCAGGTACTCCTCGAGGTACTGCTGCTGGATGTTGGTCATCGGGGCAAAGCGGTCGTCCTCGGCGCATGGCGCTTCCATGCGGAAAACTCGCTGGCCGCGATAGAAGGAACTCCCGCAACGCCACGGCAGGCCCTCGCGCACGATGCGATCCGCGACCCCGACCTGCTGCAGGATTTCCAGCGAGCGTCGCGTGAAGACAATCGCCCGGCTGCCCTCCGAGACCTGGAGTTCGGCTGCCAGCACGATGCTGGTCACGCCGTGCCGGGCGAGTTCGAGCGCGGTCACGAGGCCGGTGGGGCCAGCGCCGACGATTGCCACCGGCACGCGCGGCGCTGACGCACGGGAGTCGGGCAGCCAGGGCGGGAAGACCCGGTAGTCGTAGTAGAGGGACGGGCGCGGAGAGGTCGATGGCTGGTGCATGGCTGATCCAGATTCGCGCCGTGTCAGGCCGTTTGGTTGTGCGCAACGAGGCGTGCGAGGCAGTCAGCAAAGACCTGGCGCTCGCCGGCATCGAGGCAGGCAAAGATCTCGTCGTTGCGGCGGGCGATCAGCGTCATCGTCCGGGTCCACTTCTTGCGGCCGGCGGTGGTCAGGTCCAGCACGACACCCCGGCCGTCGAATTCGCTGCCGGCCTTGCGCACGAGACCTTGCTCCACCAGCGCCTGCGCGGCGCGACTCGCCTGCCCCTTGTTCAGGTTGGCGCGCCGCGCGAGGTCGACCACGGAGAGCGGCGCGAATGCGCCGACCGTCGCGAGGCAACGGCCGTCGGCGAGTGAGAGTCCCAGTTCACGCTGGTAAGCGTGCTGGCTGTCGCGGTCGCTCAACTTGTGCAACAGGTGCAGCTGGTAGCTGAGGGTTGACTCGAGCGGCGGTACCGCTCGTGAGCGCCTGGTCGTGGCCATGGTCTCGCCTGCCGGATGATGCGCGGGCAACTATAGGAACTGGTGGTTGCGTGCGCAACCAGATTGGGACGTCCGCCGCCTGGATGGCGGAGGTCGCGTGCGCAGGTTGGCCTGCACGTCCAGTTGCTGTGCATGACCCCGCCCAGGGTCCCCACGTGGCGATCACGCATCAGGGCGGCTGCCGCGCGTACGCCGTGTTCGGGTTCGACCACGAACATCGCGCTTGCAAGGGAAGAGCCAAAGCGGACGCACGCCTCGTCCGCGTTGCCCGGGCTCAAATCGCGGTTCGGCCGCCGTTGGCAAGCCGACCGGCTGCTGCGATGCACCGGCTCACGGGCGAACCTGTAACTGCCGAGCTTGCTCCCGATCGCACGCGCTATAAACTAGCCCGCGTCGTTGCTGCGGCCGATCCTGCGCCGGCACGCAGCGCAATCTGGAAGCAATGACATCGACCTGACCATGGCAGAGCAATGCGGGCGACCGTCCGTCCGGGTGCGGATTCGTCGCCGCGTGGCGAAGGCCGCCTGGCGCCTCGCGCTTGCGCTGGCGCTGCCGGGGCTCTTCGCGTGCAGCTTCCAACGCTATGCCCCGGCGCAACTCGACCACGCCACGGTGCCGCAGGCCACGGCGCTGGCGCGCCTTGATGACCCCGTCGTGCTGGCTCTTTTGCAGCGTGTGGACGCCGACGCGTCAACGCCGGCAGCGGCGTGGACGCCCGCACGGCTCGGCGTCCTCGCCGCCGCGCGCAGCCGCACAGTGGAGGAGGCGCGTGCCGCCGTGTTCGCGGCGCGCGCGCGGCAGCGCGTTGCCGTCCAGCGCGAGAACCCGCAGCTCAACCTGACCGTCGAGCATCACTCCGAGGAAGAAGACTTCAGCGATTCGAACTGGAGCATCGGCCCCGGCTTGAGCCTCCTGGTGCAGCCGCCGTCGCGACGCCGGCTTGCGGGCGAGCGCTCGGCCGTCGAAGTGTCCATTGCGCGCATCGACATGCTGGATGCGGCGTGGCAAGCCCGTGATGCGGCCCATGTCGCCGCGCTGGAGGTCATCGCCCAGCGCGAGCAGGCCACGCTCGGCGAACGCGTGGCGGCTGCGCGCAGTACCGCCGTGGATGCTGCCCGGGCCCTGGTCGCCGCAGGCGTCACCGACAGCTTCGAATGGCAGACGCTGGCACTGGAGTCCAACGCCGCGCGTCTCGAGCAATTGAACCTCATCATCGCCGGGACATCCGCCACCGCCGATCTCGCCGCGGCCCTGGCCGTGCCGCTGGCGGCGCTCGATGCGATGCGTGTCGAACCGGCGCCTCCTGCCGCGTTGCCCCCGTACGCCGATCTGCAGCGGGAGGTGCTGCGCACGCATCCGCGCGTGCTGCGCGCGCTGGCCGGGTACGATCGCGCCGAACGCGATCTGGCGCTGGCGTTTGCTGCCCAGTATCCGGCCATCGAGCTGAGCCCCGGCTACTTCCTGGACCAGGGTGACAGCGTATGGTCGCTGTTCGGCGGTGTCGTCGTGCCGCTGTTCGCAAGCCACGACGCCGCGATTGCGAGTGCGACGGCCGCGCGCGACATGGCGCGCGAGCACTTCCACGCGGAGCAGGCGGCAACGATCGCCGAACTGCAGCGTGCGCATGCGAACTGGCAGGCCGCCCTGCGCGTGCTTGACGCCGCGCGGGACATCGCGCGAGAGGTGACGCGCACGCACGCTGAACTCGACGGCAAGCGCGCAGAGGGCATCGTCGACCGCCTGAGCGTTACCCGCGCGGCGCTGCAGGTGGCGGAGGTAGAGGCGCGGCTGGCAGCCTGCGCGGCACAGGCACGACGCAGCCGGGCCCAGCTCGAGGCGGTGGCGCGAACGCCGCTGCTGGATCCCGCGTTCGGTCGCTATCTCGTCGAACTCGATACCGGCGTCAGCACGGACGCCGAGGGCAATTCCCCATGATCCGGGTCATCCTGCTGATTATCGGCATCGCAATCGGCGTCGGCGCAAGCCTGTGGCTGCAGCACGAACGCACCCCGGCAACGGTCGACGCCGACGCGGCGACGTCGCAGGAGGCGGCGGGCGGTGACGATGACGACGATATTCCGTCGCGCGTGCGCCGCGTCGACGGCGCGCTGCGCGTGATGCTGTCGCCAGCGGAAATCGCCGCCGCCGGCATCCTCGTCGCGCCCGCGCAAATCGCGCGCACCGCCCGCGAGCAGCAGGCCTACGGCCGGGTCGCCGATCCGGCCGGCCTGCTGTCCCTGCTGCGTGAGCTGCGTGCCGCGCACGCCGCAGCGGATGCCCAGCGCGGGATCGCGGGCACGGTCGAGGCACGGCTCGAGCGCCTGCGGGGCTTCAGCGCGCGCGGCGAGATTGCGGTCAGCAAGGAGCTCGCGGATCTCGAGATTGAATATCGCCGGATGAGCGAGCTTGCCATCGAGCGTGAGGCCCGGGTCGACGCGCTGCGCACGAACCTGCGGACCGGCTGGGGCGCCGCGCTTGCCGCCCTGGCGCTGGCCGAGCCGGCGCGCCTCGCGGCGCTCGAGGCCGGCGAGGCCCAGCTGATAGAGTTCGCGGCCGCCGGCACGCCACCGGCGACCGTGTTCGTGGCGCCCGGGGACGAGCGGAACGGGGCGCGGCCGGTCGCGGTGCTGGGGCCGGCCGCCACCGTGCTGGGCGGCGGCCAGTCCGCCAGCCATTTCGGCCTCGTGGAGGCGCCGGAACTGCGGGTCGGCATGCGCTTGAATGTCTGGATTCCGCAGGCAGCCGGCGAGGTTGAAGGCGTGCTGTTGCCGGCCGGCGCCGTCGTCTGGCACCGGGGACAGACCTGGTATTTCGTTGCGGTGGCGCCGGGCAGTTTCGAACGCCAGGCAGTGGGCGAAGCGTTGCCGCATGCCGACGGCATGCTGCTGCCGGCCCGGCCGCCACCGGCGGGTGGCATCGTCGTGCGCGGTGCGCAGGCCCTGCTGGCCGAGGAATTCCGCGAACAGATTCCCGAAGAAGATGACGACTGATGCCGGCGACAACGTGCCCACACGGATAGCGAAGGCGGGCAGCGGATGCTGAGTTCACTGGTACGCTTCGCAATCGCGCGCCGGGGGATCGTCGTGGCCGGTGCAATCGCGCTCGTGCTCTACGGCATCGTCAAGCTGCGCAGCACCGGCCTCGACATCTTTCCCGAGTTCGCGCCGAAACTCGTTGTCGTGCAGACAGAGGCGCCGGGACTGTCCACGGAGCAGGTCGAGGCGCTCGTCACCCAGCCGCTGGAGGCCGCGCTCGGTGGCATGATCGGGCTCGACCATCTCCGTTCGGAGTCGATCGCCGGGCTGTCCATCCTCACCCTGGTCTTCGACGAGGACAGCGACACCTTCCGCAACCGCAATCAGGTCAACGAGCGCCTCGTGAGCGCGGCGCCGCGCCTGCCGGCCGGCGCCGGGCCGGCGGTGATGGCGCCGCTTGCCTCATCCTCCGCGACGGTGCGCACGCTGGGCCTCGTGGCCGACGGCGACCTGATGCGTCTGCGGGACCTGACCGAACGGGTGGTCGTGCCGCGCCTGCTGAGCGTGCCGGGCGTCGCGGACGTCAACGTGTTCGGCGGCGAGGAGCGGGCGCTCGTGGTCGAGCCGAGGCTCGATGCGATGGCGCGACACGGCGTCACGCTCGCCGATCTCGCCGCCGCCGCGCGCGAGGCCACCGCCAACCTGCCGCTGGGCGTCGTGGAGAATGCAAACCAGCAGATCGCCATCACCGGCGCGCAGGACGCGCTGGAGCCTGCCGCGCTGGCGGCGGCGGGCCTGCGTTTCGACGGCGTCGGCAGCCTGGCGCTCGGTGACGTCGCCGACGTGCGCTGGGGCGGCCTGCCGCGCTTCAGCGCCGCGCAGGTGATGGGCGAGCCGGCCGTCGTGCTGATGGTGATAGGCCAGTTGGGCGCGAACACGCTGACGATCTCGCAGCATCTCGACGCGCTGCTCGCCGATCTGGCGCCCGTGCTCGAGCAGCAGGGCGTCACCGTGCATGGACGCCTGTTCGTGCCGGCGAACTACATCACGACCGCGCTGCGGGAAATCTCGGGTCACCTGCTGGTGGGCGGCGTGCTGGTGCTGATGGTGCTCGTGATCGGACTGTTCAACCTGCGCACTGCGCTGATTTCGGCGCTGGCGATCCCGCTGTCGCTGCTCACGGCGGTGATCGTGCTGATCGAGGCGGGCGCGAACCTCAACGTGCTCGTCATCGGCGGGCTCGCGATTGCGCTCGGTGAGGTCGTCGACGACGCCATCATCGACACCGAGAACATCTTCCGGCGCATGCGCGAAGCGCAACCCGGCCAGGATCTCGCTCAGGTTGCGCTGGACGCCTCGCTGGAAGTGCGCGGCTCGGTGGTCTATGCAACCTTCATCGTCGCGCTGGTGTTCGTGCCGCTGCTGACCCTCGGCGGCGTCAGTGGCCGCCTGTTCGCCCCGCTGGGGCTCGCCTACATCCTCGCCGTGATGGCCTCGCTGCTGGTCGCGGTCACCGTCACGCCAGCGCTGTGCGTGATGCTGCTCGCCGGCGCCCGTCAGGGCGCGCGCGAGGCACCGGTGTTCCGCTGGATGAACCCGCCCTACGTCGCGGCGGTCGGCGCGCTCGCCCGCCGTCCGGCGCTCGCCGTGGGCATCAGCGCCGCCTGTCTCGCGTTCGTCGCATTCGCTTTGCCGGGCTTCGGGGCGCGCTTCCTGCCCGAACTGCGCGAAGGCCACTACATCGTTCACACGACGGGGCTGCCCGGCACGAGTCTCGACGAGTCGATCCGGGTCGGCACCCGCCTCGGCGAGCGCTTCCTCGAGATCGACGGCGTGCGTTCGGTGTCCCAGTGGGCGGGACGCGCCTCGCGCGGCGCCGATACCTATGGCAGTCATTACAGCGAGTACGAGGTCGCGCTGGAGCCGATGGGCGGCGCGCGCCAGCAGGCAGTGCTCGAACGCCTGCGCGAGACGCTGAAGGGCTTTCCCGGTATCACCTACGAAGCCAACACCTTCCTGACCGAGCGCATCGACGAGACCATCTCGGGCTATACCGCGCCGGTGGTCATCAACCTCTTCGGTACGGACCTCGACGTGCTCGACGCCAAGGCGGTGGAACTCGCCGGACTCGTGCGCGACGTGCCGGGCGTGCGCAACGCGCGGGTGCGCGCGTCGCACGCAACGCCGGTGCTGACGATTCGAGTGGACGACCGCCGCCTGGCGCGACTGGGCCTGCAACGGGCCGCGGTGCTGCGCGCCGTGCGCAGCGCCTATGGCGGGGAAATCGTCAACGAGGTCGAACGCGACAATCGCCGCGTGCCCCTGGTCGTGCTGCTCGACGCGCAGACCCGCGGCGACGCGGGGCGTCTCGGCGAACTGCTTGTCGCCAACGCTGGCGGCATACCGGTGCGCCTGGCGGAGGTGGCGAGCATCGAGCAGGGCGATGGCCGGTACAACATCCTGCATCGCAACGCGCAGCGCCTGCAGGTAATCACCGCCGAGGTTGCCGGCCATGACGCCGGTGGCGTCCTGCAGCGCATCCGCCAACGCGTGCTGGAAGGCATGAAGTTCCCGGACGGTGTGCACCCCGAGTTCACCGGCGCGGCGGTCGAGCAGTACGCGGCGCGACAGGATCTCCTCGTCGATGCGCTGGTCGCCGGCTTCGGCGTCCTGCTGTTGATCCACGTCGCCGTGAGGCGCCTGCGCTACCTGCTGATCATCATGCTGAACCTGCCGTTCTCATTGGCGGGTGGCGTTGCGGCGGTGATGATCGGTGGCGGCATCGTCTCGGTAGGCTCGATCGTCGGCTTCATCACGCTGTTCGGCATCACCGTGCGCAACAGCATCATGCTGGTGTCGCACTACGATCACCTCGTGCGCGTGGAAGCCCGCCCCTGGAACATCGACACCGTGCTGCGTGGCGCGCGCGAGCGCCTGCCCGCCATCCTGATGACGGCGCTGGTGACCGCCCTCGCGATGCTGCCGCTGACGATCGACAGCGACAATCCCGGCCGCGAGATCATGGGGCCGATGGCTGCGATCATCGTCGGCGGCCTGCTGTCGTCGACGCTGCTCAATCTTCTCGTCATGCCGGCGCTGCTCTATCGCTTCGGGCGCTTCGGGGAGCATCGCGCGCCGGCCTGAGCGGGCCGTCATGCCCCTCCGTCGTGGCTGTTTGTTGGTCACATCTGGACGCGGGCAGCGGGGTCCAGGCCCTGATGGGCCAGCGTGAACGCGGGGAACACCGGGATTCGTCAAGTCGGGCTGAGCCAGCGCGCGAAGGCTTGGCCATTGCCGGGACCACGGTCGAAAAAAGTGTCCTCTCCGTGCCCTTCGTGCCCTCCGTGGTCAAACCAGCCGTTTCCGCAGCTTCAGTAGCCGGGTTTTTACCACGGAGCGCGCGGAGGACACCGGCTTGGACTTTGGTCCCATAGGCGGGAGGGGCGCTCTCGCCTATCGTCCCGGAGAACAAGCGATCCGGAGGGGAGGAGATGCCGATGAGGTCAGCCATGGAAAGAATGCTGGCGGCTGCCGTGCTCGGCGCCGGTTGGGCGACAGCGAGCGCCGCAGGCAGCGCACCGTCGCGGCTGACCTGCGCGCCGGCCGAGATTTTCCAGTGTGAATCGGTCGCCGAATGCGTGCGGGTCACCGCCGAAACCGCGAACCTGCCGTTCTTCTTCACGGCCGATCTCGGCGGAAAATCGATCAACGGCAAGCGCCCCGATGGCTCCGTGCTGGAGACGGCCATCCAGCGCCAGGTGCAGGAGGGTGACACGCTGGTCCTGCAGGGCGTCGAAGCGGGTCGCGGCTGGAGCATCAGTGTCGACCTGAAAAGCGGCAGGGCGGCCATCGGGGTCGTGAGTCCCGAGGTGGGCTTCATGATCACCGGGGCCTGTCTCGTCGAACAGGCCAGGACATGAAAGCGAGGCAGAGCGTGACGACGCGCACGCTGGTCATCGCGGCGTTGCTTGCAATCGGCATCGGCCACGGCGCCGAAGCGCAATATCTCATGCGCGATGCAACGCGCGGGGCGGCCATTGGCGCGGTGGGCGGTGCAATTGCCGGTGATGCGGGTAAAGGGGCTGCGATGGGCGCTGTGGGCGCCGGCCTGGTCGGTGGCATGCGGCGCGCGAATCCGAACCAGCAGCAGGGTGCCGTGCCGGGTGCCGCGCGAGGTGCCGCGGTGGGGGCGGCCATGGGTGCGATTGGCGGCGATGCCGGGAAGGGCGCGGCGATTGGCGCGGCGGCCGGCGGCCTTGCCGGCGGGATGCGACGTTATCGCCAGTACTGATCTGCGTCGCGCAGCGCGTCTTCGACGCAACCGTCCGTCGACGCTCCGCTGAACCGGGTTTGCCTGGCGCGGCAAGGCCGCCGCAAGCGGCGACCGCAGCACGCGGCGCTCAGCCGTCAGTCCGGGCGCGGGCCGGGTGACCGGCTTCCCTCAGCCAGCGGAGCATCGTTGAGTGCAGGTCCGCGGGCGGGATGGGCTTGCTGATGAAATCGTTCATCCCGGCCGCGAGGCAGTTCTGCCGGTCTTCGATGAAGGCATTGGCGGTCATGGCGATGATGGGCACTGTCCTGCCATTCTCCGTCTTGCGCATCGCGCGGGTCGCGTCGAGCCCGTTCATGTTGGGCATCTGCATGTCCATCAGGACGAGCGGATAGGGATGCCTGGCGAGCATGGCGAGTGCTTCCTCGCCGTCGCCCGCGATGTCGGCGGCCAGGCCGGCGTCCGCGATGAGCAGTTGCGCAATTTCCTGGTTGAACGGGTCGTCCTCGACCAGCAGCAGGCGAGTGCCGCCGAAGTCCTGCCTGAGCGTCTGCCGCACGTCCTCCTCCGGGCGGCCGGACGTCGACGGCGCGGGCTTGCCCTTGCGCAGGCGGGTGGTGAACCAGAAGTGGCTGCCCTGGCCCGGCGTGCTGTCGACGCCAACCGTGCCGCCCATCAGTTCGGCAATCTTCTTCGTGATGGCGAGCCCGAGGCCGGTCCCGCCGTGGGTTCGCGTCGTCGACGCGTCCGCCTGCTCGAAGGCCGAGAACAGCCGCGGGATGTCCGCGGCAGCGATGCCGATCCCGGTATCGCGCACCGAGAAGCGCACCAGCACCGAATCCTCCGCTTCTTCCAGTCTTTCCGCGCGCAGCGTCACCGTTCCCGCATCGGTGAACTTGAGCGCATTCCCGGCGTAGTTCAGCAGCGCCTGCTGGATGCGCGTGGGATCGCCCAGCAGTTGAAGGCCGTGCATCGGCCCGGTCTCGGCGACCAACCGGACGCCCTTGTCCCCCGCGCGGTCCGCGAGGATGGACGCGACGTTGGCGACCAGGGATTCAACCGCGACCTCCCGCTCCTCGAGCGTGAACTTGCCGGCCTCGATCTTCGACAGGTCCAGGATGTTGTTGATGATGTCCATCAGGTACCTGGCCGACTGTTCGATCTTGTCCAGGCGCTGCGACTGGCGGGCATCGGCCGCTTCGCGCTTCATCAGGTACACCATGCCGATGATGGCGTTCATCGGTGTGCGGATTTCGTGCGACATGTTGGCCAGGAAGCTCGATTTCGCCTGGCTGGCGACCTCCGCCTGGCTGCGTGCGGCGACGAGTTCCTCGTGCATCTGCTTGCGCAGCTGGATTTCCCGGGCCAGCGTGACCGTGCGGTTCGCTAGCTTGTCGTACATCGACATGATCGTGTCGACCAGGACCTTCGTCGACCCGGACATTTCCTCGTTCGCGAGCTCCTTCGCGCGGGCGAGCGAAATGCCCGAGGGCATCGCCAGTGCCACCTTGGCGAGCCGCTTGTCGGAGTCGAGGATGTGCTGGGCGAGCCAGTGGGTCAGGAAGGTGACGATCTGCTCGATCACGACGTCGAGCGGTTTGACCAGCTCCTCGTTCTTGAGCCGCAGCACCTCGGCGATGAAGTCCCCGTGCGTCTTGCGGTGCCATTCCTCCCACGGGTCCCCGTCGAAGTAGCGGTGCCAGATCTGCTCTTCCGACTTGAAGTGGAATGCCGTGTAGTCCCGCAGCTCGTCGAATACCTTGTTCAGCGCGGGCGCGTCGGACTGGTAGGCAAGATGGCTGACCAGGACGTTGAGCAGCTCGACTAGCTTGCGGTGCTGTTCGTCGATCTCGGGGATGCCGGTCTCGAAGTTCGGGTTCCAGGGAAATATTTCGACGGGCTCGCCCATGCATGAAGTCCTGAGCGCCCAGGCAGGCGGCCTGAGCGGGAGAGGAGGTCCGTGTTTCCGTTCCGCGCGACGCGGACTCGCGTCGCGACAGTCTGGCTGGTACCCGGGACCGGAATCGAACCGGTACGACCTTGCGGCCTCCGGATTTTAAGTCCGGTGCGTCTACCAATTCCGCCACCCGGGCAGGGTTTGAAATCAAGCAGATGCGACACGGTCCACGTCGTGCGAACCTGCGGGAGCCAACTGGGCTCCGCATGGGCTGGACGCTTTTCGACGGACCGGCGCAGCTTGCGACCTTGGCGCGCGCCAGTTTACCCGGGTGATGCCGGGCGCGGCCAGAGCGCCAGGTGGCCGCCTTCGAATGATGTTCGCGAAGGCGCGCCCTACAGCCAGTTCCCAATCAGCAGGAAGGGACTCCAGTAGGCGGGGTGACGGAAGCGCGGGTCGGCGATCAGTGTACGCTGCGCGCCCTGCAACGCGACCGCCTTCGACTCGGCACCGCCGCGCATCGTCGCATAGAAGTGCGACACGAGTTGCGCGGACGCCTTGTCGTTGACCGACCACAGCGTGGCCAGCGCGCTGCGCGCCCCGGCCTTGACCGCGACCCCGGCGAGTCCCAGCGCTGCCCGTTCGTTGCCGCTCGCCGTCTGGCACGCGCTCAGCGTCAGCAACTCCACCGGCCGGTCGCGCCGTGAGGTGCGGCCGATGTAGGTTTCCAGATCGTTCATCGCGATGCGGCCGTCATGGGTGAGCAGGAAGGTGTCATCGATGCTGCCGCCGAACTGGCCGTGCGAGGCGATATGGACCACCGAGTAGTTCGCGGCGCCGAGCGCCGCGGCGAACGCGTCGCTGCTGAACGCATCGTCCTTCAGCGTCGTGCCGGGCCAGGCCGCGCCAATCGCGGAGAGTTCGTCGGCGACCGCCGGCAGCGCGGCGAAACCCTGCACGGATTCGGTGAGCCCGCTCAGCAGCGCCCGCGCATCGCCGGGCGCGAGGGGACGCGGGTCGGTCAGCCGCAGGCCCGGCACGGTCGACACCGCATAGCGCTCGATCGCGAAGGTTTCGCCGTCATGCAGCGCGGCGAGCGGAATGGTGCGCAGGACGCCGTCAGGCACGAACACCAGCGTGGTGACGCCGGCGGCGCGCAGTTCACGCTCCAGCGGACGCAGGATCCAGTCGTGGAGCCGTCGCGCATGCGGAATGTACTGGTAGGTCGAGCGCTTCTCGAGTCGCGCGCGCAGCCGGGCGGTTTCGGCTTCCAGCGCGGCCGCCGTCACCGGCACTTCGGTCATGCTGAGGCCGTCCTCGATGCTCACCAGCAGCACGAGCCGGTCGGGCAGCATCACCGGGTAAATCGCCGCGGTGCGTGCGGCGAGGCTGTCCACGCCCTGCGTCTTCGACTTCAGCCCCGCGACGCAGTCGTCCTGGAAATAGTCTTCGAGTTCGGCGCTCTTCAGCGACTCCATCGCGTCCCGCGCGAGTCTCATCAGCGCGTCCCGCTGCGTTGCTTCGCCAGTCTGCTTCGCACGCGTGAACAGGACGTCGACGAGTTCGAGGTACAGCGGGCCGCCCGTGTGCCGGAAGCCGAGCGCACTGCCGGCAGCGCGGTCGCGCGCGGCGACGTCCTGGCGCACGCTCTCCAGGGTTTCCATCGCGCCTTCGTAGGCCGTCGTCGCGGCTGCCAGATCGCCGCGCTTCTTCAGCACCCGCGCAACCTGCCATTGCCACCGGTAGAGCGACTCGGGCGCGCCGGCCAGCTGTGCCTGGTGCAGCGCCTGGCGGGCGAGTCGCAGCGCCTCGTCGTCCTGGCCGGCGGCGAATTCGGCTTCGGCTGCATAGCCACGCGCGTAGGACTCGAGGCGCCTGTCGCC
>CALRPY020000093.1:0-12089 GCA_943370145.1 Hydrogenophaga intermedia | reverse complement strand
CGCCGTCCAGGCCGCCGAGATGCGCCGCGCTGCCGAGGCCGCGCGTGGCGGTGAGGCAGCGCCGCAGGCGGGCGCAGCGGGCGACACGCAGGTGCCGATTCCGATCGAGGGCGAGATCAGGACCAGCCTCGGCCAGGTGCTGAAGCGCTTCGACGGCGGCGACCTCAAAATCCCCCAGCGTCCGCCGGCACGCCTGACGCGGCCCTTCTACCTCGCCGCGCGCGAAGTGACCAACGCCGAGTATCGTCGCTTCATCAGCAACCACGTCTCGCGCGCAGGCGAAGGCCAGGAACTGGACGCGGACAAGCTCCCCGTGGTCGGTATCACCTGGGAAGCGGCGGCGATGTACTGCAACTGGCTGTCGCGGCGCGACTCCCTGCCGGTGTTCTACCAGATCCGCTATGGCCGGGTGCTCGGCGTGAACCCGGATGCGGTGGGCTACCGCCTGCCGACCGAGGCCGAATGGGACTGGGTCGCGGCGCGCAGCGCCGACGGCGAGCCGCTGAAATACCCGTGGGGTGGTGGCTTCCCGCCACGTTCGGCCAGCGGCAACTTCGCCGACGAAACCGCGAAGCCATACCTCGAGCGCGTGATCGGCGACTACGACGACGGCTACGCCACGACGGCGCCGGTCGGCAGCTATCCACCGAACTCGCAGGGTCTGTACGATCTCGCCGGCAACGTCGCGGAGTGGATCCACGATTACTTCGCGCCCGCCGCGGCCGGTGGCAGCGACCCGCTGGGTCCATCGAGCGCGGCCCAGCACGTCGTGCGGGGGTCCAGCTGGGCGAGCGCGGATGAGGGGAAACTGCGCGCCGGCCATCGCGAGGCCTCGGGCGCGCCACGTCCGGACCTCGGCTTCCGTGTCGCGCGTTACCTGCGCTGAGGCAATCCCCGATGCAGCGGACCCTGGGCATGTTCCTGTTCGTCCTGTGCAGCTTCTGCGCGGCGGGCGCATGGGCACAGCAGGGGCAGGCAGCCGCGCCGCCGCCCGGGAGCGGCGAACCCGAGCCCGAGCGCCCGGAGTACCGCGCGCGCAGCCTGCCAAGCGATACCTTCAAACCGAGCGAGAAGGTGCAGGAGGACTTTCCGGTGCCGTTTCCCGAGGATATCTGAGCGCCGACCTCGCAATGCATCACCCAGCCCCTAACGGGCCGGCAGCGCCGCCGGCGTTCCCAACACAGGACAGAGCATGACGACCTGCGTCATCGAAGTGAACGACATCGAACTGCGCGCCGCCGTCGACGGCGAGGTCGTGGCGTCCAGCCCCGGCGTCGCCTGCGCGGTCAACGGCCAGGTCGAGATCGGGGCGAGTGCGCTCGCCCAGGCCCAGCTGCATCCGCGAGCGACGGAAAACCGCTTCTGGCGCGATCTGAACACCGCGCCGCTGCAGCAGTTCGGCAAGCGCGTGCGTCACCACGCCGACCTCGCGTACCTGCATCTCGAGCACCTGCGCTCGCTCGCGCGCGGACCGTCCGCGGCCGTGTTCGCGGTGCCCGGCAGCCTGTCGCACGAGCAGCTGTCGCTGCTGCTCGGCATCGCGCAGGCCTGCCGGCTCAAACCGCTCGCCCTGGTCGACAGCGCGGTGGCGGCCGGCGCCGCCCAGCTCGGCGCCGGGCGCTGGGCGCATGTCGATCTGCAGCAGCACCAGGCGGTGATCACGAACCTCGACATCGGCGAACGCGTGACCCGCGGCACCGTGGAAGTCATGCCTGGCCTCGGCCAGCTCGCCATCCGCCAGGCCTGCGTGCAGGTCATCACGGCGGCCTTCGTGACCCACTGCCGTTTCGACCCGCTGCACCACGCGGCGACGGAGCAACTGCTGCACGACCACCTGCCTAACTGGCTGGCCCTGCTCGCCGACAACGCCGAAATCCGGGTCCAGCTCGAGTACCGCGGCGCGCGCTTCGACACGCGGGTGGAGCGGACGGCCGTGGTGGGCGCGGTCGCCCCGCTGCTGACGAGACTGCGCACGGCCCTGCCGGCCGGCGCCCAGCCCGTGGCGAGCCACCGACTGGCGGCGCAGCCGGCTTACGCGGAGGTCTTCGGCAGCGTGCCGCGCCTGCGGGCGGCGGCGGTGTTCGACGCCTTGCGCGCGCTGTCACCGGGCGATTCAGCCGAGGGCCTGAAGCTCATCACGGCACTGCCGGCGAGCAGCGCACCGACGCTGCAGGTGGCGACGGCGCACCTGGCCACGGGCGGCGCGACCCACCTGCTCGATCATCACACCGCGTTCCCCCTGGTGCAGACCCCGCTCTACCTGCTCGCGCGCGGCGGCTGCAGCCGCACACCCGATCCGATGGCGCTGTGCAGCGTGGGCCGCGAGGCCAATGGTCCCGAACTCCACGCGCTGGTCGACGGCCGCGTGATGCTGAACGGTCGCCCGGTCGCCGGACGCGCGCCGCTCGCGGCGGGCGATGTCGTCACCTTCACTGGCGCGAGCGCGCTGTTCACGGCGATCACCGTGCAGCAGGACGATGACGCTTAAACGCCGCCCGTTCTCGGTCTTCACGCTGTCGTTCCTCGACGTGATGTGCTGCGGCTTCGGCGCCGTGGTGCTCCTGTTCATGATCCTCAAGCACGAAGCCATCGTGAAGGACGAGGTCGCGGCGGTGGACCTGTCGGCCGAGATCGATGCGCTGCAGGCACAGATCGCCGCCGCGCGCGAGTCGACGAGCACGGCACGCGACGAGGCGCGCTCGATCGACGAGCAGATCGCGCAGCTGCTCGCCGAATCGGAAAGCGCGCGCGCCCTGCTCGCCCAGACGCGGACCGAGCGCAAGCCGCGCGAGGCGCCCGCGATCACCTCGCGCGACATCGAGGCGCTGAAGGCCGCACTGAAAAAGCTCGAGACCGAGAAGCAGCAGCTGATGTCGCAACTGAACGAGCAGTCGCGCCAGGTACGACAGTTCGTAGGCCAGGGCAATCGCGAATACCTCACCGGCATCAAGACCGGCGGGCGACACGTGCTGATCCTGCTCGACAACTCCGCCAGCATGCTCGACGACTCCATCGTCAACGTGCTGCGGCGACGGAACATGGACGACGCGGCGAAGCGCCGCTCCGAAAAATGGCTGCAGGCGCTCGACACCGTCGACTGGATCACCGCGAGGCTGCAGCCCGGCACGCAGTACCAGATCTACACCTTCAACAGCGACGCGAAGCCGGTCGTCCCGGGCAGCGCCGGGCGCTGGCTGGACGTCGACGACGCGAAGCAGTTCAACGCGGCGGTGCTGAACCTGAAAGGCACGATCCCCGAGGGTGGTTCGAACCTGACGCGCGCGGTGCAGGTGCTCTCGACCTTGAACCCGCGCCCCGACAACGTGTTCCTGATCACCGACGGGCTGCCGACGCTGGGGCAGAAGGGCCCGCGCGGGCGCAAGGTGTCGGGCGCGCAGCGCAACGCCTACTTCGAGGAAGCGATGCGCCAGATCCCGCAGCCGATGCCGCCTTTCAACGTCATCCTGCTGCCGATGGAAGGCGACCCGATGGCGGCGTGGGCCTACTGGTCGACGGCGATGTACACGCGTGGCGCCTTCCTGACGCCGGCCTACGACTGGCCATGAAGCTCTCCCGCCGCGAAGTGCCGGAGATCGGCATCTCCTTCCTCGACACGATCACCTGTGGCATCGGCGCGATCATCCTGCTGATGACCGTCACGACGACGCGGCCGCACTCGCCGACGCCGTCCCCCGACGACCCGCGGGCCGCGGAGATCAGCAGCCTGCAACGCGAACTGTTCGCCGCGCGCGCCGCCGCCGCCAGCGCGCGGGACGACACGGCGGCGCGGGCCGCGAGCGCGCAGCTGTCGGCCGCGGAGCTCGCGAAGATCAAGGCGCAGATCGCCGCCCTCCTCGGCGCGCAGGAGAACGATGCGAAGGCCGACCAGCAGGCCGCGCTGAACGCCGCGATCCACGGCGAACTGAAGACCGCGCAGCAGCGTCTCAGCGAGGAAATGGAGCGCTTGTACGCGCAGAAGAACCGGCCGAAGGCGAAGGACCTCATTGGCGGCATTCCCGTCGATTCGGAGTACATCTGCTTCATCATCGACACCTCCGGCAGCATGTTCAATTACGCGTGGCCCAAGGTGCTCGAGGAAATCGTCGAGACGCTGACCGTCTACCCGCGCGTCAAGGGCCTGCAGGTGATGAACGACGAAGGCAGCTACATGTTCCCCGAGTATGCCGGCGACTGGATCCCGGACACGCCGGCGCGGCGCCGGGCGGTGATCGATCGCCTTCGCACCTGGAACGTGTTCTCGAATTCCAGCCCCAGCGAAGGCATCGAGGCGGCCATCAAGCAGTTCTACCGCCCCGACCGCAAGATCGGTCTGTATGTCTACGGTGACGAGTTCACCGGCAAGTCGATCGCCGACGTCGCGGCCTTCGTGCACCGGCTCAACCGGCCCGATCGCGGAGGCGTGCCGCGGGTTCGCATCCACGCGATCGGATTTCCCACGCAGTTCGCGAATCCGCCGAGCATGCAGGTCACCGGCATCCGCTTCGCGGCGCTGATGCGGGAACTCACGCGCCAGAACGGCGGCAGCTTCGTCGGACTCAACTCCTTCCGCTGAAGCACCCCATGAACCAGATGCCAAGCACCCCCAGACAACCGGGCCCGCCATGAAAAAAGCCTTTCCGTTCGATTTCTTCTATGCGCTCGTCACGCTGTTGCTGAGCTTCACGATGGTCCACGCGGTGTACACCATCGCCGTGCGGCCGCAGGCCGAAGCGGTGCTCGCGCACCAGAAGGAGGTGTGGGCCGAGGACCCGCTGGCGACGATGCCGCGATCGATGTGGGTGATCGTGATGGACCACGAGCCGGAAGCCTGCTTCGTGCTCGCGATCTGGGCCGGCTTCATCCTGGGCCGCAGGCAGTATCTCGTGATGCGGGAGCAGAAGATCCTGGAGCACGATTTCGTCGGGCTGAAGGAGGGCGAGGTCGTGTTCGCCGAGGACGTGCGCGAATTCGCGCGCCAGATCGAGAAGCTGCCGCTGGTGGAACAGCAGCGCTTCCTGCCACGCACGCTGAAGGCGGCGATGAATCGCTTCTCGGCGACCCGCAGCGTGCAGCACGCGGCGTCGGCCGCGCGCGAGGAATGCGAGTTCGAGGCCTCGCGGCTCGACGCGGAGCTGTCGATGATCCGCTTCAGCGTGTGGGCGATTCCGGCGGTGGGCTTCGTCGGCACCGTGCGCGGCATCGGCGCCGCGCTGCAGGAAGCGCAGCGCGCCGCGGCCGGCGACGTGACCGGCGTGACGCAGGGCCTCGGCATCACGTTCAACGCGACCCTCGTCGCGCTGACCCTGACGATCATCGTCATGTTCTTCCTGCACCAGATCCAGCTGTCCCAGGACCGCCTGGTGCTCGACACGAAGACCAAGGTCGACAACACGCTGATCACGCACCTGCGCGAGCGCTAGGGATCGCTGGCGGCGAAGCCGGTGCGCTGCGTGCGGGTTTGTGGCAAACGGGATGCCGGTTGGCCACCGAACACAGAGACCACCGAGAACACAGGGGGGGATTGAGCGGACCGCCGCCGCCCGCGGAGCACTGCCAAAGCGAGGCCGCAGACCTCATTCCACTCCCCTTCTCCGTGCTCTCCGTGTCCTCCGTGCTGAGACCAGGTGCTTGCGCGACACAAGAAGCTGGATTTTTACCACAGAGGACACGGCGAGCACGGAGAAGAACGTCGAATTGAAATGGCGCCCTCCGCGGCGGCGGTATCCGCGGGACTCAACCAACAATTTTCTCTTCTCCCGGTGTTCCCTGTGTGCTCGGTGGCAAGTTCGGCGCCCGTGATGCGCGCCGCGCTGCTCAGTCCTCGCGCGGGTCGAGGTCCGCGGTCAGTTGCAGCGGCGGCGTATCGTCGCCGCCGAGCGCCGCGATTTCCAGGCCCTCGATTTCCAGCAGTGACTTGCCGGCGATGCCCTGCAGATCGCCATACATGCCGACGGTCGCGTTCATCACCCGCTCGATCTGCGCATCCCGCTTGGCCCATTGCTTCATGATGGCCTTGCGTTCCTTGTCGAGGTCTTCCTGCATCGAGGTGAAGGCTTCGACGATGGCCTCCACGCGGTGGCGGAAGCGCGGGCCGGTGAGGTACTGGTAGACCATCTCGGTCTTCGTGTGCTGGCCCTCGCTGGCCTGGCGCGCGAGGCTCACCTGCAGCAGCGAGTGGCGCAGGATGGTGGCGACCGGCAGCGCGGCACGCGGGCTCGCGACCCACACGCCGTCGACGACGTCGAAGGTCTCCACGCCCTTCGGTAGCACCTGGCTCACGATCACCGCAAGCTCGGCCTTCGCCGCGCGCTGATCCTCGCGCAACTTCGCGAGCCAGCCGTCGCTCCAGTTCCGCGTGCGCTTCGATTCCCAGAGGATGGTGCCGCAGGCCTGGCCGCCCGGGCTGACGACCCGTTGCAAGGCGTCGCCGCCGAACTCGCCCTTGGGCACGGGCTCGACGGTGTCGAACGGAAACTTCGCGCGCAGCAGCGCCTCGAGTTCAAGCTCCTGCACTTCGCCCTGCATCTGCTGCGAGCCCTGCTCCGCCTTCTGCTTGAGCTCCTCGATTTTCTGCTGCATCGACGCGATGGTCTGGTCCTTCTCGGCGACCCTGAGCCTGAGGCTCTCCTCCGCTTCGCGCTTCGCCTGCGTGCGGACCTCGGTGAGCCCGTCCTGCACGCGCTTCTCGATGGTGAGATCGAGTTCACGCCTGGCATCGTCGAGCTCGCGCTGCTTGCGGATGAGTTCCGCCTGCGCGGCCTGCGCCTCGGCGAGCTTCTCGTCACGCGATTTGAGCACCCCCTGAAGCTCGGCGAGCTCGCGCGCCTTGGCGTCCAGATCGGCCGCGACGGCGAGCTGCGTGCGGCGCGTGATCTCGGTCGTGAGCTGGGCGCGTTCGGACAGCAGCTTCGCCTCCACCTGCTCGGCGATCTGCGCCTCCAGCGAGCGCCGGGATTCGGCGAGTTCGAGCTCACGCGCCTGCAGGCCCTGCTCGCGGTCGGCGATGAGTGCGTCCTTGCGCGCGAGTTGCGCCTGGAAATCGCGCTTCGTCGCCGCGAGCAGCGGCGCCGCCAGCGACTCGGTCAGCCGGATCTCGGTCTGGCAGTTGGGACAGAGGATGGTCGGTTCGTTCATGCGGGTGGCCTCGAGGTTCGAGCGCCGGATTTAGCCACAGCGGAGGGCGCGCGCACAGGGGCAGGCCCGCACCCGCGCGCTTTTCACCACTCCCGCCCCGGAAAGCCCGCACGAGGAATCTTAACCCCTCCGCCCCGGGAAGGGCCGCAGACGAGTTCTTCGCCTCTCTCGCTCCGGGCTGACTCTTGGTCACCTCCGCGCGCATCCGCCGGGTCCAGGCTGCTGCTGGCCACGGAGAACACCGGGAACACAGAGCTTCTCCTCGCGCGAGCGCGCGCATCCATGCGCCAACACGCCACGAGTGTCTGCAGGAAGGGACGTTCTCCGTGGCCTCCGTGGTGAAACCCAAGTCCCGGGGCTGGGGGCATCCCGTCATAAGACGGACTCGACGCCCTGTAAATTCGGGGTTCTCGGTGGCCCCACGCGCTGATGGGCGGCGCCGAAGCGCGCAGCGCGGAGGCGTCCGCTCCAACGGCTGGTTTGATCTCACTTGCCTGCGCTCAATGCTGGGCGGGCTCTGCGTGGAGCCTAATACCGAGTGCCTTCGCAACCTTGAGAACCGTAGCGAAAGTTGGATTACCTTCACCGCTGAGCGCCTTGTAAAGGCTTTCACGGCTGAGCCCAGTATCTCGGGCTATTTGCGCCATTCCTTTCGCCCGCGCCACTACGCCTAGGGCTCGAGCGATCCCGGCTGCATCTTCCGGAAAGTCTTCGAACCAGACGTCAATATACGCAGCCATTTCTTCTGGGGTGCGCAGTTGTTCAGCTACGTCGTAAGGAAGAGTCTTGGTTTTCGGCTTGGCCCGTGTGGCCTGCTTCTTTGCTGCTTTTGCCACCACGCTAGTCCTCGTAGTTCTTCGCTAAGGCGGTCGCCTTTCGGATGTCTTTCTCCTGTGATGACTTGTCGCCACCGAGCAACAGGAGGAGGAGTCGATTGCCGCGCTTCGAGTAGTAGACTCTGTACCCTGGACCGTAGTCGATCTTCAACTCCGACACCCCACTTGGGAGGTTTCGGTGCTCTCCAGGATTTCCATGAACCAATCGGTCAACCCGGACCTGAATCTTCGCCTTTCCGACCACATCGCGGAGCGAGTTGATCCAATCCCGGTACTCGAGCGTTTCCTCGACACGCATGCTTCAATGTAGCCTGTGGGCTACAGTTTGTCCACGATCCCGCCCTAGAGTGAGACCCAACTTTTAAATGGGCGACGAATCTGTCGCAATGTTTTAGGACGCATGTGTCGCATAACACCGGGGCGGAGCTGCAAGGGCTTGATTTAGCTATAGGGGCTGTCGGTTAATGCGGCAATATCGTCGAAGGGGAGTGCGACATGGACGTCGCGCCGAGGCCGGGCTTGTTGCAGCGGGTGCGGGAGGTGTTGCGCCGGCAGCATTACAGTCTGCGCACGGAGAAGACTTATCTCTTCTGGATTCGCGACTTCATTCAATTCAATGATCGGGTCCATCCGCGGGACTTGCCGCCGGCGGCGCTGGAGCGCTACCTCGGGGCATTGGCGACCGAGCGGCGGGTGTCGGCGTCCACGCAGAACCAGGCGCTGAGCGCGCTGTTGTTCCTGTACCGGCGGGTGCTCGGCATCGAGTTGCCGCGCCTCGATGGTTTCTCGCGTGCGAAGGTGTCGACGCATCTGCCGGTGGTGCTCACGCGCGAACAGGTCCGCGCGGTGCTCGCGCATCTCGACGGCATGTACCTCCTCATCGCGAACCTGCTCTATGGCAGCGGGCTGCGGCTGATGGAGGGGCTGCGGCTGCGGGCGAAGGATGTGGATTTCACGCGCGGCCAGGTGTTGGTGCGCGACGGCAAGGGCGCGAAGGATCGCGTGACGATGCTGTCGCAGTCCTTTGCGCCGGCGCTCGCGTTGCATCTCGAACGCGTGAAGGCCCTGCACGACAGCGATATCGCGCAGGGCGTCGGCGCCGTGTACTTACCCTACGCGCTGGCCCGGACGTATCCGAACGCGGCGCGTGATTGGGGCTGGCAGTTCGTGTTTCCGGCGGCGGGGCTGTCGCGCGATCCAGAGGCCGGCGTGCGGCGGCGGCATCATCTGCATGAGAAATCGATGCAGCGGGCCATGCAGCGGGCGGTGCGTCGCGCGGGCATTCTGGTGCTTGCGTCCTGCCACACCCTGCGACACTGTTTCGCCACGCACCTGCTGGAAGGCGGCTACGACATCCGCACGATCCAGGCGCTGCTCGGCCACAAGGATGTCAGTACGACGATGATCTATACGCACGTGCTGAACCGGGGTGGGCGCGGGGTGCGGAGTCCGCTGGATCCGTCGTGAGCATGGTGGAAGTCCAGGAAACCCAACCGCCCGTTGCCGGCCCTGCCCCGCGGAATCTGGCGTCGAGCGTGGGGAAATGGAAGGCTGTTCAAGGGCCGGTCGGCAGTGAGCGATGCTTGTTTCGCTGGGTATTGCGCGCGCCCGTACGCCCGCGCCCCGAAGGGGAGTGTTTGACCTCCGGATATCAAGCGTTTGAACCAGCAGGCGCGCGCGACCCCTCGCCGGGGGTCAGGCCAGCCTCGCGTCCATGCGTGAGAATGGGTCAGTGCCGTCAGCCTGATTCCTCCAGGCCTGGCAATTGTTGATGTGGCGGCGCTCGGGTGAAGGGTCTGAAGACCGGTGTCGCGGCCTCGGCCCGCCGCGCGAGACGATCGAGGATCTGTTTGATCACCGCCGGATCTTCGATGCTCGCGATCACCTCTACCGCGCCGCCGCAGTGTTCGCAGGTCTCGACATCGGCAAGCAGCCGCCAGGGATCAGCACCCAGGTCAATATGTGAACAAGATACAGCCCGGCGCGGGAGAGGCCGGCCGCGAAGCGGCCGGGTGAGGGTCGCTGCGGAATGGCGACGCGCCGACTAAGGCACGCCACTCACGCCGCCTGCGGCGTGAATCTCTCTCGCGCGCGGACGCCGCACGCTCAGCCCCGCGCCGCCGCCAGCCGCAGGCGCGCCTCGCGCGTCGCGGCCTCGTCCACGCCGAGTTGGCCCTCATGCAGGGTGAACACCACGCCGTAGACCTCCTCGGCCTGACGGCGGCTGACCCAGCGTTCGCGCACGTCGTGCAGCACGCGCGAAGGCTCGCGTTCGAGCGGGTCGCCGTAACCACCGCCGCCGCAGTCGCGTCCGCGGATGAACTCGCCGGGCTGGAGCTCGACGTTGATGAAGCCCTCGACCTTGGTCTGGGAACCGTCGGCGTGCAGCACATGGTCGGCGGAAAGCGTCCCGGGCCTGCCGCCGCGTACGCCGCGCGGCGGCGTGCGCCAGCCATCGGGCGCCGACACCACGCGCAGCGGGCGCTGGCGCGGGCCATAGACGACCTCCGTTCCCGGCGCGCCGCGGTAACGGCCAGCGCCGCCGCTGTCCGGCATCAGCCGCAGACTCTTCACGAGCAGCGGGTACTTCTGCTCGTCGAGTTCGACGCTGTCGCGATAGAGCAGCCCGGCGCCCACCGGGATCAGCAGGTTGATCCAGCCGTCCGAACTCGGCGAGGCGGGGCCGCCGCCGCCCATCAGGAACATCTGGTTGATGAAGTCGCGCTCCGCGTGGCGCGCGTCGCGACCGGACACCACGGCGCAGCCCGAGGTCAGCGCGGTGTTGCCTTCCGCGAGCCCCCAGCCGTCGCCGATGCCGGCGAAGGCCGACTGCGTCGCGTTCACGAGGCGATCGCCGACGTTCGTCGTCGCCACCGAGCAGCTCGCCGGGAAGCGCGGGATGCCGACGACGCAGTTTTCGCGCAGGTGCACGCGGATCCGCCGGAAAGTGCCGGCATTGTGCGGGATGTCCGGGTCGAGGCAGTTGAAGACGCCGGTCATCACGTTGTTGATTGCGCATGCCTCCGACTCGTTGAGGCCGCAAGGCAGGCAGTCGGGGTTGTCGCGGAGATCGATGTCGATCATCGCGGCCACGGGATCGATCTCGAGCACCACCTTCAGCGGGATGCCGTCGGGGACGACGCCGGGAATCGGATCGTGGCAGGTCGTGTTCTCGAGGCGGCCGGCGGGCAGGCGCCTGATTTCCTGCACGATGCGGCGCTCGGAATAGTCGAACCACGCGCTGACGAAGTCCTTCAGGGACGCGATGCCGTACTGCACGGCGAGCGCCTTGAGCCGCCGCTCGCCGATGCGCGCCGCGCCGATCGCGGCCAGGAAATCCCCGTACCACTGGTCCGGCACGCGGATGCGCTTGCGGCACATGCGGATGATGTCGTCGACGTTGCGGAAATCGCGCTGCACGCGCACGCACGGGAAGATCAGCGCGCCTTCCTCGTAGATGTCGCGCGCGGCCGCGTGATAGGTCGTCGGGATGCTGTTGCCGATGTCGGCCTGGTGCGCCTTCGCCACCGCCGTGAACAGGTGTTCACCCTCGCAGAACACCGGCACGAGTATCGTGTGGTCGGCCGGGTGCGTGTTGCCGAGGTAGGGATCGTTGTGCAGGAAGGCGTCGCCCTCCCGCAGGTCCGGGTGCAGCTCGGTCATCGCCTGCGCCTGCAGGTGCGTGCCGAACACGTGCACCGGCGCCGCCTCGGCGGTCGCCAGCAGGCGACCGTCGCCGGTCACCAGGCAGCACGAAAAGTCGCGCGACATCGCGATCACCGCCGAACGCGCCGCGCGCAGCAGGGTGTTCGTCATTTCGCGCACGATGGCGTCCATGCGGTTGCTGAGCACCGCGAGCAGGACCGGATCGAACTCGGGCGTCTTGGCGTCAGTCATCACAGGTACTCCGGGGACGTCGGGACTCAGGCGATTTCACACAGGTAGTTGCCGTAGCCGGTGACGAGCGCGCTCGTCCCGGGGTAGATCACGAGGGTGGTCGTCGGCTCCTCGATGATTGCGGGGCCGGTGATGCGGTCACCCGGGACCAGTTCCTCTCCATAGTGGACGGCCGCCTCGCACTCCTCCGCCGCAAGGACGCCGAAGCTCGCGCGGCGCGTG
>CALRPY020000092.1:0-12356 GCA_943370145.1 Hydrogenophaga intermedia | reverse complement strand
GGTGCGACCGGCGCCGGCGCGGCCGCCACGGGTGCCGGCGGCGGCGCGGCCTCGCGCGCCATCTCGGCCGCGGTCTTCAGCTTGATGCGCAGGTGCTTGTCGAAGCCCTTGCGCGGCGTGACGACGGTGCGATAGCTCGCGTAGCCGGGCGCGCGGACGACCAGTTCGTGCTCATGGGTCGGCAGGCTCAGCTGCTGCGTCGCGTTGCCGGCCGGCTGGCCGTCGATCAGCAGTTCGGCGTCCGCCGGCTCGGTGATCAGGTTGACGGTCGCGAGCTCGGGCGTCAGCTGCACGGCGATGCTCGCGACTTCGTCGGGCGCGGCAATCGCGCTGGTCCTGCCTGGCGCGTAGCCGGCCTTCATCACGGTGATGCGATGCTCGCGGTCCGGCGTCACCGCCACCTTGACCGGCGCCTCGCCGCGGAACCGTCCATCCACCGTGACCGCCGCGCCCGGCGGGTTGGTCACCACCTCGAGGATGCCGTCCGCCTTCGCCAGCGCGACGTCGGGAATGTCCACGGCCTGGCCGGCGACGACGTCGATCGTCCGCGACCACGGCTTGCGGGCTTTCATCGATACCGTCACGCGACGCCGCCCGTGGATCAGTTCGCCGGTGTAGGGCGTGAGCCCCAGCGCCCTGCCGTCGACGCTGACGGTCGCGCCGGGCGGCTGGGACTGCAGCGTGAAGTCGGCCCAGGCGGGTGTCAGCGTCGCGTCCAGGGTTTCTTCCAGCCGCTTGCCGCGCACTTCGATCGAGGCGGTGAATGGCAGGTAACGCTCGGCACTGATTTCGACGCTGCGCGTGCCGGCTTCGATTTCCTCGATCGTGCCGGGCGCGGCGCCGGCGGCCTGGCCGTCGATGCGCACGTCCGCGGCGTCGACCGGCGCCACGGTCACGGTCAGCCTGCCGGGCAGCGGCGTCAGCACCACGCGCTGGTTCTGCAGCGTGTCGTGCGTGACGGTGATGGTGGTCGACAGCGGCTTGTAGCCTGCGGCTCTGGCCCGGACATCGTGTTCGCCCGGGGTCAGCAACCAGTGGCTGCCGATGCGCGGGGCGAACCAGCCGGCAACCTCCAGGTCGGCGTCGGCCGGTTCGGCCGCGATGTTCACCGAGCGCGCGAGCAGCAGGTAGCCGATGACGAAGGCGGTGATGGCGAAGGTCGCGACGATTGCGAGCGCCACCCAGGGGAACGCGGGGAGCTCGAACCGGGTCAGCGCACCCGGCGGGCGGAACGCGGTGGGTTCGATGTAGCCAGGATCGCTGGCGTCGTGAGTCGGCGCGGGTCGGCTGGCCACGGTATCGGGAATCTGGACTCGGTCCGGTCTCGTCAGAACTGTACGGGTTCGGTGCAGCGCACGCTGATCGGCGGCGGTGGCGCGGCGGGGTCCACCGCGAACTCCACCCGCACGTCGCGATACCCTTCACGTGTGCCGACCGCAGTATAGCGCCCGGCCAGCAAGGTCAACTGCTGTTGCGCAAACGGCGGGTAACTGCCGATGCGCTGGATGCTGACGGCGGTGAGGCCGTCCGAGTTCAGGATGACGGTCACCGGCGTGCGGGCCCGCGTGATCGCGGCGGCCAGCGTGGCGACCTGCTTCTGCAGCCGCGGACCCGGGCTCGTGACGGCGCGCGCGCGGTCGAGCACGGTCTGCGCCTGCCGGTAGGTTGCGTCCTCGCCGAGCCGCTCGCCCTGGGCCAGCGCCTTTTCCAGTTCGAGATCGAGCGCGGCGCGCGTCGAGGCGCGCTGTAGCCCGCCGTTCGCCACCTCCAGGGCCTTGTCGATCGCGAGCGCCGCGCGGTACTGGCCGGCGGCCTCGTTCCAGCGTTCGGCGCGCTCGTGATTGGCGGCCGCCTGGAGTGCCTGCTCGAGCCGCGCCGTGCTCGCCCGCAGCGCGGTCTGCTGCAGGGCGTTGCGCGCCTCGGTTGCCGCCGGCCGCAGCTTGCTGGCGCGTTCGAAGCTCGCCTTCGCCGCGTCGAACTGCTGTGCCTCGAGCGCCTTGTAGCCCGCCGACATCGCCTGCGTGAATTCCTGCTCGCTGCGCGCGAGATCCATGCGCTCCAGCGCCTGGGCCGCCTCGCTCGCGGCCGGATCCAGGTTCAGCGCCTCGCGGTAGGCGCTGCGCGCGCGCTCGCTGTCGCCGACGCGTTCATGGCCCTTCGCCTCGACAATCAGCGCGATGACGCGGTCCAGGGACTGCGCCCGCGCGAGGCCGGTCCGGGCGCGCTTGTCGTCGGGCGCCAGCGCCAGCGCGCGCTCGAAGGCCGCCTGTGCGCCCACGCTGTCCTGGCTCAGCAGCGCGCGTTCGCCTTCGTCGATGTAGGCGGCGACGGTGTCCGGGATCAGCTGCTCGATGTCACGCAGCTGCTCGCTGGCGGCGGCATAGGCGCGCAGCGCGGCCGGAAAGCGCTGCTCGCGATAGGCCGTCTCACCCTCGGCGGTGCGGGCCATCGCCGCGCCGAACTCGGTGGCCGCCCATTCGTCCGCACGCCGCGCCGCGAGGGTCTCCTGCAGCTGCAGCACTGCCGCCAGGGCGTTCTGCGCGTCGAGACGCGCCGTGGCCTGTTCGGCCGGCGTCAGCAGCGGATCCTCGTCAGGGGCGGCAGCGGGCACCGGACCCGTGCTGCCTGCCGCGTCAGCGGCCGGGCCGGCCGCCGCCGGGGGTGGGGGCGGCGCCGATTCCAGCATGCCGGGCAGCACGAACAACGCGCCGGCCGCCAGGATCACCGCCGCAGCAAGCACCGAATAACCGACGACGTGGCTGCGCCCGTGAGGGAGCCTGTCGCCGGTGCCGGCGCCACGGAGCGCCTTGAGACGCCCGGGTGTTGCCGGCGCCGTCACGTCCGGCGGGGTGTACTCGGTGTGCTGCATGGGGGCTTAAGCTACCACAGGCGGCCGCGGGTGCCGGCGTGGGGCGGACCTACTGCACGGCGGGCGCTGCCGCGGGAGGCGCCCCGTCGGGCGTCGCCGCCGACACCTGCGGCAGCGTCAGCGGCGCGCCGGCGTTCTCGGCGATGTAGATGTCGCGCAACAGGCCCCGCCACTGCGCGTACTGCTCCTGCACCGAGCCGGACAGCGTGAAGGTCTGGTCGCGCAGCGTGATGTGGTGCGGTCGCATGTCGCCGCCCATCGACTGCGCCATCTCGTCCAGTGCCTGGGCGTGGATCCGCGCCTGCGCGCCCTTGTCCATGCCGGTCTTGAACATGTATGCGCCGCCCGCGATGCTCGCCACGCCCAGTGTACCCGCGGTGCCGTCGCCGCTCGCGACGGCCGCGATGCCGCCGAGCACCGCGAGCGCACCGCCGAGCTTGCGCGCGATCTCCTGGCCCTTGAGCTTGCCCATCGCCACGAGCTCGTCGTGGCTCGCGCGCCGCCAGTTGTCGTAGGGGGCGGCCATGCGCTCGTTGAATGCGTGGAAGTAATTGCCGATCTGGTCGGTGAACGCGCGGTCGCGCAGGCGCAGGTCGTTGAGTCGCGCGAGCGCGGGGTCGTCCACCGCCGGCAGCCGTTTGACGACGACGAGTCCCTTCCCGTCGGTGCCGAGGTAATCGCCGAACTGCTCCGGCGCGAAGCGCTGCGCGAACTGCAGCTGGCTGATCGCGCGCAGCTCGGCAAGTTCCGCCGGTTTCCTCTTGGCGAGCTCCTTCAGCAGGTCGTCGGTGATCCGGTCATAGATGCCCTGGAAGGGATCGAGGCGGGCGACGGTCGGATCGGGGTCGTAGGCGTAGCGATTGACCTCGTGGTCGTATTCGCGCGTGTACCACTGCCGCCCCTTCGCGTCGCCGACGGTGATCTCGAGCTTGAGGTCGACGCCGGTGGACTCGATGATGCGCCCGTCCACCCACAGGTCCATCTCCGTCTGGCGTTGCGGCACCACGCGCACGTTGTCGAAGCTGAAGGCGCCGCGGCGCGCGAGCGTCTCCGCCAGCACCTGCGGCATGTAGTGCGCTTCGGCGCGGCGCACGCTCGGCGTCGTGATGCGCTGATCGGGGTCGAGGTCGACAATGCCATCCTGGAACACCCCCACGCCCACGTCGAGCTTCGAGGCGGCCGTCGTCGCCGGCGCCATCGCCGACGATGAGGCGGCTGGCGCCCCGGCGCTGCCGCCGCCAGGGCCGGGGCCCGGCTTCACGTTGCCGGACTGGCAGGCGACGAGGAGCAGCGCGCCGCAGAACAGGAATAGAGAGCGCAGGCGTGTCGGCATGTCTGTCACTGACCTTTGTAGTTGCGGTATTCCGCCCACAGTTTCTCGCGCAGCACCGGATCGGTTTCCCGCTCCGCGGCCTCGCGCAGCTGGCGGGCGACGATGTCGTCGTCGCCCGCGGGTTCCATGCGCACTGGCGACGGGCCGCCGAAGCGCTCGTCGATGGCCCCGGTCTCGCCGCTGAGATCGGGTGAAGCGCCGAGCCCGGAGGATTCCTCCGCGGCGCCGCCCGCACCGAAGTCCTCGGGCGGGGCATCGAGGCGGCCGCCCCGGCCGTCCCGCTCGCCGGATGACCGGCCACCGCCGGCGGCGATTGCCGCGCGTTCCTTGTCGGCTTCGATTTGCGCCCGCTTCATCAGTTCGTCGAATTCGCGCAGTTTGCGCTCGAGTTCACTGTTCAACGCGCCGACCTGCTCGGCCCCCCTCGGGATCGGGGCACTTGCACCCTGCATCGCCGGCGGGGCGGCGGGCGCGGACCGCATGCCCCCGCTGCCTGCGGGTGGTGGACTGCCGGCCGTGCCCGCCTGGACCGGGCTGGCGGCCGCCTGGGGCATGTTGCCGCCGGCATCGCCGCCGCTCGCGGGGCCGGCTGACTGCGCGGACGGTGCACCACCGGCTGGCGCCGCGGCGCCGGGAGCCTGCGGGGCCGGCGGCTGCATGCCGGCCGGGGTCTCGGTCATCTCGACATAGGCGCCCTGTTCACTCGGCGGCAGGTAGGGCTGCGCGGATGGCGCCTGCTGACCACCGGTCCCGGCACCGCTCGACGTGGCCTCGCTGCCCGGGGTCTGCGCGCTCGTCGGGCTCGGTGGCGGCTGATCCTGCTGGGCCTGGCGCTGCTGGGCTTCGCGTTGCATCTCGGCGCCCTGCACGGCTTCGAGCCGGCTGCGCTGCTGGGATTGGACGGTCGGCTTGGTCTCTTCCTGCTTGCAGCCGGCAAGGGCGGCCAGCACGCAGAACGCCAGTGCGGCAAAACGAAGATTCGGGGTTCTTTCCATCGGCACAATTTACACCCTCGGGCAGGCCGCGCCGCGATGATTTGCAGAGCGTGACGCGATGAAGCTTAAGCATCGCTGAACCTAGATGGTTGCCGCACTGGTCGGTTTCAAGCAGTGCAGGCCCGCCTCTCCAGCGCGCGATGTTTCTGGGGCATGGATTGACCCGAGTGTGGGTTGCTGTGAAAGAGGCTTGATCGAGCGGTCGACCGCTCTGCACCTCGCTCGTCCCGGGAGAGGTCGACGGCGAATGCCGACGGGTGAGGGGCGCCTCCGTCGGCGCGGCGCCAGTCTGACAAAGCCGGCCGAAGGCGAGGCGCGCGGTTGCCCGCATCGGCGCCTGATGTTGCGCTTCCTGGGGAAACCGTGGTCTGTCCCCTATTTCTGGCCACGCGTGCTAGCGTCGGAGAAAAGCCTCGAGATGCCCGCGCAGCGGTTCCGCGAACGGCACGGACCTGCGGCTGTCGAGGGACATCTGCACGACCGTGATGCGGGCCCGCGCGCGCAGTTCGTCGCCGTCGCGGGCTTCGCCCTCGAGTTCGAGTGAGGACTTGCCCAGGCGTACCGGCTCGAGGCGGAAGGTGACGACGTCGCCGAGCTTCGCCTGGCTCAGGAACTCGCATTCGGCCTTGACCGCCGGCACGCCAAGGCGGGCCGTGCGGATGTATTCGCCGTAGTTCGTCTCCAGGGCTTCGCCGAACCAGTCTTCCATCACTTCATGGAACAGCACGAAGTACTGCGGATAGAAGATGATCGCAGCCGGATCGCAGTGATTGAATCGAATCAGCTTGTCACGTTCGAACCACATCGCCCGGGTCTCCTGCGGCCTGTTGTCTTACGAGTTCGGCGAGGCAGTCGGGGCAGTAGCAGCCGGCGGCGGCCTCGATGCGGGTCAGATCCAGCGGCGGGAGGGCCTGGCACCAGCAGGATGACAGCCGGGCCCCGCAGCCGAAGGACCTGTCGCAGCGTGCGCAGCGCGTCGGCGCCGGGCCGTCGTCGACGGCAGGCGTGTCGTTCACGGCGGCGGCAGCCTGCCGAAGTCGTCGATCATGAAGCTCGCCTCCGCGGTGGCGACGACGCTGCCGTCGTCGACGCGCTCGGCGCTCGATTCCAGGATCACGAGGCGCCCCTTGCGCTGCTTGAGCCTGCAGTTCAGCGCGACCTCGGTGCCGACCGGCAGCGGCTGGCGATAGCGGATCTCGCACTTCGCCGTGAAGCCGCGCGCGCCCTGCAGGAAGAGCCAGTTCGCCATCGTGTCGTCGAGCAGGCTGAAGACAATCCCGCCATGCGTGACCTGATCGAATCCCGCGTGGTTCGCGCCGGGGGTGAAGGTGCCGCCGCAGCGGTCACCGTCCAGCGTGAACGAGACCTTGAGGCCGATCGGATTGTGGGTGCCGCAGACGAAACAGTTGTCGGCGTCACCGCGCGCGCGTTCGCTCATGTCACACCATGTCCGGGTAGCGGTTGGGAATGTCCAGGTCGACGGCATTCACGAGCCCAGGCAGGCGCAGCGCATGGGCGTCGATTTCGATCCTGTCCTCGTCGATGAGGTCGTCGCCGAAGCGGTAGATGGGCTTCATCGGCCCGCGGCAGCAGGCCTCGTCCCAGGCTGCGGCGGCTTCGCGCGCGGCCTCGGTGCGGCCAAGGTATTCCTTGTACGCGGCCGTGCCGTGCCGTTTCTCGAGCATGCGCGCGGCGATTTGCGGTGACAGCACGACGCCTGTCGCGTTGTTCCCGCCGAAGCCCTTGGAGTTCAGGAAGCCGATCGTCGCGCGCTCGCCGAGTTCGAGATCCTTCAGGGTGATGTTCAGGCGCTCGCGGTGCACGTCGTCGGCGATGGCCGGCGTGGTCTTGATGCCCGGCAGGATGCCATGGTGGAAGACGCCCAGCGTGTTGATCATCTGGTCCGCGCTTGCCGGTGCCAGCGAGTGGCCGACGAAGGCCTTCAGCGCGGTCACCGGCCAGGCGTCGATGCCGAAGGCCTTCGCGACCTCGTCGAAGATCCTCGATTCGGTGACGCGGTTCTGCGGCGTGCTCGAGCCGTGGGCCTGGATGAAGCTGCGGTGGCGTACGGCCTCCTCGCCGAGGAGGCTGCGCATCGCGGCGACCGCCTTCGCCAGCGTGATGTAGTTGCCGGGGCCGGGGGAGGAGATGGACTTCTTGAAGCCGTCCGCGTTGACGAACACTTCCGGCACCGCGCCGAAGATCTCGGCGCCGAGTTCGAGCGCGAGCGCGTCGTCACACAGCACTATGTACTGGCCCGACTCGCCGAGCACGAAGCCGCAGTTCTCGCCGAAGGGACGGCTCGCGCGCCGCCAGTCCGGCACGCTCGCGCCGTCGAGCTTCGCGACCGCGTCGTCGGTCGCGAGCGCACTCATCGCGTTGTAGCCCTCGATCACCTCGGGCACGAGCGGCGCCTCGGAATTGCCGACCACCGCCAGCCGCCGGCGGCCGGACTGGATGTCCTCGACCGCGAGCCTGAGGTTGTACAGGAAGCTTGCGCAGGCGCCGGCAATCGCGCCCGTGCAGCCGACGTTGCCGAGCACGTACGCGTTCACGAAATCCGCCGGCATGGTGTTCAGGCCGAGCGGCAGCTGCTTCGAACTGACGCGGCCGCCGCGCAGGCGGGCCTGCAGCATGCCGCCGGTGCCGTGCTGGTCGAGCTGCGCCATCGCGCTGGCCGCGTACACGGAGATCTCGTCCGGCCGCAGTTTGGCGATGATGGTTTCCCAGTCGATGCCGATCGACTTCGCGGCGTCCGACGCGGCGACGATCGTCATCTGCAGGCCGCGCGGGTGGAAACGCGACGGGTAGAGCGCGGCCGGGTCGAAGCCGGTCGGCAGCTGGCCGGCCGACTGCACCGGGAGCCTGCGGTGGGATTCGATACGGACCTCGGCGGGCGCCGAGATTTCGATGCGCGTGTGGCCGTCGGCGGTGCCGACGACACGCCAGCCCGCCGGCAGCGGGTCCGGCAGTTCACCGGTGCGGGTGGAGAAGATGGTCGGCCTGCCGTCGTCCGGGCCGATCTCGAAATTGAGCTGCACCGACATGCGGTCGGCGTCGAAATACTGCGGCTCGAGGCGACGGATCAAAGTCTGGTCCAGCACCTGCTGGCGGAAGCGGGGTGCAATGGCCGATTCGTCCAGGCGCGCACCGTCCGGCGTGACGTAGGCGGCACCGTCGTGCTTCACGAGGCCCATCATCGCCGCCAGGGCGCGGATGGTGTGGTCCTGCGCGGCGGTCGGCAGGCTCTCCAGGACGGTCCGGCGATAAGCGTGGAAGCCCGACGAGCGGCCTGCCGAGCTGATCCCCCCGAAGCCGATGATCACTGGCAGATTGGTCATGAGTTCTCCGACGAAGCTGTTGGCGATGCCGTGAAGTTTACGGGCCGTAACAATCGGTGAGCCTGACATTTCCGTCAAAAGATTGGCCATTTGCGCCAAAGACGCTAGAGTCGGCTCCCCCATCCGGAGGCTGCCGATGCGCCTCGCGTTCGTCCTGACCGGCCAGATGCTCGCCGCGAGCAGCCTGCTGCCGATTGAAATGTGGCAGGCGGCGGCCGAGACGGTCGGCGGGCGGCGGCGTGGCCGCGCGCCGGTCGCGACCGTCACGGTCTCGGTCGACGGCGCGCCCGTGCCGACCCAGGCGGGTCTCAGTCTCGCGCCGCAGGCGTCCATCGCGGACGCCGGCGATTTCGACGTCGTGTACCTGCCCGCGCTGTGGCGCAATCCGCGGCTGCAGATCGCGAAGAACCGCGCGCTGCTGCCGTGGTTGCAGGCGCAGGCCGCGCACGGCGCGATGATTGCCGCGGTCGGCACCGGCTGCTGCTTCCTCGCCGAGGCAGGCATGCTCGACGACAAGGCCGCCACCACCCACTGGCACTACTTCGATCGATTCGCGCGCGACTACCCGGCGGTGCGCCTGAAACGCCAGTACTTCATCACCCAGGCCGGCTCGCTGTACTGCGCCGGCAGCGTGAACGCGCTGGCCGACGTCACCGTGCACCTCATCGAGCAGTTTTTCGGGCGTGAGGTCGCGAGCCACGTCGAGCGCAATTTCTCGCACGAGATCCGCCGTCCCTACGACCAGTACCGCTATCTCGAAGGTGACGAACTGCAGCACGCGGACGAGTCCATCCTCGCCATCCAGTGGCGCATGCAGCGCGATCTAGCGGCGCCGTTGCGCATGACCGACCTTGCGCGCGAAGCCGGCATGAGCCCGCGCACGCTGGACCGACGCTTCCGTGAAGCCACCGGACTCTCGCCGCTCGCCTACTTGCAGGGCCTGCGCATCGCCGCCGCGAAGCAGATGCTCGAAGCGACCAATCTCACCGTCGCCGAAGTTGCGTTCCGCGTCGGCTGGCTCGACCAGGGCCATTTTTCACGCGTCTTCACCCGCGCGATGACCATCGGCCCCGCGGAGTATCGCCGCACCGTGCGCGCGAAGGTGTTCACGCTGCGCTGACCCGTGGCTTCGCCTCTCCCGCGTGCGGGAAAGATGGACTCCGTTGGCGGCGGGTGAGGGGCATCCGCCGGCGCCGCGCCATTCTGAAACGACCCGCACCCGGCCTTGCGGCCGGCCTCTCCCGGGGCGGGCTGTCTCCTGGTCACGTTTTTCCCGCCGCGCCCGATGAAGCCGTCGCCTGCCGTGAAATGAATGGCCATCGTGACGGCAGGCTATCGGAATAGCCACCGAGCGCGCCGAGAAGGCCGAGAACACCGAGGGGGATGGCGTGGACCGGTGCCACGTGGAGGGCACTGCCGCGGCGGTGGCGCATCCCTCAATTCACCCTTCTTCTCCGTGATAGCCATGCGGCTTGTGGTGCCGCGCACACGCCTGGTTTCACCACGGAGCACTGGGAAGACACTTTTTTCGGCCGTGACCCGGACAATCACCATGCCTTCAATCGGTGGCGCGGCCCACTCGAAAAATCTCGGCGTTCCCGGTGTTCGGTGGCAAAAGCGCCAGGGGAAAAGGTGTCAGATTTCAAATCTGACACCTATTCTCCTGACACCTTTTCTCCTTTCCTCCGCCATGGTCAGAACTGGCAGGCCGTGGACCCTGCAGACCGTCTGAGCGCAGCGCGGGACACAGTTGATTGGTGGCCTATCAGCACGCAAGCCACCGGCACCCGCGTCCACATGTGACCAGGCGACAGCCCGGCGCGGGCGAGGCGAAGATCCGGGTCACACGCTCTTGGCTCGGGAGGGGTGAAGATCGCTGCCCGTGCATTAACATGTCGGACCTGCCAACGGAGAACCCTGCATGAGCGGACCGCGCTATCTCGGCTTCGATACCCTGAGCCTGCATGCAGGCCAGCGGCCTGACCCCGCGACGGGCAGCCGCGCCACCCCGATCTACCAGACCACATCGTTCGTGTTCGACGACGCCGCGCGTGCCGCGGGTCTGTTTTCCATGGGACGCGCGGGCTACGTGTATTCGCGCATCGCGAATCCCACCGTCAGCGTGCTCGAGGAGCGCGTCGCGGCGCTCGAGGGCGGGGTCGGCGCGGTGGCGACCGCGAGCGGCATGGCGGCCATCCACGTCGCGATCTCGACCCTCGTCGGCGCCGGCTCGCACATCGTGTCCTCGCGCGCGCTGTACGGCGGCACGCACAATCTCCTGGCCTACACGCTGCCGCGCTTCGGCGTCGAGACCACCTTCGTCGACCCGCGCGACCCGCAGGCTTTCGCCAACGCCATCCGCCCGGAGACGAAGCTGGTCTTCGCCGAGACCGTCGGCAACCCTCGCGGCGAAGTGCTCGACATTTCCGCAGTGTCGGCGATCGCGCACGCGGCCGGCGTGCCGCTCGTGATCGACGCGACGCTGTCCACGCCCTGCCTGATGAAACCCTTCGAACACGGCGCGGACATCGTCGTGCACTCGCTGACCAAGTTCATCGGCGGCCACGGCATCGCGATCGGCGGCGCGGTGGTCGACTCGGGGCTGTTCGACTGGGAAACCTCGGGTCGTTTCCCGCAGTTGACGCAGCGGGACATGGGCTTGAACGAGCTTGATTTCACCGAGGACTTCGGGCCGTCCGCGTACATCATGCGCGTGCGCCTCGAAGGCCTGCGCGACTTCGGCGCGGCCCTGAGCCCGACAAACGCCTTCCACCTGCTGCAGGGGCTCGAAACCCTGCCGCTGCGCATGCGCCGCCACGTCGACAACGCGCGACACATCGCGGAATTCCTCGGTGGACAGGCGGCGGTGGAGCAGGTGACGTATGCGGGCCTGCCGAATCATCCGGACTACGCGCTCGCGCAGCGCCTGATGCCGAACGGCTGCGGCGCGGTGTTCAGTTTCGTGCTGAAGGGCGGCCGGGCGGCGGGCCGCAAGTTCATCGACGCGCTGCAGGTCTTCTCGCATCTCGCGAACGTCGGCGACGCGAAGTCGCTGGTGATCCATCCGGCCAGCACCACGCATGCCCGCCTGAGCGGCGAAGCGCTCGCCAAGGCCGGCATCGAAGAGGGACTCATCCGCCTGTCGATCGGTCTGGAGGATCCCCGGGATCTCGTCGACGATCTCACCCGTGCGCTCAACGTTTCGCAGAAATAGGCGGCAGCGAATGGACATCAGCTATCAAGGGGCCAACACCTATATCCAGACCGCCGGCTACGGCCTGGACCCGGCGAAACCCACGGTCTGCTTCGTGCACGGCGCAGGCATGGACCACGCGGTGTGGACGCTGTTCGTGCGCCACTTCTCGCGCAACGGCTACAACGCGATCGCGCCTGACCTGCGCGGCCACGGCCGCTCGGGCGGTGACGCGCTGACGACAATCGAGGACTGCGCCGGCTGGCTGCTGGGCCTGTTCGAGGCCCTTGGCGTCGGCCCGGTTGGCGTCGCCGGCCACAGCATGGGCTCACTCATTGCGCTGCAGGCGGCGGCCGATGGCGGCGAGCGCGTGCGCGCCGTCGCGCTGCTCGGCTTCGGCTACCCGATGGCGGTCGGCGCACCGCTGCTCGACGCCGCGCGCGCGAACGATCACGCGGCGGTGGACATGATGACCATCTGGGGTCACGACTTCGCGGCGCAGATCGGCGGCCACCAGGTGCCGGGCCTGTCGATCACCAATGTCACGAAGCGCCGCTTGGAAGCCGCGCGTCCGGGCGTCATCCACGCCGACCTCAATGCCTGCCACACCTACGCCGGCGGCGCC
>CALRPY020000091.1:0-12441 GCA_943370145.1 Hydrogenophaga intermedia | reverse complement strand
GTTGAGAAACCGGGAAATCTCCTCTGCACCCACCGCGCGAGCCTTGGCCATGAACTCCCCTCCGTCGAGACACGGGAGAGCATGATCTTCACCGACCAACGCCGCAATAATTCAGCGCGCTGTTCTCTGAAAACGAGGGGATCCCTGAGGGGGACGGATTTATTTTTTATAAAATAAATCCGTCCCCTTTTTCGGGTCCCCTTTTTCGCGATGCACGCGCCCAATCCGCTCAGAACGACACGGTGGCTCGATGGCAGTATCAGCGACCGCTACCCGCGCCATGCGCGTCGGCAGGTCTAGGCGGTGCCGTGGAGCCAGATGAGGCTCGCGAGGCGGCCGGTGACACCGTCGCGCCGGTAGGAGTAGAAGCGCGGATCGGCGTAGGTGCAGAGGTTCGCCTGCACGGTGCAGCCGACGCCGGCGGCTGCCAGCTGCCGGCCAGCAAGGGCGGCGAGGTCGGCGTGCCAGCCGTCGGCGCGATGCTCGAAGCATGCGGCGCTCGCGGGATCGAGCGCAACGAAACGCGCACGGAAATCGGCGCCGACGACGTAGGCATCCGTGCCGATGCCGGGACCGATCCAGGCGATAAGCTCGCGCGGCGGGCAGTCGAGCCGCCGCAGGGCCGCGGCGACGACCCCGTCGCGCAGACCGCGCCAGCCGGCGTGCACCGCGGCCACCCGGGTGCCCGCGCGATCGCACAGCAGGACCGGCAGGCAGTCCGCGGTCAGCACCGCGCAGACGATGCCCGGGCGCAGCGCATACGAGGCGTCGGCTTGCGCACCGTCGGCGGCGGTCGTCGCGTCCACGCAGTGCGTGCCATGCACCTGGCTCAACCACCGTGGCGGGGCGGGCAGGTCCAGGGCCTCCACGAGGCGGCGCCGGTTCTCCGCGACGGCGGCCGGCGCATCGCCCACATGGGTCGCGAGATTGAGCGCAGCGTAGGGCGGCAGGCTGATCCCGCCGGCCCGCGTCGTGACGCAGGCCCTGACCTGTGGCGGCGCCGGCCAGTCCGGTGTGAGCAGGTCTAGCATGCGGCGCTCAGCGCGCCGCCTGCAGCGTCGCGGCCTGGTCGTCGGCAAGGCCCTCCACCAGCAGTGCAAGGTCCGCCGGCAGCGGGCTCGTTGCCGTGACATCCTTGCGCCCGCCCGGGTGCGGGAATTCGAGCCGGCACGCGTGCAGCGCCTGACGTTTGAGCCCCTGCAGCGCCGCGACCAGCGCGGGACTCGCGCCCGGCGGCAGCCGGCGACGCAGGCCGTAGACGGGATCGCCGACGATGGGCGAGCCGATGTGCTGCAGGTGGACGCGGATCTGGTGGGTGCGCCCGGTTTCGAGCTGGATCTCGAGCAGGGTATGGGCGCGGAATTTCTGCTGCACCCGGTAATGCGTGACCGCCACCCGGCCGCCCTCGCTGACGCGCATGCGCGTGCGCTGCTGCCGGTCGCGGGTGATCGCCGCGTCGACGGTGCCCCCGGCGACGACGATGCCGTGGACGATCGCGAGATAGGTGCGGTGGATCTCGCGCGCGGCCATCATCGCCGTCAGGCGCTGGAAGGCGCGCGGGGTGCGGGCCACGACCAGCAGCCCCGATGTGTCCTTGTCGAGGCGGTGGATGAGGCCTGCGCGCGGCAATTGCGCGAGCTCGGGCCAGCGGTGCAACAGCCCGTTGACCAGCGTGTGCGTCGCGTTGCCGGCGCCCGGGTGGACCACGAGCCCGGCCGGCTTGTCGACCACGATCACGTCGCGATCCTCGTGGGCGACGCCGAAATCGAGTGCTTCCGGCGCGTTGTCGCCACTCGCGGCGAGCAGGGCGGAGAGCTCCACGGTGTCGCCGGCGGCGACTGGATCGCGGGGCCGGCAGGCGCGGCCGTTGAGGAGTACTCGTCCGTCACGGATCCAGCCCGTCAGGAGCGTGCGCGAATAATCGTCGAACAGCGCGGCCAGCGCCTGGTCGAGCCGTCTCCCGGCCAGATCGGGGGTGACCACGCCCGCATGATGTCTGATTTCACTCATGGCGGCAGTCTACTGCATGCTCCCCCGCTTGCCTTGGTATGGTCCGGGCAACCCACTACAATGAGCGCCCGTCAGACGGCCAGTCCATCCCAGTGAAAGCATTCCTGTTCCCCATTTCCGGCCGCGGCAATCTCCTGCTGCTGCTGCTGTCCCTGATGTTCGCGGCCTGCGGCCTGCTGCCCGACAAGGAAGGCGACGAGCTGCCCGAGAACTGGCCGGAGGACAAGCTCTACTTCGCGGCCAAGGATCGCCTCGACTCCGGCTCGTGCAACGGCGCGATCGAGTACTACGAGAAACTGCAGGGTCGCTACCCCTTCGGACCGTACGCGGCGCAGGCGCAGCTCGAGCTCGCGTACTGTTACTACAAGTCCGAGGAAACCGAGAACGCGATGGCGGCGGTCGACCGCTTCATGAAGCTCAATCCCAGCCATACGCACATGGACTATGCGTTCTACCTGCGCGGCCTCATCAACTTCTCGGCGGGCAAGGGCATCATCGAGCGCCACCTGCCCCGCGATGCCTCGCAGCGGGACCCCGGCGCGTCGCTGCAGGCCTTCAACGACTTCTCGGAACTCATCAAGCGCTACCCCGAGAGCCGTTACGTCGCCGATTCACAGCTGCGCATGCGCTACCTGCGCAACATCCTCGCCCAGCACGAGGTCAACGTCGCAAACTGGTACATGCGGCGCGGCGCGTTCGTCGCCGCGGCGAACCGCGCGCGCTATGTCGTCGAAAACTACCAGCAGACGCCGGCGATGCCGGAGGCGCTGATCCTGATGGCGAAAGCCTACAAGGTGCTGGAACTCGACGACCTGTCGGAGGATGCCCTCCGCGTGCTGGAAATGAACTACCCGAACCATCCGGGCATCGAGGAAGTCCGCAGGACCAAGGTCAAGTGAGGGCCCGCGCCGCTCAGGATTCCGGCACGGGGTCCTGTTCGTCGTAGCGTGAGGTAATCGGGAAGCGGCGATCGCGGCCGAAGGCGCGGGTCGACAGGCGCACGCCCGGCGCCGCCTGCCGCCGCTTGTACTCGTTGCGGTCGACCATTCGCGCCACCCGTTTCACCGTATCCAGCGCGAAGCCGGCGGCCGCAATCTGCTGCGGCGTCTGGTCCAGTTCGACGTAGCGTTCGAGTATCGGGTCGAGCACGTCGTAGGGCGGCAGGCTGTCCGAGTCCTTCTGGTCCGGCCTCAGTTCCGCGCTCGGTTCGCGCTCAATCACCCGGGGCGGGATGACGGGCGTCGCCTGCTGCCGGTTGCGCCAGATCGCAAGTTCGTAGACCAGCGTCTTCGGACAGTCCTTCAGCGGCGCGAAGCCACCGGCCATGTCGCCGTAGAGCGTTGCGTAGCCTACCGCCATCTCGCTCTTGTTGCCGGTCGTCAGCACGATGCGGCCGGTCTTGTTCGAGTAGGCCATCAGGATGATGCCGCGGCAGCGCGCCTGGATGTTCTCCTCGGTGACGTCCGCCCCAAGGCCGGCGAAGACCGGCGCGAGGATGTCGTTGAACGCGCTGAACGGGGCCTCGATGGCGACGACGTGGCATTCGCAACCCTGGTTGCGCGCCTGCTCGAGTGCGTCGTCGATGCTCATCTGCGCGGTGTAGCGCGACGGCATCGAAATCGCGGCGACATTTTCGGCGCCCAGCGCATCGACCGCGATCGCGAGCGTCAGCGCGGAATCGATGCCACCCGACAGGCCGATCACCGCCCCCTTGAAGTTGTTCTTGCCGATGTAGTCGCGCACGCCGAGCACGAGCGCGCGGTACACCGCCTCGACGCCGACCCGCGCCGGCGCGACCGGGCCGCCGACCGCGAGGTGATCGCCGGCGCGCACGAGCTCGACCGTCAGCAGCGATTCCTCGAATTCGGGCGCGGCGGCGACAATCGCGCCATCGGCCGCGATCGCCAGCGAACCGCCGTCGAACACCAGTTCGTCCTGGCCGCCGACGAGGTTCACGTACAGCACCGGCAGCGCGGCCGCAGCCACTGCTGCCTGCACCGCCGCCAGGCGCGCGGCGCGCTTGTTCGCGCTGTAGGGCGAGGCGTTGATGTTCAGGATGAGTTCCGCGCCTGCCCGCCGGGCGGCGACCGCGGTCGCCGGGTCCCAGATGTCCTCGCAGATCGACAGTCCGACGGCGACGCCGTCCAGGTCGATGGTCACCGGCGTGTCACCCGGGGTGAAATAGCGCTTCTCGTCGAAGACTTCGTAATTCGGCAGGCGCTGCTTGCGGTAGACGGCGCGCACCGCGCCGTCTGCGAGGACGCTGGCGCTGTTGTAGACCGCGGCGCCGACTTTTTCCGGGTGACCGATGACGACCGTGATGCCGTGGGTCGCCGCGGCGATCCGGCGCAGCGCGTGTGCCGCGCGGGCGTGGAATCCGGGCCGGAACAGCAGGTCTTCCGGCGGATAGCCCGTGATCGCGAGTTCGGGGAAAGCCACCAGCCGCGCACCTTCGTCGCGGGCGCGCCGCAGGGTGTCGATGATGCGGCTGGTGTTGCCGGCGATGTCGCCGACGCAGAGGTTCAGCTGGGCGAGGGCTATCTTCATGCGGGGAAACGGCCCGCCTCGCGGCGGGCCGTCGACGCTAGCCCATCACTCGCTTCATCGTTTCGCCGAGCTCGGCCGGCGAATTGACGGTGTGGACGCCGGCCTGTTCGAGGGCGGCGTACTTGTCGGCCGCCGTGCCCTTGCCGCCGGAGATGATGGCGCCGGCGTGGCCCATGCGCTTGCCCGGCGGGGCGGTGACGCCCGCGATGTAGCCGACGACCGGCTTCGTCACGTGCTTCGCGATGAACGCGGCCGCGTCTTCCTCGGCCGAGCCGCCGATTTCACCGACCATGATGATCCCCTCGGTCTGCGGATCGGCCTGGAACAGCGTCAGCACGTCGATGAAGTTCATGCCCTGGATCGGGTCGCCGCCGATGCCGACGCAGGTGCTCTGGCCGAGACCGACGCCGGTGGTCTGGTGGACCGCCTCGTACGTCAGCGTGCCGGAACGCGACACGATGCCGATCTTGCCGGGCTTGTGGATTGCCGCGGGCATGATGCCCATCTTGCATTCGCCTGGCGTGATGACGCCCGGGCAGTTGGGGCCGATGAGGTAGACGTCCGGGCGCGTCATCAGCATGGCCTTCACGCGCAGCATGTCCAGCACCGGGATGCCCTCGGTGATGCAGGCGATAACCTTGATGCCGCCGTCGACGGCCTCGCAGATCGCGTCCGCGGCGAACGGCGGCGGCACGAAGATCATGCTCGCATCGGCGCCGGTTTCCTTCACCGCATCGTGCACGGTGTTGAAGATCGGACGGTCGAGGTGCTTGCTGCCGCCGCGGCCCGGCGTGACGCCGCCGACGAGCTGCGTGCCGTAGGCGATGGCCTGTTCGGCGTGGAAAGTACCCTGCTTGCCGGTGAAGCCCTGGACGATGACCCGGGTATTCTTGTTGATCAGAACGGACATTGCTTATTTCCCCCCGACGGCGGCGACGACCTTGCGCGCGGCGTCGCCCAGATTCTCGGCGCTCATGATCGCAAGCCCGCTCTCGGCGAGCATGCGTTTGCCTTCCTCGACGTTCGTGCCCTCGAGGCGCGCGACGACGGGGACCTTGACGCCGACTTCCTTGACCGCCTGGATGATGCCGGTGGCGATGAGGTCGCAGCGCACGATGCCGCCGAAGATGTTGACGAGGATGGCCTTCACGTTCGGATCGGAGGTGATGATCTTGAACGCCTCGGCGACGCGGGCCGCGGTGGTGCCGCCGCCCACGTCGAGGAAGTTCGCCGGCTCGCCGCCGACCAGCTTGACGACGTCCATCGTCGCCATCGCGAGGCCCGCGCCGTTGACCATGCACGCGATGTTGCCGTCGAGCGTGACGTAGTTGAGATCGAATTCCTTCGCGCGGCGCTCTTTTTCGTCTTCCTGGCTCGCGTCGCGCCATTCGGCGATGGACTGGCGGTAGAGGGCGTTGTCGTCGATGTTGATCTTGCCGTCGAGCGCGGCGAGGCTGCCGTCGGCGAGGATCGCGAGCGGATTGATCTCGACCAGCGACAGGTCCTTGTCCATGAACAGGCGGTAGAGGCCCTTGAGGATCGTCGCCAGCTGCTTGCGCTGGGTGTCGTCGAGTTCGAGCGAGAAACCGAGCAGGCGGGTCTGGTAGTCCTGCAGGCCGAGCACCGGGTCGATGGTCGCCGTGAAAATCTTCTCCGGCGTGCTGGCGGCGACTTCCTCGATGTCCATGCCGCCTGCGCGCGAGGCCATGAAGGTCACGCGGCGGCTGCCGCGGTCGACGACGGCGCCGAGGTAGAGTTCGTGCGCGATCTGGGCCGCACTGTCGACGAGCACGCAGTTGATCGGCTGCCCGGCCGGGCCGGACTGCTTGGTGACGAGCTGGGTGCCAAGGAGCGCCTTGGCGGCCGCCCCGACGTCCTCGACGGTCTTGCAGAACTTCACGCCACCGGCCTTGCCGCGGCCGCCGGCGTGGACCTGGGCCTTGACCAGCCACGCCGCGCCGCCCAGCGCCCGCGCGTTCGCGGTCGCCTCTTCCACGCTGCTGGCGACTTTGCCGGGCAGGATGGGTATCCCGTACTCACTGAATAGCTGTTTAGCCTGATACTCATGCAGGTTCATCGATCCACTCCAAGCTGCTCGATATGCCGATGCGTGGCGTCGTGGCGCGTCAATCCGGGGGACGGGGTGACGTCATTTTCCCTGGCGGTGCCGGTGGGGGTCATGAGGGGTCGCGTGTCCGGCCCCGCGGAGAGGCCGGGTGACCGTCGTTTTCAGCGCGCCAACGCTGGCGCAAACTATATCGGATCCGCGCGCGCCGATGCACGCGCCGCCAACCTGCAGGAATGGAACACGAATCATGGGCTTGAAGAACCTGATCATCCTCGGACTGCTGGTCTGGGCGGGGGCCGTGCTGTGGCGCCGGTGGAAGCTGGCGTCGCGCCGCCCGCCCGCGGCCGGCCACGGCGGGCGCATGGTCAAATGCGATGAGTGCGGCGTCTACGTACCCGAGGGCGAGACCGTCGCCCGCGGGGCCGGACACCGTGTCTGCCTCACCCACCCGCCCAAGCCGCGTGGCTGATCCGGCCCCGGACTTCTTCCACGGCCAGCCCGGCTGGACCGTGGCCACGGACCGCGCCTGGAGCGCGATGCGGTACTTCAACCTGTACCGGCTGATCATCGCCGGGCTGTTCGCGGTGCTGAGCGGCTTCGGGCAGCTGCCGCCGAGCCTCGCCGGCTTCAAGGTTTCGCTGATTCTCTGGACCTCACTGTCCTACCTCACGCTCGCGGTCGTGCTGCAGGCCCTGGTCGAGCAGCGCGCGGGTGGCCTCGTCCTGCTGCGCAATGCCCAGGTGTTGCTCGACATCGTCGCGCTGACCCTCCTGATGCACGCCTCGGGCGGCGTCGCGGGCGGCTTCGGCATCCTGCTCGTCATCGCCGTCGCCGGGGCCTGCCTGCTGGCGAGCCGCAAGGCGGCCGTCGCGTATGCCGCACTGTCGACGCTCGCCGTGCTCGCCGAAACGGTCTACGGCCTGCTGCGCCTCGACTATTCGATCGCGAGCTATACCCAGGCCGGCCTGCTCGGCGCCGTCTGCTTCGCGACCGCGGTCCTCGCCTCCTGGCTCGCCGACCAGGCGCGGCGCAGTGAAGCCCTGGCGGCGGCGCGCGCGCAGGATCTGCGCACGCTGGCCGAGATGAACGAACACATCGTGCAGCGCATGCGCTCAGGAATCGTCGTGCTGGACGACGCACAGCGGGTGGTCCTGATGAACGAGGCGGCCGCCCGCATGCTCGATGTCGAAGACCCCGTGCTCCAGGCGCCGCTGGCCGCCGTGTCGCCGGCGCTGGCCGGCGCGCGCGAGCAATGGGTCGCGCGCAGCGAAAACCGCAAGACCCCGCTCGAACTCGATGCCCATGGCGGCCAGGCGATCGTGTCTTTCGCGAACCTCGGCGTCGGCGCCAACGGCAGCACGCTCGTTTTTCTCGAGGACGCGGCGGAAACCCAGCAGCGCGCGCAGCAGATCAAGCTCGCCTCGCTGGGCCGGCTGACGGCGAGCATCGCCCACGAAATCAGGAATCCGCTCGGGGCCGTCAGCCACGCCGGTCAACTGCTGTCGGAGTCGCCGGATCTCGGGCCCGAGGATCGGCGGCTGACCCAGATCATCGGCGAGCATTCGAGGCGCATGAACGACATCATCAACAACGTGATGATGATCGGGCGGCGCGAGCTCGCGGTCGCCCAGAGTTTCGCCCTGTGCCCCTGGCTCACGCACTTCATCGGCGAACTCGGCGAGCGGCGCGGGCTCGCCGCGGGCGACACCGCTTGCGAGTGCAACGACCCTGATATCATCGTGCGGATGGACCGAAGCCAGTTGCACCAGGTGCTGTGGAATCTCTGCGAGAACGCCCTGCGCTACAGCCAGCGTGCACCCCTGCTGCGCTTCGTCTGCGGGCGCCAGCCGGCCACGGCGCGGCCGTACATCGACGTGATCGACAGCGGCCCCGGCATGCCGGCCGCGCTCGCCGAGCAGGTCTTCGAGCCCTTTTTCACCAGCGGTGGCGGCGGTACCGGACTCGGCCTCTACATCGCGCGCGAACTCTGCGAGGCGAACCAGGCGACGCTCGCGCTGGTCGAGCACGGGGCGGCTGGTTGTACCTTCCGCATCCTGTTCGCGCATCCCGCTCGCCAGCAGCTGAACGTCTGATGCCGCGCCCGTGAGCAGACCACGCGCCCTGATCGTCGACGATGAACCGGACATCCGGGAGCTGGTGACGATCACGCTCGGCCGGATGGGGATCGACTGCACGTCCGCCGCCTGCGTCGCCGAGGCGCGCGAGGCGCTGGCACGCGAGCGTTTCGAGCTGTGCCTGACCGACATGCGCCTGCCCGACGGCAACGGGCTCGAGATCGTCGGCCATATCCAGCACGCCTACCCGGCCCTGCCGGTCGCCGTCATCACCGCGCACGGCAGCATGGAGGCGGCGATCCAGGCGCTGAAGGGCGGCGCCTTCGACTTCGTCAACAAGCCGGTGGACCTCAAGGACCTGCGCAACCTCGTGGGCCAGGCGATCAAGCTCGCCGGGCCGGCCGCCGACGGCCCGACGACGCGCGCACTGATCGGGCAGTCGCCGGCGATCCAGCGCTTGCGCGAGACCATCGCCAAGCTCGCCCGCAGCCAGGCGCCCGTGTACATCAGTGGCGAATCGGGCACCGGCAAGGAACTCGTCGCGCGGTTGATCCACGAACAGGGACCGCGCGCCCAGCAGGCTTTCGTGCCGGTGAACTGCGGCGCAATCCCGCAGGATCTGATCGAGAGCGAGCTGTTCGGCCACGTGAAAGGCAGTTTCACCGGCGCGGTCGCCGACAAGGTGGGGCTGTTCGAGGCCGCGAGCGGTGGCACGCTGTTCCTGGACGAAGTGGCGGAGCTGCCCCTGCACATGCAGGTGAAGCTGCTGCGCGCAATCCAGGAAAAGCGCATCCGGCGCGTCGGCGCCGCGCAGGAGGAGGCCGTCGACTGCCGCATCCTGTCGGCCACGCACAAGGATCTCGGCGCACTGGTGGCCGGCGGCGCGTTCCGCCAGGACCTCTACTACCGCATCAACGTCATCGAGCTGAAGGTACCGCCGCTGCGCGAGCGGGGCGACGACATCAACCTGCTGGCGAATCATTTCCTCGCACGCCTGACCGCCGCCAACGACGACGCGGGTGGACCGCCGAAGCGGCTCTCCGCAGCGGCCTGGGCCGCGTTGCAGCGCTACCGCTTTCCCGGCAACGTGCGCGAACTCGAGAACATCCTCGAGCGCGCCTGCACGCTCGCCGAAGGGCTCGAGATCACGGTCGACGACCTCCAGCTTCGGCATGACGCCGAGGATGTCGGGTTCGCGCCGGCGGCGCCGCGCCCGGATGCCGCGGGGAGCGAGGGCGAGTTGCAGACCTTTCTTGACGAGGTCGAGCGCAAGCGCATCCTCGACGCGCTGGAGAAGACCCGCTGGAACAGGACCCGGGCCGCGAAGCTGCTCGGTATCAGCTTCCGCGCGTTGCGCTACAGGCTCGAAAAGCTGGGTCTGGACTGACACACAGGGGCTGTATGCCGGCCGCTGTCAGCAGGGCAGGCGTGACGTCCAGCGTCACAATATGACGAGATGTGACCAGGGGCGCGGCCTGCTTCCGCACCGGCACCCAGCAGCGTCCCCAGATGGGCGCCCTTTCTGTGACGCACACCACAAGATGAAGTCTTCACTCAAGCTGGCACACTTGATGCTCGATAACAGGCAACGCGCTGCCGGGCCTGCCTCGACGGTGTGGGACGCCGAAGAGCCGCATCCTGTGCCGCGGCCCGCGGCACAGACGATCTACTGGAAAAGAAACGACCTCAAGGAGACAGTCATGAAGAAAGTACAACAGGGTTTCACGCTCATCGAACTGATGATCGTCGTCGCGATCATCGGCATCCTGGCCGCGGTCGCCATCCCGGCCTACCAGGACTACACGATCCGCGCGAAGGTCACTGAGGGCCTGAGCCTGGCTTCTGCCGCGAAGACGGCGGTGTCCGAGTTCTTTGCCTCGAACGGCACGCTGCCGACTTCGAATACTTCGGCGGGCCTGGCCGTGTCGACGTCGATCAGCGGAGCCAATGTTGCTTCGGTCGAGGTCAGCGCCAGCGGCGTGGAGATCACCTTCCGGGGCACACCGGCCATTACCGGCAAGACCATGGTCTTGGGCGCTGCCGCGCTCGATGGTGCTGTGCAATGGACCTGCCGGACGGGTGGCGCTGACGCCATTGAAGCCAAATACGTGCCCTCCTCTTGCCGGTAATACAGGCACCTGCGGTACGGTTTAGTGGTCGCAGGTTCTAGACTGCTACGGGTCCCGGCCAACGCCGGGACCCGTACTCACAAAATGGCCGGTTCGAAGTGATCCGGACCCTGAGGGTTTAGGCATCCCTGGTCATGCCAAGCTCCCTCGCCTTCGGCCCGCGTTTCGGCGTCGTCCTCCTGCTTCTGGTGACCTGCGCAGCTTACTGGAGCGGACTGCGCGGCCCCTTCGTCTTCGACGATTACAACAACATCGTAAACAATGCAGCGATACGGCTTGAGAATCCGTCGATACTGACGGTCCTCCAAGCGAGCCTCTCCGGTGATGCCGGGCCACTGAAACGGCCGCTCAGCGTGGCGAGCTTCGCTCTGAATCGCGCGGCCACCGGGCTTGATCCATTCGGGTTCAAGTTCACCAACTTAGTAATCCACCTGGTTAATGGATTGCTGGTCTTCGCACTCTGCCGAGCACTTCTCTGCGCCAGTCGTGAGTCGGGGGGCGCAGCCGATAGTGCCTCCACCTCACTTTTCGTCAGCGCCGTTTGGCTCCTGCATCCAGTGCAGTTGACCAGCGTTTTGTACGTGGTCCAGCGCATGACGAGTCTGTCGGCAACATTCGTGTTTCTGGGGCTGCTCGTGTATCTGCGCGCGCGACAGTCTCAAGATCCAGGGCGTAGGTTGGCGCTGCTCTGGATCGGCGTGCCGCTATGCACGGCACTTGCCGCCTTATCGAAAGAAAGCGGAATTCTGCTCATTGCGTACGCCTACGTAATCGAGTCTACGATGTTCCGGAGCGCAGGAATCCGCGGGTGGACTCAAGGCACCCCAGCGCAGTTCTTCGTGTTATTTCTAGGCGTTCCAGCGCTTGCGGTTGCTGGCTTCTTGCTGACTCACCCGGACTGGCTCGCCGATGCAGCCAATGCTCGAGGATTCGATGCTGCAGAACGAATGCTGACGCAGGCGCGTGTACTCATCCTCTACCTCTGGCTGCTGATTCTTCCGGCAATCTCCAACCTTGCTCTTTTCTACGACGATTTCGTCGTGTCGCACTCCCTGTGGGATCCCCCCACCACGCTCCCCGCCGTCGTTGCGATCTGTGTGGCACTCGCCGCGGCGTGGCGCGTACGCAATCGGCGCCCGTTCTTTTCGCTGGCCGTACTCTGGTTTTTGGCGGGGCACGCGATGGAGTCCAGCTTCGTGATGCTCGAATTGGTGCATCCCCACCGGAACTACGTTGCTTACCTTGGACCCATGCTCGGTCTCACGCTCTTGGGACGCGCCCTTCTGCGCCGCGTTCGAGCCAATCTGACGTACGTCGTTGGGACGAGCATCCTCTGTGCGCTGGCGGGCACGACTGCACTGCGTGCGCATCAGTGGGGTGATCCGGTAAGTTTGGCGGCCTATGAAGTTGTCCACCGACCCAACTCGGCGCGGGCAAACTACGAGTTCGCGCGTCTCCTGCAGCTGAACCGCCCCGTGTTTTGAGGAGGCTCCAACACCTGAGAAGATGGAGCCATGAATAAACTGAACAAGTATTCGCCTGAAGTCCGTGAACGCGCCGTGCGCCTGGTGCAGGAGCATCGCGGAGAATATCTCTCATTGTGGGCAGCGGT
>CALRPY020000090.1:0-12466 GCA_943370145.1 Hydrogenophaga intermedia | reverse complement strand
TACGGCAATCGATGCAGGCACTGCAGCGCAGCCTGCTGTGGCCATTGAGGACGCGGCGCTTGCCCGCGAACGCGACCCTTGTTGCCTGCCAGGCAGCACAGCAGTGCCCTGCGACCGCAGTGACCTTGTAGAAAACCCCTGGAGGCAAGGACCGGCGCTGAGGGCTATTCGTTCAGGCAGCGGTACAGCCGCCGTGCAGCCGTGTGTCCACGAATCCACCGCCAGCCGCGGCGTGCCGCCAGCGCGGACAGGCGATGTGGCGCCCCGATGAAGAGCCTGTAGAGCGCATGCAACTCTGTAACGCTCGTCACCCATTCTCCGAGCGGGATGCCGAGGATGCCAAGCAGTCGCGGGGTCGTTTCCGGGATGAGCCCGCGCTTCTCCGGATGCACCACCCGGCCGGTCGAGTCGAGCAAATCGAGATAGTCCTGCAGATTGAACGGGATCGATTCGACGGTTTCGGAGCGCAGGGCACCTGCGAATGCAGCGAGACGGGGCTTCGTTTGTGGCGTTGTCCCGTTTGGTCCAGCATGCACCTCGGCGAGTCGCTGCTGGCCGGACGTATGTGCAGAGTCGGCGATGGTCGTCGCAAGCCCTGCGCGGACGGGGTTGAGGTCCACATAGGCCATCGCGCTCAGCAGTGCAGTCTCGTCGAGCAGGGCTTGCGACTTGAAGCGACCCTCCCAGAAGCGCCCGGTGCAGTCGTCCTCGGCGTTGGCGAGACGTGCGATGTGCTCGTTGAGGCAGCGCATGAACCAGCTGAGGTCGGCGAGACGCGCGCGCCAGCGCGGAATGAGCGTGGCGAGCAGTTCTCTTTCGTGGTCGAGCATGGGTTTTCCGGCAAGGTAGCGGTCCACGCAGGCGGGGCCCGTGAACAGTTGCCGCCAGCGAGTCACGACTTCGACGTCGTCCCACCCTGCTGCGCGCTCGGGTATGAGGCGCACGACAAGATGATAGTGGTTGCTCATCAGTGCGTAGGCACACAGTTCGATAGCGAAGACCTCGGTTAGGCGCGCGAGGCGCTCGGCAACAAGGGCTTTGCGGTGGTCGAAGTTGCGTCCGGAGAGAGGGTCCTTGCCGCAGAGGTAGGCACGACGCACGCAACGACCGATGCAGTGATAGTAGGGGGTGTCCGCGGTGGACACGAGACATGAGCGGGGACGGGTCATCCATGACTCCTTTAGTGAGTCCAGCACGGCATCCGTGCCGTCACAGACCACACTAGTGGGGCGCAGCGAGCATTTGAAGCCCTGGATGTCCCGGAATTAGCCCATCTTGTTTCCCCGTGAATGTTCCCGAATTCAATTCCCCCGCTCGGCCAGGATCAAACTCGCGATGCAGGATTCGGCACCTTCCGATTGGCGCATGGCTGGCCGTCCGGCTTCGACTGCATGGGTGTTCGCCCGATGTCACAAGCATGGGCCGAGCTGCCCTGATGACTCAATAATGGCCCCAGAGCACGCGTAACGTGTTGCGTCGCGCCTGACCTCCGCTATTACAGTCAGCGAGGACGACCCGGACCGCGCGGGGCGGCCGACGGCGGCTGCTGCGTCGGCCTGGCCGCAGGGTGGGTTGGTGCGCGGTGCTCGTCAGCGAAAACGAGTGGATATGACCATGGTTCATGGTGAGTTCCTGCCTGTCTAGGCTGCACCAGATGGATTCGGCAGCGTTGGGCCGGATCATAGGTGGCCGCCGTCATGCGGAACTGCCAAGCATTTCGCAATTAAGCAGCGCAGCGAGCTTTTGGTGCGCGCTTTTGTGAATGAGCGCACAACCGCTGGAATTCACGCAGTCGCTCGGTCGTCACGGCTGGGCATCGCTGGTTTCGCGACCCGGTTTCGACGGTCCACCTGGCCACGAGCCTGGCCGGAACACGACGCCGCGGCGCACCGAGTTCGAGCGCGGGCGGGTGGGTGTCCCCGCTGAGCTTTTCGGGTTGCCCGGTCGGCACGGATTAGGTGGGTGTCCTCGTTCAGATTGGTGGGTGTCCCCGTTCAGACCCTCGTCAAGATTCGCCGCCCAAGGCGCTCAGGGTGGTGGGTGTCCTCGCTCAGGGCCCTTGCCGGTTTCGCGCCCCGGTTTCGACGATCAATTCGGCCACGAGCCTGGCCGGAACCCGGCGGCGCGGCGTGTCGCGTTCGGGGTGCGGATGGGTGGGTGTCCCCGTTCAGAGTGCCGGGCGGGTGGGTGTCCCCGCTCAGGGTCCGTTCAGAATCCGCGTCGGGAATGGGTGGGTGTCCCCGTTCAGGATCCAGAATCCGCGTCGGAATGGGTGGGTGTCCCCGTTCAGGATCCCCCCGTTCAGGAGCCGGGCGGGCGGCGCAGACGGGCATCCGATCACTGCGGCGCTTCGACGACGATCTCGGCGCTGATCGAATTTGCGATGTAGCACTCCTCGTGCGCGGCATGGTGCAGCCCAGCCAGGTCCGCAGCGTTCGGCTGCCCGGTGCCGGCGAAAATGATGCGGGGACGCAGCGTGATGCGCGTGACGGCGTACCGGCCGCGTGCGTTCCTTTCCATGATGCCTTCGGCATCGTCTTCGTAGCGTTCGACGACGAAACCCCGCTTCGACGCGACGTGGAGAAAGCTCAGCATGTGGCAACTCGCCGCCGCCGCCACCAGCGCCTCCTCCGGGTCGATGGCCCGCTCGCTCGAAAACGGCAGTGGCACCACGAGCGGCGAAGCGGATGCCGCGACGCGGATGCCGCCGTCGAAGCGCCATTGGTGTGCCCGGCTGTAGCGTCCACGCCCGAAATCATCGCCCTCGAGCTTCCAGTCGATCGTCGCCGTGTATCGATGCATGGTCTGTCCTGCTTGGCCGGTCTCTCGGTGGCCGGTTTCGTGTTCGCGGCCCGTTCAACAGTACGGTACGTTGACCGCCAGGCCGCCCGTCGAGGTTTCCTTGTACTTGCCCTGCATGTCGAGGCCGGTCTGCTTCATGGTCCTGATCACCGAGTCCAGTGACACGAGGTGTTTGCCGTCGCCATGGAATACCGCCAGCCGTGCGGCGTTCACCGCCTTCACGGCGCCCATTGTGTTGCGCTCGATGCAGGGCACCTGCACGAGGCCCTTCACGGGATCACAGGTCAGGCCGAGGTTGTGCTCCATGCCTATCTCGGCGGCATTCTCGATCTGCGCATTGCTGCCTCCCAGCAGCGCCGCGAGCCCGCCGGCCGCCATCGAGCACGCAACCCCGACCTCTCCCTGGCAGCCCATCTCCGCCGCCGACAGCGATGCGTTCCACTTGTACAGCATCCCGATTGCGCCCGCCGTCAGCAGGAAGCGCCGGATGAGCGCGGGGTCGTCGCGATAGAAGCGCGTGTAGTACTTCAGCACCGCCGGAATGATGCCGGCGGCGCCGTTGGTGGGCGCGGTGACGACGCGACCGCCCGCGGCGTTCTCCTCGTTGACCGCCAGGGCATAGCAGTTGAGCCAGTCGAGCCCGCCGAGTTGCGAGGAATCCGCGTGCAGTTCGAGCCGCCGGAACATCGCGGCGGCCCGACGCCGCAGCGCCAGGCCGCCGGGCAGCACGCCGTCCGCGCGAATGCCGCGCTCGATGCAGTCGTTCATCGCGCTCCAGATCGCATCGAGGCCTGCGCAGGTTTCCGCATCCGGACGAAAACCGCGCTCGTTCGCGAGTGCGATGTCGGCGATGGACAGTTGTTCCTCGCAGCCGATGTGCAGCAGTTCGCGCGCACTGGTGAACGGGAACCGCACGGCGGGCGTGGTGGCGACCTCGTGCCGGCTGGCGTCGGCGTCCTCCGCTGACACGACAAAGCCGCCTCCCACCGAGTAGTAAACAGCTTCGAGCAGCGCTTGGCCCGCCTGATCGCTCGCGCGAAAGCGCATGCCGTTCGGATGCAGCGGCAGCGACTGCTCGCAGAGCCAAAGCACGTTGTCGGCACTGAAGCGTATGCTGCCGCCGCCGGGCAAATCCAGGCACGCATCGCGTTCGAAGCGGGTGATGATAGCCGCCATGCGGTCGGCGCTGATGTCGTCGGGACGCTCGCCGGAGAGCCCATACAACAGCGCGCGGTCCGTCGCGTGGCCCCTGCCGGTCCACGCCAGTGAGCCGTACAGCTCGATGACGATGTCACCAATCGGCGTACCCGCCGCGCGCGCGAGCAGCGCCTCGACATAGCGGCGGGCGGCGACCATCGGCCCCACGGTGTGCGAACTCGACGGTCCGATGCCAATCTTGAACAGGTCGAATACGGACAGGCGCATCGTACTCACACCGTCTGCAGGTACCAGTCGTAGTCCTGGTGCGTGATTTCGCTGAAATAACGCTGCGACTCGCTGCGTTTCACCGCGGCGTAGATCTCGACGAAGCGCTTGCCGAAATATTCGCGCGCGATCGCCGATTGCGCGAAGCGCTCGATGGCGAGTGGCCAGTGCACGGGCAGCGGCGGCGCGTCGGTGACCTGGTAGCCGTCGCCGGCGACCGGCGCGCCGGGATCGATTTCCTGGTCCAGGCCGTGGTCAGTGCCGGCAAGCACCGCGGCGGCCGCAAGATAGGCATTGGCGTCCGCGCCGCAGATCCGGTGCTCGATGTGCCGCGAGTCCGAAGGCCCGGTCGGCACACGCATGGATACGGTCCGGTTGTTGATGCCCCAGGTCGGGAACAGCGGCGCATAGCTGTTCGCGCAGAAGCGGCGATATGAATTCGCGTGCGGCGCGAACAGCGCCATCATGTCGGCCGCCGTCTCGGCCATGCCGCCGATCGCGTGGCGCAGCAGCGGTGTGCCGGCGGGGTCTGCGTCGGCGAACAGATTGCGGCCCGCGTCGTCCGCCAGGCTCAGGTGCAGGTGCGTGCCTGAACCCGCGTGACTGGCGAAGGGCTTCGCCATGAAGCAGGCGAGATAACCGTGCCTGGCGGCTACACCCTTCACCAGCCGCCGGTAGAGCACCGCCTCGTCGAGCGCGCGCAGCGCCTCGGCGCGATGCGTCAGCGTGATTTCCAGCTGGCCCGGGCCGAATTCCGAGATGGCCGTTTCCGCCGGCAGCCCCTGCTCGTCGCAGGCGCGGTAGAGCTCGTCGAAGAAGGGCGCGAGCGCCTCGACCTCGTCGATGCTGTAGACGTGCGGCTGTTCGCCGCGCGGCGCGACCGGCAGCGGTGGACGGCGGCGCGGGTCCGCGCCGTCCAGCAGGTAGAACTCGAGCTCCACCGCCATCACGGGATTCATGCGGCGTGCGCGCAGACGTTCGACCATGCGCAGCGCGAGGAGCCGCGGGTCGGCGGCCGCGGCGGGTATGCCCAGCTCCGGGTCGAACATCACGAGCACCTGCGCGGTCGGCGCGGCCAGCCAGGGCGTGCGCACCAGCGTGCCCGGCACCGGATAGGCGATGCAGTCCATGTCCCCGACCTCCCACAGCAGGCCGGTGTTGTCGGCGTCATCGCCGCCGAGGGTCAGTGCCGCCATGGAACTCGGCAGAGGCCGGCCCTGGGCATACAGCGCGGGCAGTTCGGAGGGCCGCAGCGATTTCCCGCGCAGGACGCCGTTGTTGTCGACCAGCATCATCTGGATATGCCGGATATCGGGATTGCGGGCGAGGAATTCGGTGGCTTCCTCGGGAGATGCGCGATGCGGGTTCATGATCTTGCTCCGAAGCGAAGAGGCGGCCGGGGGTGCGTTCGCGCCCGCGGCAGCTGCCGGCCCTGCGCCGGACCGACGGTCGTCATGGTGGTGGTTGTGTTGCGGCGTGCGCGAGCTCGAAGAGACAGCCGTCGAGCGCATCGAGCAGCGCGTGCACGTCGTCAACGGTGGTCGCGGGACTGGTCAGCAGCATGTTGTGGAACGGGCTGATGACGATGCCGCGATTCAGCAGGTACAGATGCAGCAGGCGCTCGAGCGCCGGGTCCGTGCCGGCTTCCGCGGCCCGCGCGGTGCGCGGCGGCGTGGCGCCGCACCTGAATTCGCAGCGCGCCCCGAGCTGCGTCACCGACCACTCGAGATCATGGCGCGCGAAGACCGCACGCAGGCCCGCGGCGAGCCGCGTGGCCTGCGCGTGCATCGTCGCATAGGCGTCGTCGGTCATCACCTGGGCGAGGTTCGCGCGCAGCGCGGCGAGCTGCAGCGGATTGCCCGACAGCGTGGTGCCGATGCCGGTGCGGCCGGGGCCCGCGCGGGTCCAGGCCTCCTGCATGCGCGCGGCGAGCGCAGCCGTGACGCCGTAGACCGCGCAGGCCAGGCCGCCGGCGATTGCCTTGCCGATCACGAGTGCATCGGGCTCGAGCCCGAAGGCTTGTGTGCAGCCGCCTGGGCCGGCGCCCAGGGTGTGCGTCTCGTCGACGATCAGCAGCGTGTCGTGACGGCGGGTCAGCGCGCGCAGCGCGGCGTGGAAAGCGGGGTCGGGCAGAATCATGCCGGCGTTGGTCATCGCCGGCTCGCACAGCACGGCGGCGACGTCGTTGGCGGCGAGGGCCGCGGCGAGCGCCTCGATGTCATTGAACTCGACGACGCGCGTGCTCGCGGTGAGGTCGCCCGCCTGTCCCAGCAGCCCCGGGGCATGGCGGGTGCGTCCATCCTCCAGGCGCACCTGCGCGTCGTCGACCGCGCCGTGATAGCAGCCGTCGAACACGAGCATCACGCGGCGCCCCGTCACCGCGCGGGCCCAGCGCAGCAGGAAGCGGTTCGCGTCCGACGCCGTCGTCGCGATCTGCCACACGGGCAGGCCGAAGCGTCGCGCAAGCTCTGCGCCGACCCAGGCCGCGTCGGCAGTCGGCAGCATCGTCGCCAGGCCGCGTGTCGCCTGTGTGGCGATGGCGTCGGCGACTGCGGGCGGGCTGTGCCCGAACATCGCCGCGGTGTCACCGAGGCAGAAGTCGCTGTAGACGTGCCCGTCGACGTCCACCATGCGCGCCCCGCGCGCCTCGCGCACGCCCAGCGGAAAGGGCAGTCGCCAGTCCGTCATCCAGTGCATCGGTGTCCCGGCGAACCAGTGCGCCCCGGTCTCGGCGGCAAGGCGCGCGGACACCGGATTCGCGTGCTCGTAGCGCGCGCGTTCACGCGCCAGCAGCGCAGTCACCACGGTTGGCGCGGGCATGGACGAGGCTCCATTCATGCCGCACATGATAATGCGGAAAGGCCTGGAATCCCGCCATGAAGGCGCGGACGCCGCGGGAGAAGGGCGCCGGACGGTTCTCGATCACCGTGCATGGGGCTACCATGGAACACATGCACAGGCTATCGGACAGCACCCCCGCCGCGCATGGATTCGGGATGCCGGCGGAGTGGTCGCCACAGGCCCAGGTCTGGATGATCTGGCCCGAGCGGCCGGACAACTGGCGGCTGGACGCCGCGCCGGCGCAGCACGCGTTCGCGCGGGTCGCGAACACGATCGCCGAATACCAACCGGTGACCATGGGGGTGTCCCATCGCCGTTTCGAGCAGGCCCGCAGCCTGCTCGTGCCCACCGTGCGCCTCGTCGAACTGACGACGGACGATGCGTGGATGCGCGACACCGGCCCCACCTTCGTGCGCCATCCGGCAACCGGCGAGGTGCGTGCCGTCGACTGGGTGTTCAATGCCTGGGGCGGGCTGCAGGGCGGCCTCTACGCGCGCTGGGACGCCGACGATCTCGTCGCCGCCAAGGTCGCGGAGATCGAGCGCGTGGTCCGCTATCGCGCGCCGCTGGTGCTCGAGGGCGGCGCAATACACGTCGACGGCGAAGGAACCTGCCTCACGACGGAAGAGTGCCTGCTCAATCCGAATCGCAACCCGGGTCTGAGTCGCGCGCAGATCGAGCAGCACCTGCGGGACTACCTCGGCGTGTCCAGCGTGTTGTGGCTCGACCGTGGGATCGTGAACGACGAGACCGACGGCCACGTCGACAACCTGTGCTGCTTTCTGCGCCCCGGCGTCGTCGCCCTCGCGTGGACGGACGATCCGCAGGATCCGCAGTATCCGGTCTCGCAGGACGCGTATGCGCGTCTACGCGGCATGCGCGACGCGCGCGGCCGGACCCTGGACATCGTGAAGCTGCCGATTCCGGCCCACCCGGTGATGATGAGCGACGACGAGGCCGACGAGATCGAGCGTGTCGCCGGCACGCACGTCCGCAGGGGCGGGGCGCGGCTCGCCGCGTCCTACGTCAATTTCCTGATCTGCAACGGCGCCGTGATCGTGCCGTCCTTCGGCGACCCGCACGACGAGCGCGCCGCCGCCATGCTCGCCGAGCAATTCCCGGCACGCGACGTGCGCCTGGTGCCGGGCCGTGAAATCCTCTTCGGCGGCGGCAACGTCCACTGCATCACGCAGCAGCAGCCGGCGTGATGCGTCCGGCGGCGGCGCGCTGCATGGAACCGGCTTGATGACAATGTCCATCATCGCGTCCATCCGGAATCCCGCAGCCTCCGCTGCGCGCCGGAGCGCGGATCCCCTGACTGTTCGCGGTTTCAACTGAGAGGAGATTTTTGTGAACGCTGCACCGTCCTCACCCGCCCGTTATGACGCCATCGTGGTGGGCGCCGGTCTATCCGGCCTGTATCAACTCCACAAGCTGCGCGAGCGCGGTCTGTCGGTCCGCGTGTTCGAAGCAGGCTCCGGCGTGGCCGGGACCTGGTACTGGAACCGCTATCCGGGCGCGCGCTGTGACTCCACGGCCGAGTGCTATCAATACTGGTTTTCCGATGAACTCCTGAACGAGTGGAACTGGAGCGAGCGCTTTCCCGCCCAGCCGGAAACCGAGCGTTACCTGAACCACGTTGCCGACAAGTTCGATCTGCGCCGCGACATCCAGTTCAACACGCGCGTTGCCACCACCGTGTTCGATGAAGCGACTGGCACCTGGACCGTCAGCACCACCGGCGGCGAGCGGTTCGAAGCGCAGTTCCTGGTGATGGCGACCGGCGGGCTGTCCTCGCCGCAGATCCCGAAGCTTGCCGGTTATGAGCATTTTGCCGGCCAGTCCTTCCACACCGGTCGCTGGCCGCACGAGCCGGTGGATTTCAGCGGGAAACGGGTGGGCATCATGGGCACCGGCGCGACGGGCATCCAGGTCATCCAGACCATCGCCCCGCAGGTCGGGCACCTGACGGTGTTCCAGCGCACGGCAACCTATGCCATTCCGATGAAGAATCCGCGCTACGACGCCGCCCGGATGGCCGAACTGCGCCAGCGCTATCCGGAAATGAAGGCACTGGTGCACAACACCTTCACCGGCAATGACTACGACTTTGGCACCGTGAAGTTCGACGACCTCACCCCCGCCCAGCGCGAAGCGCGGCTGTGGGAATATTGGAATGACGGCTCGCTGAAGTTCTGGGTGGGCGCGTATGGCGAGCTCTTCGCCGACCAGAAGGTCAATGATTATGTCTCGGCGTTCGTCCGCGCGCGCATTCGCGAGCGGGTGAAGGATCCGGTCACGGCCGAGAAGCTCTGCCCGAAGGACTACGGCTTTGGCACCCGTCGCGTGCCGCTGGAAACCAATTATTTCGAGGTCTACAACCAGCCCAACGTGCGGCTTATCGATACCAACGAAGACCCCATCGAGCGCTTCACCGCCACCGGCATCAAGACCGCCAGTGGCGAGCATCCGCTGGACATGATGATCTTCGCCACCGGGTTCGACGCGGGTACCGGTGCGCTGACGGCCATCGACATTCGCGGTCGCGACGGCCTTTCGCTACGCGAGACCTGGGCGCGCGACGGCGTTCATACGTGGATGGGCCTGCAGGTTCACGGCTTCCCGAACCTGTTCATGATCATGGCCCCGCTGTCGCCGGCCGCGGCATTCTGCAACGTGCCCACCTGCTCGCAGCAGCAGGCCGACTGGATCACCGACTGCATCGACTACACCCGCAGGCAGGGCCGCAAGGCGATCGAACCGACCGCCGAAGCCGAAGCGCGCTGGGGCGAGCATCACGACGAACTCGCCAACGCCACCCTCGTGCCGCAGACCAGGTCCTGGTACATGGGCACCAACATCGAGGGCAAGCAGCATCGCCTGCTTGCTTACGTGGGTGGTGCCAGCACCTATCGCCACGCCTGCGACAAGGTCGCCGCGGAGGGTTATTCCGAGTCGGTGTTCAGCTGATCGCAGGGGCCACGGCCCGGCCCGAGCACGCTCGGCCGCCACGTCGCCGAGGATAAGCCCAGGCGGGCGGGCGCCCGCCCGGCAGGGTGACGCGCCGTCGACGTTCGCTGCGGCGATCGACGATCTTCCAGCGCCGGGGCCGCCAGTCCGGGCGGCGTCTCGCGGCCGGCGTTCCATCAACCGATCTCCTTCGGCCCTGCCGGTGGCGAACTCCCCTGCGTGACCCGCGGCCTGCAACCACGCCTCGCTCGGGTAGCCCGGTAGCGCGGGCTGCCACCCTGTCAGGCGGCGCTCACCCGCAGCCCCTGCAATTGCGCCAGGGTCTGGCCGACCGGGCAGTTCTCGGCGGCGCGCAGCAGCCGTGCGCGCTGCGCGTCGTCGAGTTCCCCGTCGAGATCCAGTGCGCAGTTGAGGATGATCGCCGCCGGGTTGCTGCGGTCGAGCTCGACGCGCGCGACGGCGCGGGTCAGGGGGTAGCCGAATTTTTCGGCGGCGATCCGCACCGTCATCGTCAGGCAGGTCGCGAGTGCGGCTTCAAGCAGTTCGTGCGGGCGGAAGCCCTGGCCGAAGCCGCCTTTCTCCACCGGCATGTCACCCGGTGCGGTGTAGCGGCCGTTCGTGAAGCGCACGACGTAGCCGTCGTTCTGTTCGGTGCTTTCGATCATTCTTCGATTCCCGTGCTGTCGTGGTGGGCGGCCGCATGTCCCGGCCCGGGATTGGGCGCCCGCGTCAACGCGCGCTCCTGCGTGCGCCGCGCTTCATGATGGTACCGGCAGTGCCTACGCCGATGGTCACCACCAGCACCAGGAGTGTCGCCAGCGCATTGATTTCAGGCGACAGCCCCAGCCGCACCTTTGAATAGATCACCATCGGCAGCGTCGTCGAGCCAGGGCCGGAGACGAAGCTCGCGATGACGAGGTCGTCAAGCGACAGCGTGAAGGCAAGCAGGAAGCCCGCCACCAGCGCCGGCGCGATGATCGGCAGCGTGATCACGCAGAACACCTTCGCCGGTCGTGCGCCCAGGTCCATCGCCGCCTCTTCTATCGACGGATCCATGCCGGTCAGGCGCGACTGGACGACGACCGCGACGTAGGCCAGCGCAAAGGTGGTGTGCGCAATGATGATCGTGAGTGTGCCGCGTCCCGCCGGCCAGCCGACGGCCTGCTCCAGCGCGACGAACAGCAGCAGGAGCGACAGGCCGGTGATCACTTCGGGCATCACCAGCGGCGCGGTGGCGAGGCCGGCCAGCAGCGCGCGGCCCCGGAAGGGGCCGAAGCGGGCGAGGCACACGGCGACCAGCGTGCCCAGAACCACCGCGAGCGCCGCGCTGGCGGCAGCGATCCGCACCGACAGCCACGCGGCGTCGAGGATCTGCGCGTTGGCCAGCAGCGCCTCGTACCAGCGCGTCGAGAAGCCGCCCCACACCGTGACGAGTTTCGAACGGTTGAACGAGAACAAGACGAGGGAGAGGATCGGCACGTACAGGAAGACGAAGCCCGCCGCGAGCCAGGCCAGCAGTGCCGGGTGCGTGCGGCGACTCATGTCCGCGCCTCCGCGCGCCGCTCGAGCCAGTGCTGGAAGCCCATGATCACGAGCACCAGCGACAGCATCGCGATCGCGACCGCCGAGGCGATCGGCCATGCGCGATTCGAGAAGAACTCGTCCCACAACACCTTGCCGATCATCAGCGTTTCGGTGCCGCCCAGCAGATCCGGGATCACGAATTCGCCCAGGGCCGGGATGAACACGAGTGAGAAGCCCGCGATGATGCCCGGCAGCGACAGGGGCAGGGTGATGGACAGGAAGGCGCGGAACGGCCGGCAGCCGAGATCCTCGGCGGCTTCGAGGAGGGTCTGGTCCAGCTTCTCGAGCGTCGCGTACAGCGGGAGGATCATGAACGGCAGGTAGGAGTAGACGATCCCGACGTAGACCGCGAAGTTCGTGCGCATCATGACGATGGGCCGGTCGATGAGCCCGAGCGCCATCAGCACGTTGTTGATGACGCCATTGTTGTTCAGCAGGCCGATCCACGCGTACACGCGCAGCAGGAAGGAGGTCCAGAACGGCAGCACCACCAGCATCAGCAGCACGCCGCGCCACGCAGGGTCGGCACGCGCGATCGCGTAGGCCATCGGGTAGCCGACGAGCAGGCAGATCAGTGCCGAGAAGAAGGCTGTCTCGAGCGAGCGCAGGTAGGCCGTCCAGTACAGCGCGTCGCGCGCGAGGAACAGGTAGTTGCCGACGTTGAGCTTCAGCGTCAGGTAGCCCTGCGCAGTCCATTCCAGCAGCGCGGAGTAGGGCGGCTGGGCCATCAGCTGATCGGCGAAGGAGATCTTCAGCACGATCAGGAACGGCGCCATGAAGAACAGCGCGAGCCACAGGTAGGGTGCGGTGATCACCCACCCGCGACCCGGCGCGAGGCGGCGCA
>CALRPY020000089.1:0-12488 GCA_943370145.1 Hydrogenophaga intermedia | reverse complement strand
AGCAGCGCCGCGGCCGCGAGGGCGGGCGCCGCCACTCGCGCGTCGACCCCGGCGACCCAGCAGGCGAGGGCGGTGGCGGTGAGCGCGAGCACCTGCCATTCGCCGAGTGGAAACGCCGCCGGCGGGCGCCCGCGACCCTGCTGCGCGAGCCAGTTCTGCGTGAAGGTCGGCACGATGCGGCCGCCGATCAGACCGATCAGCAGCGCGACGGCGGCGAGCCCCACGGTCGCCGCGGTGCGACCGGCGACGGCATGGGCGAGCCCGAGATGCAGCGCCGTGTCCGCCGCCGCCAGCACCGTCGCGAGCAGGCAGACCGGGATCCCGCGGCGATTGCCCGCGAGCCGGATCTCGCGCCACGCGTGGAAGGCCAGGCCCCAGAAGAAGGCCGCATCGCCCATGGCCGCAATGGCGGGCCCCCAGGGCACCGGCAGCATGGCGCCGCGGCCCACGCACCAGGCCCCGAACAGCAGCACCAGCGGCCCGCCGCGCAAGGTCGGGTGCTGCGTCCAGTTCGGAATCGCGGTCAGCAGGAAGCCGGCGATCACGGCGCCGGCGTAGCCGAACAGCATCTCGTGCCGGTGCAGGGCGAGATCCAGCGGGCTCGGGATCCCGGCGAGCGCCAGCAGCCACAGCGGCACCGTGAGCGCCGCGTGGAGGCCGGCGGCGAGGAAGAAGGGGCGGAAGCCGGCGGACCAGAACACGGATGGCCGCGGGCTCGCGTCGGCAAGGGCTGCGCGCATGACAGACTACTCCTGGGGTGACGGCGGCGATGCCTGACCTTAGGGGCTTCCGCGGGCGCGGCGCCTTGATTTCCGTCAAGGATGATCGCGCCGTCCCGTGGTGGACCATCGCGCGCGCCGCGCCGTCGCGCTGTCGGACAGCAGCGCCAATTCCGGTACGCCGCATGACCATGTCGCGCACGGCAGCGCCGACCAATTCCGGTAATATCGCGGCGACAACCCATCAAGCGCGACTGGCCCGGTCATGAAATACCCCACGATCGAACAGACGATAGGCAACACCCCGCTCGTGCGCATGCAACGTCTGCCGGGCAAGACCACCAACACGCTGCTTGCCAAGCTGGAGAGTCACAACCCGGCCGGCTCGGTGAAGGATCGGCCGGCGCGCAACATGATCCTGCGCGCCGAGGAACGCGGCGACATCAAGCCTGGTGACACCCTGATCGAGCCGACCAGCGGCAATACCGGCATTGCGCTCGCAATGGTCGCCGCGATGCGCGGCTACCGGATGATCCTCATCATGCCGGACAACATGAGCGTCGAACGGCGCGCGGTCATGAAGGCCTACGGCGCCGAACTCATCCTGGTGCCCAGGGCCGGCGGCATGGAGGCGGCGATCGACCTCGCGCGCTGCATGGAGAACGACGGCGAGGGCAAGGTCCTCGACCAGTTCTCCAATCCCGACAATCCGCGCGCGCACTACACCGGCACCGGCCCCGAGATCTGGCGCGACACGCAGGGCAACGTCACCCACTTCGTCAGCGCGATGGGCACGACCGGAACCATCATGGGCACCGGTAAGTACCTGAAGGAGAAGAACCCCGCAATCCAGATCGTCGGCGTGCAGCCCGGTGACGGCGCGTCGATCCCGGGTATCCGCCGCTGGGCCCCGCCCTATGTGCCGAAGATCTACGAGCAGAAGCGGGTCGATCGCATCATCGACGTCACGCAGGACGAGGCCGAGGAAATGGCCCGTCAACTCGGGCGCCAGGAAGGCATTTTCTGCGGCATTTCGGCCGGTGGCGCGGTCTGCGCCGCGCTGAAGCTGAGCGCCGAGCTCACCAATTCGACGATCGTCACCATCATCTGCGATCGTGGCGATCGCTACCTGTCGACGAACGTCTTCCCCGGCTGAGCGCGCGTCGGCGCCCCGTCGCCGATGAAGCGCGCGCTCGGCGCGGTCCTCGCGCTGGCGTTGGCAGGTCCGGGCGTCGCCGGCGATCTCGCGCTGTCGGTGACGGTTGGTGACCTCGAACTCCCGGGCGGCATCCGCCTCCACGACACGCGGCTGACGTGCCCGCGCATCACCGTTGATGCCGCGGGCCTCACGTGCGCCGACGGTGAGTTCTCGACCGCCCGTTCGCCGCTCGGCGCCCTGCGGGTGCCGGTGCGCGCGCGCCAGGCCGATGGCGCCTGGCGGCTGAGCACCCGTGAATTCCGCTTCGTCGGCGGCAGGCTGCGCGTCACGCTCGATATCGCCGGTGGCGCCGGGCGCCTGCGGCTGGCGCTGCGCGACGTCGAATTGCCGCGCCTCGCCGCGCTGGCCGGCGCCGCCCGGCCGGCATTGGCCGGGCCCGAATTCACGGCCGGGCGGGCCGATCTCGAGCTCGACTGCGAACTCGCGGCGCGGCGTCCCGTGAACTGCCGCGCGCAGGGGCTGCTCAGCCGGGTCGACGCCGCCGGGAGCAGCAGCGCGGAGCAGGCGACGGTCCGTTTCGACCTCAGCCAGCAACGGACTGCCGACGGCCAGCGCTGGCGCGGCGAACTCGCGCTCGTGGCGGGGGCCGTCTACATCGAACCCGGGATCACCGTCGGTGAACTCATGCCGGGCTTCCTGCTGCGCGCCGCAGCGCAGCCCATCGTCCTGGCCTTCGACCTCGCGCGCGGCGACGATGGGGAGTTGCACCTGCACCATGGCCGGTTGCAGCACCCCGGCGTCGCCGACTTCAGCTTCGACGGCGATGCGAGACTCGCGCCGCGCTTCGGCTGGCGCGACGGTGCGATCGAATTCTCGACGCCCGCGCTCGATGGATTCTATGCGACCTGGCTGCAGCCGCTGCTGCTCGGTTCGGCGCTCGGTGATCTCTCCGCGCAGGGGCGCCTCGACGTCACGCTGCGCCGGCGCGCCGATGCGCTGGTCCGCGCGGACGTCGATTGCCGCGACTGCGCGTTCGCGGATGCGCAGGGGCGTTACGCGATCAACGCCCTGAACGGCGGCCTCCGCCTGCATTCGGGGGCCGACGCGCTAGTTTCATCGCTGAGCTGGGGCGATGCGTCCGTCTACCGGATCGCGCTCGGGGGCGGTCGGGTCGACTGGTCTTCCAGCCGTGGCCGGCTCGCGGCCGTCGACTGGCGGGACCTCGCGATCTTCGACGGTGCCCTCAGTCTCGATGCGGTGGAACTGGCCGGGCTAGGCTCCCCCGACCCGCAACTCGTGCTCGCCGGACGCATCGCGCCGATCACGCTGTCGCGACTGACGGCGGCCTTCGGCTGGCCGCCGCTCGCCGGCCAGCTGTCGGGCACCCTGCCGCGACTGACGATTGCGCGCCACCGGATCAGCGTGGACGGCGACCTCGATATCGGTGTGTTCGGTGGCCACGTCCTGCTGCGCGACCTGCGCCTGACCGATTTCCTCAGCGCCGCGCCCCGCCTGCGCACCGAGGTCGACGTGCGTGGACTCGACCTCCGCCAACTCACCGGCACCTTCTCGTTCGGCCGCATCGATGGTCACCTGGACGGCGCCATCCGCGACCTGCGGCTCGAAGCCTGGCAGCCCGTCGCCTTCGACGCCTACTTCGCCACGCCTGCCGACGACAATCTGCCGCACCGGATCAGCCGCCAGGCCGTCAACAACCTGAGTAAACTCGGCGCCGGCACCGGTGGACCGCTGGCGAGCGGCTGGCTGAGCCTGATTCCGTCATACTCTTACGGCGAGCTCGGGCTCGGTTGCCGGCTGATCAACGGTGTCTGCCACCTGCGCGGGGTGGAGGCGCTGCCCGACGGCGGCTTCCGCCTGTTGACGCGCGGCGGCCTGCTGCCACCGTGGATCGAGATCCGCGGGGCCAGCGCGCAGATTGCGTGGCAGGGACTGGTCGACGGCATGCGGCGGATCGCCGAGGGTGAAGTCGAATTCGAAGTCGATGTCGGGCGCCTGCGCGCCCCGTGAGGAGGAACGATGAAGTCCCGCATAATGGTCTGCATGGTCGCCTGCGCACTCGCCGCGTGCGTGACGGTGAATGTCTATTTTCCGGCTTCCGCCGCGGAGCGCGCGGCCGACATCATCGTCAAGGAAGTCTATGAGGCCGGTGAGGGCGACAAGCCGGTCTCGGGTCTCAGGCGCGTGCTGAACGGCGCGCTGCTCGCCGTGCTCGACACGCTCGTGCCGGCGGCGGCGGCCCAGCAGCCGGACGTCAACATCGCCACGCCCGCGATTACCGTGCTGCGTGCCGCGATGGCGGCGCGCCACGCACAGATCAAGGCCCATTACGACAGCGGTGCGATAGGCATGCAGGCCGACGGACTGATCGCGCTGCGCGACCCGAAGCCGATTGCGCTCGACGCGCGTAATCTCGTGAAGAAACTCGTCGCCGACGAGAACCGCGACCGCAACCGGCTCTACGCGGAGGTTGCGCAGGCCAATGGTCACCCGGAGTGGGAGCCGGACATCCGGCGCACCTTCGCGGCCGCCTGGGTCGAGAATGCGCCTGCCGGCTGGTGGTACCAGAGCGGCGGCAACTGGTCGCAGAAATAAGCGGAAAACGTACATGCTCAACAACGTATTCGTATTCGATATCGAGACGGTGCCGGACGTCGACGCGGCGCGACGCCTGTGGGACCTGAAGGATCTCAGCGACGAGAACGTCGCCAAGGTGATGGCGGCCAAGCGCCAGCAGGAAACCGACGGCGGCACCGATTTCCTGCGCCACCACCTGCATCGCATCGTTGCGATCTCGGCGGTGTTTCGCCACGACGAGAAGCTCGCCGTGTGGTCGCTGGGAGACGAGGACGCGAGTGAAGCGGAACTCGTGCGCCGCTTCTTCGAGGGCATCGAGCGCTATTCGCCGACCCTCGTGTCCTGGAACGGCGGCGGTTTCGACCTGCCGGTGCTGCACTACCGGGCGCTGCTGCACGGGATCAGCGCGCCGCGCTACTGGGACACCGGCAACGACGACACCTCGTTCCGCTACAACAACTACCTGGGCCGCTTCCACTGGCGGCACATCGACCTGATGGACGTGCTGTCGGGTTACCAGCCGCGCGCGGTCGCGAAACTCGACGAGATCGCGACGCTGCTCGGCTTCCCCGGCAAGATGGGAATGAGCGGCAAGGACGTGTGGCCGAGCTATCTCGCGGGCGAGTTGCCCGCGATCCGGGCCTACTGCGAGACCGACGTGCTGAACACCTATCTCGTCTACCTGTCCTTCGAACGCATGCGCGGGCACCTCCTCGACAAGCACTACCACGCCGAAATCGCGCGGGTCCGTCACATGCTGCAGGAAGCCAACAAGCCGCACCTCAACGAGTTCCTCGACGCATGGCCGGAAGACGCAACAACCGCCGCGCAACCGTAAGCACGGCGCCCGTCACCGCCGAGGTCGAGCGGCTGTCGCACGAAGGGCGCGGCGTCGCACGCGTCGACGGCAAGATCGTCTTCATCGAGGGCGCGTTGCCGGGGGAGCAGGTCGTGTTCCGCCACACGCGCCGCCACGGGCAGTTCGATGAGGGCAGCGTGCTGGAGGTCCTGCGCGCGAGCCCCGACCGGATCGCGCCCCGCTGCGCGCATGCCGAGCGCTGCGGGGGATGCAGCCTGCAGCACCAGGCGAGCGGCGCGCAGATCGCGCACAAGCAGGCCGTGCTGCTCGAACTCCTGGACCACCAGGCCGGTGTCGCGCCCGCGCACGTGCTGCCGCCGGTGGCCGGCCCCCTGTGGGGCTACCGGCGGCGCGCGCGCCTCAGCGTGCGCTACGTGCACAAGCGGCAGGAAGTGTTGATCGGCTTTCGCGAGAAAGGCTCGCACTTCGTCGCCGACATCGCGCGCTGCGAGACGCTGGTCGCCGAAGTGGGCACCCGCCTGCCCGAGCTCAGGGCCCTCGTCGCAGCCCTGTCCTGCGCGCAGGACATCCCGCAGATCGAGGTGGCCGCCGGCGACCACGACATCGCGCTCCTGTTCCGCCATCTCGTCCCGCTGACGGAAGACGACGTCACGCGCCTGCGGGAATTCGCCCAGGCGACAGGCCTGCGCGTCTATTCGCAGGCCGGGGGCATCGAGACCTTGCGGCGCCTCGACGGTCCGGAGGCGCCGCTGCGCTATCGGGTCGCGGGCCTCGAACTCGAATACCTGCCGGGTGACTTCGTGCAGGTCAACGCCGCGATCAACGACACCATCGTGCCGCTCGCGATCGACCTGCTGGGGGTCGACGCGAACGACCATGTGCTCGATCTGTTCTGCGGGCTCGGCAATTTCACGCTGCCGCTCGCGTTGCAGGCGGCGCGGGTCGGCGGCGTCGAGGGCGACGCGGGCCTGGTCGCGCGCGCCGCCGCCAACGCGCATCGCCTCGGCCTTGGCAATGTCGACTTCGCGGCGGCCAACCTGTTCACGCCGGAGGGCATTGCCGCCATCCCCGCGGGGCCCTGGTCGAAGGTCCTGCTCGACCCGCCGCGCAGCGGCGCCGCCGAAGTCCTCGCCGCCCACGATTTCAGGCGTGTGGAACGGGTCTGCTACGTGTCCTGCAATCCCGTCACGCTCGCGCGCGATGCGGCGACGCTCGTCCGGCAGCACGGCTATCGCCTCGATGCCGCGGGCGTCCTCGACATGTTTCCGCATACCACGCACGTCGAATCGATTGCGCTGTTTGCTCGCCGTTGAGGCACGGGCGGGCTGCGTGGACGCCGCGCGCGCGTTTCAAGCGAATGGGCGGGCGGCGCCCGGTGCGCCGTCGCCGCCATCGCACGGCGCCACGCGCCCGACACCTCGGCATAACCGTTCTTTGCTCATAACAAATTGAATCAAGTTCAGCTCCCTTGCTGCCGTAAACTGGGTTCGGTTACCCAGCGACCGGACAAGGCAACGCGCCGATGACAGCCCTGACCCATCTCCAGCGCCTCGAAGCCGAGAGCATCCACATCCTGCGCGAGGTCGTCTCCGAGACCGACCAGCCGGTCATGCTCTATTCGGTCGGCAAGGACTCGGCCGTCATGCTGCACCTTGCGCGCAAGGCCTTCTTCCCGGCCCCGCCGCCGTTCCCACTGCTGCACGTCGACACCACGTGGAAGTTCCGCGCGATGTACGAGATGCGCGAGCGCATGGCGAAGGAGTCGGGCATGCAACTCCTCGTCCACCAGAACCCCGAAGCCAAGGCGCGCGGCATCAATCCCTTCGACCACGGTCCCCTGCACACGGACATGTGGAAGACGGAGGGCCTCAAGCAGGCGCTGGACCTGCATGGTTTCGACGCTGCTTTCGGCGGCGCCCGACGCGACGAGGAGAAGAGCCGCGCGAAAGAACGCATCTTCTCGTTCCGCTCCGCGAACCATCGCTGGGATCCGAAGAACCAGCGTCCGGAGCTGTGGAAGCTGTACAACGCGAAGAAGCACAAGGGCGAGACGATCCGCGTGTTCCCGATCTCGAACTGGACGGAACTCGACATCTGGCAGTACATCCATCTCGAGCACATCCCGATCGTCCCGCTGTACATGGCGGCGCCGCGCCCGACCGTGTGGCGCGACGGACTGCTGCTGATGGTCGATGACGAGCGTTTCCCCTTGCGGCCCGGCGAGGAGCCGGTCATGCGTTCGGTGCGTTTCCGCACGCTCGGCTGCTACCCGCTGACCGGCGCGGTCGAGAGCACGGCCGCCACGCTGACCGAGGTCATCCAGGAAACCCTGCTGACGACCACGTCGGAGCGCCAGGGCCGGGCGATCGACCATGACCAGGCCGCGAGCATGGAAAAGAAAAAGCAGGAGGGCTATTTCTGAACCTCGCCCCGGCGACGTGCGGAAGCGTTTCACCATGAACCAGCCGACCAACGAATCCTCGTACAAGGCGCAAGACCTCATTGCGCAGGACATCGACGCCTACCTGCACCAGCACCAGCACAAGTCGCTGCTGCGCTTCATCACCTGCGGTTCGGTCGACGACGGCAAATCGACGCTGATCGGGCGCCTGCTGTACGACTCGAAGATGATTTTCGAGGACCAGCTCGCGGCGCTGGAGGCCGACTCGAAGCGCGTCGGCACGCAGGGGCAGAACATCGACTTCGCGCTGCTGGTCGACGGGCTCGCCGCGGAGCGTGAGCAGGGCATCACGATCGACGTGGCCTATCGTTTCTTCTCGACCGAGAAACGCAAGTTCATCGTCGCGGACACGCCCGGCCACGAACAGTACACGCGCAACATGGTCACCGGCGCCTCGACCGCCGACCTCGCCGTGATCCTGATCGACGCGCGCAAGGGCGTGCTGACGCAGACGCGCCGCCACAGCTATCTCGCCCACCTCATCGGCATCCGCAACATCGTGCTCGCGGTCAACAAGATGGACCTCATCGAGTACGACCAGGCGAAGTACGACGCCATCGTCGCCGACTACGGCGCCTTTGCGGCGTCGATCGGCATCGCGGCGTTCACGCCGATGCCGATTTCGGGCTACATGGGCGACAACGTCACGACCCGCGCGGACAACATGCCCTGGTACACGGGGCTGCCGCTGATGGGGCACCTGGAGAGCGTCGAACTGGATGTCACGGCCGATCAGGCCAAGCCCTTCCGCCTGCCGGTGCAGTGGGTATGCCGGCCGAACCTCGATTTCCGCGGTTTCGCCGGGCAGATTGCCTCCGGTCGTGTCAGGCCCGGCGACGCGGTGCGCGTGCTGCCCTCCGGTCGCACGTCCACGGTCGCACGCATCGTGACCCTCGACGGGGATCTCGCCGAGGCCTGCGCGGGGCAATCGGTGACGCTGACGCTGGAGGACGAGGTCGACTGTTCCCGCGGCGACGTGCTCTGCGTCGCCAACGATCCGCCGGCAGTCGCCAACCAGTTCGAGTCGACGCTGGTGTGGATGTCCGACGAGGACCTGCGGCCCGGGCGCCCGTACTGGATGAAGATCGGCACGCAGCTGGTGTCCGCGCAGATCCACGCGCCGAAGTACCAGGTCAACGTCAACACGATGGAGCACCTGGCGGCGAAGACCCTGGGCCTGAACGCGATTGGCGTCGTCACGCTGACGACCGACAAGCCGATCGTCTTCGAGCCCTATGACGCCAACCGTGATCTTGGCGGTTACATCCTCATCGACAAGTTCACCAACGGCACCGTGGCGGCGGGCATGCTGCATTTCGCGCTTCGCCGCAGCCAGAACGTGCACTGGCAGGCGCTCGAGATCACGCGCGACGCGCACGCGGAGCAGAAACATCAGCGGCCGCGCCTGCTGTGGTTCACCGGCCTGTCCGGCGCCGGCAAGTCGACGATCGCGAACCTCGTCGAGAAACGCCTCTACGCGCTCGGCAAGCACAGCTTCCTGCTCGACGGTGACAACGTGCGCCACGGCCTCAACAAGGATCTCGGCTTCACCGATGCCGACCGTGTCGAGAACATCCGTCGCGTCGGTGAAGTCGCGAAGCTGATGACGGACGCCGGCCTCATCGTGCTCACCGCGTTCATCTCGCCCTTCCGCGCGGAACGCCAGATGGTCCGCGACATGCTGCCGCCCGGCGAGTTCGTCGAGATCCACATCGACACCGTGCTCGCGGAGGCCGAGCGGCGTGACGTGAAGGGGCTCTATCGCAAGGCGCGGGCCGGGCAGCTGAAGAACTTCACCGGCATCGACTCGCCCTACGAGGCCCCCGAGCACCCCGAAATCCGCATCGACACGGCGCAGATGGACGCCGAACAGGCGGCTGAACACATCGTCGAGTGGTTGCTGGCGCTGGAGGCGCAGGGCGCCGCCTGAGCCGCGCCGCGCGGTGTCAGGCCGCGTTGCCCGTCAACAATTCGCGGAGCATGCTGCCCGCGTGCATCTTGTCGACATACCGGTCCACGCCTGCGTCGGCCGCGCCGCGGCGCAGGGCGTCGACCGGATCCTCGCCGGACATCATCACCACCGCCATGCGTGCCGGCGGGAACTGGGCGCGCAGTTCGCGCGCGACACGATAACCGTTGAGCTTCGGCAGGTTGATATCCAGCAGCACGAGATCGGGCTGCCAGTCGCGGGCGATGCGCAGCGCTTCTTCGCCGTCCCGGGCCGAGCGCACCTGCTGGCCGAGTTCCTCGAGCAGGTTCGTCAGCGAGTTCTGCATGGCATCGTTGTCGTCGACGATCAGCACGCGGCGTCGAGGTGTGGCAGCGACCGGGCCGTCGGGCGTTGGCGCCACGCTGTCCACGCGACTGTTCGCGTGCGGCAGCACCAGCGTGACGCAGGCGCCGCGTCCCGGCCCGGGGCTCGTCAACTCGAGACGGCCGCCGTGCAGCTCCGCGATGCGCGCCGCGGAGGCGAGGCCCAGTCCCAGGCCTCTCCGCTGCGCACCGCTCCGCGCCGGCCGGATGCCACCCGGGCCCGGCATTCCGCCCAGCCGCGCGGCGTCGATGCCACAGCCGTTGTCGCGTACCCGGATGCGGCAATCGCCGTCGGCGACGTCCGCCTCGAGCCAGATCTGCCCGTGCTCGCCGGTGAACTGCACCGCGTTATCGAGCAGTTCGCGCAGCGCCGCGGCCAGCAGCGTGGGGTCGACGCCGGACAGGTGGATGTCCGCCGCGAGGGAGACGTGGAGCCGCCGCTCGCCGAGGGCGCAGGACTCGCGCAGCGCGTCCGTCGCGTCGGCGAGGAGCACCTCGAGTTCGACCGCGTCGCTGCGCGGCGAAAGATCCTGGCGCAGCAGGTGATCGGCGAGCGACAGCCTGTCCAGCAGGCGGCCGATGCCATTCATCTGGCGCTCCAGGATCGCGATGCCCGGCGCCGCGCGCGCGTCGCCGGCGCTGCGCAAGCGGAGCATCTGCACGACGTTGCCCATCGGTGCGAGCAGGTTGCGCAGTTCGTGCACCAGCCCTGACACGAACGGGCCCTGACCGATGGCGGTGGCAGGGAGATCCGTTACCTGCATGGCGGTCGCCGGTGGTTCGCGACCTTCGTCGGTGGACACGGTCTGCTTCCTCGTGATCGGGGGTTGCTGCGCGTCTACCCGGTTGCGGGCGCAGCGTGACGGGCTGGCCGCATCGTACCGGGCATGCCGGGCAACGCCTGTCAGACTAGCGAGTCGGCGCTGTCAGCAACAGCGGGCGCAACGCCCACGCAGTGGCCGCAACCGTGGTGGCCTGCGCGGCGGTGGACGCGGCGCCGGGGCCTCCGCCTGTCGGCGCTTTCGGCAGCCGCGCGCCGCGGCGTCGCGATCCGCTTGAGCGGGGAGGCCTCGCGCGGCTATCGTCTGCGCGCCACCCCATGCGCCACCTGCTCATCCTGTTCGTCGGCCTCCTGCTCGCCGCCTGCGCCAAGCCGCCGGACGCGGTGCTGCGCGTGGGGCTGCCGGCGCCCGTGGTGAGCCTCGATCCGCGCTACGCGACGGACGCGACGTCGTATCGTCTATGTCGCCTGCTCTACCAGTCACCCGTCGACTTCGACGCGCGTTTCATGCCGGTGCCGGCGCTGATGGCCTGGCGCACGCTCGCGCCCACGCATTACCGCTTCCGGCTGCGCGGCGCCCCGCGTTTCCACAACGACGCCCCGCTGACCGCAGCCGACGTCGTCGCGACCTATCGCGCGGTGCTCGACCCGGCGCGGGCCTCGCCGCATCGTGGTTCCCTCGCGAACGTGAAGCGCATCGTCGAGGTGGATGCTGAAACCGTCGATTTCGAACTGGCCGCGCCCGATCCGCTGTTCCCCGGCCTGCTCGTGATCGGGGTCATGCCGGCGGCGCTTGCCGGCGGTCCGGCCGTCGTCCTGCCGGTCGGCAGCGGTCCGTTCGCGCTGCGCGAGTCCTCCGCGAAGTCGCTGGCGCTGGTCCGGCGCGCCGATGGCCAGCGTGTGCACTTCGAGATCGTCGAAAACGAGACCACGCGCGCGCTCAAGCTCCAGCGCGGCGAACTCGACCTCGTGCAGGGCGGGTTCGCGCCTGAGATCGCGGACTGGCTCGCCCGCCAGCCCGGGCTCTCGCTCGGCAAGCGCGCAGGCACGACCTTCAGTTACCTCGGCTTCAACTTCGCGCGCGGGCCCACCGCGCGGCGCGAGGTGCGCGAGGCGATCTCGCTCGCACTCGACCGGCAGGCGATCGTCGAGCACATCTTTCGTGGCCAGGCCCGGTCCGCGAATGCGATCCTGACGCCGGAGCACTGGGCCGGCGCGCCGCGCCTCGCGTCATCCGCGCACGATCCGGCGCGGGCCCGCGCGCTGCTCGCGTCGCTGGGGCACGATCGCGCGCACCCGCTGAAGATCTCTTACAAGACATCCAGCGACCAGTTCCGCCTGCGCATCGCGACCGTCCTGCAGGCGCAACTCGCCGAGGTCGGCATCGCGCTCGACATCCGCAGCTACGACTGGGGCACGTTCTACGCCGACGTGAAGGCGGGCAATTTCGAGCTGTACGGCCTGTCGTGGGTGGGACTCCAGCTGCCGGACGTCTTCCGCTATGCGTTTCACAGTGCATCCGTGCCGCCGGCCGGCGCGAACCGCGGCCGCTACGCGAGTGCGGCCGTCGACGCGCTCATCGAAGCGGCCGAGCGCAGTGACTCGCTCGCGACGCGCGCTGGCCGCTATCGCGAGATCCA
>CALRPY020000088.1:0-12638 GCA_943370145.1 Hydrogenophaga intermedia | reverse complement strand
TTTCAAATCTGACACCTTTTCTTTCTGAGGCACGCGGGCGCGGGTCTTCGCCGCTCCCGTCGCGGGCTGTCTCGTGGCCACATCTGAGCGCAGGTACCGCGGGCCGTGATGATGGGCCACCAAGAACACCGAGAACACCGAGAACACCGAGGCGGGGGTGGAAGTACGGACTGCGGGCTTCCGCAGATGGGGGAACAGCGGCAGGCGGCGCGGCCTTCCCGCCTGCACGATCCCACTCATCAACCCTCGGTGTTCTCGGAGTTCTCGGTGGCTGATCGAACGCCGGAAACCCGGACGCCACAGCGTCGCGGGATCAGGCGCCGATGCCCAGCCGCACGGCTTCCTCGTCCATGACGATGGCGACGCGGCCGATCGCGCGGCGGGCTAGGACGTCGGCCATCGCGGCCTGGAAGTCCCGCAGTGCATAGGCCTTGGCCAGCACGGGCCGGATGAGGCCCTGCTCGAACCATGTGAACAGTCGGTCCATGTTCGCGCGCATGCGGTCTTCGTATTCGTAGCGCAGGTCCACCGGGCTCCATCCGTAGTACATGCCGAGGTTGAGGCCGCAGACCGTCAGGTTCTTCACCAGCAGCAGGTTCGCCGGGATCTGCGGGATCTCGCCGCCCGCGAACCCCACCGGCATGATGCGGGCCTCCGGCGCCATGCAGCGCAGCGACTGCATGAAGACGTCACCGCCGACCGGATCGTAGACGGCATCGACGCCGCGCCCACCGGTCAGCGCGAGCACCGCTGCGCGGAAATCCTGCTCCCGGTAGTTGATGACGTGCGTCGCGCCGTGTTCGCGCGCGACGGCGAGCTTGTCGGCCGAGCCCGCGGTCGCGATCACCGTGGCGCCGAGGAGGCGGCCGATTTCGACCGCGGCGATGCCGACGCCGCCCGCCGCGCCGTGGACCAGCAGCCAATCGCCCGGCTGGACGTTCAGCAGGTGGGGCCAGGTGAGTGCGGCGGCCGAAGTCGCGTAGGAATTCGTGAAGGAAATCGCGCGCGCGAAATCGAGCGTCGGCGGCAGGGCATAGGTATTGACCTCCTGCGCGCAGGCGGCCTCCGCGAAGCCGCCCCAGTCGAGCACCGCGCAGACGCGATCGCCGGGCTTGAAGCGTGTCACGCCGTCACCAATCGCCTCGACGATGCCCGCGACCTCGGTGCCGGGCACGAAGGGCAGCGGTGGCTTGCGCTGGTACTTGCCTTGCACGACGAGGCTCGTCGCGAAGCTGACGCCAGCGGCCTGCACGCGCAGTCGCAGCTCGCGCGCGGCCGGCTGCGGCACCGGCAGTTCCTGCAGTTCGAGCGCCTCGAAGCGGGTCCACTCGCTGACCAGCACGCCCTTCATCGCCTAATCCCCGCTGCCGAAGCGCGGTGCGCGCTTTTCGAGAAAAGCGCGCATGCCTTCGCGCGCGTCGGCGGACAGGAACACCGCCGACTGCGCCTGCAGTTCGAAGGCGATGATTTCGGGCAGGCTTGCGCTCGCGCCGCGACGCACGCCCTGCTTGATGAGACCCAACGCCTCCGGCGGCCCGTCGGCGAGCAGGCGCACGCGCGCGGCGACGTCGTCACGGAAGCTCGCGTCCGCATACACGCGGTTGACGAGGCCGAGGCGGCAGGCCTCGTCCGCATCGATGCGTTCGCCCGTCATCATCAATTCCATCGCGCGGGCGGTGCCGACGAGGCGGGTCAGCAGGTAGTGGCCGGCCCAGTCGGGCACGAGGCCGATCTTCACGAAGCTCTGCGCGAACTTCGCGCCGGCCGCCGCGTAGCGGAAATCGCAGGCGAGTGCGAGGTTCATGCCCGCGCCGGCCGCCGCGCCGTTGACGGCGGCCACCACGGGTTTGCCCATCTGCTCGATGAACTTGACGACCTCGCCGCCGGCCAGCATGCGCCGGCGGATTTCGCCGGCGTCGCCCTGGGCCTGCAGCTCGGCCATGCTCGCGATGTCGCCGCCGGCGCAGAAGGCCTTGCCGGCGCCGGTGATCACGACGCAGCGCACGGCCGGGTCCTGCTCGGCCTCGTTCAGGCGGTGATACAGGGACTCCCGCATGCTGCCGCCGAGTGCGTTCATCACGGCGGGGCGATTCAGGGTGATGGTCGCGACGCGATCGGCGACCTCGTAGAGGATGTCGGACGCACTCATCGGCGGGCCTTTCGGGTCAGGGTCTGGCGAGCAGGCGTCGCAACGCCGCGCGGACGGATTCGAAGGCGACCTGCTTGAGGTCGACGTCCTCCGGGCGCATCCAGTGCAGCGCCGAGGCTTCCTCGTTGGCGACAAATCCGGGTCGTTCGTCGATGGTGAACGCGAAGAAGACGTCGACGGTGCGATAGCGAATGGTGTGGTACTCGTAACGGTTCGGAATCGAGAACAGGTAGCGCGGCAGGCGCAGGTCGACGCCGATTTCCTCGTACACCTCGCGAATCACCGCCGCCTCCAGCGATTCGTCGCCCTCGACGAAACCACCGGGCAGATCGAGCAGGCCGCCGCCGGGTTCGTTGGCGCGCGTGATCAGCGCGATTTCCTGCCCGTGGTAGATCACCGCCGCCACCGCCGCCGCGGTGTTGTGGAAGTACGTATAGCCGCACTGGGTGCAGCCGTAGAGCTTGTTGTCCACGGTATCCAGCGCGGCGAGGCCGCAGCGGGGGCAGTAGTATTGTGCTTGCATCGACGGGCGCATATCGGACGGTTGCATGGCCCCGATCTTCGTTCAAAGGCGGGTGCTTGACCAGCCGGACGGGTGGCGGCCGTCTGGCCATCGCCGCGCCCGCACCCTAGGATAGGCCGCTATCCGACAGCCGCGCTGCGGCTGTGCCCATTCCCCAATTCGAAGGACCATCATCATGATCTTGAAAGGCAAAGTCGTCCTCGTCACCGGCGCCGGTCGCGGCGTGGGTCGCGCCATCGCTCTCGAGGCGGCCAAGGCCGGCGCGGCGGTTGCGGTCAACGATCTCGGCGTCGGCATCGGCGGCGAGGGTGCGGACGCCGGACCGGCGCAGGAAGTCGTCAACGAAATCGAGGCGATGGGCGGTCGCGCCATCGCGCTGACCAAGAGCGTCGCCTCCTGGAACGACGCGCACGAGATGGTGGCCGAGACGGTCGACCGCCTCGGCGGCCTCGACGGCCTCGTCAACAACGCCGGCAACCTGCGCGACGTCATCTTCCACAAGATGACCGAGGACGACTTCGACGCGGTCATCAACGTGCACCTGAAGGGCTCGTTCAACATGGCCCGCGCGGCGGCCAACGTGTTCAAGGAACAGGCGAGCGGCGCCATGGTGCACATGACGTCCACCTCGGGCCTCGTCGGCAACTTCGGCCAGGCCAACTATTCGGCGGCCAAGCTCGGCATCGTCGCGCTCTCGAAGTCGATCGCGCTCGACATGGCGCGCTTCAACGTGCGCTCGAACTGCATCGCGCCCTTCGCCTGGACCCGCATGATCGACTCGATCCCGATCACGAACGTCGAGCAGGCGCAGCGCGTCGAGAAGCTGAAGAAGCTGGTGCCGGAGAAGGTCGCGCCGGCCGTGATCGCGCTGCTGTCCGACGGCGCCGCGAACGTGAATGCGCAGATCCTCGGCGTGCGCAACAACGAGATCTACCTGTTCTCGCAGAATCGTCCGATCAAGACCGCGCACACCGCCGAGGGCTGGACGCCGGAAACCGTCATCGACCGCGTGTTCCCGCAGTTCAAGCAGGATTTCTATCCGATGGTGCGCTCGCCCGAGTATTTCAGCTGGGACCCGGTCTGAGCGCCGGGGCCGCGGCCGGCTGAGGCCGGACCAAAGCGCGCAGGGCGTGGCGCGGCGGGCGCCTGCCTCACGGGCAGTCGATGGCGGATGGCGGGCCCCGGCAGGGAACCGCCACCCGCCGTCAACGAGGAACCCGGCTCCACGGTCGGACGCCGGTCGTCCCACCGGGCAACGGGCCGATGCACTGACTCCCCCAAGACTGGAGACCGTCGCCGGTCCCGGAGGTCGACATGATTGAACTCTATACCGCAGGCACGCCGAACGGCTGGAAGGTGTCGATTGCCCTTGAGGAGCTCGACATGCCCTACGCCGTGCATCCGGTGGACATCATGAACGGCGAGCAGAAACGGCCCGCGTTCCTCGCGATCAATCCGAACGGCCGCATCCCGGCGATCATCGACACCGACGAAGACAATCTGTCGATTTTCGAGTCCGGCGCGATCCTGATCCATCTCGCGGAAAAGGCAGGGCGGCTCATCGGCCGCGATACCGCGTCGCGCAGCCGCGTGCTGCAGTGGCTGATGTTCCAGATGGGCGGCATCGGCCCGATGATGGGTCAGGCGAACGTCTTCCATCGTTATTTCCCCGAGAGGATCCAGCCGGCAATCGATCGCTACCAGGGCGAAGTGCGGCGCCTGCTCGGCGTGCTGGACGGCCAGCTCGCCGAGCGCGAGTACCTCGCCGGCGAGTATTCGATTGCCGACATCGCGAACTGGTCGTGGGTGCGCATCCACGACTGGGGCGGCGTCGGCATCGAAGGGCTCGAACACCTCGGGCGCTGGCTGGACGCCATCGAGGCGCGGCCCGCCGTGCAGCGCGGCGTGCGCGTGCCGGACAGCGCGGGCTGGGACCTCATCACCGGCAAGGCCGGCAATGCCGAGGATTTCGCCGCGCAGGCCCTGAAGCTCGTCACCACCCGTAAACCCGACTGAAGCACCGCGCCCCACCGTGGGCCGCGGGAGAGAGCAGCGACATGGAATACACCACGATTACCGTCACGCGCGAAGGCGCCATCGACTGGCTGTGCCTGGACCGCCCGGAGCGCCTGAACACGATAAGCCCCCGCATGTGCGATGAACTCCAGCACTACTTCGACGATCTCCAGCGCAACCACGCGGTGCGCGTCGTCGTCCTGCGCGGCGCCGGCCGCGCGTTCTGCGCGGGTTACGATCTCAAGGAGGCAGGCCCCGTCAGCGACGGGCCGATCGTCGGCATGCGCGTGCAGCGCCAGGTCAGCGAGGTGTTCATGCGGATGCGGCGTTGCCCGCAGCCGATCGTGTGTCTCGCGCACGGCGCGACGACCGGCGGCGGCTTCGCGTTCGCGCTCGCGAGCGACGTGCGCATCGTCGCGCGTGACGTGAAGATGAACGTCGCGATGGTCAAGGTGGGTCTCACCGGCTGCGACGTCGGCATCAGCTATTTCCTGCCCCGCGCCGTCGGCAGCAGCGTCGCCGCCGAACTGATGATGACCGGCCGCATGATCACGGCCGAGCGCGCACTGGCGCTCGGCCTCGTGTCCGAAGTCGTCGAGGCGGACCAGCTCGAGGCCGCCGGTCGCGCGATGGCCGAGGACATGCTGAAGGCCTCGCCGATGGGCCTGCGCCTGACGAAGGAGGGCCTGCGGCTGAACACCGATGCGCCGGGCATGGAAGCCGCCGTCGCGCTCGAGGACCGCGGGCAGATCCTGTGTGCGAGCGCAGGCTTTTTCACGGAAGGCATCGGCGCCTTCCTCGAGCAGCGGCCGGCGAACTACCAGGACTGAACCAGGCGGGAGACATCCATGGATCTTGAACTGCAGGGCAAGTCGGTCATCGTCACCGGCGCCGGTTCGAACATCGGTCGCGCGATCACGCTCGGCTTCGCGCGTGAGGGTGCCAACATCACGCTCGCCGATATCGACGCGCAGCAGGCCGGCGTCGTCGCCGCCGAGGCGCTCGCGGCCGGGGCGGCCGCTGCGGAGGTCGTGCGCTGCGACGTGACCGCGCTCGACCAGGTGGAGGCGATGTTCGCTCGCACCGTGGAGCGCTGCGGCACGGTCGATGTGCTGGTCAACAACGTCGGCTGGGACGAGCTTAAGTACTTCACGCAGACCACGCCGGCGTTCTGGCAGAAGATCATCCAGGTCAACTTCATCGGCGTGCTGAACTGCACGTACACGGCGCTTGGCATCATGGCGCCGCGCAAGCAGGGCGCGATCGTGTCGATCAGCTCCGACGCGAGCCGCCAGGGCGAACCGCGCGAGGCTGTCTATGGCGCGATGAAGGCCGGCGTGAACAGCTTCATGAAGACCATTGCGAAGGAGAACGGCCGTCACGGCATCCGTTGCAACGTGGTCTGCCCGGGCGTGACGATCCCTGCGGAGGACAGCCAGGTCGGCGCGAACAGCATGTGGGTCAACCGCGATTCGATGTTCACGGCCGAGCAGCTCGGGCAGATCGCGAAGGCGCTGCCCCTGAAGAAAATCGGCCGGCCGGAGGACGTCGCCGGCGCGGTGCTGTTCCTGGCGTCGGGCGCGGTCGCCGGCCATGTCACCGGCCAGGTCCTCAGCGTGAGCGGCGGCTACAGCATGATTGGCTGAGCGCGACGCGCCAGCCACAGCATCAATCGAGGAGACCACGATGGCCGACTATGAAGACATCATTCTGACCCGTGAGGGCCGGACGGCGACGATCTGCATCAACCGCCCGAAGAAGTACAACGCGTTCCGCCCACGCACCGTCGTCGAACTGGTCGACGCCTTTCTCAGGGTGGGTTGGGACAGGGACGTCGGCAGCATCGTGCTGACCGGCGCCGGCGACAAGGCATTCTGCACCGGCGGCGACCAGTCCGATCACGAGGGCGGCCAGTACGGTGACAACGACGCGCGCGGCACGATCGGGATGCCGGTCGAAGAATTGCATTCCGTCATCCGTGACGTGCCGAAGCCCGTCATCGCCCGCGTGCGCGGTTACGCGATCGGCGGCGGCAACGTGCTCGCGGTGCTGTGCGACATGACCATCGCGTCGGAAAACGCGATCTTCGGCCAGGTCGGCCCGAAGATGGGATCGGTCGACCCGGGCTTCGGCACGGCCTACCTCGCACGCGTCGTCGGCGAGAAGAAGGCGCGCGAGATCTGGTACATGTGCAAGCGCTACACCGCCCAGGAAGCCCTGGCGATGGGGCTCGTCAACACCGTCGTGCCCGATGACCGTCTCGACGAGGAGGTCGCCGCGTGGTGCGCCGAACTCAACAAGCGCAGCCCCACCGCGATTGCGCTGGCGAAGAAAAGCTTCAACGCCGACACCGAATCCATCCGTGGCGTGGGCGGCGTCGCGATGCAGGCCCTGCGTCTCTACTACAACACCGCTGAATCGCAGGAAGGCGTGCAGGCGCTCAACGAGAAACGTGAGCCCGACTTCATGAAGTTCTACCGGTAGTCGCGCCTGTAGACGCGGATTCAGCCCGCCGGGGTGAAGGGCGCCGTCCGCCTGCGCGGCGCCAGTCTGACACGCCCCTCACCCGGCCTTGCGGCCGGCCTCTCCCGGGCCGGGAGAGGCGAAGACCGCTTGGCGCGACGATTCAGGGCAGCGATGACGACGGCCCCGTGATCGGTGCGCGGGTGTTGCCCGGTAAGGTCTGGATGACGGCTGGCGCCGGGACAACGGGCGGCATGGTTGCCGGCGCAGGCATGGGCTGCGGCGCAGGCGCTGCCGCTGCGGGTGCCGGCACCGCGATTTCGATGCCGCCGGGCGCCTGCAGCGTCACCGGCTGCTGCAGGGCGACCGGGGCGAGCGCTGCCAGGGGCGCGAGTTCGGCCGGCCACTTCGGCACGATTTTCTGCACCTGTTCATTGGCGCGCGCTTCGATCGTGGTGCGCACCGTCTCGGCGAAAATCTCCGACACGTCGCCCTTGCCGAGCAGGGCCGCCATCTGGTTCGTGTCCGAATTCCAGACCAGGCCCGCCTTGTCCGCAAGTTCCGGCACCGGCGTGTAGCGTGACACGAGGTAGAACAGCGGACCTTCCTTTTTCAATTCGTTCGCTGTCCGCAGCAGCTGCATCGTCGGTGCGTAGTGCTCACCGAGCAGCGCGGTCATGCGCTGCTTGATCACCGGTTGCTCGAACAGGTTGACCGCGTTCGGATCGAAGCCGACCAGCGGTTGCAGCAGCGCCCACATGACCTGGCTGGAACTCGGCATCAGGAGGACCGGCGCGACGCAGCCCGCGATGAGCATGGAAAGTAGCGCGAGCTTGAAAAAGCGTAGGAAAGGCATGTCGATGATGTTCCGGCAGGCGGGGCAGTCGCAAGGCGACATTGTGCTGCAATGCGGGCGCGAAAGACATGCGCGGTGCCGGGCGCCGCAGTCCTGATGCGTCTGGTTCGACCCCCTGGCCCGGCCATCGCGAACACCGGGATGATTCGATCGGGATTGTGCCGGCGGGCTCGCCTTGCCGCTGATCGCACCCCTGGTCGGTCAGTGTCGCGAGCCGCCGATCGTCCTGCGACGCCTCTCGATTGCGAATGGGGCGGCCCCGCCCGCTGCGGCGCAGGCCGCCGTGCAGGCCTGCCGCAGCCCCTGCCAGCGGCGTTGATTGTGCGAGCGCGACGCCCGTAAGCTGCCTCGGGGCCGCGCCGGCGCGGTGTTCCACTCCATCGTCAATCAAACTCCCCGCGGAGACCACGCGCTCATGAAAATGCCGTCCCGTATCGTCGACATCTCGCAACCGCTCGACAACGAAACCGTCGTCGACCCCCACTTCATGCGCCCTTCGATCCGTTACGTCACCGGCAAGGAGAACGCGAAGCTGATGTGCGAGCTCTTTCCCGGTTTGAAGGAAGAGGACCTGCCGGGCGGCGAGGGGTGGGCGATCGAGCACATCTCGCTGACGACGCACAACGGCACCCATATGGACGCCCCCTATCACTACAATTCCCGCGACAGCCAGGGCAACCCGATGCCCACGATCGACCAGATGCCGCTCGACTGGTATTTCCGGCCGGGCGTGAAGCTCGACTTCCGGCATCTTGGCGATGGCTATGTCGCGACCGCCGCGGACGTGCAGGCCGAGCTGAAGCGCATCGGCTACGAACTGCAGCCGATGGACATCGTGCTGGTGAACACGCGGGCCGGCGACATGTACGGCAGCGATCGCTACATCCACTCGGGCTGCGGGGTCGGCCGCGACGCCACGCACTGGTTGACGGAGCAGGGCGTGCGCGTGACGGGCATCGACGGCTGGAGCTGGGACGCACCGTTCTCCAAGACCCTCGAGCGCTGGATGGCGACGAAGGATCCGAAGATCATCTGGGAAGGACATTACGCCGGCATCGACACGCCTTACTGCCACATGGAGAAGCTGCGCCACCTCGAGCAGCTGCCACCCTTCGGTTTTACCGTGGCGTGCTTCCCGTGCAAGATCAAGGGCGCGTCCGGTGGCTGGACGCGCGCGGTGGCGATGTTCGACTGAATCCGCCAGCCCGCAGGCAACGACGACCGCGCCGCCCGTGCCGCTGGCGCGGCGGTCGATCTTTCCACGAGATTTTCAGCAAGCCGAGGTTCCTCGATGACCGGGTCCATCCTGCGCGGCAAGCGCGTTCTCATCACCCAGGCCGACGACTTCATGGGCCCGACGCTCTGCGAGGTGTTCACCGCCCACGGCGCACAGGTCGTGCCGAGCACCGGTTCCCTGCTGGAGCCGTCCGCTGCCGCCGCGGTCGTCGCTGACGCAGGGCACATCGACGTGCTGGTCGCGAATCTCGGCGTGCCCGCGCCGAGCACCCTCGCGACGGACGTCACCGACGACGAATGGCGGCATACCTTCGCGGCGATGGTCGATCCGCTGCCGCGGCTGTGCAGGGCGGTGTTGCCGCAGATGATCGAGCGGCGCGCCGGGAAGATCCTGCTGATGGGCAGCGCGTCAGCGCTGCGCGGCATGAAGCGCTTCTCGACCTACGGCGCCGCGCGCGGCGCGCAGGTCTCGTACATCCGTGCGGTGGGCGTGGAAGTGGCTTCGCACGGCGTGCAGGTAAACGCGATTGCGCAGAACTTCGTCGAGAATCCGATGTACTACCCGCCCGAGGTGGCCGCCCACCCGCGTTTCCAGGAGCGCCTCAAGTGGGAGGTGCCGCTGGGCCGCCTGGTCGGCGCGCGCGAAGATGCGGAGTTCGCGGCCTACCTTTGCTCGGATGCGGCAAACTGTTTCGTCGGTCAGATCTTTCCGGTCTGTGGGGGTTGGGTGCCCTGATGCATCTTCGCCTCTCCTGAGCGCGGGCTGCCTCATGGTCGCATTTTTCTCTGCCGTGCCACGTAAGCTTGCAGCGTGCCGGGTAATGCATGCGTGTCATGACGGCCGGGACTCGGGATAGCCACAGAGAACACCGAGGGGGGATGGGGTGGACGTGTGCTGCCCTAACGGAGACGCAGCCTTGGATTCACGGTTCTTCTCCGTGTCCTCCGTGACTCGCGGTAAAAATCCGGAGCCCGGTGCCACGCAAACGCCTGATTTGACCACGCTGAGCACAGAGGCGCGGAGCAGTCGTATTTTCAGTGTGGTCCGGGCCATGGCCATGCCTTCCAACGCTGCCTACGCCTCACTCGAAAAATCCCGGCGTTCTCGGAGGCCCGTACAAACCCGAACGTCGGCCCCCGCGCATGCAGGGGAGCTTCTTTCATGCTGGCGGGTGATGCCCGCGCGCCATGACCGTTGCCGTGAAAGTGCTGACCCGGTGCCCACTGGCTGGCGCCCGGCGAGAGGAGAAAAGGTGTCAGATTTGAAATCTGACACCTTTTCTCCCCTGGCTGCCGTGGCGGAGGCCCATCAGGGCGTGAATCCCGGCACCTGCATTCGAATGTGAACAGGAGACAGCGCGCGCGGGAGAGGCCGGCCGCGCAGCGGGCGGGCGAGGAGAAAATCAGCGCCCTTCGAACTTCGCGTCCCGCTTCTCGCGGAAGGCGGTGGTCCCCTCGGCGAGATCGCTGGTCTGGCCGAGGTCGTGGAAGGAGCGCGATTCCAGGCGCAGGCCGTCTTCCAGCGGACGGCCCAGCGTGCGGAGCATCACTTCCTTGCCGAGGCGTTGCGCAAGGGGGGCGCGGCTCGCGAGCTTCTCCGCGTACGCGAGCGATTCCTCGAGCAGGCGTTCGGCGGGGATCACCCGGTTCACCAGCCCCGTACGGAAGGCCCAGTCGGCGTCAAAGCGATCGCCGGAGAGGAACATCTCCATCGCATTGCCGAGGCCGACGATCCACGGCAGGCGCACCAGCGCGCCGTCACAGGCGTGGAAGCCCCATTTGACGTCCTGCAGCGCGAACACCGCGTGCGGCGCGCAGAAGCGGATGTCGCAGGCCAGCGCGAGTTCGAGGCCGCCCGACATCGCGTAGCCGTTCACCGCGGCGATGATCGGCTTGTGGATTTCGAGGCTGCGCGTGATGCCGCCGAAGCCCGGCCCGTTGGTGAAACGGCGCACGAACTCGGGGGCCGGCGTCGTCGCATAGGCCATGGTGTAGGTCTTGAGATCGGCGCCGGCACAGAAGGCTTCCCGGCCGGCGCCGGTGATCACCGCGACCCGCGCCTCGTCGTCGGCATCGAACTCGCGCCAGGTCTCGATCAGCGCGTCGTTCGCCGTGAAATCGAGCGAGTTCATGAGCCGCGGCCGATCGATCGTGACCAGGCGCACCGCGCCGAAGCGCTCGTAGCGGATATCGCGCATGTCCGCGCGCCGCTCAGGCGGCCTTGCGGCCGCCGATCCGGTTCTCGACGAAATCCTCCAGCGTCGCGACCGCGAGCACCGTGCCGTCGCGGCCCAGCACCTCGAACATGCGGCCGTCGTCGGCCTGCATCGCGAAGAGCATGGTGCAGCCTTGCGGGCCAGCGCGCTCCATATGGGTTTCACCGTCCGGGGTCCGGCCGCTGAAGCCGGGCTTGCGGACCTTGTGGACGGTCTCGTGCGGGTGCTCCTCGATGACGTGCTGCTCGCCGTCGATCACCAGCGAGACGGTGTTGCAGACGTGGCGGTGATAGTGGCAGTAGGCGTCCGGCGCCCATTTCACGAGGAGGTCGAGCCGACCCGCCGCCTTGTCCGCGTGCAGCACGGCGAAGGAGTAGTCGATCGGGTAGTCGAAGGCCGGGCTGCCGAGCAGTTGCACCCACTCGACCTTGTCGATGTCGAAACCTGCCGGCAGTTCGGCGCGCAGTGTCGTCTTGTCGCTCATGGAGACCTCTCCGGAGTATCGTTGTGTGTTGCGGCGTGCGGCTCGCCCCGGCCGGTATGGCGTGGCGCAGGGGACAGGCGCTGGTCGAGCCGGCAATATACCGCAGTGGCTGGCCCTTGCACCCCGCGCGGCGGCCCCCAATGTCGAGGACGAGGAGGATACCGATGAAAATATATGAATTGCGCACCTACAGCCTGCACGTCGGCAAGATGAAGGAAGCCGTGAAGCTCTATTCCGAGATCGGCTACCCGATACTCGAGAAGTCCGGTCTCGCGAAAAAGCTCGTCGGCTATTTCCAGGCCGACACCGGCACGATCAATCAGCTGGTCCACCTGTGGAAATTCGACAGCGACGCGGACCGCCGAGCGCACTGGGCCGCCCTGTACGCGAACGAGGAGTTCATCGAGGACTTCGCGGCAAAATTCCGCCCGCTGTGCGCGGCGCAGGAAGTGAAGCTGCTGACCGCCGCGCCCTGGGGCCCGCATCCCTGAGGCGGGGTGGGAATCCTTTTTGCCACGGAATGTCGTTCGCGGCGCATTGCGCGCCTGGATTAGCCACCGAGCAACTGTGTCCCGCGCTGCGTTCAGACGGCCTCTGCAGGGTCCAGAGCCGAGAAAAGGTGTCAGATTTCAAATCTGACACCTTTTCTTTCTGAGGCACGCGGGCGCGGGTCTTCGCCGCTCCCGTCGCGGGCT
>CALRPY020000087.1:0-12917 GCA_943370145.1 Hydrogenophaga intermedia | reverse complement strand
CTGCAGGGTCCAGAGCCGAGAAAAGGTGTCAGATTTCAAATCTGACACCTTTTCTTTCTGAGGCACGCGGGCGCGGGTCTTCGCCGCTCCCGTCGCGGGCTGTCTCGTGGCCACATCTGAGCGCAGGTACCGGGGGCCGTGATGATGGGTCACCGAACACCGAGAACACCGAGCGGATCGGGTGGACAGGTGCCGCCCGGCCGGCATCGCCACGGCAGAGGCGCATTCCGCCATTCACCGTTCTTCTCCGTGTCCTCCGTGCTCTTGGTCAACATTCGGCGCCTGTTGCCGTGGCAACGCCGGGTTTCACCACGGAGAGCACGGAGGACATGGAGAAGTCGCATTTTCGAGCGTGGTCCGGGCAATGGCCATGCCGTCGACCGCTGGCTCAGCCCCACTCGTCTAATCTCGGTGTTCTCGGCGTTCTCTGTGGCCCAACAGCACGTGGACGCGGGCACCCGCGTCCGAATGTGACCAAGAGACAGCCCGGGGCGGGCGAGGCGACGATCGGCGGCGTTCGAGGCTGCGCGGAGTTCAGGTCGCGCTCAGGCCGGCCGGAACATCGGCACCGGCGGGCCGCCGTCGGTTGGCTTGAACACCACTGTCACCGCCTGCCCGATGCGGATTTCATCGAGATCGCAGTCGACGATGTTGGTCATCATCGACACGCCCTCATCGAGGGTGACATAGGCGATCGCATAGGCGGTCGGCAGCACGCGGCGCGACACACTGAAGGAGTAGATGGTGCCCCGGCCGGCGGTGCGCACCCACTCGGTGCGGTCGCTGAAGCAGTGCGGGCAGATCGCGCGCGGGAAATAGTGATGTTCGCCGCAGTCCGCGCAGCGCTTGATCAGCAGTTCGCCGCGCGCCGCGGCGTCGAAGAACGGCTGGTTCTCCGGCGTCGGCACCGGCGCCGTGATCGTGCGGTCCTGGTAGATCGTGGCCATGCTTCAGCCTCTCTCCATGATGAGGGTCGCGCTGCCGTGGCGCGACGAGATGACGCCGCCGGTGCCGTGCGCGAGCGCGAGCCCGCAGTCGGCGACCTGCACCTTCGGGTGTGCCTCGCCGCGCAGCTGGCGTACGGCCTCGATGATCTTGGTCATGCCGCCGCGGTTCGCGGGGTGGTTGTTGCACAGGCCGCCGCCGTCGGTGTTGAACGGCAGTTTGCCGACACCCGAGATGAGGTTGCCGTCGGCGACGAAGCGTCCGCCTTCGCCCTTCCTGCAGAAGCCGAGATCCTCGAGCTGCATGACGACGGTGATCGTGAAGCTGTCGTAGATCGATGCGTAGCGAATGTCCGCCGGGGTGACGCCGGCTTCGGCGAAGGCCGCAGCGCCCGAGAACCTGGCGCCGGTGTAAGTCATGTCGATCTTGCCGCCGTTCAGGCCTTTCGGGCTCGTGCCCGCGCCGAGCAGGTTCACCACCGGCTTGTTCAGCGAGGCCGCGATCTCGGGCCGCGCCAGCACCACCGCGCCGCCGCCGTCGCTGACGACGCAGCAGTCGAGGCGATGCAGGGGGTCGGAAATCAGCGGGGAGTTCACGACCTCCTCGACGGTGACCACGTCGCGCAGCATCGCGTGCGGGTTGTGCTGCGCGTGGTGGGACGCCGCGACCTTGACCCATGCCAGCTGCTCGGACGTCGTGCCGTACTCGTGCATGTGGCGCATCGCGGCCATCGCATACTGGTTCACCGTCACGGGGTGGAAGGGCAGCTCGAAGGGGACGTCGGGCGCGTTCGCGCCGAAATTGCGTGGCACGGTGCCGCTGGAGCCTTCCGAGCGGGGGCGTCCGGCCAGCGTCACCAGCGCGATGTCGCACTTGCCGAGCGCGATCGCTTCGGCGGCATGGGCGACGTGGATCAGGTAGGAGGAACCGCCGGTGTCGGTCGAGTCGACGTGGCGCACGCGCAGGTTCAGGTAGTCGACCATCGACAGCGGTCCCAGACCCGGTGCGTCGCCCGCACAGGCGTAGCCGTCGACGTCGCGGTGGGACAGGCCCGCGTCTTCCAGCGCGCCCTTCGCGACTTCGGCGTGCAGCTGGGCGATGGTCTTGTCGGGTGCCTTGCGCGTCGGGTGTTCGTAGATGCCGACGATGCAGGCCTTGCGCTTGATCGTCACGTCGTCGTCCTCCAGCTCATGTACGCCTTCCAGTCGGGTTGCAGTGCAAACACCGACCTTAAGCGCTAGCCGCTCGCCAATGCAACGTGCCCGTCGGGGCGCTGGCGTGGATTTTTTACCACGGAGGGCACGGAGAACACGGAGAGGCAATGGCAGGAAAGCGCAACGGCGACATGCTGATTTTCCGGCTGCTGCGCGCCGGCGTTTCGCAGCAGCCGTCCGGAAAAATGTAGACGCCGTCGCCGCTTGCGCGGGTATCGGAAGCGTGCCGGCCCCAGGCGCAGAACGGTGTCACTGCAGACTGGACACAGTCGCTTTTCTCTCCGTGTTCTCCGTGTTCTCAGTGGTAAAAAAAGCGGCGTCCCGGGGCGCTGGACCACGAAGCCCTTACACCGTGCGCGCCTCGGCGGTCGCCGCGGCGAGGACCAGCGCGACGCCGGCCCATTCGCGGGGAGACAGCGTGTCCACGCCCAGCGCGACGGCTGACACCACGGTCACGACCAGTTCGAGAATGATGAGCACGCCGACCCGGCCTGCCTCCAGATGCGTGACCCCGTACTGGGACATCCCGGTCGCGATCACCACCAGCAGGCCATAGAGCGCGGCGCCGCCCGCCGCGCCGGCCGTCGGTGGCGCGGCCGCCTGCAGGTCGCAGGCGATGATCGCGAGCGCGAGCAGCGGCGCGCCGAGCAACATCGAGCCCACCTTGCTGCCGACCGGCAGGTTCTGGTGCAGCCGGAACACGAGGTTGTTGCCGGTGAACGTGAGTCCGCAGGCGATCGCGAGCCAGTCCTGCCAGGCGAGACGGAAATCGTCCAGCGAGTCCGCGCCGAGGATGAGACCGGCACCGGCGAGTGCCGTCACCATCGTCGCGAAGCGCAACCAGGTGATGCGTTCCCCCAGGAAGATGCGCCCGCCGAGCACGCCCCACACCGGCAGCAGGTAGAACAGCACCATCACGCGCACGACCTCGCCATAGGACATCGCGAGGGTGAAGGACACGTTGGCGAAGCCGCCGAGCGCCGCGATCGCGAGCAGCCAGTGGCCGTGGCCACGCCAGCGTGCGCGCTCCCGCCACAGCACCGGTAGCAGCAGGCCGCCGGCCGTGCCGAACGCAATGAAGGTCACCACCACGCCGTCGATGCCGGCCTCGCGCAGCAGGTGCAGCGGCAGCCACGCGAAGCCCCACATCAGCGAGGCGGTGACGAGGCTCGTCAGCGGCAGGGCGGACGAGTGTCCTGCGGCGGGCGTGGACACGTGGTTCAGGGCTGGCGCGGAATCAGGCGCGCTGCGGCCGTTCGCCGGCGAGCGTGCTGCGATACATCTGGCGCCGATGACCCTCGTAGCCGCCGTCCGCGTAGTGAACGACGCAACGGTTGTCCCACATCAGCAGCGAGCCCTGCTCCCAGCGGTGCCGGTAGACGAACTCCTCGCGCGTCATGTGCTTGAAAAGAAACTCGAGCAGGGTCCGGCTCTCGTCGACGCGCATGCCGTCGATGCCGATCGTGTAGACGTGGTTGACGTAGAGCGTCGGCTGGCCCGACCCGGGGTGGCGGCGCACGACAGGATGCGCCTCGCTCCGCTCCGCGTCGGCCGACACGATGATGCGCATCGAGCGGGTCGCGTCGTCGCGCGAGAACAGCCCCTTCGGCCCGTAGGCGGGCGCCGCCGAGTGCACGCCGTCCAGGTTCGCCAGCATGCGCTGCATCGTCGGCGACAGCGCCTCGAACGCGGCGTAGCCGTTCGCAAACACCGTGTCGCCGCCGCACGGCGGGATTTCCGCCCCGTAGAGCAGCGTCGCGCTGGGCGGCGTCGCCTGGAAGCTCCAGTCCGAATGCCACAGGCTGCCGAAAATCGGCGCCGTCTCTTGCGCTTCGCGCCTGACCTCGATCACGTGCGGATGGTCCGGCAGCGGCGCGACGTAAGGGTCGTGGCCGAAAGCGCCCAGGCTGCCCGCGAAGCGCTGCAGGCTTGCCGGATCGAGGTGCTGTCCGGTGAAGCACAGCACCGGGTATTGCGTGAACGCCTGGCGGATTGCTTGATGCGTTGCATCGTCCTGCGGCCGCGAGAGATCGAGACCGGCGACGCGGGCGGCGTAACCGCAGGGTTCCGGCGCCAGGGCCAGGGGCACGGCAGCTAGCATGGGCGGGTCTTCCGGTCGGTCATGGGCCCGCATTGTAGGGCCTGCGCGCCGCCCGCCCCAGCGGGGCGGGGATAGCGCAGGCATCACCTCTCCATGGCCCGCCTTCGCCGTCGCCGGACCGCCCGCTTCAGGGACGGCGCCCGAGCATGTCCGAGGGGAAGTCGATCACGAAGCGCGTGCCGGCGCCCGACGCCCGCTCTTCGAGGCGGATGTCCGCGCCGTGCGCGCGCGCGATCTCGCGCACGATCGGCAGGCCGAGGCCGCAGCCCTCGCCCGGGCTGTTCGGTGGACGGAAGAAGCGATCGAAGATCTGCGGCCAGTGTTCGGGGCGGATGCCCGGGCCGTCGTCCTCCACGCTGAGCTGGAGCCGGCCTGCGCTCGTGCCGAGCCTGGCCCAGATGTGCCCGCCGGCCCTGCCGTAGATGATGGAGTTGTCGATGAGGTTCCTGATCATCTCCGTGAGCAGCACCGGATCGCCGGCGAGCGGAATCACCGGCATCTCGCTTTCGAAGGAAAGTTCGATGTCGCGGCCCAGGGCGCGCGGCGCGAGTTCCTCGCAGCAGCTGCGCACGATCCCGACGAGATCCGATGGCGCCTGCGACGGGCCGCGATCGAAGGCGATCTCCGCGCGGGCCAGCTTGAGCAATTGCGAGTTCACGTGGTTCATGTGGTCGGCCGCGCGCTCGATCTGCGCCAGCGATTCGTGCACGGGCCCGGCCGCGGTGTCGCGCAGCGCGAGCTGCGCCTGCAGCTTGATGCCGGCGAGCGGCGTCCTGATCTGGTGCGCGATGTTGCCGATGAACTGTTCGTGCGCCGTGATCGAATGCTCGAGCCTGGCGAGCAGGCGGTTCATGGTTTCGACGAGCCGCTGCAGTTCCGGCGGCGCGTCCTCCAGCGCGATGGGGCTCAGGTCGCGAGCCGAGCGCCGGCCGATTTCCCCCATCAGCTTGCGCAGCGGCGACAGGCCGCGGTCGATCGCCCAGCCCAGGGCGAACAGGGCGATGGCCAGGATCAGCGCCTTCTTGACGAGCACGATGAACAGGACGTGGCCGGTCATGTCGCCGCGCTTGTTCAGCGTTTCGGCGACCTGCACGACGAATTCGCCGGCGGTGCCCGGCGACCTCACGATCGTGACGCTGCGCCCGGGCCTGTCGCCGAGGCGCACGTTCTCGAACAATGGCCCCTGGCGCAGCCGTTCGATATCGACCGTCATGGGCAGCGCCAGCGTGCCGGCGACGACCTGCCCGCCCGGCGTGAGCACCCGGAAATAGGTGTCGTCGAGCTCGTCCCACTCGAACACCTCCAGGACTTCGCCGTCGGCGACGAAGTCCAGCCGTCCGTTCCGCACGCGAACCTCCTGGGCGATCGACTGTGCCGAATCGAGCAGCCAGTAATCGAACACCTGGTTGGCGGTGTCGACGCCAATGCTGTAGGACACCGCCGTTTCGGCCAGCAGCAGGACGATCAGCGGCGCGCCGACCAGGAGCAGGAAGCGCCGGCGCAGCGTCAGGCTTGGTCGCATGTGATCGTTTCCAGCAGGTAACCCACGCCGCGAATCGTCTGGATCCGGATCCCGTACGGCGCGAGGCGGCGTCGCAGCCGGTGCACGTAGACTTCCACCGCGTTGTCGCCGATGTCCTCGTTGGACAGCGTCAGCCGCTGCGCGAGGCGGGTCTTGTTGACGACCTGCGCGGCGTTGAGGCAGAGGAACTCCAGCACCTCGTACTCCCGCGCGGGCAGCGTCAGCGGCTCGCCGTCCACGCTCACCCGTCGCTCGAACGGATGAATCGACAGTCGGCCGAGCACGATTTCGTGGCCGAAGTCGACGTGGCTCCGGCGCAGCAGCGCGCGCACGCGCGCATCCAGTTCGCGCAGGTCGAAAGGTTTCTCGAGGTAGTCGTCGGCGCCCGCATTCAGCGCCGCGATGCGGTGCTCGACGCCGTCGCGCGCGGTCAGCACCAGCACGGGCACGCTCATGCGCTGCCTGCGCAAGGCGCGCAGGATGTCGACGCCGTCGATGTCGGGCAGGCCGAGGTCGAGCAGCACGAGATCGTAGTCGGCGGCGCCGAACGCCGCCTTCGCCGCGGCGCCGCTCGCGGCGTGCGTCAGCGTGAATCCGGTCTGCGCGAATGCCCGCAGCAGGCCGGCGGCCAGCAGTTCGTCGTCTTCGATGATGATGATGTTCATCCGGTTGTGCCGACCCCGTTGCTCGGGAAAAGCGAAGCATCACCCGGGCGGCTGGACGGCCGCTTGGGTTTCAATCGCGCGTCCGTCCGCGGGATTGACGCAATACACAGGTTTCAAGCGCCGACCGGACGCCACGCGGGGATTCTAACCGCACGGCGCCCATGCCGTGACGGCCGTCGTGTTCCCGTGGGCGGCAGCGTGCGCTGAAAGGTTGGTGAAAGCTTGACTCGCTAGGGTGGGTCCTCATTGCACGTGGCGGTCCTCGTCGCGTGCCCGACCCTGCAAGGGGAAAGGACGGACAGCAATCATGAGCAAGCTCGCAAACCTGAAGCAGGACCTGCCGGCCAGCGTCGTCGTCTTCTTCGTCGCGTTGCCGCTGTGCCTGGGAATCGCGCTCGCGTCCGGTGCGCCGCTGTTCTCGGGGCTCATCGCCGGCGTGATCGGCGGCGTGGTCGTCGGCTCGATCAGCCGGTCGCGACTCGGGGTGTCTGGACCGGCCGCCGGCCTCGCCGTGATCGTGCTCGGCGCAATCCAGAGCCTCGGCTCCTTCGAAGCCTTCCTGCTCGCGGTCGTACTCGCGGGCCTGATGCAGATCGCGCTCGGCGTCATGCGCGCCGGCGTGCTCGGCTACTTCTTCCCCGCCGCGGTCATCCAGGGGATGCTGTGCGGCATCGGCCTCATCATCGTGCTCAAGCAGATCCCGCATGCGCTCGGCTATGACGCGAATCCCGAGGGCGATCTCGCCTTCGTCGAGCAGGACGGCGGCACCACCCTGTCCGCGCTGATCGAGATGATCGGCCAGATTTCCCCGCCGGTCGCGTTCGTGTCCCTGACCGGCATCGCGATCCTGCTGCTGTGGGATCGCGTCCTGGCCCGGCGCCACAAGCTGTTCAAGATGTTGCCCGGCCCGCTCGCGGCGGTGGCCTTCGGCATCGGCTACCAGGTCGCGACCGGCCTCTGGGCCCCGGCCTGGACGATCGACGCGACGCATCTCGTCACCGTGCCCGTGGTCGCCGGCTTCGACGGACTGGCGAGCCTGCTGGTGATGCCTGACTTCTCGCTGCTAGACAACGGCGAAATCTACATGGTCGCCGTCACGCTGGCGGTCGTCGCGAGTCTCGAGACCCTGTTGAGCGTCGAGGCCACCGACAAGATGGACCCGCTCAAGCGGACGACACCGACGAACCGCGAACTCGTGGCCCAGGGCGTCGGCAACACGGTGTCGGGCCTGTTGGGGGGGCTGCCGATCACGCAGGTGATCGTGCGCAGTTCGGCCAACGTCATGGCGGGCGCCCAGACGCGGGCCTCGACGATCATCCACGGCGGCCTGCTGCTGGTCTGCGTCGCCTGCCTGCCGACGCTGCTGAACATGATCCCGCTCGGCGTGCTCGCGGCGGTGCTGCTCCTGACGGGCTACAAGCTCGCGCAGCCGGCCCTCTTCCGCTCGATGTGGATGAGCGGCCACGAGCAGTTCCTGCCCTTCATCGTCACGGTCGCGGGCGTGGTGCTGACCGACCTGCTGACCGGCGTCGGGCTTGGCATGGCCGTCGCCATCATGATCATCCTGCAGCGCAACTACCAGAACTCGCACTTCCTGCACATCGAGCAGGCCGAAGCGCGGATCGGGCGACATCTGGTGACGATGCGGCTGGCCGAGGAGGTCACCTTCCTCAACAAGGGCGCCATCAAGAAGGAGTTGAGCCGGATCCCGAACGGATCGGTCGTGGTGATCGACCGCAGCAACTGCGTGTACGTCAACCACGACATCGACGAGACGATCGCCGATTTCATCAAGACCGCCCCGGCGCGCGCCATCGAGGTCCGCGTCGTCGAGGCGGGTACGGACGAGCGCAAGGCGGAGCCGATGCGGGCGGCGGCCTGAGTGCGGGCCGCGAGCGCGGCGCGCTCGCGGCCAGTCCATGGAGCTCAACCAGTCCAGGAGGGGGTGGCGCCGTGAAACTGTTGCTGGTGGTCGATGAACGGACGGATCCGGTTGTCGCGAGTGGCTACGTCGCCCGCCGCTTCGGCGCGCGCGATGCCAGCGTCGACGTGCTGGCCATCATCCCCGGGCCGGGCCGGGATCGGGCCGTGCCCAGGTTGCTGGCCGCGGCGGCGACACGCCACCGCGCTGAACTGGCCCGCTCGAAGGAGGCGGTCGATGACCTGGCTCACGCGACCGCCCGCGAATTGCGCACGACACACGGCCTCGCGGTCGGGACCACGCACTTGAGGGCAGGCGACCCGGCGCGCGTGATTGCCGCCAGCGGCGCGCGTCTGGGCAGCGACCTGGTGCTGATGGAGCAGCCGGCCGGCGGCTTCCATGCACGCCTGCGGGCCGTCAGCCTCGCGCGCAGCCTGCTTGCGGACACGGCTTGCGTGGTCGAGTTCTTCGCGCCGGCCGCGCCGCCGCCCGACGGCACGCTCGACGTCGTCGTCCCGCTGGCGCTGGAGGACATCGTGCAGTTCCCGGTCATCCGCATGTGCGATTTCGCATGGCCGGCATCCACCCGCTGGCGGATTCTGGGCATCACCCGGGAACCGTCGCATGCGACGAAGCTCGAGGCCTGCGGCTACCGGATACTGCGCACCCGGCACGAGGCGCAGGCGATACACAGGGCGGTGCAGGCGCGGCTGCGAACCTTCTGCGGCGAGCTGCGGCGTGTCCTGGGCGCCAGCGCCGTGATTGACCACGAAATCGTCACGGGCACGCCCAGCGCGGTGATGACCGACGTGCGACGGCGTCAGCCGAACGCGCTGATGGTCGCACTGGAAAGTCCATCGCAGGGCTTCGGGCGGTTGGCGGCGCTGACGCAGGAGCGGGCGCTCGCGATGGCCCTGCGCGCCGCGGGCTCAACCCTGTTGCTGCACGGTGCACGCGGTGACGCCGCCCTGCGGCACTGGTTGTCCACCAGCGCAATGGCGCGTGCGCGCCATTGCGCCCGGTCCCAGGCCGGTGTGAGCGGCACGGCGGCGGGTGGCCGCGATCCGGGCGATGTCGGCTAGAGCAGGCTGGCGGCGAGCTGCCTGGCGCGCGTGAAGTCGGTCTTCCCGCTGCCGAGCTTGGGCACTTCGGGTACCGCGCGGTATTCCGCCGGGATCGTCAGGGGATTCGCGCCGCTCGCGACCAGTGCGCGACGCAGCTGTTCCAGCGGTTCCTCGCTGCCCGCGACGAGCAGCACGATCTGCTCCCCCTTTTTCGGCTCGGGCAGGTTGATCGCACAGACATCGAGCTCCGGGTTGCCGACGACGCGCCGCACCTGCTCCTCGACCGCGGTCAGGCTGACCATCTCGCCGCCGAGCTTGGCGAAGCGCGAATAGCGGTCGACGATTGTCAGGAAGCCGTCCTCGTCCAGGTGGCCCTTGTCGCCGGTGCGGTACCAGCGGGTGCCGTCGAGCTCGACGATGGCTTGCGCGGTCCGCGCCGGATCGTCGAGGTAACCGAGCATCACCTGGGTGCCGCCGATGAGGATGAGGCCGTCCGCACCGGTCGGCAGTTCCTGCAGCGTGTCCGGGTCGACGATGCGGAAACTCGAGCCGGGCAGCGGCATGCCGACCGTGCCGGGCTTGTTGTTCGTCTGCACCTTCCAGAACGTGGTGTCCAGCCGATCGGGCAGGTTCGCGCTCGCGACCGGCGTCGTTTCCGTCGCGCCGTAACCCTCGTAGATCTCCTTGCCGAACTTGATGCGGAAGGATTCGCGCACGTCCGTCGCGAGCTTTTCCGCGCCGGCGACGACGATCCGCAGCGAATCGAGCATCAGGTGGTGCACGCGCGGGTTCTTCGCGTAGAGGCGGAAGAAGGTCGAGGTCCCGAACAGGATCGTGCCGCGATACTCCGCGACGGCCTTCGCCACGTTGACGGCGTCGGTGGGATCGGGATGGCAGACGGTGGGAATGCCCTCGACCAGCGGCATCAGCGTCGCCGCGGTGAGGCCGAAGGCGTGGAAGACCGGCAGGGTTGCGACCAGCACGTCGTCGTCCTCGGTGTTCAGCACGTCGGAGATCTGCTCGATGTTGGCCATGATGTTGCGGTGGGAGAGCATGACGCCCTTGGGCAGGCCCTCGCTGCCGCTGGAGAAGAGGATTGCCGCCGTGCTCTCCAGCGGCATGCGCTTCAGGTACAGGAGCTTCAGCAGCCACGCCGGGAACAGCACGGCCTGCAGCAGGACCGCGAGGCGATGGCCCTTGCTGACCTGCTGCATGAAGTCCTCGAGCGGGTACACGGTCGTGCCCGCGACCAGCGCCGCGCCATCGATGCCGCGCTGCTTCAGGCGCTCGAGGAAGCGGTGCGAGGTGAACACCGTGCGGATGCCCGCTTTCGCAATCGCCGCCTGCACGGCCTCGGCGCTCGCGGTGTAGTTCAGGTTGACGACGGTCTTCCCGGCCAACAGGGCCGCCATGTTGGCCAGCGCGCCGCCGTTGCTGGTCGGCAGCAGGAGGCCCGCGTTCTGTTCCCGGCACAGGCGGCGCACGAAGCGCGAGACGATGATGACGCCCGTGATGAAACGCCAGCCCGACAGGCCGCCGCTGACGGTGTCGGCGATGACCATCTCGCCGCGCATGACCTTGGCGGTCGACAGCCACGCGCTCGGGATCGAGTCGAGGCGATGGGTATGGCGTTCCCAGGCTTCAATGGACAGGTCGAACACGCGCCGCTTCAGTTGTTCGGCCGGCAGCGACAGCGGCTGCGGCTGGCCGAACGCGCAGATGATCGTGCGCCGGATGCCGCCGCCGCGCAGCGCGCGGAGGCGCGCGCTCGAGCGTGAGAAACTGCTGCCCCACAGGCCGCGCAGGTAGAACGGCACGATCACGCCGTCCGCGCCCTGCACCGCCGCTTCGTAGCCGCGCTTGAACTCGCCGAGATGTCCGCTGCGGCTGATCGCGCCCTCCGGGAACAGCCCCACGACCTCGCCCGCGTTGAGGCTCGCGCGAACCTCCGCCAGCGCATCGCGGCTCCCGTTGGTGCCGATCGGGATCACGCCGAAGGAGTCCAGGAACCACTTCATGTACCAGCGCTCGTACAGCGCGCGTTCCATCACGAAGCGGATCGGTCGCGGGGAGGCGATCTGCAGCAGCGCCCAGTCTATCCAGGACACGTGGTTGCCGAGCAGCAGCACGCCGCCCTGCTGCGGGATGCGGCCGAAGCCGATCACCTCGACGCGGTAGCGCTGGGTGATCACCAGGCTCGCGATCACGCGCACCATCGCCTGCGGCAGCTTGTAGAGGGTGAACAGCGCGCCACTGACGGCCACCAGCAGCAGGGCCAGGAAGATCCCGCGGCTCGCGACCCCGTGGAGGGCAAGTGCGACGGTGCCGCCGAGGAAGGCGAGCATCACGGCGTGCTGCACCAGGTTGCTCGCCGCGATGATCCGGCCGCGCTCCTGGTCGCCCGCGTTGTACTGGATGAGCGCATTCAGGGGGATGACGAACAGGCCGCCGAAGCCGCCCAGCAGCACGAAGCCGATGGCCTGGAAGGCCGGCGCATCGAGGCTCGCGAGGAGCAGCAGCGCGAAGCTGACCCCAAACGCGCCGATCGGCACGAGACCCGTCTCGATATGGTCGCGTGAAGCCCAGGCGGCCATCATCGCACCGAGGACGATGCCGAGGCCCGCGCAGGCGAGCATGCCGTGCACGAGGACCGCACTGGTGAAACCGAGGCGCTGCGCGGCGTACTCGGGGTAGACGGCAAGCACCACCTGCGCGATGGACCAGAACAGCGCGAGCCCGATCACCGCCAGGAAGCTGCTCTCCCGCTTGCGCAGCGATTTCACGGTATCGAGCAGGTAGCCGCCGCGCCGCCAGTGCGTGGTGTCGAGGCTGAGGCCGGGCGCCGCGGCGGGCGCTGCGGGCAGGCGCTGCGCGAGGCCGAACTGGAGCGCGGCGCACGCGACCAGGCCCCAGCCGAGCGGCGCGAGCAGTCGCAGGGCGGCGCCCGGGGACTGGGGCGCGAGGCCCGCGAGGCGCTGCTCGAACAGCAGCGTGAACGTGAACATGCCGGCGAGCATCGCGAGCGTCGTCGCGGCCTGGACGGCGCCGTTCGCACTGGCCAGGCGGCTCGCGCCGACGAGCTCCCTGATGTAGCCGTACTTCGCGGGCGAATAGATCGCGGTCTGCGCGGCGAACAGCAGGGTCGTGACGAATGCAGGCCAGAACCAGCCCAGGTGGAGGAACAGTGTGGACAGGAGCGCCAGCCCCACGGCCGCCGCAGTGGCGGCACGCAGTACGCCGGGCTTGGCATGGCGATCGGACAGGAAGCCCGCCGGCGTGAACAGCACGATGAACGGCAGCAGCAGCAGGGCATTCAGCAGCGCACCGAGCACGATGCGGTCCTGCCCGTCGAACATCCTGAAGACGGTGTTCTGCAGTACGACCTTGTGTCCGATGTCGATGAATGCGTTCAGGAATACCAGCGCGATGAACGCCCCAAAGCCGCGCAGTCGAAACAGATACACCATGAACGCTTCCCGCCGTCG
>CALRPY020000086.1:0-13118 GCA_943370145.1 Hydrogenophaga intermedia | reverse complement strand
GAAGGCGGCGTCGGCGGCGGCGACCTCGCCGACCACGATCAGCGCCGGCGCGCGCACCCGCTGCGCGCGCACGGCATCCGCCAGCCCGCGCAGCGTCGTGTGCAGCACGCGCTGCTCGGCGGTGGTGCCGCGCTCGATGATCGCCACCGGGGTCGCAGCGTCGCGCCCGCCGGCAAGCAGGCGCTGCTCGATCAGCGGCGCATGCCCCACGCCCATGTAGAACACCGCCGTGTGCCGCGCCTGTGCCAGCAGCGGCCAGTCGAGCCGGTCCATCGAGCGCTCGCAGTGCGCGGTGACGAGCGTCACCTGCTGGGCCACCGCGCGCCGCGTCAAAGGCACCCCCGCATAGGCGGCACAGCCGAGCGCGGCGGTGATGCCGGGCACGATTTCGAACGGGATGCCGTGCGCGCGCATGGCGTCCAGCTCCTCGGCGCCGCGGCCGAAGATGAAGGGATCCCCGCCCTTGAGCCGCACCACGCGCAGGCCTGCACTCGCCAGCTCGACCAGACGGGCGTTGATCGCATCCTGGGCCGCGGCGTGGTCGCCGCCGGTCAGTTTGCCGACGTCCTCGCGCGTCGCGTCGCGTCGCGCGAGTTCGAGGACTTCCGGGCCGACGAGCCGGTCGTGCAGCACGACGTCGGCGCCCTGCAGGGTGCGCAGCGCGCGCAGCGTCAGCAGCTCCGGATCGCCCGGTCCAGCGCCGACCAGCGATACGAAGCCCCGCGCGCGCGCGGCGCCGGCCACCGGCGAGCATTCACCGTCCAGTGCCGCCTGCAGCGCCGCCTCGGCGGCGTCCGGCCGGCCGGCGCCAAGGGCTTGCAGTACGGCGCCACGCTCGTCGAGCACGTGTTCCCACAGGCGGCGTCGTGCGCCTGGCGAGCCGAGACGCCGCTGCACGCGCTGCCGCCAGCGCGCGGCAAGGGCCACCAGATCGCCTAGCGAATGCGCGAGCATCGCCTCGATGCGGGCGCGGACGAGCCTGGCCAGCACCGGGGCGGCGCCGCCCGTCGAGATCGCGACCGTCAGTTCGCCGCGGCGCACGAGCGACGGGAAGATTGCGCCGCTCAGTTCGAGGTCGTCGACGACGTTGACCAGGCGACCGGCCGTCGCCCCCGCGGCCGCGACGCTGCGATTGACTTCGGGTCGGTCGGTGGCGGACACGATGAACACCTGGCCGTCGACGTCGCTCGCGAGGAATGCGCGCGCATGGTGCGTGATGCGTCCGTCGTCGCGCAGGCTGCGCAAGGCCTCGCCGAGCGCGGGCGCGACGACGGTGACGCGCGCGCCGCTCGCCAACAGCGCATCCACCTTGCGCGCGGCGACCGTGCCACCACCGACCACCAGGCACGGCTGGTCGCGCAGCCGCAGGAACAGCGGCAGCCAGGAGGCGCCGCTCATGCGCCGCTCAGCGCGCGCACGGCCTGCGCGAACTCACGCCCGCTGGCGACCGGCGGCACGACCCCGACCCGGCGCACGAACACGCCGAAGGCCTCGTCCGCGACGCGCTCGGCGGCATAGCGGCCGAGCAGTCCGTCGAGCGTCGCGAGCACGTCCTGCTGCGGGATGTTCTCGCGCAGTGGCACGGTCAGCCGCGAGCCATCGGGCACGCCGCCCACGTAGAGGTTGTAGCGGCCCGGCGCCTTGCCCACGAGCGCGATCTCGGCGAGAAAGGGGCGTGCGCAGCCATTCGGGCAGCCCGTGATGCGGATGCCGATCGGCGCGTCGCCGAGGCCGTGCTTCGCGAGCAGCGCCTCGAAGTCGGCGAGGAACGCCGGCGCATAGCGCTCGCTCTCGGCCATCGCGAGCGCGCAGGTCGGGAGGCCCACGCAGGCCAGCGCGAGCTTGCGCACTTCGGATACCGGTCGCCCGAGGCCGTGCGCCTCGAGCAGCGCAGACAGCTCGGCGCGGGCGTCGGGCGCGATGTCGCACAGCATCAGGTTCTGGTTCGCGCTGAGGCGGAATTGCGCGAGGCCGCGCGCGGCGATTTCGCGCAGGCCCGTCAGCGCGCGCCAGTCATCGCGATCGGTGATGCGGCCGCTCGGCACGTGCAGCCCGAAGTGATGGTAGCCCTCGTCGTCCGTGCGCCAGCCGAGCGGGTCGGCGTTGTTCACGAATTCGACGGGCCGCGCGGGCGTGAAGCGCAGGCCGGCGCGGGATTCCACCTCGGCGCGGAAGCGCTCGAGGCCGAGGTCCTCGACGGTGTACTTCAGCCGCGAGTGCTTGCGGTTGGAACGATCGCCGAAATCCCGCTGCGTGGTGACCACCGCCTCGGCAACCGCGATTGCCGCATCTGCCGGGCAGAAGCCCAGCGTATCGGCGAGGCGCGGCCAGGTCGCGAAGTCGCCGTGGGTCATGCCCATGCCGCCCCCGACCAGCACGTTGTAGCCGACGATGCGCCCGTGCCCGACGACCGCGACGAGGCCGAGGTCCTGCGAGTAGACGTCGACGTCGTTGTCGGGCGGCACGGCGATGCCGAGCTTGAACTTGCGCGGCAGGTAGAGCGGTCCGTAGATGGGCTCCTCCTCGACGCCGCTGTCCGCGAGCTTCTCACCGTCGAGCCAGATCTCGTGATATGCACGGCTGTGCGGCAGGAAGCGCCGGCTCAGTTCGGCGGCCAGCGCCGCGGCCTCCGCGTGTACTGCGCGCTGCAGCGGCAGCACGCTGCACATCGCGTTGCGGTTGACGTCCCCGCAGGCGGCGAGGGTGTCGAGCAGCGAGCGATTGATCGCCGCGATCGTGGTTTTCAGATCGCGCTTCAGCACGCCGTGCAGCTGGAAGGCCTGGCGCGTCGTCAGGCGCAGCGTGCCGTTGGCCCAGGTCCGCGCGATCTCGTCGAACGCCAGCCACTGCGCCGGCGAGCAGAGACCGCCGGGCACGCGCGCCCGAACCATGAACTGCCAGGCCGGTTCCAGGCGCTGTTCCCGGCGTTCGTTACGCAGGTCGCGGTCGTCCTGCTGGTAGACACCGTGGAACTTGATCAGCTGCGTGTCGTCCTCGCGGATCGCGCCGGTCAGCGGATTGGCGAGGCTTTCGACCAGCGTGCCGCGCAGCTGCCTGCTCGCGGCCTTGATGCGTTCGACGGGCGACGGTTCACCCTTCTGTCCTTGCTCGCTCATGGTTCAGTACACATCCCGCTGGTAGCGGCCCTGCCGCTTCAATTCGAAAAGGAACTCTTCGGCCGCCTCGGTCGTCATGCCGCCGGTGCTGGCGATCACGTCGAGCAGTGCGCGGTGCACGTCCTTCGCCATGCGCTGGGCATCGCCGCAGACGTAGATGAAGGCGCCTTCGCCGATCCATGCATGGACCTCCTTCGCGCAGGCGCGCAGCCGGTCCTGCACGTAGTGCTTGTTCCCGCCATCGCGCGAGAACGCGACCTCGAGCCGCGCGAGCGTGCCTGTTCGCAGGTGCCTTTGCCATTCGACCTGGTACAGGAAATCCTCGTGCTGCGTGCGCTCACCGAAGAAGAGCCAGTTGCGGCCCCGGGCGCCGCGTGCGGCGCGTTCCTCGACGAAGCCGCGAAACGGCGCGATGCCGGTGCCGGGACCAATCATGATGATCGGCGCGTCGTCGTCGCGCGGCAGGCGGAAGGCCAGGTTGCGTTCCAGACGCAGCGCAAGCGTCGCGCCCGGCGCGTGGCTCGCCAGCCAGTTCGAGGCGCAGCCCGGGCGTGGATGCCCGTCACGACCGCCGTTGACGACGGCGACCGTCACGTGCAGCTCGTCCGGGGTCGCGACGCGGCTGGAAGAAATCGAATAGGCGCGAGTGCCGAGCGGCCGGGCGATCTCGACGAATTCCTGCGGCGTGAGTTCGACACCGGTTTCGTTCAGCACGTCGATCAGCTGTCGTTCGCGCATGTAGTCGGCAAGCGCCGTGCCCGAAGTGTTCGCGAGGGCGTCATGCAGGGCCGGGTGCGCGCTGCGGGCGGCTATCGCGGCGAGCACGGGGCGCGACAGCAGCGTCAGTTCCACCTTCCCGGCCAGCGCCGTCGCGAGCGGCAGGGTCTGTTCGCCGATGCGGACGTCGGCCTGCGCCGCCCAGCCCCGGGTCTCGAGCAGTTCCGCGACGATCGCCGGTGGATTGAGCGGCGTTACGATGACGCTGTCGCCCGGTTCGTAGGCGAGTGCCGCCGTGTCCAGCGCGAATTCGAGGTGCCGCACGTCCTTGCTGGATGCGCGCCCCGTGATCCGCTGGTTGACGAGCACCGTCGCGGTGACCTCGACGTCCTCCGCGGGCGCGATGGGCGCGCCGGCGGCGTGCTGGACGGGATCGACCAGCGCGATGCGCGCCGTCGTGGTGCCGTCGGCGACGGCCGGCGCGAGGGCGGAGAGGGCGCTGGCGATGCCGGCTTCGGCGCTTGCCCTGAAGTCCACGTCGCAGTCGACGCGCGGCGCGACGCGACGGGCGCCCAGCGCTTCGAGGCGCGCATCGAAGTCGCGACCGGTCTTGCAGAAGTGCGGATAGCTGGAATCCCCGAGCGCAATGACGGCGAATGCGAGGCGTTCGAGGCGGGCGGCCTGCGGGCCGCCCAGGAAGCGCAGCAGGGGCTCGGCGTCGTCAGGCGCATCACCGTCACCGTGCGTGCTGACGATCAGCAGCACGGCGCGCTCCTGCTTCAGTTGACGCGGGTTGAGATCGGCGAGGTTGACGACTTTCGCGTTGATGCCCTGCGCGCGGGCCTGGTCCAGCGCGCGCTGCGCGAGCGCCTTGCCGTTACCGGTCTGCGAACCGACGAGGATGCTGAGAGTCGCCGCGGCGCGCGGTGCCTCGGCCGCGGCGCGTGCGTGGACCTGTTCGACGGGGCGCCGGTGGGTGCGGGCGGACAGGCCGGCGAGGAAGCCGCTGGCCCACAGCAGGTCGTCGTCGGAGCAGCCGGCAAGCGCCTGCTCCAGTCGCGAGCGAAGGTCGCCCCGCGGGCCAGAGGTGGAAGTTTCGAGCAGGACAGCGGATGACAAGTTGGCGCTCCCGGGGTGTGCTGGGGTGCGCGCAGTCTAGGGAAGGGGGGGGATGCGCGGAATTAATATCTCGGCATATCCATCTGCGAATGCGATCTATCCGGCGGTCGGTCCTACATCAGCATGACCAGCACGAGCACGCCGAAGGCGATGCGATACCAGGCGAACGGCCGGAAATCGTGGGTTGACACGAAGCGCAGGAGAAAGCGGATCGCGGCCAGCGCGCTGAGGAAGGCGGCGACGAAGCCCACCGAGAACAGGCCCACCGAATCGGTAGAGAGATGGTCCCATGACTTCACGAGGTCATAGGCGGTGGCCGCGAACATCACGGGGATGGCGAGGAAGAACGAGAATTCCGTCGCGGCCTGCCGCGACAGGCCGCAGGCCATGCCGCCCATGATGGTCGCGCCGGAGCGCGAGACGCCGGGAACGAGCGCCAGCGTCTGGGCCAGGCCGATGCGCAGGGCGAGCCCGGGCGCGATGTCGTCGACCCGATGCACGCGTGGTGCGGGGGCGAAACGTTCGACGAGCAGGATCGCGAAGCCGCCGCCGATCAGCGCCCAGGCGACGACCACGGGTGCGAACAGGACCTGCTTGATGAACCCGTGCAGCAGGCCGCCCAGCACCGCGGCCGGCAGGAAGGCCACGATCAGGTTGCGGGTGAAGCGGCGCGAGTCATCGCTGCGTCCGAGGCCGCTGATGACGCCGGCCAGGCGCTGACGGAAGTGCCAGCAGACGGACAGGATGGCGCCGAGTTGAATCACCACCTCGAACGTTTTAGCGTCCTGTCTGTTAAAATCCAGCCACTCGCTCGCGAGGATGAGGTGCCCGGTGCTCGAGATCGGCAGGAACTCGGTGAGGCCTTCCACGATCCCGAGCAGCACGGCTTTCAAGTACAAAGAAAAATCCACGGCGATCCTTCTGTCCCGGCAGAGTCCCGATTTCCGTGAGCTTAGCGTGGCTGCCCGCTCCGGGGCACCGAGGTTAGCATGGTCCTGGGTTTCGAACTGTTAATTGCGCTCGTCGTCATCCTGATCGCCGCGGAGGTGTTCACGAATGCGCTCGAGCATCTCGGTGAACGAATCGGCATCTCGGAGGGCGTCACCGGCTCGCTGTTCGCCGCGGTCGGCACGGCGCTGCCGGAGAGCACGGTGCCCGTCGTCGCGGTGCTCGCGGGCGGCGCCAACGCCGAACTCAATGCTGAAATCGGCGTGGGCGCCATTCTCGGCGCGCCGCTGATGCTGTCGACGCTGAGCCTGTGCGTGATGGCGCTGTCGGTCCTGAAACGACGCGGCGTCCAGGGTCACCTGCGACCGGAACGCACGGGGCTGCAGCGCGACCTGACCTTCTTCCTGACCGCGTTCGCGATGGCCTTCCTCGCGCTGTTCATTCCGCCGGAATACGCGGCGGTGCGCGCCGGCTTCATCATCGGGCTGGTGATGAACTATTTCATCTACGTGATGTTGACGCTGCGGGTGTCGGCCAAGCTCGTCGAGGAGGGGCACGGCACCGAGGCGCACGGGGTGCTCTTCCTGCATCGCATCGGCGTGCCGGACAACATGGCGACGATCGTCATCCAGATGGGGCTTGGCCTCGCGCTGCTGATCGCGGGCGCGAAGGGATTCGTCTACTGCGTGGAACACCTGTCCGAGATCATCGGCATCTCGCCGCTGCTGCTGGCGCTGCTGATCGTGCCCATTGCGACCGAGTTGCCGGAAAAGGTGAACAGCGTCATCTGGATCCGGCGCGGCAAGGACACCCTGGCGTTCGGCAACATCACCGGTGCGATGGTGTTCCAGGGCAGCCTGCTGCCGGCGCTGGGGCTGGCCATCACGCCTTGGCAGCCCACGTCGGAGGTGCTGTTCGGCGTCATCGTGACCTATGCCGCGGCGCTGTGGATGTACTTCCTGGCGCGCAGCGGTGGAATCAGGGTCTGGCACCTGCTCGTCAACGGCGGCGCATATCTCGCCTACGTCGTGGCAATGCTCAGTTCGTGAGAAGGGATTTGAATGGCTGGCACCAACCGGGACACTGCCTGGACGTCACCACCCGATTGGGGATGGGCGCCAGGCTGGTTGGTGCTTGGTGCCGAGGAGAGGACTCGAACCTCCACGGATTTCTCCACTGGTACCTGAAACCAGCGCGTCTACCAATTCCGCCACCTCGGCAAAGCGAGGCGCAATCTACAGAAGGGACCCGGACGAGTCAATGAGCCGACGCAGAGATTCTCGCGGTCCCGAGCGGCCGCAATACACGACCGTCATTCCCACGCGTGAAGACATCCTGCGCGCACTCGAGCAGGCCGACGCGCCATTGCGCGCCGCGGACCTCGCAAAGGTGCTGCATGTCACCGGCGAGGAAGCGCTCGAGGGCCTCGCGCGCCGGCTCAACGCGATGGTGCGCGACGGCCAGCTGGTCGAGACCCGCGCGCGCTGCTTCGGACTGGCCAAGCGCATGGATTTCATCGCCGGCAGGGTCATCGGACACCCCGACGGTTTCGCCTTCGTGCGCCCCGACGATGGCGGCAAGGACATCTACATCGCGCCGCGCGACGCGCGCAAGGTGCTGCACGGGGACCGCGTGTACGTCCGCCTTGGCGGGCTCGACCACCGCGACCGGCCGTTCGGCACCGTCGTCGAGGTGCTGTCGCGGGCGAACAGTGAAGTGGTGGGGCGCTATTTCCGCGAGGGCGCGTTCGGCTTCGTCGTGCCGGACAATCGCAGCATCAACCAGGACCTGCTGATCCCGGCCGGCGACGAGGGCGGCGCCCAGCACGGCCAGATCGTCGTCGCCGCGATCGTCCAGCAGCCGGATGCCCGCTACCAGCCGCTCGCCAGGATCGTCGAGGTGCTCGGCGACCACATGGGGCCCGGCATGGAAATCGACGTTGCGATCCGCGCGCATGGACTGCCCACGGCCTGGCCGCCGGAGCTCGAGGAGGAACTTGCCCGCGTGCCGCGCGGGGTCGGGCCTGCCGAGCGCGAGGGGCGCGTGGACATGCGCGACCTGCCATTCGTGACCATCGACGGCGCCGACTCCCGCGATTTCGACGATGCCGTCTATTGCCGCCGGCTCGCCGACGGCTACCAGCTCTACGTCGCGATTGCCGATGTCGCCCACTACGTGCAGGAGGGTTCGCTGCTGGACCAGGCCGCGCGCGAGCGCGGCACCTCGGTGTACTTCCCCGATCGCGTGATCCCGATGCTGCCGGAGGCCCTGTCCAACGGCATCTGCTCGCTGAACCCGGACGTGGAGCGCCTGGTGCTGGTTTGCGAGCTCCGGTTCTCGGCGAGCGGCGAGGTGCTGAAATACCGCTTCTGCAACGCCGTGATCCGCTCCCATGCGCGCCTGGTCTACGAGGATGTCGCGGCCTGGCTGGGCCAGCCGCGGGAGGGCCAGCCGCTCCTGCAGCAGCACGTGCTCGACATCTACGAGCTCTACCTGAAACTGCGCGAGCGGCGCGAGGAGCGCGGTGCGCTGGACATCGAGTCGCTGGAACCGAAATTCATTTTCAACGCCGCGCGCAAGATTGAGCGCATCGAGACCCGCGAGCGCAATGACGCGCACAAGCTGATCGAGGAATGCATGATTGCAGCGAACGTCGCCGCGGCGGCCTACCTCGAGAAGAACCGACTGCCCGCGCTGTACCGCGTGCACGACAAGCCGGACCCCGAGAAGCTGATTGCCTTGCGCCAGTTCCTCAGCGAACTGGGCATCCACCTGCCCGGTGGCGAAACGCCGGAGGCGAAGCATTTCGCGCACGTGCTCGGAGTCGCGCGCGGCCGGCCGGACCGGCAGTTGCTGGAGACGGTGCTGTTGCGCAGCCTCAAGCTCGCGAGCTACCGCGGCGAGAACGCGGGGCACTTCGGGCTGGCGCTCGACGCCTACGTCCACTTCACGTCGCCGATTCGGCGCTATCCCGATCTCTTCGTCCATCGCGCGATCAAGCATCGGCTCGCGAGCCGCAAGCGCGTGACGGTCGACGACGAAGCCCTGACCGCCCTCGGTGAGCACGCTTCGATGACCGAGCGGCGGGCCGACGAGGCGACGCGCGACGCCGTGGCCTGGCTCAAGTGCGAGTACATGCTCGACAAGGTGGGTGAGCGCTTCGCCGGAATCGTCAGCGGGGTGACGTCCTTCGGGCTGTTCGTGCAGCTCGACGAGAGCTTCGTCGAAGGCTTGGTGCACGTGACCGCGCTGCCCGACGACTACTACCAGTTCGACGCCGTCGGTCACCGCCTGTTCGGCAAGCGCTCGAACCGCGAATTCAGGGTCGGCCAGCGCGTCAGCATCACCGTGATGCGCGTGAACCTGGACGACCGCCAGATTGACTTCGCGCTCAACGACGATCAGCCGCGCGGCGCTTCGCGCGCCAAGCCGACCCAGTCCGGCCGGCAGGGCAAGTCGGGCGCCAGGCAGGAGAAGCAAGGCAAACGGCGTGCGCACTGACAGGACGCAGCTGGTGTGGGGGCTGCACGCCGTGAAGGCCGTCCTGGCGCGCGCGCCGGAGGATGTGCTCGAGTGCTGGGTCCGCGACGAGTCCGGCAATGCCGACCTCACGGCGCTGATCGCCGAGGCCACGCGGCGCGGGCTGCGCGTGCAGCGCGTACCTGCCGCGACCCTCGACCGCCTGAGCGACAATTCGGTCCACCAGGGGGTCGTCCTGCGCCGGCGGCCGGCGGCGGCGCTGGACCTGACCTGGCTGCGCGCGCGGATCGCCGAGGCGCAGACGCCGCCGCTGGTGCTCGCACTCGACCATCCGCAGGACCCGCACAATCTCGGGGCCTGCCTGCGCGTGGCCGACGGGGCGGGCGCGGATGCCGTGCTGATTCCGCGCGACCGCAGCGTGAGCCTGACCCCGGCCGCGGCCAAGGTCGCGAGTGGTGCGGCCGACTCGATGCCGCTGGTGCAGGTGCCGAATCTCGTGCAGGCGCTGGAAAGCCTGAAGAAGGACGGCCTGTGGGTGATCGGCACCGCCGGTGATGCACCGGCCACGCTCTACGCGACCGATCTCCGTGGCCCGACCGTCCTGGTGCTGGGCGCGGAGGCCGAGGGATTGCGCCGGCTGACCCGCGCCAGCTGCGATTTGCTGGTCTCGATTCCGATGGCGGGCAGCGTCTCCAGCCTCAATCTGTCGACGGCCGCCGCCGTGTGCCTGTTCGAGGCTCGCCGTCAGCGGCTATCTGACTGAGTTGAAAGCCTTTACAGAACCGCTGCACGGCGCCTAGAATCCGCGGCTCACTAATCATTCCAATCTCCTTGCTTCACCGCCAGGACGGGAAGCTATCAGCCGAGAGGAGACCTCGTGCGACATTATGAAGTCGTGTTTCTGGTCCACCCTGACCAGAGCGAGCAGGTCAATGCCATGATTGACCGCTACCGTACGATGATCGAGACCAACGGTGGCATCATCCACCGCCTGGAAGACTGGGGCCGACGCCAGTTGGCCTACCCGATCGTCAAGGTTCACAAAGCCCACTACGTGATGATGAACATCGAGGTCAACAACACGACCTTGACCGAACTCGTCAGCGCGTTCCGGTTCAACGACGCCGTGCTCCGTCACCTCGTGATTTCGCGCGAAAAGGCGCTGACCGAGCCGTCGCTGATGGCGAAGGCGAAGGAAGACCAGGAAGAGCGCGACGGCGAGCGCCGTGCCCGCCAGGCTGCCCAGAGCGCGGAGCGCGAGAGCCGCCCCGAAGCCGCTGCCGAAGCCGCACCTGAGTCCGCATCCGAAGCCGCCGCTACGCCGGCCGCCTGAGAGGAGAACGCATCATGATGAAGTCCAAGCCGCGTGGTGGTGGTGGTTCGCGTCATTTCCGCCGCCGTCGTTATTGCAAGTTCACGGCCGAAAAAGTCGAAGAGATCGACTACAAGGATCTCAACACGCTGAAGGCCAACGTTGCCGAGAACGGCAAGATCGTCCCGAGCCGGATTTCCGGCACCAAGGCGCGCTACCAGCGCCAGCTCTCGATCGCGATCAAGCGGGCGCGTTTCCTCGCCCTGTTGCCGTACAGCGACTCGCACTGAGGCGCACGTAGCGCCGCGCGCGACCTGACGCCATGCGGGGGATCGCGCGTATTGCGATGACCGGACCGGTGGCCGCGGCCGTGGTCGCGGCTTCGTTCTCGCTGCTGGCCCTGTTCTTCGCGCCTGCGCTGATCATCAGCGGCGCCATCGTGGCACTCGTGACCCTGCGTCACGGCTGGTTCGAGGGCCTGAAAGTGATGGCGATGGCGCTCGTGGTCAGCATCGGGGTCCTGGTGCTGGCGACCGGCGGTGTGGGGCGGGCCGGCGCGGTGGTCGTGCTGCCGTGGCTGCCGACCTGGTGCGCGGCAATCGTCCTGCGCGCCACTGGCCGGCAGGGTGCTGCGCTGGCGACGCTCGGCGCCTTCGTCGCCGGCTTCGCGCTGGTACTCCGGCAGGCGCTCGGGGACGTCGATGCCTTCTGGCAGGGACGTCTCGGCCAGCTGGGCAAGGCGGTCAGGGAGCAGGGCGGACAGTTCCTGACGCCGGACGAGATATCAGCCGTCGCCGGGATGATGCACGAGGCGTCGGTCGCGGTGATGTGCCTCGGCCTGGCGGCGATGCTGCTGCTGGCGCGGGCGTGGCAGTCCGGCCTGTACCGGCCGGGTGCCTTCGGCGAGGAGTTCCGCGCGCTGGTCCTGCCGCGCTGGGTGCTGCTGGCGGCGGGCACGCTGGGGATAATCGCAATGTTGACGGCCGGAGGCGGCGCGCTGCCGGGCCTGGTCGGTGACTTGCTCGTCGTGGGGGTGCTATTGTTCGCCGCCCAAGGGCTGGCCGTCGTTCACGAACGCGCTGGCCGGGCCATGGCGCGACGCCCCTGGCTGATTGGTCTGTACGTGTTCGCGTTCCTCATGCCGCACGTCGTCGCGACGGTACTGGCGCTGACCGGCGTCGCGGACCAGGCAGCGGACTTTCGAGGACTGAGAAAGCCCCGCGCATGACGCGGGGTCCGGTAGCGGCGTCGCCGCGGCCCGCCTGGCGGGCACGAACAACGATAGTGACTAGCGAATCAAGGTTGAGACGATGGAAGTAATACTGCTCGAAAAGATTCAGAACCTCGGCAAGCTTGGCGACAAGGTCAAGGTCAAGCCGGGTTATGGCCGGAACTACCTGATTCCGCGCAAGAAGGCCGTGCCCGCCACGGCCGACAACATCGCGAAGTTCGAAGCCCAGCGCGCGGAACTCGAGCGCGTGCAGAATGCCGCCCTCAGCGAGGCTGAAGCCCGTGCGGGGCAGCTCAACGGCGTCGAAATCGTCATCGTTGCCAAGGCCGGCACCGAAGGCCGGCTGTACGGTTCGGTCGGCACCGCCGAAATCGCCGAAGCGCTGGCGGGTCTCGGCCACTCCATCGAGAAGCGTGAAATCCGCCTGCCGGATGGTCCGCTGCGCATGGTGGGCCGGCACACGGTCGAGTTGCAGCTGCACGCCGATGTCGACGCCAGCGTCGTCGTCGTCGTCACCGGCGAGAACGAGCGGGAAGCTTCCTCGCAGGCGTGAGCTTGCCCGGGCAACTCGTCGTCGCCGTTACGGTATCGTGCAGCCTGCGCCCAGCCGGCTGCGCGATCCGCCTGAACCAGCCAGATCCGCGCCACGATGTCGGTCGATAGCCTGCCTGGCCGGCTGCCGGCGGCCGATCGCAGCACCGACTCGCTGCGCTTGCCGCCGCATTCCCTCGAAGCCGAGCAGTCCGTGCTCGGCGGCCTCATGCTCGACAACGACGCGTGGCTCCAGGTGTCGGAGCGGCTCACTTTCCAGGATTTCTACCGGCGCGATCACGCGTCGATCTTTCGCGCCATCGAGGCCCTCGCGAACGAGGGCAAGCCCTACGATATCGTCACCCTGTCCGAGTGGCTGGCGGGCCAGGGCCTCCTCGAGAGCATCGGCGGCATCCAGTACCTCGCGCAACTCGTCGACAACACGCCGACCGCCGCCAACATCGCGGCCTATGCGGACATCGTCCGCGACCGCTCGGTCCTGCGGGAACTGATTCGGGTCGGCACCGACATCGTCGAAACCGGCTATCGCCCGGAGGGCCGCAGCACCAGCGAGCTGATCGATTTCGCCGAACGCACCGTGTTCCAGATCGCCGAGCGCGCGTCCCGCGGCAAGCGTGGATTCCAGCGCATCAAGGACCTGCTC
>CALRPY020000085.1:0-14094 GCA_943370145.1 Hydrogenophaga intermedia | reverse complement strand
AGCCCAGCGGCGACAGGTACTGCAGCAAGGTGTCATCGACAGCGTAGATCAGGTTGACGCCCCAACTCTGGGTATCGGCTCCCGGCCAAGAGCAATCGGTGATCGCATCGGAACATGCGCTGGACCAGTATGTGAGCATCCCGAAAAATCTCACTTTCGTGTATTTACCCATAAAGCTGACAAAATGACTGCTTGGGGACGAATGTCGCCTTTGGGTCGGAAGCCGTCGCATGCCTTGGCGTGCGATTTTCTTTCCGAATTCTGAGACGATCCAAGCGGGCCCGTGCGAGACGCCATGAACACTGCACCACGCCCCCGGGCTGGACGAGCGACACGACATGCTCGCGTCGTGGCCGGGCAGCAGGCCACTCGTGCGCGTGAGCGCAGCAGCGCGGCGGGCGCGCAAGCGGACGGCGTCGATACGCCGGGCGGTGGGCTGGACGCGCGGGTTCCATGCGATCACGCCCGGCCGTGGCCCATCCATCGCGGCAGCAGCCAAATCCAGCGCAACCGCCTCGCCAGGCGGGTGCTGTGTCCACCTTCGAACTGAACGGGCGGCGCTACCGCACCCGAAGAGGAAACGGCCCGATGATCATGCGTAATGGTGCCAACATCCTGCTCGACGTCCTGGAGAGTGAAGGCTGCGAGTACGTCTTCGGCAACCCGGGGACGACGGAGCTGCCGCTGATCGATGCCTTGACCGACCGGACCCGACTGCACTATGTGCTCGGCCTGCAGGAGGCCAGCGTCGTCGCGATGGCCGACGGCTATGCGCAGGCCTCCGGCAAGCCCGGCTTCGTCAACCTGCACACCGCCGGCGGACTGGGCCATGGCATGGGCAACCTGCTCAACGCCTACACTTCCGGCACGCCACTCGTCGTGACGGCCGGCCAGCAGGACTCCCGGCACGCGATCACCGATCCGCTGCTGCAGGGCGACCTCGTCTCCATCGCGCGTCCCGCCTGCAAGTGGGCGGTGGAGATCACCTCGCCGGACCAGATTGCCATCCTGATGCACCGCGCCTTCCAGGATTGCCTGGCGCCGCCGCGCGGACCGGTGTTCCTGTCGCTGCCGATGGACGTGATGGAGGCGAGCAGCGCCGTGCACGTCCAGCGCACCTCGCACGTCGACCGGCGGCCCGTCGCCGGTTCGCTGGTGGACCTGGCGAAGGAGCTGACCGAGGTCGCGCCGGGCAAGGTGGCCATCATCGCCGGGGACGAGATCTCCTTCGACGACGCCTACAAGGAAGTCGTGCGCCTCGCCGAGCTGCTGGCGGCACCGGTCTTCGGTTCCTCGTGGCCCGCGCACATCCCGTTCCCGACCAGTCACTACCTGTGGCGCGGCAACCTGCCGACGCGGGCGGTCGACATCGCGGAAGCGATGCGTGGTTTCGACTGCGTGTTCGCGCTGGGCGGCAAGTCGTTCATCACGATCCTGTACTCCGACGCATCCGCGCTGCCCGAGGGTTGCGAGTTGTACCAGCTGTCGGTGGACGGCCGGGATCTCGGGCGCACGTTCCCGTCGAAGCTGTCGGTGGTCGGCGACATCGAGCGCTCGCTGAGCCTGCTCAACGAACTCATCCGCAAGCGCATCGCGCCGCGCGAGGAAGCTTATGCCGCGGCCGGCAACGCGGCCCGGCTCGAGTTCGCCACCAGCCGCCGCGCCCTCGACGAGCGGGCAAGCGAACTCGCCGATCTGCCCGACATCCATCCGATGGTCGCGGCACGCGCGCTCGCGACGAGCATCGGCGGCACGCCGATCGTCGACGAGGCCATCGCGACCGCACGCCACCTGCGCGCCTTCCTCAACAACAGCTCGACGCGCCAGTACTCCTTCCTGCGCGGCGGCGCGCTCGGCTGGGGCATGCCCGCCGCCGTCGGCTTTTCGCTGGGCCTGGGTCGACAGCCGGTGGTCTCGCTGGTCGGCGACGGCGCGGCGATGTATTCGCCCCAGTCCCTGTGGACGGCGGCGCACGAGGACCTGCCGGTCACCTTCGTCGTGATCAACAATCGCGAGTACAACGTGCTGAAGAACTTCATGCGCGCGCAGCCGCACTACGTGTCCGTGCGCACGGGCCAGTTCATCGGCATGGACATCGCGACGCCGCCGGTCGATTTTCCGGGCCTCGCGCGCTCGATGGGCGTGCCGGCGCGCCGTCTCGGCAGCGCCGCCGAGATTCACGATGCGGTGCGCGAAGGCATTGCATCGTGCCGGCCCAACCTCATCGAGATCGTGGTCGGCACGGAGTGAGCCTGTCGCGCCGAAGCGGCCACGCCCGCCCCCATGCTGCCCACGTGCAGGGGACGTCGCGACCCCTGCCGCCGGCCAGCCGCCGCGACGTTCAGCGCCAGGCGAACTTCGGCTGGTCGAAATGCGCGACGCGCGTGTCGCGGCCGAGCAGGCAGACCTCGCGGAACTGCAGCAGCAGCGCCGCAGTCGGCGCCGCAATCCAGGTGTTGCCCACCGGCATGCGCAGGATCGGCCGGTCGGCCTCCGGCCCGGGGCGCAGCATTGGCGCGTCCTCGCGCAGGAATTCGCTGACCGGTATGCGGTGGATCGAATCGACCTCCAGCGGGTTCGCGACCGGCGCAAGCCCCGCACCGCCCCACAGCACCACCGGGGAAATCGTGTAGCCCGAGCGGGTCGTGAAATCGTCCAGCCGGCCGAGGATCGCGCTGGCCGGCAGGCGCAGGCCCACCTCCTCCTCCAGTTCACGCAACGCGGTGTCCTCCGGCGACTCGCCCGCGTCGATACGCCCCCCCGGCAGCGCCCACTGGCCCGCGTGACGGCGCAGGTGCTGCGCGCGACGGGTCAACAGCAGCGCGGCACGGGCCTGTCCATGCGCCGGCGCGGGCAGGCCCGGGAGATCCGCACCGGGCCCCTCCTCGGTGACGACCACGGCGACCGCCGCCCCGTGCCCTGCTTCCGCCCCACCCTGCCGCGCCTCGAAGCGCGCAAGATTCGACGCTATCAACGCCTTCAGCGCGTCATCGAATTCCATGTCATCACCTTGCAGGACCGGGCGGCCGGCGACCACGGTCAGAGGAAATCGGGAAAGTCCTTCGAGACCTGCATGCTGAAGTGCGGCGCCCGCTTCTCCAGGAAGGACAGCACGCCTTCCCGCGCGTCGGCCGCGCCTCCGACATACCACAGCGCCCTGGATTCCTCCCTGAAGGCTTCGCGCGGGTGGTCGGCCCCGAGCATGCGCCACAGCAGGCGGCGCGCGATCGCGACCGAAACCGCGCTGGTCGACGCGGTGAACTCGCGCGCGAGCGCGTGCGCCCGCGGCAGCAATTCGCCGGGTTCGAGCAGTTCGCTGACGAGCCCCTTGTCCAGGGCTTCCTGCGAGTCGAACACGCGGCCGCTCATGAACCACCTGAGCGCCTGCTCGATGCCGACGATGCGCGGCGCGAACCATGAACTGCAGGCGTCCGGCGCGATGCCGCGCTGCGCGAACACGAAGCCCATCTTCGCGCGCGGTACGCTGAGGCGCACGTCGCAGGCGAGCGTCATCGTCAGGCCCACCCCGGTCGCGGGCCCGTTGATCGCGGCAATCACCGGCTTCTTCATGTCGAACAGCCGCAGCGTCAGTTCGCCACCGCCGTCGCGGTGCTCGTCCATCTTCACGTGCTGCTTGGTGTTGAAGGTCTCGCCGCCCGCCGAGAGATCCATGCCGGCGCAGAAGCCGCGCCCGGCACCGGTGAGAATCACCGCGCGCACCGCATCGTCGGCATCCGCGGCCTCGAGCGCCGCCAGCAGCGCGTCGTGCAGCGTGCGGTTGTAGGCGTTGAGGACCTCGGGGCGATTCAGGGTGATGGTCAGCACGCCTTCGTGCAGGCTGGTCAGGACGACGTCGCTCATGTGCGCACCCTGTCTTCGATGGCCGGCAGGATTTCCTCGCAGGCGCGGCGCGTCTGGTCGAACACGTCCTCATCGCCCAGCGCGAGCGGCAGCAGCACGAACTTGGAGGCGCCGGCGGCCTTGTACTCCTCCATGCGCGCGATGATGTCCTGGACCGAGCCCACCGCGAGCAGGGGCCGCAGATCGATCTCGTCGCCGATGCCGGCGCGACGGACCAGCGGGCACTGCCCGATGACCGGATCGTCGAGGCTGCCGATGCGGAAGGCGAGCGAGGCGCCGAAATGATCCGCGTCTATCGTGCGCCCCAGTGCGGCGGCTTCGGTGCGGATCGTCGTAATCGCGTGGCCGACCTGCGCCGGCGAGGCGATGCCGCCGATCCACCCGGTGCCGAGTTTCGCGGTGCGCTTCAGCGCGGGCTCGGCGTTGCCGCCGATCCACAGGGGCAGCGGCTGCTGGATCGGACGCGGCGTGATCGTCACGTCCTGGTACTGGTAGAACTTCCCTTCGAAGCTCACCGACTCCTGGCTCCACAACAGGTTCAGGAGCTGGAAGATTTCGGTCGAGCGCGCGCCACGATCGGCTGCGCTGCGCCCGGTCGTGCGCCATTCGATGGCGTTCGGGTAACCGACGCCGAACATCGGCAGCAGCCGCCCGTTGCTGAGGTAGTCGATGGTCGCGCACTGCTTCGCGAGCACCAGCGGGTCGCGCAGCGGCGCGACGATCGCGTTCATGCCGAACTTGATCTTCTCGGTGCAGCCCGCGAGCGTCGCCATGACGCTGATGGTTTCGAGGTAGGGGTCGGCCGACACCAGGCGGTCGGTCTGCCACACGGAATCGACCTTGTAGCGTTCGAGGAGCTGGACCCATTCGAACCAGCTGCGGGGCTGGTCGAACGGGAAGTTGGCGATGCCGAAGCCGACGCGGATGGCCATGTTCAGAACTCCAGGGGGTGGCGGAAGTGCGCCCGGAAGATACGGTCGCGGTGCTCGACGAGGATCGGTTTGACGGCCGCCGCCATCGCGGGGTCGTCCATGCCGGTGCGGTAGGCCGCGCGCCAGGACTCGGCCATGGGACAGTCCTCGACGGACTGCAACGCGACCAGGTTCATGAAGGCCACGAAATAGATGTCCAGCGCGCTGAGCGTGTCACCGACGAAGTAGTGCCGGCCGGCCGCGTACTGGCGCTCGAGCCGGGTGGCGAGCGCCCCCAGCTGCGCGATGACGCGCGTCTTCGCCGCCGCCGCGGCAGCCTTGCTGTACCCGTACTTGGCGCCCATGCGCAGCACGCCTTCCGGCGCGTTGCCGGACTCGATCATCGGCTCGAACAGCTGCAGCCGGCGGTTCCAGCCGATGCCGCGCTCGCCGCAGATCTCGAAGGACAGGCCGATCATCAGCGCGCGCTCGGTCGGGTCGTCGGGGATGAGGCTCGGGGTCGGCGCGACGCGCTCGGCGAGGTAGAGGATGTCGAGCCAGCGGTTCAGCGGGGGCTCGTCGTTCCACACCACGACCGGGCCGCTGTCGGCGCCGGACCAGCGCACGATCGCCTCGTTGGCCTCGCCCGGCAGCCAGGGGGCGGCGACCCAGGGCACGCCCTTGATGTCGAACAGGGCCTTGGCCGCGACGCCCCAGGGGCTCGCGATACCCTGCACCAGCGCCATCCGGAGGCCGCTGCCCGCGATCACCTCGTCCAACGAACGCCATTCGATCATCTGCCGCTCCTCGTGGCCTGCGCCGGGCGGCGCGGGCGAATGTTGTGTGTGGCTTGCACGCGCGTCGCGCTCAAAGCTCGATCGGGTTGCGGAAGTAGGCCCTCGACACCCGGTCGCGATGCGCGAAAAGCACCGGATCGATTGCGTCGCGAATGCGCGCATCGTGGAGATCGAACATCGGCCGTATCGCGTCGGCCACCGGGCACTGCGGCGCCGGCGGCAGGTCGAGCAGGTACATGAACGCGACCCAGTAGATGTCGAGCGCGCTCAACTGCTCGCCGATGAAGAACGGCCGGCCGCGCGCGTTCTGCGCCTTCAGCTGCGCGGCGAGCGCCTCGATCTGGCGCGCGCAGCGCTCGCTCGCGGCCTGCGCGTCGGCGGCGTTGTAGCGGTATTTCGCGCCCATGCGGGCGACGCCCTCGGGCGCCTGTCCGCTGTCGATCATGGGGGCGAATATCTGCAGGCGCCGGTTCCAGCCGAGCCCCAGTTCGCCGCACAGTTCGTTCGCCAGGCCCATCATCAGCGCCCGCTCGAGCGGGTCCGCGGGCACCAGTGCCGGCACCGGCGCGAGACGCTCGGCGAGCATCAGGATGTCATACCAGCGGTTGACGGGCGGCTCGTCGTTCCAGGCGACGATGGGACCGCTGTTCTCGCCGGCCCAGGCGACGAGTTCCTCGTTGGGGCCGCCCGCCTCCAGCGCCGCGACCGCATAGTCGAGCCCCTTGACTTCGAAGAGGGTCTTCGCCGCCTGGCCCCAGGGGCTCGGAAAGCCCTGCACGAGGACGAGGCGCAGGCCGGGTCGCTTGATGATGTCGTGGAGCGGCTGATAGTCCAGCATCGAATCCCCCGTTCGGATGAGCCGTTTGCGCTTCGCGCACGCAGCGTTGTCAAAGGTCGGCGAGCCCGTATCCTACGCCGAACACAATGCGGGAATCGACCTCGGCCATGCATGCGCCCGATACCGAACTGACGCGGCTCGCCGCCAAATTGGCGCCGCTCGCGGCACACGCGTCGCGACCGTTCACGGCCTGCGCGCAGCTCACGCTCCCGGCGCGGCAGCCACCCTGGCAACCCACCGGCATCCAGGTGCGCAGGGGCCAGTCCTACAGCGTGTTCGCGCGCGGTGTCGTGCAGTGGGCGCCCGGACTGCCCGAACTCCACGGCGGCCCCCGCTTCCATCTCTGGGTGCGCGTGGCGCCGGGCGGCACGATTCGCAACCTGCGTGAGGACACCGACACCTTCGTCGCCGACGTTGATGGCGACATCGAACTCGGCCTCTACATGGGCGTGTGGCGCGACGCGCACGGCACGCTCGCCACCGGACCCGAACTCTATGCCCGCCTCGAGGGCGGCCTCGACGCCGTCGTCATCGCCTGGCGCGACGCGGCTTCGACCGGCCTCGCGGCGCTGGACGCTGAGCTGCACAGTCCTCTGCTCGCGGCCGAGGCGGCGCATCTAGCGCGCCAACCACCGGGCGTGGCCGGCTGGCGGCATCTGCTGGAAACCGGCGAAACGCACCTGTTCACGCCGGGACACACGCCCGGTGGCGCCCCGTCGATCCGGATCGACGGCGCCGATGACCAGGGGATCCTGTGCCGCGAATTCGAGTTCCCACTGACGCCTGAAACGCGCCTGTCCTGGGCATGGCGGCTCGAAGCGCACCCGAGCCGGGTGCGCGAGGACAGCGTGCGCGCCCATGACTACATCTCGATTGCGACCGAGTTCGACAACGGGCGCGACCTGACCTGGTTCTGGAGCACGAGCCTGCCACCGGGCCACCACTTCGCGTGTCCGGTGAAGGCCTGGTCCCACCGCGAAACCCACCTGGTCGTGCGCAGCGGCAGCGCCGGCCTCGGCCAGTGGCAGCGCGAGGAGCGCGCAGTCCGGGCGGACGTGGAGCGTTCGATGGGAACGCCGCCGGGGCGCATCGTGCGCGTCTGGCTGATCGCGGTCGCGAGCTTCCAGCACGGGTCGCTGCGCGCCGAATTCAGCGACATCCGGCTCTGCAACGGCCCGCAATCCGCGCAGGTCCTCTGACGGGATGCCGGGGACGGGCGTTCGGTGTATCGTTTCGGGCGCGCTTTCGCATCGCAGAGGAAATCATGAGCGTTTACGAACAAAGGCCCTGGCTCAAGCAATACAGCCCGGGCGTCCCGTCCGACATCACCCCCGAATTCCCCAACGCGCTGGCGATGTTCCGGCACGCGGCCGACCGCGACCCGACCCGCACGCTGATCCATTACTTCGACGCGGGACTCGAGGTCGGCGCGATCGACCGCATGAGCGACGCGCTTGCGGTCGCCCTCGGCGCCCGCGGCATCGGCCGCGGGGATCGCATTGCCGTCTACCTGCAGAACGTGCCGCAGTTCGTGCTCGCGATGCTCGCGGCGTGGAAGCTCGGCGCCATCATGGTGTCGGTCAACCCGATGCTGCGGCACAAGGAAGTGAAGCTCATCCTGAACGACTCCGGCGCCCGCGCGCTGATCACGCTGGAGTCCCTGTACAACGAGGTCGCGCGCGAGGTGGTGCCGGAGTCCAGGGTCGAATTCGTGCTGACGACGTCCGAACTCGAATTCCTCGGGAACTCGCTGCCCGCGCTCCTCGCCGGCCACCGCCGCATCGCCTGCGAGGGCACCGATGACCTGATGCAGCTGATTGCGAGCTTCGACGGCCAGCGGCCGGCTCCCCAGGCCATTGCCGGCGACGACGTCGCGCTGCTGACCTACACCTCCGGCACCACCGGGCCGCCGAAGGGCGCGATGAACCTGCACCGGAACATCGTCTACAACTCGCAGGTGTACCGCGAGTGGATGAAGCTCGACTCGAACGACGTCATCCTCGGGGTCGCGCCCCTTTTCCACATCACAGGCCTCATCGCCTGCGTGACCACGGCGATGCTGCTGCCCTGCCCGCTGGTGCTCTACTACCGCTTCGACGCCGCAACGACCGCCGAGCTGGTCGAGAAGCATGGTGTGACCTTCGTCGTCGCGTCGATCACCGTGTTCATCGCGCTGATGAACACCGAGGAAGCCCGCAAGCGCGACTTCTCCACCCTGAAAAAGGTCTACAGCGGCGGTGCGCCGGTGTCACCGGCGCAGGTCGAAGCCTTCCAGAAGCAGTTCGGCGCGTACATCCACAACATCTACGGCATGACCGAAACCACGAGCCCGACCCACGCCGTGCCGCTGGGCGGCAACGCACCGGTCGATCCGAACACCGGGGCGCTCGCGGTCGGCGTGCCGGTCTGCGGCGCGGTCGTGCGCATCGTCGACGACGAGGGCAATGAACTGCCGGTCGGTGAGGTCGGGGAACTGGTGTCGGGTGGCCCGATGGTCGTGCCCGGCTACTGGGACAAGCCCGAGGAAAGCGCGCAGGCCTTCGAGGCTCGCGGGGTGCACACCGGTGACGTCGGCTTCATGGACGCGGACGGCTGGTTCTACATCGTCGACCGCAAGAAGGACCTCATCATCGCCTCCGGCTACAAGGTGTGGCCGCGCGAGGTCGAGGACGTGCTGTACACGCATCCGGCGGTGCGCGAGTGTGCCGTGGTCGGCGTCGTCGACGCCTATCGCGGGGAATCCGTGAAGGCCTACGTCAGCCTGCGCCCAGGCATGCAGGCGACCGGCCAGGAGATCGTCGAGTTCTGCAAGGGACTGATGGCAGCCTACAAGCGGCCCCACGAGGTCGAGATTCTCGACGAACTGCCGAAAACGGCGAGCGGCAAGATCATGCGCCGCGAACTGCGCAAGTAGGCGTTCGCGCCGCCTCTGAACCGGGGTGGAAAGCACCCCGGTTCAGAGGCGGGCGGCGATGGCGGCCTCGTACAGCGCAAGATCCGCCGCCGAATAGCAGCAGAAAATCACCTCTTCGAGGCTTACACCGGCGGCCACCGCGTGCGTCACCGTGCGCACCGCGAGCGGCGCGGCCCGCGCGGGAGGAAAACCGAAAATGCCGGTGCTGATCGCGGCAAAGGCGATGCTGGCGAGACCGGCTTCATTCGCCAGCGCCAGCGAGCGCCGGTAACAGGACGCGAGGAGTTCGTCCTCGCCGGCCGTGCCGCCCTGCCAGACCGGCCCAACCGTGTGGATGATGTAGCGGGCGTCGAGTGCGAAGCCCGCCGTCATCACTGCCTCGCCGGTGGCACAGCCACCCAGTCGGGCGCAGGCCGCCGCCAGCCCGGGTCCCGCGCGACGGTGGATTGCGCCGTTCACCCCGGCCCCGTCGCCCAGCCATTCGTTCGCGGCATTGACGATCGCATCGAGCGCGAGCGTGGTGATGTCCGCGAGGAGCGCGCGCAATCTGGTGCTCACCGTTCCCGTCTCCCGTGCCGCCCGGCAGCCGTATGCGCGGGTGTTCCGCCCCGGTCCAGACAGTGTCAGCATGGCATGCCTCCTCGCGCACCGAAGCGGACGAAGGCTACCCGGCGTGCTGGCCGGCTTTGTGTGAAGGCTGTCTCAGGACGATAACAGCCGCGCGGCGTCCGACAGGACAAGCGGTGCGCGATGGGGTTCACTCGACAAAGGAATGTCACGGGCGGCCCGCTGGATCGCGGGCGGGGAATGGATGCTCAGGAAATCTGCCTTGAACGGTGCAAAGGCCTGCGCCCTGGTGCTCGGCATCACGAGCAGCGCCGTGTATTTTCTGCTGGACGTCAGCCTGGCGCCGCAGATGACCCTCGGCGTGCTCTACGCCACGGTCGTGCTGTTCGGCCTGCTGGCGGGGGCCCGCAGCCTGGTGCTCGGCTTCGCATGCAGCAGCACTGTCCTCATCGCCCTGGGCTGGGCCCTCAACCCGGTGCTCGACCAGAGCGTCGCCGGTGTCGTCAACCGCGGCCTCGCGGTATTCGTCATCTGGGCAATCGCCTGCATGGCCTGGCACTACCTGAACGCGCAGCAGGAACTCGAAGAGGCCCTGCGCGCGCTCGCGGAATCCGACCCGCTGACCGAAATCATGAACCGCGCCGGCATCACCGCCGAACTCGGCCGCCGCTGCGCCGAATTCCAGCGCTACGGCTCGATGTTCGCGGTGCTCATGGTCGACGTCGACCGCTTCAAATCGATCAACGACAGTCTCGGCCACCTGGCGGGAGACCACGTGCTGCGCCGGGTGGCGGGCATCATTCGCAGCGCGCTGCGCGAAGTCGACCGGGTGGGCCGGTACGGCGGGGAGGAATTCATCGTGGTGCTGCCCGAAACCCGGCTGGACAGCGCAGTCAACACCGCGGAGCGCATCCGTCTCGCGATTGAACAGGTGCCCGTGCGCGTCGACCGGGAACTCCTCAAGGTGACGGTCAGCATCGGCGTATCGGCCACAACGACAGGCGCACACAGCACTGCCGAGGCCCTGATCGAAGCCGCCGATCGCGCGATGTACGAAGCGAAACGCGGCGGCCGCAATCGGGTGATGCCGCCCCCGCGTCCGAGCGCACCGCAGCGCGCTTCGCCGGTGCGGGCAGTGACGTAAGGACGGCGCGAGAAGCTTTCACCACGGCGCGAAGTGGCGTTCGCAACCCTCGGACGCGTGCGTTAGCCACCGAGAACACCGAGAACACCGAGGGAGAAAGTGTGGACCGGTGCCGCCTGCGGGGCATTATCGCTGCGCAGTCGCATCCCTCAATCCAGTATTTTCTCCGTGCGCTCCGTGCTCTCCGTGGTAAAAATCCGGCTACTGTGTCGCGCAAACGCCTGGTTTCACCACGGAGGACACGGAGCGCACGGAGAAGAAGGACGAGTCGAAATCGGCGCTCGCCGCGGCGGCAGAGTCCGCACGACGCTTCCAATGAAATCTCCTTGATTCTCCCCTCTGTGTTCTCGGTGTTCTGGGTGTTCTCGGTGTTCTTGGTGGCCCATCATCACGGCCCGCGGTACCTGCGCTCAGATGTGGCCACGAGACAGCCCGCGACGGGAGCGGCGAAGACCCGCGCCCGCGTGCCTCAGAAAGAAAAGGTGTCAGATTTGAAATCTGACACCTTTTCTCGGCTCTGGACCCTGCAGAGGCCGTCTGAACGCAGCGCGGGACACAGTTGCTCGGTAGCCCATCAAGGTCTGCACCCCGGTACCCGCGTCCAAATGGGACCGAGAGACAGCCCGGGGCGGGAGAGGTACGCCGATGGCGGCGGATGAGATGCGTATCCGCGGGCGCCCCGCGCCTCAGTCGACGTTCAGGCCGTAGCGCTTGATCTTGCGGTAGAGGGTGCTGCGGGAGATGCCGAGGCGGCGGGCCACCTCGGAGAGGTTGTTGCCGTGCGCCGCGAGCTCGGCCTCGATGGCGGTGCGGGCCATGCGACTGATGCTGCGTGGGGCCTCCCCCGGCACGGCGCCAGGCTCGGTGACACGGGCCAGCGCGAATCCGTCGGGCAAATCGGCCGGTGTCAGTTGGTCGCTGTCCGACAGCACGTACATGCTTTCGACGACGCCGTGCAGCTCGCGCACGTTGCCTGGCCAGGCGTGGGTTTCGAGCGCGGCGAGCAGCGCCGGCGAGACGCGCTTGCGGCCCAGGCCATAGGCCTCGTCGAGGCGCGTGACGAAGCGGTCGACCAGCATCGGGAGATCGTCCAGCCGCTCACGCAGCGGCGGCACGCGCAGGCTCAGCACCTTCAGGCGGTAGAGCAGGTCGAGGCGGAAGCGACCGGCGGCCACGTCCTCCTCGAGATCGCGATTGGTCGCGGCGATGATGCGCACCTTGACCTTCCGCTCCAGGTTGCCGCCGACGCGCAGCACGACGTTGTCCTGCAGCACGCGCAGCAGGCCCACCTGCACGTCGAGCGGCAGCTCGCCGATCTCGTCGAGGAACAGCGTGCCGCCGTCCGCCTCCTCGAACTTGCCGGCGCGGCCCTTGGGCGCCGCGCCCGTGAAGGCGCCCGCCTCGTAACCGAACAGTTCGCTCGCCGCGAGTTCGCGGGTCAGCGTGCCGCAGTTGACCGCGAGCAGCGGCCCGGCGGCGACCGGCGATGCCTGGTGAATCGCGCGGGCGAACAGTTCCTTGCCCGCGCCCGATTCGCCCAGCAGCAGCACCGGCGCACCGGCGCGGGCCATGCGCGCGGCGCGACGCTTCACTTCGACGAGCGCGGCATTCCTGCCCGTGATGTGGACGAAGGCGTCCGCGAGCTCCGGCGTCTTGCGCGCCGGCAGGCCGGGCGCGGCGGGCCGACTGTCGCGCACGGGTTCCAGGACGAGCAGTCCGCCTTCCCAGGCCGCGCCACGTCCCGCGAAGGCTTCGATGCCGACCACCCGCGTATGGGGTGGCAGGGCCGCCGCGCAGTCGGCGACCGTCGGTTCGCCGACGACATTGAGGAACTGCCGGCCGCGCTCGAGCGGGGTGCAGTCACGGCAGTCCGCGAACCACGCGCGCGCGAGGTCGTTCGCCGTCACGATGCGCCCCTTGCGATCGAGCACGACCACGGCCTGTTGCACCCAGCGGTTGCCGCTCGTCTGATACCAGTGCAGCAACTGCACGGCGCGGGCGAGTTCGCGCGAATGGAGGGTCTGCTCGATCTGGTGCGCGGCGGTCACGGCCAGTGCCAGGCAGTGCGTCTGGTGGTTCTCGCCGACGCTCGTGACGTCGACCACGCCGAGCATCGAGCCGTCGATAGCGTCGCGCACCGGCGCCGCCGAGCAGCTCCAGATCTTGGCCACCGACAGGAAGTGTTCGGCGCTGTGCACCTCGGCCGGCGCGTTAAGCGCGATCGCGGTACCGACGGCATTGGTGCCGGCGGACAGCTCGCTCCAGGCGTAACCCGGCGCGATGCAGTCGCGGGCCGCGCGGTCGACCAGCGCCGCGCTGCCGCGGACGTCGAGCAGGGTGCCGCTCGCGTCCGCGACGAGCAGGCAGCTCTGCGACTGGCTCAGGATGTCACCGAGCACCCGCCAGGTGTTCTCCGAGGCCTGCAGCAGTTCCTCGTTCGCGTGCCGCAGCGCCTCCAGGGAGGCGCCGCCGCCTCGCGCCCGCGGCTTGTGCCCTTTCGGCTCGATGCCGAGGTGCACGCAGCGCAGCCAGGAATCGCGGATGACGTCGCGAACCTGCATATTCGCGGACGGGCCATGGTCGATCATCGCCTGCCACGCGCGCTCGACCTGCCTGCGATAGAGGCGATCGGCTTCGCGCGGCGTGCGTCCCAGGGCGTGGATATCCATGCCGCGATCTTCGGCTGACGCATGCTGCGACACAAGATGTACCGTGCTGGGACAGCAGGGTTGTCGCAAATTGCGACAAATCCCGGCGCACGGTGCCCCGAAACGTCGGACGGACTGGGTTGGCACCAGTCTTGCCCTGATGCTCCGACGTCCCGAAAAGCGACGTGACGAGCCGCGCCCGCGGCCGACGCGCGTCTGACAAGAAAATCTGGAGGCAAAGCTAATGCAAGTAGGTGCTTTTTATCTGCCGTCGGTCGGCACGAAGGAAGAGATTCTCAAGGGCATGGCCGGCAAGCGCACGGACCTGTACCAGCAGATGCTCAGGAACCTGACCGAGCAGGTGCAGTACATGGACGAGACCGGCTACTACGGCGCCGGTTTCACCGAGCATCA
>CALRPY020000084.1:0-15007 GCA_943370145.1 Hydrogenophaga intermedia | reverse complement strand
CGCCGGTGGCCGCTGCGCCCAGCGCACCTGCCAGTCCGGGCCCGGTCGCACCGGCCGCCGAAGTGCCGCTGGTCCCGGCGCACACGCGCGCAACCTCGAAGCGCAACCCCAAGCCGGAGTATCCGACCATCGCGCGGCGCCGTGGCTGGGAAGGCCAGGTGCTGTTGCGGATCCAGGTCGGCGCCGACGGCCTGCCCGGCAAGGTCGAGGTCGCGGAGTCGAGCGGGCGCGAAGTGCTGGACCAGTCGGCGCTGCGCACGGTCCGGCGCTGGACCTTCACCCCGGCGATGCGTGGGGACGAGCCGGTCGACAGCACCCTCACGCTCTCTATCGTTTTCAAACTCGACTAATCGAAGGTAAGCCGCAGTGATGTCCGCCCTCTCGAATGACCACATCGTCACCTGGACGCTCTATGCGCTGATCGCGTTCTCGGTCGTGACGTGGACCGTGGTGTTGCTCAAGCTCCTGCAGAACATGCGAGCCGGCGCGGCGAATCGCGCGTACGGCCGCACGTTCTGGGCCGCGCCCAGCCTTGCCGCGGCAGCGGAAATCAAGGCGCCGCAGGGCCCGGCCGCGCGCCTTGCCGCCCGCGGTTTCGAGGCGCTGCGGCCGGCGACGGACGCCCACGATCTCGAACATGCCGGCGACCGCCGTGACCTGCTGGAACGCTGCCTCCGCCAGCAGCTGCAGCGTGAGCGGCGCTCGCTCGAGGGCGGCCTCACGCTGCTCGCGAGCATCGGCAGCACCTCGCCTTTCGTGGGCCTGTTCGGCACGGTGTGGGGCATCATGCACGCGCTGCAGGACATCACGAAATCCGGGTCGGCAAGCCTCGACGTCGTCGCCGGCCCGATCGGCGAGGCGCTGGTCGCGACCGCCATCGGCATCGCGGTCGCGGTGCCGGCGGTGCTCGCCTACAACTTCTTCCTGCGCCGGATGAAGATCATGACCGCCGAACTCGAGGACTTCGCGACGGATTTCGTGAACCTCGCACTGAAGACCGCCTGGCGCCTCGAGCGCCCGGCCGGCGAAGGCAAAGTCTGATGGGCTTCAGCACGCAGGGCGAATCCGACGAAGCGATGAGCGAGATCAACGTCACGCCGCTCGTCGACGTGATGTTGGTATTGCTGGTGGTGTTCATCGTCACCGCGCCGTTGCTGACGAACGCGATCAAAGTGAATCTCCCGGAAACCGCCGAAACCTCGTCACCGGAAGACCCGGATGCCGTGACGGTCACCGTCGACCCGGCCGGCAAGGTCTATGTCGACAAGCGCGAGGTGTCGGTGACGGACCTGGAAATCGAACTGAAGGGCATGAAGGAAATCGATCCCGGCATGACCCTCTTCCTGCAGGCCGACGACGCCGCGCGCTACGGCACGGTCGCGAAGGTCATGGCGGTGATCGAGCGCGCCGGCATCGACAAGCTCGCGGTGATCACGAAGGCGGAGTAGGGCGCTCGCTCCCGGCACAGCGCGGGTATCGGGCGTCGGCGTGGCCACCGAGAACACAGAGAACACCGAGGGTGACCGGAATGGAGACTTTCCAACGCTGAGGCCTTGCGCCTCATTGCGGCTAACCGCGTCAGGTCGCTGACTTCTCCGTGACATCCAGGATGAAGCTGTTACGCCAGGTGTCGCGCACGACGCTGGTGTCCACCACGGAGAACGCGGAGAGCAAAAAACAATCCCGGGCATGCGCCGCCGCATCCGACCTGATGCTCGCGTGAGTTACAACCCGTTTCAGACTTCCTCTCGGTGTTCTCTGTGTTCTCGGTGGCTATGCAAGTCATTCCGCAGTCAGCCAGGAAAGAGGCCCCGCGTTCCCTGCGGGGCCTCGGACCGCGTCAGCCGGCGCGCTGGCGCTGGCGGCCGTCGCCGCCGTGCGACGGGCGACGCTGGCCACCCGGCTTGTTGCGCTGGCCGTCGCCGCTCGGGCGGTTCTGTCCACCACCCTGGTGGCCGCCGCCGCCGCGGCGACCGGTCTCGATCGGCTGCGGGCGCTGGCTCGGGTCCGGCTGGTAGCCTTCGACCGTGTTGCGCGCGAAGCGCTGGCGCGTCAGGCGCTCGATGCTCTCGAGCAGGCGATGCTCGTCGATGCAGACCAGCGAGCAGGCGGCGCCAGTGGCGCCGGCGCGCGCCGTGCGACCGATGCGGTGCACGTAGTCCTCGGCGACCATCGGCAGCTCGAAATTCACCACCTGCGGCAGTTCATTGATATCGATGCCGCGCGCGGCGATGTCGGTGGCGACCAGCGCCCGCAAGCGACCGCTCTTGAACTCGGCCAGCGCGCGGGTGCGCGCCGTCTGGCTCTTGTTGCCGTGAATCGCCATGGCCGGGATGCCGGCCTTCTCGAGGTGCTCGGCCAAGCGGTTCGCAAGGTGCTTGGTGCGCGTGAAGACCAGCGCCTGCGTCCAGCGACGCTCCTCGAACAGGTGCACCAGGAGTTCTTTCTTCTTGTTGCGGTCGACCAGCAGGATTTCCTGCGCAATCTGATCCGCGGTCGTGCCCTGGCGGGCGATCTCGACCTCGGCCGGACTGTTCATCAGGCTCGCGGCGAGATCCTTGATCTCCGCCGGGAAGGTCGCGGAGAACAGCAGGTTCTGGCGCTTCTTCGGCAGCAGCGCGATCACCTTGCGGATGTCACGGATGAAACCCATGTCGAGCATGCGGTCGGCTTCGTCGAGCACGAAGAACTCGACCTGGGAAAGGTCGACGGTGCGTTGCTGCACGTGATCGAGCAGGCGGCCGGGAGTCGCGACCAGGATGTCGACGCCGCGGCGCAGGCCTTCGATCTGCGGGTTGATGCCGACGCCGCCGAAGATCACCAGCGAGCGGACGTTGCTGTGGCGGCCGTAGTGGCGAACGGACTCTTCGACCTGCGCGGCGAGTTCGCGCGTCGGCGTCAGGATCAGCGTGCGCGGCGTGCGGCGCTGCGGATTCGGGTTCTGCTTGAGCAAGGCCAGCATCGGCAGCACGAAGGCTGCGGTCTTGCCGGTGCCCGTCTGCGCGCCAGCGATCACATCGCGGCCCTCGAGGATGACCGGGATGGCCTGGCGCTGGACGGGTGTGGGGGTGGTATAGCCGCGATCGGTCACGGCACGAACAAGGTCCTCGGGCAAGCCGAGGGCAGCAAAATCAGACATGTAACTCCAATGAGAAAACTTGATTCAGCCTGTCGCCCGGGCTTTGAGCCAGGCGCCAGTCACAAGGCAGGCAGATCGTGAGAGCGATAAAGACCGGAAATGGTCGCGGTCAGGGGGGACTGGAAACAAGGACCGCAGCGGGAGACTAACAGGTCCTGCAGTGCAGCGAAAGCGGCGGGTGGCGGTGAGGCGGAATTTGCCACCGAGAACACCGAGCTGCGTGCATGGACCATTACCATCTCCCGTGCAGTGCGCCGCATTGGAGGCGGTTGCTCATCAAGCCCGACCTCGGCGTTCTCGGTGTTCTCGGTGGCTGATACGACAGTTGCCGTGCGGCAACCTGGTCTTACAGGTAGCGACCGATGAACGCGATCTGGTCTTCGATCAGCTGGCGGCCTTCGGGTATCACCTTGCTCATCAGCAGGAAGCCGTGGAAGACGCCCGCATAGCGCTTGGACTCGACGCTGACGCCGGCCGCCTTCAGCTTGCCCGCATAGTCTTCGCCCTCGTCGCGCAGCGGATCGAATTCCGCGGTTGACACGAAGGCGGGCGGCAGGCCGGCCAGGGACTTCGCGTTGATCGGCGAGACCAGCGGATCCTTCGCGTCGATGCCGGCGCCGTCGACATAGTGTTGCCAGAACCATTTCATCTCACGCTCGCCGAGGATCGGCGCCGTCGCGTTCTCCTTGATCGACGGTGAGCTCATCGACGCATCGACCGCGGGATAGGTCAGCACCTGGCATTTGAGCGCCGGGCCGCCGTCGCGCGCAAGCTGGGCGACGACGCAGGCGAGATTGCCGCCGGCGCTGTCGCCCATCACGCCGATGCGCGATGCGTCCACGCCGAGCGACGACGCGTTCGCGTGCACCCATTTGAGTGCGGCATGGCAGTCGTTCGCCGCGGTTGGCGCCTTGAACTCCGGTGCCTTGCGATATTCGACGGCGATCACCGCGATTCCCGCCGCGTTTGCGAGATGACGGCAGTAACCGTCGTGCGTCTCGAGGCCCATGTAGACCCAGCCGCCGCCATGGAAGTGGACGATGGCCGGCAGCGGGCCGTTGTTCGGGGCGTAGAGGCGTGCGGCAATCTCGCCGCCGGCGACGGGAATCGTGAGCTCGCGCACGACTGCCACGGCTTCGCGATCTTCCACCGGCGTCGCGAACACGGCGTTGAAATACGGGCGCCCCTCGGCGGGCGTGAAATGATCGAGCGGGTGGATGCCTTTTTCCTGCAGGATGTTCAGGACTGCCAGCGATTCGGCGGTCAAGGGCATGGACTCTTCTCCTATGGTGCGCATGCGCCGGCCTCTCCGGCCGCGCGGTTGGTCGGTACGTGAACAGCCGATTCTAAGGAGCCGCGCGGTGCCTGCCTACGCCCGTCGTGATGTGCATTTGCAGCATGCGTGAAAGCGCTTTCGCACCGCTGGCCGGATGTTAGGCTAGGCCGGGGAAGTGGCAACAAGTGACGACGAGGGGAGGGCAACACATGAGTCTGTCGCGGGAAGACCTGCTCGAAGCGTACCGGCGGATGAAGACCATCCGCGAGTTCGAGGAGAGGGTCCACGTCGAATTCGCCAAGGGCGGCATACCGGGCTTCGTCCATCTCTATGCCGGTGAGGAGGCATCCGCCGCCGGCGTCTGCATGAATCTCACCGACGACGACAAGATCGCGAGCACGCACCGTGGCCACGGGCACTGCATCGGCAAGGGCGTCGACGTGCACGGCATGATGGCGGAGATCTATGGCAAGCGGACCGGCACGTGTCGCGGCAAGGGCGGCTCGATGCACATCGCCGACCTCGACACCGGCATGCTCGGGGCAAACGGCATCGTCGGCGGCGGACCGCCGCTGGTCTGTGGCGCGGCGCTCGCTGCGAAGGTCAGGGGCACGGGTGGGGTGGCGGTGGCCTTTTTCGGCGACGGGGCGTCGAACCAGGGCACGACCTTCGAGGCGCTGAACCTGGCGTCGGTGTGGAAGCTGCCGGCGATCTTCGTCGCCGAGAACAACGGCTACGCCGAGGCCACCGCCGCGAAGTTCTCGGTGTCCTGCGAGGACATCGCGACACGCGCGGCCGGTTTCGGCATGCCGGGTATCACCGTCGACGGCCATGACTTCTTCGCCGTCTACGAGGCCACGCGCGAAGCGGTGCAGCGCGCCAGGAACGGCGGCGGCCCCTCGCTCGTCGAGGTCAAGCTCGACCGCTTCTACGGCCACTTCGAAGGCGACAACCAGAACTACCGCCCGGCCGGCGAGGTGAACCGGATCCGCGAGCAGAAGGACTGCCTGAAGCGCTTCGCCGCGCGCGTGACGGGCGAGGGCCTCGTCGCCGCCGGTGAACTGGCGGCGATCGACGACGAGGTACTGCGCCTCATCGAGGACGCGGTGGCGCAGGCGAAGGCCGCGCCCGATCCGCTGCCGGAAGACCTCACCACCGACGTCTACATCAAGTACTGAGCGACGGGAGCAAGCGACCATGGCCAGAAAGATCCTGTTTCAACAGGCGATCAACGAGGCGCTGGACCAGGAGATGGCGCGCGACCCGTCGGTCATCGTGATGGGCGAGGACGTCGTCGGCGGGACCGGCGCGGAGGGCGAGATGGATGCCTGGGGCGGCGTGCTCGGCGTGACCAAGGGCCTCTACGGCAAATACGGCGATCGCATCATGGACACGCCGATCTCGGAGTCCGCCTTCGTCGGGGCCGCGATCGGCGCCGCGACCTGCGGCCTGCGGCCCGTGTGCGAACTGATGTTCATCGACTTCCTCGGCGTGTGTTTCGACCAGATCTACAACCAGGCGGCGAAGTTCCGCTACATGTTCGGCGGCAAGGCCCGCACCCCCGTCGTCATCCGCACGATGATCGGCGCCGGCTTCCGCGCCGCGGCCCAGCACTCCCAGTGCCTGTACCCGGTGTTCACGCACATTCCCGGCCTGAAGGTCGTCATTCCGTCTTCGCCCTACGAGGCGAAGGGCCTGCTGATCCAGGCGATACGCGACGACGATCCGGTGATCTTCTGCGAGCACAAGGCGCTGTACGCGATGGAAGGGGAAGTGCCCGAGGAGTCCTACACCATTCCCTTCGGCGAGGCCAACATCGTGCGCGAAGGCAAGGACGTCACCATCGTCGCCTTCGCGCGCATGGTCGGCTACGCGCAGAAGGCGGCCGCCGCGCTCGCGAAGGATGGCATCAGCTGCGAGATCATCGACCCGCGCAGCACTTCGCCGCTCGACGAGGACACCATCCTGGAGAGCGTGGAGAACACCGGTCGGCTGGTCATCGTCGACGAGGCGTCGCCCCGCTGCGGCATGGCGGCGGACATCGCGGCGATGGTCGCGCAGAAAGGGTTCTCCTCGCTCGCCGCGCCGATTGAAATGATCACGCCGCCGCACACCCCGGTGCCGTTCAGTGGCGTCCTCGAGGATCTCTACATTCCCAGCCCGGCCCGCATCGAGGCGGCCGTGCGCAAAGTCGCGGAGTACGCATGATGTCGCAGGAGAAGATTGTTCCCATCACGATGCCCAAGTGGGGCCTGTCGATGACCGAGGGCAAGGTCGTCGAATGGCTGGTCGACGAGGGCAAGGCGCTGAAGCCGGGCGATCCCGTGATGGAAATCGAGACCGAAAAAATCGCCAATACCTTCGAGGCGCTGGATCCCGGCACGCTCCGGCGCAAGGTTGCCGCCGTCGACGACGTGCTGCCGATCGGCGCACTGCTCGGCGTGCTGGCACCCGAGGCCGTCAGCGACGCGGACATCGACGCCTACGTCGCCGACTTCCTCGCCCGCTACGTGCCGCCCGCGGCGGAGGAGGGCGACGCCGGACCGGCCTACCAGTGGGTCGATGCGGGCGGCTGCCGCGTGCGCTACGCGCAGGCCGGGGAGACCGGGCCCGCGGTCGTGCTCGTGCATGGCTTCGGGGGCGACTGCGACAACTGGCTGTTCAACCAGAACGCGCTCGCCGCGGCGGCGCGGGTCTACGCGGTGGACCTGCCGGGTCACGGTGAATCGTCGAAGCAGCTTGATGACGCAAGTGTCGACGGTCTGGCGCGCACCCTGCTCGCGTTCATGGACGCGCTGGGAATTGAAAAGGCGCACCTCGTCGGCCACTCGCTGGGGGGCGCGGTGGTGCTCGCGGCGGCCCTCGCCGCGCCGGCGCGAGCGCTGTCGCTGTCACTGCTGGCACCCGCCGGGCTTGGCGCCGAAATCAACGGCGACTACCTGCGGGGGTTCATTGCCGCCGAGTCGCGACGGGATCTCAAGCCGCTGCTGCAGCAGCTGGTCGCGAACCCCGAACTGGTCAATCGCCAGATGATCGACGACATCCTCAAATTCAAGCGTCTCGACGGCGTGACGGCGGCGCTGGGCGCGATCGCGGATGGCTTCGTCGCCGGCAACTCGCAGACCGTCGCGCTGCGCGAGCGTCTCGCCGGGGTCCAGTGCCCGACGCAGGTCCTGTGGGGGCGCGACGATCGCATCATCCCGGCCGCGCAGGCCGCAGGCCTGCCGGGGACGGTGGCCTGCCACGTGCTCGACGGCTGCGGCCACCTGGTGCACATGGAGGCAGCCAGCACCGTCAATGCGCTGCTGCTGAAGGCCGTGCAGTCGTGAGCTTCGCCGCGCTGATCACGACGATGACGCAGGCGGCCTGTCGCGGGGACGGCGCGGCGGTCGCCGCCTGCTTCACGCCCGATGGCGTCTATCACGACTGCTTCTATGGCGCGTTCCAGGGGGCCGCCATCGCGCAGATGATCGAGGCCTTCTTCCATCGCGACGCGCGCGACTTTCGCTGGGACCTGCACGACATCGTCGACGATGGCCACACCGGCTACGCGCGCTACGTCTTCAGCTACGAGTCGAAGCTGCCCGGCGCCGCCGGGCGCAGGGCGCTGTTCGAGGGTGTGTCGATCTGCACGCTGCGCGACGGGCGCATCGCGTCCTACCGGGAGGTCGCGAACTCCGCCGTCGGCCTGCATGCGCTGGGCTTCGCCCCCGAACGCATCGCGAAGCTGCTCGCGCGCGAGGCGCGGGAGCTCGCGGCGCGGCCGGAGGCCGCAGGGCATCTGTGAGGCACGGGAAGCGGGCCCATGGCCGCCCTCGACGCTGGCGTGGTCACTATCGGTCGATGTTCGAATTTGCCACCGAGAGCACCGAGAACACCGAGGAAAGCAGACTTTCGGGCAGGGTAGCCGGCAGTGCCTTTGCCGATCGATTCGCGCGCCATGGGAAGCGCTGTCTTTCCTGCGCTGAAAGCAGAGCCAATGAATCCGACTCCCGCTTTCCCAGACATGCGCTCCTCGGTGTTCTCGGAGTTCTCGGTGGCAATCGAGGACCTGCCCCACTCCAGGCACGCACCGGTATACTCCGCCGATGAACCAAGCTCATTCCTCGCTGCGCGTCCGCCAGGTCGCGGCAGCCGTCATCGGCAACGCGCTCGAATGGTATGACTTCGTCGTCTTCGGCGCGCTGAGTGTCATCATCGCCCGCCTGTTCTTTCCCGACGTCAGCGAGTTCAACGCGCTCCTGCTGACCACGGCGACCTTCGGCGTCGGTTTCTTCATGCGGCCGATCGGTGGCGTGGTGCTCGGCATCTACGCCGATAGGCACGGCCGCAAGGCCGCGCTGCAGCTGATCATGGGCATGATGACCGTGGCCATCGCGATGATCGCGTTCGCGCCGCCGTATGCCGCCATCGGCATCGCGGCGCCGCTCATCATCGTGCTCGCGCGCCTGCTGCAGGGCTTCGCCACCGGCGGCGAATTCGCGATTGCGACATCTTTCCTGGTCGAGGTGGCGCCAGCCGGACGCAAGGGTTTCTACGGCTCGCTGCAGCAGGTGGGCCTGAGCCTCGCCGCGCTCGGCGGCGCGCTCGCTGGCTGGTTCGTGACACAGGTGCTGACGCCGGCGCAGCTCGACAGCTGGGGCTGGCGGCTGCCGTTCGCGTTCGGTCTTCTGATCGGCCCGGTCGGCATGTGGGTGCGCAGGCACCTGGAGGAAACCGAGGAATTCCTGGCCGCGCGCGCGACGCCGGGCGCGAACCTCCCGTTCCTGCAGATGCTGCGCGCGCATGCGCGCGCGGTGCTCGTGACCTTCGGGCTCGTCATCTGCGGCACCATCACCTACTACGTCGTGCTGATCTACATGCCGACCTTCGCGCGGACGCAACTCGGCATCCCCCTCGAGGATGCCTTCAAGGCGCAGATCGTGGCGCTGCTCTGCCTGACCGTCATCATTCCGCTGGTCGGGGCATTGTCGGACCGCATCGGCCGCAAGCCGCCGATGATCGTCGGCACGATTGCCTGCCTGCTTACCCTGGTGCCGCTGTTCCGCCTGCTGCACGCCGAGCCGAGCCTCGGCAACCTGATGCTGGTGCAGGCCGTGCTGTGTTCGCTGATCGGCATCTATTACGGGCCGCTGTCGACCGCGGTCGCCGAGCAGTTCCCGCCCGGCGTGCGCTCGACCGGTCTGTCACTGGCCTACAACATGGCGGTGATGCTGTTCGGTGGCTTCGCGCAGTTCTTCTGCACGTGGCTCATCGGCGCTACCGGACAGCCCATCGCCGCCGCGTACTACGTGATGTTCGGCGCCGCCGTGGGCCTTCTCGCCACGCTCGCTCTCGGCCCGGGCCAAGGCGCCACCGATGACGGCCTGGTCCCCGAGGGACCTCAGACGGCCTGAGGTTTGGTGCCTCCGCGGATGCTGCCGAGGCCACGGAGAACACAGAGAACACCGAAGGTGACAAGCAACTGGGGGAATGTGCTGCGGCAGTGCCACGCGAAAGGCAGCGACGCACTCGATCTTCCTTTGTGTTATCGGTGTTCCCTGTGTTCTCGGTGGCCAAAACTCCGGATCAGGAACGCCTAGTCCAGCGCCGCGCCGCAGCCGGGGCAGTGGGTCTGGCGGGCCGCGGTCGAGGGGGCAACTGCGGCGGCGAAGCCAATCTGCGGCAGGTGCGCCCGGCAGTTCGGGCAGCGCACGAAGACCAGCAGCGATACCAGGGCGCCGCAGGTCGCGACGAAGGCCCCTATCATCAGCCACGGCGGTGGCTGCGGGATGAACATGCAGGCCACGAAGACCAGCCAGCCGACCACGGCCAGCGCCAGGTAGAGACGCGTTTCGCGACCGAGCTTCGCGCGGATCGACTCAGCCAAGGCTTGCGCCGCCCTGTGTTTCCAGCTTCACGATCTCGGCCAGTGGCCGGCGGTAGAGTCGCTGCGGCTGTTCGCCGTTCAGCGCCTTGCCGAGCACGACGAGCATCACGGGCACGGTCTGCGCGTCGAGCTGGAGGAAGCTCGAGACCTTCGCGGCATCGAAGCCGATCATCGGGCCGGTATCCCAGCCACGGGCCTTCGCCGCGTACATCAGCGACATCGCGGCGAGCGCGCCGGAGCGCACGGCTTCCTCGCGCTGCAGGGCCGGCTGGTTCTTGTACACCGCGGCGATCATCGGCACGAACTTCTCGCGCATCGGCGCGGGGGCGTGCTCGTAGATGCGGGGCGCGTCTTCATGCGCCTCGAGGCGACCACAGACGACGATTGCGGCCGCGCAGTCCTCGACCTGCTGCTGGCCGAAGGCCATGCCGCGCAGTTCGCGCTTGCGCGCCTGTTCGCGCACCACGACGAACTGCCAGTGCTGCAGGTTGAACGAACTGGGTGACAGGGCGACCTCGGCAAAGATTGACTGCAGGTCGGCGTCGTCGATCGTGAGGCCCGGCATGTAGTGGCGGACGCTATGGCGCGACTGCGCCAGTTCGGAGAAATTCACTGCTGTTTCCTCGCTACGTGAGTGCGTGAAGCGGATTGCGCCCGCAAGGGCGCACCGCTGGCGGTCGTCTCAGCGGCGGCGGGCGCGGGCCTGCGCCGCCTTCTTGCGGCCGGTCGCGGGACCCGCCTTCGACGCCGGCGTACGCGCGGTGCCGGCGCTGGTCCGGGCCGTTGCCGTCCGTGCCCCGGCGGGTGCCGGCTGCTTGCTGCTCGTCTTGGCCGGCGGCGTTTTTTTCGCCGCCGCGCGCTTCTTCGTCGTGCTCTCCTCGACGAGCGCGATTGCGCTGTCGTAGGGCGCCTGGTCGCTGGTGGCCAGGGCCTCGACCTCGATCTCGACGATGCGCAGCACCTCGGCGAGGAACGCCTCGCGCCACGCAGTGCGCTCGGCAGTCACCCGGGCATCGGGCCGATACTGCTCGATGTCCGCGCGCTGCAGCGCGCCCGTGCGCTCGAGCAGGCGCTCCAGCGTATCGAGCCGGTCGCGCATGACGGCGACTTCGCCGGCGAGGCCCATCACCATTGCGATGACCTTGTCGACGTTCGGGTCGGCGAAGAAATACGGACGCTCTCCCCTGGCCTTGCGTTTGAGCTTGACGGATGTGTTCATCGGCGCGCCCTACTTGCGGTTGCCATAGATGAACCACAGTCCGCCGCCGCCGAAGTCCCCGCCCTGGAACTTCTGCGAGCGCGAGGCCTCGGCGACCTGGAAGGCGCTGGGGATGAGGTCCTCGAATTCCAGGGCAGGATCGAAGCCACTCTTGCGCGACAGCGTCTTGAGGTCGATCTCGTGCGAGCGCGCCCAGAACGGCTCGTTGTTGTTGCGCGTGTCCCAGTCGAGCAGGAAGGCGTCGAAGGGATCCATGCCCTTGTAGGGCGGCGTCTCGGCGTGGATCATCAGCCCGCCCTTGCGCAGCAGGCGATGGCACTCCTTGACGATGTTGTGGATCGCGCGCTCCGACGTCTCGTGCAGCAGGATGTGCGAGACGACCAGGTCGAAGGAGCCGTCCTCGAAATCGGTGTGTTCGGCATTCTGTTGCGAGTAGTGCACGGCGACGCCGAGGTCCTCGGCGCGGGCGTGCGCATAGCGCAGCATCGGCGCGGCGACGTCGATCGCGTGGACTTCGGCGTCCGGAAAGGCTTCGGCGTAGGGCAGGGTGCTGTGGCCCACCGCGCAGCCCATGTCGAGGATGCGCCGCGGGCTGAACTTCGGATGATGCTTCTTCAGCCACATCACGATGCTCGCGCCCATGTCGTTGTTGTAGGGCCCCATCTGGCCCATCGCGTACACGTGCACGGCGCGGTCGTAGACCATGCCCGCCGACGCGTCGCCGGGCGCGTACTCGGTGTGATAGCCGCCCGGCTGGCAGTGGATGTCGACGGCCGTGTGGTAGCGCGGGATTTCCAGTGTCGGGTCGAGGCGCAGGCTGCCGCCGGCTTTCTTTGCCGGGTGGGCGATGGCTTCATTGAGCGAGGAGAAAGCGCGTTCGACCGGTTTCTGGCACGACGACCACATCATCTCCTGGCTCGTCCGCAGCAGCGTGCTGAACATCTGGTAGTAGGGTTCCTGCACCATCGCGTCGCGCACCTCGAAGCGGTCTGCCGGCGCACGCTTCTGCCGGCGCTGGAAGGTGGGTTTGACCTTGCGCTCGTACACTTCCCGGTTGCCGCCGTGGACGTGCTTGACAAGGTGTTCCTTGAACGCGCGCACGAACTCCTGGCGGGCGAATTCGTCGTGCGTCGCGGGTGGCAGTGCGCGGTGTTCCGCCTGGGCGTGAACTGCGATGGGTTTGGCCATGGCTGTCTCCTGTGCAGGGCTGGACTGGATGGTTCGTGGAAATCGTCGCGGCGGCAACGGGATGCCTGGTGTCAGACAAACTCGCCGGCGCCCGGCAGCGGGCTGCCGTAGCGATCCAGATACGCCATGTCCGCGAGCGGGCGGCGCTTCAGACGTGTCGGGAACGGCTTGGCCGGCCAGCCCAGCGCGATGACGGCCGCCGTCGCGATGGGCTCCGGGATGTCGAGCAGGGTCTTGATCTGCGGTTCGGCGATCGCGAGCAGCGTGGTCAGCGTGGTGCCCAGGCCTTCGTTGCGCGCGGCGAGCATCAGGTTCTGCACCGCCGGGTAGATCGACGAACCCGGGGTCAGCACGGTGCGACCCAGGTTCGCGTCGATCGCGCTGAGTTCGCGCCACTCGACGCAGACCACCACCAGCACCGGAATGTCGGCGAAATGGCGCGCGAAGTGATCGACGTGCGCGAGGAAGGCCGGCGTGAAGCCGTGCCTGAACTCGCCGCTCGAGTATTTCTGCATCGCCATGTCCCACACCGGCTGGTAGAGGTCGTGCAGCGCGCGCCGCTTCGCGGCGTCACGCACGGCGATGAGGCTCACCGGTTGCTTGTTGCTGCCGGTCGCGGCCCAGCGGGCCGCGTTCAGCACTTTCGCGAGCAGGGCGTCCGGCACCGGGTCCGGCTTGTAGTAGCGGCAGGCATTCATCGTCTGCATGGCGTCGAGCAGTTCCATCGGGCGCTTCCTCGGCTACGGCTGGATGTTGAGCATAATGCGAAACGCGCCCGATGAGGCGAGCCGCTGCGCCCGGCAACTGCGCGCCGCGGCGCAGCGCGGCGGCACAGGGGCGCTGGCCTGCGGTATGCTCGTCCGCCTATGGAGCAGGGTGACGAGCGTCCGGGGTTCGCACACGCGGCGCGTCGCGCGCGCGGCAGGCGACTGGCCTTTGTGGTGGCGGTCACGTGCTACCTGCTCGCACCGTTGGCGGTGCTCGCGATCCGCGGGCCCGCACCCGTCGACCCCTGGTGGGACTACTGCATGGGCCTCGGCGTCGCCGCCACGGGCGCGCTGGCCCTGATGCCGCTGCTGTCCGCGCGGTGGTGGGCGCCGCAATATCGCTCGACCGAACTCTCGCGCCTCGTCCAGCACCTGCACCGGCGCCTGTCCTACCTGCTGCTCGTGCTGCTGTTCGCGCATGTCGTAGGGCTCGCCATGCTCGAACCACGGGTGCTCGACTACCTGCTGCCGACCGCGCCCGGTTACATGCTGGCCGGACTCGGCGCCCTGTTGCTCATCGCTACGCTCGTCCTGACCGCGCGCTACCGGGCGCGCCTGGCCTGGGGCCACCCGGGCTGGCGGCGCTGGCACGCCGCGCTGTCGGCGATCGCCATCGGCCTCACCGGCTGGCACCTGTGGGGGGCGGCATACTACTTCGCGACGCCGGCCGCTCTCGTCGCCGGTGGCTGGCTGCTGTGTGTGCCACTCGCCTGCAGTCTCGCCTGGCATCGTTGGCCGCCGGCGCGCGGCGCGTCGCCGCGGCCGTTCGCGGATTCCGGGACCTGGGGCCTCCTTGCCCTGCTGGCCTGCGCGAGCCTGGCGGGGGCGGCCTGGTTCGCCTGGCCGTCCACGGCGCCGGCGGACATCCCTGCCCGGCCGTACCCCTGTAGCCGCTGCCTGTGAGACACCTGCGCGTCATGCTCGCCGTCGCGCTGTGCGTCCTGTCGGTGGCCGGGCTGTATGCGCTGCGGGAACGGCTCATCGTCGGCGCGCCGATGACCGCGATCGTCTTCGACCACCAGGACCACCCGGCGGTCAGGTGCGCAACCTGCCACCACAACTTCTTCGACGATACCGGCACCGATTCCTGCTACTTCTGCCACAAGCAGCGACCCGAACTCGCACGCACCATCCAGCACGATTTCCACCGCCTGTGCCGTGACTGCCACGCCCGCGTGGCCGAGGCCGGGCACGACAGCGGCCCGCTGCGCCGCTGCGACGGCTGCCACGACTGGAGCGTCACCCAGCAGGTCGTGCCGGTGCCTTCACCGCAGGCTCGGCAATAATGGCCTGGCCGGCGGCGGGGTGCCTGATCCACCACCGGGCAAAGCGCTTCCCCTCGCCCGGAACGGGCTGTCGCTTGTTCACAGCTTGACCTGGGTGCTGGTGCCTGGCGGCTGCTGGCCACCGAGCAACTGTGTCCCGCGCTGCGTTCAGACGGCCTCTGCAGGGTCCAGAGCCGAGAAAAGGTGTCAGATTTCAAATCTGACACCTTTTCTTTCTGAGGCACGCGGGCGCGGGTCTTCGCCGTTCCCGTCGCGGGCTGTCT
>CALRPY020000083.1:0-15135 GCA_943370145.1 Hydrogenophaga intermedia | reverse complement strand
AAAAGGTGTCAGATTTGAAATCTGACACCTTTTCGCCCCTCAGGCCTGGGGGGCGGCCCTCATGCCGGCTCGCCTTGGGCTTCCTGCGTCAGCCCAACAGGCATGACGCAAGTGCGTCACCCCGCATCATGAAAGATGTCCGCCTCTCCCGCACGCGGGTGAGGTGAAGAGCGGTCGCCGAGAAAAGGTGTCAGATTTGAAATCTGACACCTTTTCGCCCCTCAGGCCTGGGGGGCGGCCCTCATGCCGGCTCGCCTTGGGCTTCCTGCGTCAGCCCAACAGGCATGACGCAAGTGCGTCACCCCGCATCATGAAAGATGTTCGCCTCTCCCGCACGCGGGTGAGGTGAAGAGCGGTCGACCGCTCGACCAAGCCTCTTCCACGGCAACCTACGGGCAGGCGACGAGCGCCGATGCGATCCGGGATCTTTCCCCATCGCCCACCCACCAGCCGCAGGGCACCGCGAGGTTCTCCGCGTCGAAGGTGTCGACGCCGGGCAGTGGCCACGGCGCCGGCTCGAAACAGCTGTAGCGGTCGTTGCGCAGGTGCAGGCGCTGCGCGCCGATGCCTTGCGCGTGCAGCCGCGCCACGAGCGCGTCGCGTGAACGCGCGCGCAACGCGTAGACCCAGTAGGCCGACGCGCCGTCGGCCGGGCGGTCGAGCAGCGTCAGTCCGTCGATGTCGCGCAGCGCCGCGTCGAAGTGCCGACCGTTCGCCTGGTGCCGCGCGATGAGTGCGTCCACCGCGCGCAGCTGGCACAGGCCGAGTCGGGCAGTGACGTTGGTCATCGCGAAACTGTAGCCCGTCACCGGGATGTCGCTCGCCGGGTTGAGATCGCCGCCGGGCGTGCGGAACGTCGGCTGGTGGATGCCGAACCGGCGCTGCCACCGGATCTCCTCGGCATCGGCCGGCGTCGGACAGCACAGGGCGCCACCCTCGATCGTGTTCAGCGGATTCACCGCGTAGAACGACAGCACCGTGTAGTCGCTGCCGGCGGCGCCGAGCCGCGCGCCGCGGAATTTGGCGCCGAGTGCTGCGGACGCATCCTCGATCAGCGGCAGGCCCGCGGCCCGCGCGGCGGACTGCAGCGCCCCGAGCGGGCCGACGTCCCCGCCCCAGTGGTAGTGGACGACGGCGCGCGTTGCCGGCGTGCGACGGCGCACGATCTCGGCCGGGTCCAGCATGCCGGTCGCGGGGTCGACGTCACACCACACGGGCCGCGCTTGCAGGTTCGCGATTGGCATCGTTGTGGCGAGGCAGCTCAGCGGCGACACCAGCACGTCGGCGCCCGGCCCGACGCCGCAGCGGCGGAGGGCGAGGGTCAGCGCCGCGGCGCGGTCGACGGTCGCGACGCAGTCCGGATTCCCGACCCAGCGGCCGAGCGCGGCCTCGAATTCGGCGATGGCGGGCCCGCTCGCGAGGGCCCCCGAGTCGAGGGCGGTGGCGAGCGTCGCGGCGGCGTCCGGCGCCACGTGCGACCGGAACAGCGGAATCGGGGCCTCACCAGCCACGGCGCACGACGTCCACGATGCGCTCGCGCGACTCGTCGTCGACCCACCAGCCGCAGGGGATGTGCAGCATGCGCGAGTAGAAGCGATCGACGCCGGGCAGCGGCACGCGGCTGCCGGCGAACACGCTGTGCAGGTCGTTGCGGCGGTGGGCCTTCGAATTGCCGATGCCGTGCGCGGTGAGGTGGCGTGACAGGCCGTCGGGGTCGTCGCAGAGCAGGGTGTAGAACCAGTAGGACGGGGCCGCGGCCGCATCGAAGCCGCAGCGCTCGACGCCGCCGCCGAGGCGATCGAATGCCGCGTCGAACCACCGCCCGTTGGCCACGTGGCGCGCAATCGCGGGGGCGATGTGCTCCAGCTGCACGAGGCCTATCGTCGCGTTGACATTGTTCATGTGGTACTTGAAGCCGACCTCGGCCACATCGACCTCGGTACGTTGCGCCGCGCGGTCGATGCCGAACCAGCGCAGGCGCCGGCCACGCGGCAGCACCGCCGCGTCGGCACAGGCCAGCATGCCGCCGTCCACGGTCGTCATGTGCTTGATGGCCTGCAGCGAGAACATCACGAACGGCGAGTGCGTGCCGATGGGACGGCCCGCGTAGTGCGCGCCCAGCGCATGCGCCGCGTCTTCGATGACCGGAATGCCGTGGCGCGCGGCGACCGCGTGGATGCCGTCCAGCGGCACCGGGATGCCGCCGTAGTGCACGACGAGGAGCGCGCGCGTGCGCGCCGTGATCGCCGCCTCGACGCTCGCCGCGGTGACGTTGCCGGTGGCCGGGTCGACGTCGGCCCAGCGCGGCGTCGCGCCCGCGTGGAGTATCGCGAGGTTGGTCGGTTCGGCCGTCATCGGCGTCGAGACCACGTCGTCGCCGGGGCCGACGCCCGCGAGCAGCAGCGCGACGTGCAGCGCCGCGGTGCCCGAATAGAAGGACAGGCAGCGCGGATTGCCGACGAAGTCGCCGAAGCGCCGTTCGAATTCGGCCACCGGCTCGCCCTCGCTGATCTGGCCGCCGTACAGCACCTCCTCGAGGCGCGGCATCAGCGCCGCCCGTGGCGCCATGTGGACCTTGAACAGTGGAATGGTGGGCGCGGTCGTCATGCCAGGCTCAGAACTTCGCGAACTCGCCATCGGCCATTTCCATCACCTCGAACTCGTGGTCGGCCAGCGCGATCATGCGCTTCACCTCGTCGACGCCGGTGAGATGGTCCCCGGACGCGAACTCGCGCTCGATTTCATGATAGCGGTCCGTGCTCCACCACGGCTGCACCGCGTAGTAGTCGCCGCAGTCGCGCCCGCGCACGAGTTCCTCCTCGGAGACGAGGATCTCATGCAGCTTCTCGCCGGGCAGGATCCCGATCACCTTGTATTCATATGGCCGGCCCGCTTCCTCCGCCAGCACCTGCGCGATGTCGACGACGCGCGCGGCTGGCGCCTTGCGCACGAAGATTTCGCCGCCCTGCGTGTGCTCGGCGGCGTAGAGCACGAGATCGATCGCCTCGTTGAGCGTCAGCAGGAAGCGCGTCATCCGCTCGTCGGTGATCGTCATCGTCTGGCCCAGCGCCAGCTGGCGGCGGAAGAAAGGCACCACCGAGCCGCGCGAGCGCAGCACGTTGCCGTAGCGGACACAGCACAGGCGTGTCCCCTTGTTGTGCCGCGACAGGTTGCCCTTGAGCATGAGCCGCTCCTGCAGCGCCTTGGTCATGCCCATCACGTTGACCGGCTTGACCGCCTTGTCGGTGCTGATCATCACCACCGTCTCGACGCGGTGGCGCAACGCGCTCTCGACCAGGTTCTCGGCGCCGAGCACGTTGGTGCGGATCGCTTCCGAGGGGTGCTGCTCGCAGGTCGGCACCTGCTTCAGCGCGGCCGCATGGAAGACGATGTCGACGCCGGACATCGCCTCGTCGACGACGTCCCGATGGCGGATGTCGCCGATCACGAAGCTGAGGTCCTTGCGCCCCTGGTAGAACACGCGCATGTCGTACTGCTTCTTCTCGTCGCGCGACAGCACGCGCACCTCGCGCACGCCCGCGTTCAGCAGCCGGCGAACCACGAAATTCCCGAACGAGCCGGTCCCACCCGTGACGAGCACGGTCTTGTTGGCGTAATCCATCAGTCCCCCTTGCAGCCGGAATGCCGACGCGCCTGAGCGCGGCCGTGAGACCAATGCAAGCTCCAGGCCAGCTTTGCTGGCGGGGCCGGAGGCACGAGGCGCCGCGAATGTGGCGCGGGACACAGAAAAATCGAGGCCAGGCCAACAGTTCACCCGCCGCGTGCCGATATGAAAACCCGGAGAGGAGGCGCCGGCCATCGGCGTCGCAGTACAAGATTCAAGAGCACAAGGGATACCGAATGAATTCCATGCCTCGCAGCGCGCAGAACAGGATCTCGCAGTACCGCCAGGTGGGCGTGCAGACGGGTGTCGAAGCCGCCAGCCCCCACAAGTTGATCAAGTTGTTGATCGACGGCGCTATCGAGAAGGTCCAGCTGGCGCGCGGCTGTCTGGAACGCAACGAAATCCAGCGCAAATGCGAAACGGTGTCGTGGGCCATGCAGATCATCGACGGGCTGCGCGGCAGTCTCGACATGCGGGCCGGTGGCGAGATCGCCGCGAACCTCGACGCGCTGTACGACTACATGCTCCGCCGCCTGCTCGAGGCCAACCTGCGCAACGATGCGGCCGCCTTCGACGAAGTAGTGAAGCTGCTGAACGAATTGCGGGCGGGCTGGGACGGCATCAGCTGAGGGGTTCCGGGGCCCCTCGCCGGCCGCGTGCCGGTGACCGTAATCCGACGGCGGGCGACGGTCCGCCGCGCGGGGCGCCAAGTCTCTGGCGGTTCCCGCACGCGGTCCGGCCTCCCTCGCAGACGAACACTTGGAGACACTATGGACGAGCTGTCCAGGATATCGACGCTGAACCGCGCACTCGAGCAGGCCGCCGCCGACGGCGATTGGCCCCGGGTCGGGGAGATCGATGAGGAACGCACGCGACTGCTGGTCGCGCTGCCGATCAGCGACGAACCGGCGCTGCGCGCGGTCGTCGAGGACGCGTTGGGCGTCACGCAGGCGCTGCTCGCGCAGGCTGTCGACGCCCGCCAGTCGGTCATGAACGAGTTGCGCGGCCTGCATCGCGGCCAGCGCGGTGCCAGCGCTTACCAGCAGCTGCCCTGAACGGCAGGCGCCTGCGGCGCCGCATAATCATCCCGCCCTTCGGCGTCCCGCGCGCGAGTCGCTCGTCATCGCGCGCTGTCCGCTGCAAACCGATTGTTCCATCCTGTGTCCCCGGGCTTGCGAAATCGCGCAGTGCGAATAGACTGCCGCTGAATCCAGGTGTCATGAATTTGACTGGTGCGGCGCCCGATCGCCAACCAGGCAACACGACTCTCTGACGCATCGAACAACGACGAGACGAACGGGGACCGCATGGGGGACGCGCCGATACTGGTGGTCGAGAACGACCCGGACGTTGCCCGGCAAATCATTGATTTGCTGAGCTACCTCGAACTGCCCAGCCAGCTCGCGAACAGCACCGCCGAGTGGTCCGCCCTGCTCGATCCCGAACACCCGGCACACCTGATCCTGCTCGGTGACTGCGGCTCCGTCGATGCACGCCGGATGGTCTTCCGCCAGATCAAGGCCATCGAGAGCTACTCACCGGTGGTGGTGCTCGACCTGCCCGATCAGGACCCGTCCCAGCTCGCCGACATCGAGGCGGGCGTATTGGCCCACGTGCGGTTGCCGCTGCGCCACGCCCAGTTCGAGAAGGTGCTGCAAAAGGTCGACGCCTACCGGGAGAACCGACACCAGGGCAGCTCGCCACGCAATCCCGAACTCTTTCGGAATCTCGTCGGCGGCAGCAAGGGTATCCAGCGCGTCCGCAACATGATCGAAATGGTCGCGAAGAGCGATGCCAATGTGCTCGTGACCGGCGAGTCCGGCACCGGCAAGGAGGTCGTTGCGCGGCACATCCATCATCACTCGGTCCGGCGCAGCAAGCCGTTCGTGCCGCTGAACTGCGGCGCAATTCCGCCCGATCTGCTCGAAAGCGAGCTGTTCGGCCACGAGAAGGGTGCCTTCACCGGCGCCATCAGCTCGCGGCAGGGCCGCTTCGAGATGGCCGACGGCGGCACGCTGTTTCTCGACGAAATCGGCGACATGAGCCTGTCGATGCAGGTCAAGTTGCTGCGTGTGCTGCAGGAACGGAGCTTCGAGCGGGTAGGCAGCAACAAGAGCATCTCGGTGAACGTGCGCATCATCGCCGCGACGCACGTGAACCTGGAGCAGGCCATCAACGACGGTCGCTTCCGCGAAGACCTGTTCTATCGCCTGAACGTGTTCCCGATCGAAACCCCGCCGCTGCGCGAGCGCGCCGAAGATCTGCCGCTGCTGATCAACGATCTCGTCGAGCGCCTGGGCCACGAGGGGCGTGGCACGATCCGGCTGACGCCGGCTTGCGTCGAGTCCCTGTCGGGCTACAACTGGCCTGGCAACGTGCGCGAACTCGCCAACCTCGTCGAACGTCTTTCCATCCTCTACCCGAACGGCGTCGTCGACGTGCACGACCTGCCGGAGAAATACCGCAGTGACGACAACGTGGTGCCGATCCGGACCGTCGAACTGCCGATGGACGTCGAGGCCCTGGAAGTCGGCGGGCCCCGCCTGCCACGTGCCGGGATCGACCTGAAAGAGCACCTGACCCAGATCGAGACGACCCTGATCGTCCAGGCGCTGGAAGAGGAGAACTGGGTCGTCGCCCATGCCGCGAAGCGGCTGCAGATGGGGCGCACGACCCTGGTCGAGAAGATGCGCAAGCTGGGCCTGGGGCGCCAGGACGAAATGACGGGTCCTTGACGCCCTGACTCAGGCGGACGCGCGCCTGGCGCCGCCGTCCAGCCTCCGCGCCTTGAATAAAAAACTTCTATAAAACAATAGCCTGAGCCGGAATCGACCGCTCCGGCCCAGGCCCGCCAGCGCGGCTGCCAGACCCTGCGGCCGTGGCACGGTCCTTGCTCCACTCCCTTCGGCTGCGCTGCTGCGCCAGAACACCGAACAGGGAGAACCGCCGCCCATGGGCCGCGAACAGACCATCGACCGAGCTGAACTGCAAGCCGCCTTCGAGCAATTCGAACAGGCGTCGTCGATGCTGTCCGGTGTCTATGCCAATCTCGAGCAGCGGGTCGCCGAACTGACGTCGGCGCTGTCGGCCTCCCGCGCCCGACTCGAAATCGAACTGGCGGAAAAGGAGCGGCTTGCGACCCGCCTGTCCGCACTCCTCGCAGCCCTGCCGGCGGGCGTTATCGTGCTCGACGGCCACGGCCGGGTGACGCAGGCGAATCCCGGGGCAACCGAACTGCTGGGCAGCGTCGCGCCCGGTGACGCGTGGCGCGATATCGTGGCGCGGGCCTTTGCCCCGCGCTGGGATGACGGTCACGACGTGTCGCTGGCGGACGGCCGGCGCGTCAATGTGTCGACGCAGGCGCTCAGCGACGAGCCCGGGCAGATCCTGATGATCAAGGACGTCAGCGAGACGCGCCGCCTGCAGGAGCAGCTGTCGCATCACCGCCGCCTGTCGGCGAAGACAGAGATGGCGGCCGCGCTCGCCCACCAGATCCGCACCCCCTTGTCCGCTGCGCTGCTCGCCCTGGGGCCTGTCGCGCGGGCTCGTGATCTGGCGCCGGCCCAGGCGCGCGGCGCGCAGCGCGCCCTCGACTCGATGCGCCAGCTCGAGCGGCTCGTCGAGAACATGTTGAGCTTCGCGCGCGGCGCGGTCGTCGATGCCGCGCCGATTGCGCTGCCGGTACTCGTCGAGCGCCTGGTCGCCGACGTCCGCACGCTGAACGACAGCGATGACTTCGACGTGCGTTTCGACAGCTCGCTCGACGAACCCCTGCGCACGCTCGTCGTGCACGGCAACCTCGACGCCCTGATCAGCATCATGCTGAACCTGGTGTCGAACAGCCGGCAGGTCACCGGCGGCCACGGCCGGCTGGAGATCGCGACCCGCCGCTTCGGCGACTACGTCGTGTTCCGCTTCACGGACAATGGTCCAGGCGTGCCGGCCCAGGACCGCGAACGCATCTTCGAACCCTTTTTCACGACCCGCGGGGGCGGCACCGGGCTCGGCCTGTCCGTTGCCCAGGCCATCGCGCGCGCGCACGGCGGCGAGCTCGCGATCGATCCTGACCATGCCGGGGGTGCGTGTTTCGAACTCTCGCTGCCGGCACGCCCGCTGGCCGCGGCCGCCACCGCCCGTACGCCCGCGCTCATCGAGGACTGAAGCCATGACCGACCGTGCCACCATCGCCATCGTCGAAGACGACCCCACGCTGCGGGAAATCCTGCTCGAGACCGCCGCTACGGCAGGTTACCGGGTGCTCGGGTTCGAACACGGCGGCACCTGCCTCGCCGCGCTCGAAACGGAGACGGTGGACCTCGTGTTGACCGACCTGCAGATGGCGCCGGTCGACGGGCTCGCGCTGCTGCGCGACATCCGGCGCCACACGCGCGAACTGCCGGTCGTGCTGATGACGGCGCACGGCACGATACAGAGCGCCATCGACGCGATGAAGAACGGGGCGACCGATTACCTCGTCAAGCCCTTCGAGGCCGAGGTCCTGATCGCCGGCCTCGACCAGTGGCTGCCGCAGCGCGACGGCGGCGCCAGCCTCGAGATGATCGCGGAGGACCCGGCGACGCGGCGCGTGCTGGAACTCGCGCGGCGCGTCGCGGCCACCGACGCCTCGGTGCTGATCACCGGCGAGTCCGGGGTCGGCAAGGAAGTGTTCTTCCGCTTCCTGCACGGCAATTCCCCGCGCGCGAGGCACGAGCCGATCGCGATCAACTGCGCCGCGATTCCGGACAACATGCTCGAGGCGATCCTGTTCGGCCACGAGAAGGGCGCCTTCACCGGGGCCTACAAGCCCTATCCCGGCAAGTTCGAGCAGGCCCAGGGCAGCACCTTGCTGCTCGATGAAGTGTCCGAGATGAGCCTCCCGCTGCAGGCCAAGCTGCTGCGCGTCCTGCAGGAACGCGTGGTCGAGCGCCTCGGTGGCCAGGAATTGATCAAGCTCGACGTGCGCGTGGTCGCGACCTCCAACCGCGATCTCGCCGCCGAGGTGCGCGCCGGCCGCTTCCGCGAAGACCTCTATTACCGCCTGAACGTGTTCCCGCTCGCGATCCCGCCGCTGCGCCAGCGCCGCGCGGACATCCTGCCGCTCGCGCGCTTCCTGATGGCCCGCGCCGCGCGCAAGGGCGATACGCCGATGCCGGTGCTGGGCGCCGGCGCGCGCGCCGCGCTGATGGCCTATGACTGGCCGGGCAACGTGCGTGAACTCGACAACGTGATGCAGCGCGCGCTGGTGATCCACAACGGCGGCTCGATCGAGGCGGATGACCTGCTGTTCGAGTCCGGCCTCGCGGCCCGCGCCGCCGCGCCGCTGGCTGTCGCGCCGCTCGACGACGAAGCGGACGATGGCGCCGAACTCGATTCGCTGGGCGACGGGCTGCGCGATCACGAGCGCCGGCTCATCATCGATGCGCTGGAAGAGGGCCGCGGCAGCCGCAAGTACGCGGCGGAAAAACTGGGCATCAGCCCGCGCACCCTGCGCTACAAGCTGGCGCGCATGCGCGAGCAGGGCGTCGCGGTGCCGGGTCACTGACGGACGAGCGGAGGGAGGGACGATGAATACCATTGACCACCAGTCCTTGCTGTTGCAGATGCGGGCCCTCGCCGCCCGCGCGCAAGGTATCCAGGACGCCCCGAGCGTGGCGCCGACGAGCGCGCCGGCCGCCGGCGGCGTCGATTTCAGCAACGTGCTCAGGAATGCGCTCGACAAGGTCAACGAGACGCAGAAGGCCGCAAGCGGCCTCAGCGCGAAGTTCGAGGCGGGTGATCCGAAGGTCGACATGGCCGAGGTCATGGTCGCGATCCAGAAGGCGAACGTGTCCTTCCAGGCGGTCACCCAGGTGCGCAACAAGCTGGTGTCCGCCTACCAGGACATCATGAACATGCCGATCTGACGGGGACCTGAGCAGCCATGGCCGAAGCTACCGTATACGTCGAACAGAATTCCCCGATGGCGCTGCTGCGCCAGGCCGGCGTCCTGGTCGGCATCGCCGCAGCCGTCGCGCTCGGCGGCTGGGTCGTGATGTGGTCGCGCACGCCGCACTACGCCATGCTCTATTCCGACCTGTCCGACCGCGACCTGACGCAGGTGGCCGACGCGCTGAAGAGCTCGCAGATCCCCTACCGCATCGACCCCGACTCCGGCGCGCTGATGGTGGAGTCGGGCAAGGCCGACGACGCGCGGCTGCAGCTTGCCGCGGCCGGCCTGCCGAAAGGCGGGTCGCGCGGTTTCGAGCTGATGGAGCAGGAACCCTCGTTCGGCACCAGCCAGTTCATGGAGAAGGCGCGCTACCAGCACGCGATCGAGGGCGAGCTGTCGCGATCGATCGGACGCATCGACAACGTGCGCGCCGCGCGCGTGCACCTGGCGCTGCCGACCGAGTCGGTGTTCGCCCGCGTGAAGCGCGAGCCGAGCGCGTCGGTGATCGTCGATCTCTACGGTGGCCGCCGGCTCGAGCCAGCGCAGGTGTCCGCCATCACGCATCTCGTGTCGGCGAGCGTGCCGAACCTGCCTTCGGCGCGCGTCACGGTCGTCGACAGCCGCGGCAACCTGCTCACCGATGCGAAGCGCGACGAGCAGATGGCGGTCACCAACCAGCGCTTCGAGTACACGCGCAAGCTCGAGCAGTCCTACGTCGAGCGCGTCCACGCAATCCTGGAGCCCTTCGTCGGTCCCGAGGGCGTGCGCGCCGAGGTCGCCGCCGATCTCGATTTCACGGCCACCGAACAGACCCGCGAAACCTTCAATCCCGACCTGCCGGCCGTGCGCAGCGAACGGGTGCTCGAGGAAGAGCGCGTCGGCGCCGGCCCGGGCGGCGTGCCCGGCGCGCTGTCGAACTCGCCGCCCGAACAGGCGGCGGCGCCCGAGCAGGCCGTGGCCGAGCAGGACCCGGCTGCCGAAGCGGCCCCGGCCGACGCGAATGCGGAGGCCGCCCCGCCGCAGCCGACCAGCAAACGCAGCCAGACCACGCGCAACTACGAGATCGACCGCACGATCAGCCACACGCGGCAGTCCGTCGGCACGCTGCGCAAGCTCTCGGTCGCGGTCGTGCTGCGCAAGCCGCAGCCCGTGCCGGCGGTGAGCCCTGTCGCTGCGGGGGATGCGGCGGCCGCGCCGGCAGCGCCGGCACCGGCGGCGCCGGTTGAGTTCACCGCCGAGGAAATCGCGCGCATGACGCAGCTCGTGAAGGATGCCGTTGGCTTCGACGCCGCGCGCGGCGACACCGTCACGCTGTCGCCGGCGACCTTTGTCGCGCCGGCCCTCCCGGAACCGCTGCCGGCGCTGCCGATCTGGGAGCAGCCCTGGGCCTGGGACGTCGGCAAGCAGCTGCTCGGCGGACTCTTCGTGCTGATGCTGTTCTTCGGCCTGCTCCGGCCGGCCGTGAAGTCCCTGGTCGGCAAGCCGCCGGTCGCCACCAGCGACAAGGGCGGCGAGTCCACCGACCAGGCCGAACAGCAGCTCGCGCTGCCGCCGGGCGCGGGCAGCGTCAGCACCGTCGCCGAGACCCCGGCACTGCCGAACCCGGCGCAGAAGGATCTCGGCGCCGGGCTGCCGCTGCATGAGGATCTCGACCAGCTCAAGGCAATCGTCACCGAGCAGCCGCTGATCGCGGCCCAGGTCATCAAGAGCTGGGTGGGAGACACCTGATGGCCGACGAAATGGGCGTGATGACGCCGCTCGAGAAGGCGGCCGTGTTCCTGATGTCGCTCGGCGAGACCGCGGCGGCCGAGGTCATCAGACACCTCGGGCCGCGCGAGGTCCAGCTCATCGGCACCGAGATGGCGAAGCTGCAGAACGTGACGCGCGACATGGTCGCGATCAGCGTCGCCGACTTCGTCGCCGACATGCGCGTGCGCACGCCGCTCGGTATCAAGAACGACGAGTACATCCGCAAGGTGCTGACCGACGCGCTGGGCGAGGAGAAGGCGCGCGGCATGATCGAGCGCATCCTCATCGGTGGCTCCACCAAGGGCCTCGAGTCCCTGAAGTGGATGGACGCGCGCAGCGTCATCGAGCTCATCCGCTACGAGCATCCCCAGATCGTCGCCATCGTGCTCGCCTACCTCGAACCCGACCACGCCGCGCAGGTGCTGGGCGGCCTGCCCGAGAACATCCGCAGCGACCTGCTGATGCGCATCGCGACGATGGACGGCGTGCAACCCGCCGCGATGCAGGAACTGAACGACATGCTGGAGTCGCAGCTGCGCGGCGGCGGCCAGGGCCAGAATGCGGGCATGGGCGGCGTGAAGTGCGCGGCCAGCATCCTGAACTTCGTGGAGCGCAGCGTCGAAACGCGCATCACCGAGCAGCTGTCCGAACAGGATCCCGAACTGTCCGGGCAGATCCAGGACCTGATGTTCACCTTCGACAACCTCGTCGACGTCGACGACCGGGGCATCCAGATCCTGCTGCGCGAGGTGTCCACGGACAATCTCGTGCTCGCGCTGAAGGGCACCGACGACAGCATCAAGAACAAGATCTTCAAGAACATGTCCCAACGCGCCGGCGACATGCTGCGCGAAGACCTCGAGTCGCGCGGGCCGGTCAAGCTGTCCGACGTCGAGGCGGCACAGAAGGAAATCATCACCATTGCGCGCCGCCTGGCCGACGAGGGGCAGATCACCCTCGGCGCCGGGAGCGGCGAAGCGATGATCTGACGCGAGGCGAACACGCATGGGCACCCGATTCACCCCCGCCGAGCTCGCCAGCAGCGTCGAGCGTTTCACTCCGCCGTCGATCGAGGGACCGATAGCCGGCGACCAGCAGTTCACGCTCGAGGCGATGCCGACGGCGGAGGAACTGGAGGCGCTGCACCGGGAGGCTCGCGAGGAGGGCTACCAGCTCGGGCTCGCGCAGGGCCTGGCCGAAGGTCTCGCCGAAGGCCGCAGCCGCGGCGAGGCTGAAGTCCGCGCGGCCATCGCGAACCTCGAGGGCATCGTGCTGCAGCTCGCCGAACCGCTGGAGCGCGTCGACGAAGCGGTGATCGACGCGGTGGGGGATCTCGCCGTGCTGATCGCGCGCCACCTCGTGCGCCGCGAACTGAAGGCCAATCCGGGCGAAATCGTCGGCGTGGTGCGCGAAACCATGCGCCACCTGCCGATTGCCCCGCGCGCCGCGCGCATCCGCCTGCACCCGGAGGACGTCGAACTCGTGCAGAACGCGTTCGCGCTGCGCGACGACACGAAGAGCTGGCGCCTCGAGCCCGACCCGCTGGTCACGCGGGGCGGCTGCGTCGTCGAAACCGATTCCTCGCGCATCGACGCCTCGGTCGAGTCGCGCCTGGCCGCGATCGCCTCGCGCATGCTCGGCGGCGAGCGGGAGGGCGACCGTGTCCGCTGACGCGCGCGCCAGGCGCTGGTTGCCCCACCTCTCGCACTACGCGCAGCGGCTCGCCGAGCCGCCGCCGGTGATCGTCGAGGGCAAGCTGACGCGCATGGTCGGTCTCACGCTCGAGGCAGTCGGCTGCGAAGCGGCAATCGGCGATCGCTGCGTCGTGCTGAATCGCGGTGGCGAGCGCATCGATACGGAAGTCGTCGGCTTCTCCGGCGAAAGCCTGTTCCTGATGCCGACCGGCAACACCCGGGGACTCGCGCCGAACGCGCGGGTGATTCCCTGCGGCGGCTCGGGCGAGATCGCCGTCGGCCCCGGGCTGCTCGGGCGCGTGATCGACGGCGCCGGGCAGCCCATCGACGGCCGCGGGCCGCTGCGCGTCGAGGGCCGGCAGCCGCTCAACGGCAGCTTCGTCAATCCCCTGGACCGCGCGCCGATCCGCGAACAGCTCGATGTCGGCGTGCGCTCGATCAATGCGCTGCTGACCGTCGGCCGCGGGCAGCGTATCGGGCTCTTCGCCGGCAGCGGCGTCGGCAAGAGCGTGCTGCTCGGCATGATGACGCGCTACACCAATGCGGACATCATCGTCGTCGGCCTCGTCGGCGAGCGTGGTCGCGAAGTGAAGGAGTTCATCGACGACAGCCTTGGCCCGGAGGGCCTCGCGCGCTCGGTGGTCGTCGCGACCCCGGCCGACAACCCGCCGCTGATGCGCATGCACGGGGCCACGATGGCGACCGCCATCGCAGAGTATTTCCGCGACCAGGGCAAGCACGTGCTGCTGCTGATGGATTCCCTGACACGCTACGCCCAGGCGCAGCGCGAGATCGCGCTGACGATCGGCGAGCCGCCGGCGACCCGGGGCTATCCGCCGTCGGTGTTCGCGCGCCTGCCGCAGCTCGTGGAGCGGGCCGGGATGGGCGTCGGCGGCCGTGGCTCGATCACCGCGTTCTACACCGTGCTGACCGAGGGTGACGACAACAACGATCCGGTCGCCGACAACGCGCGCGCGATCCTCGACGGCCACATCGTGCTGTCGCGCCGGCTCGCCGAGCGCGGCCAGTACCCGGCCATCGACATCGAGGCATCGATCAGCCGCCTGATGACGGCGGTCGCCGCGCCGGAGCACTACCAGCTCGCGCGCCAGTTCAAGCACTACTACTCGCTGTACGAGCAGAACCAGGACCTGTTCAACGTGGGCGCCTACCAGCCCGGCAGCAACCAGGAACTCGATCGGGCCGTCCAGCTGCGGGAACTGCTGACGGCGTTCATGCGCCAGGACCCGATGCAGCCGGTCGGCAGCCAGCAGGCCATCGAGGGCCTGTCCGCGATCTTCGGTCGCGCCTAGGCGCGGCGGTGAGCGGACGAAAGCCCGGTGAAGAAGTCGCAACGACTGCAACGCATCGCCAACCTGTCGCATACGGCCGAGCAGATTGCCGCCCAGGCCTTCAACCGCGCGCGCGACGAGGTCGAGCGTTACGCGACGCAGGTGCGCGATCTCGAGCGCTACCGCGACGAATACCTGCAACAGGCCGGTGCCGGGACGGGCGTTGTCAATGGCTACCAGGTGCAGAAGCTGCGGGCCTTCGTCGGCCGGATCGAGGAAGCGCTGGCCCAGCTGCGGGCCCGGCAGGCCCAGGCGGAACGCAGGCGGGAGCAGGAGCGGGCGGTCTGGATCGAGCGCCGCCGGCGCTCGAACACGCTGGGCGAGGTCGCGGCCCGCGCCCGCGACCACGAGCAGGTCGAACTCGAGAAGAGGCTGCAGCGCGAAATCGATGACCGCCCGCGCGCGCCGCAGGGCGAGCAGGGCGGCTGAGCCGGCTTGGTTGCATCGGCAAGTGGAAATATCGGTCGCGCGGGCCGGGGAGAAAAGGTGTCAGATTTTAAATCTGACACCTTTTCTCCCGGGCCGAGGCAGCGTCCGCGCCGGTGCCGGACATGGCCGTGGAGACCCGCTCGAGTACGTTCGTGCATCGCTCGATGCGCGTATGTGCTGTGCGGGAGGAAGGGCGTCGGGAGAAAAGGTGTCAGATTTTAAATCTGACACCTTTTCTCCAGGAACTCGATCGGGCCGTCCAGCTGCGGGAACTGCTGACGGCGTTCATGCGCCAGGACCCGATGCAGCCGGTCGGCAGCCAGCAGGCCATCGAGGGCCTGTCCGCGATCTTCGGTC
>CALRPY020000082.1:0-15157 GCA_943370145.1 Hydrogenophaga intermedia | reverse complement strand
TGTTACCGCGGCAACGCCGGGTTTCACCACGGAGGACACGGAGGACACGGAGAAGTCGCTAATTCGAGCGTGATCCGGGCAATGGCCATGCCGTCGACCGCTGGCTCAGCCCCACACGAAAATTCTCGGTGTTCTCGGTGTTCTCTGTGGCCCAACAGCACGTGGACGCGGGCACCCGCGTCCAAATGGGACCAATAGACAGCCCCCCGGGAGAGGCCGCGCGCAGCGCGGATGAGGGCCGCTGTCAGCGCGTGTTGACCATCCACATCGAGAAGCCGGCCAGGAAATCACGGAAGCCGGCGAGGTGCTCGGCCGGAAACGCGTAGCGTTCCACCGCGCGGTCCAGCACGCGATTGAAGCAGGCCAGCCATTCCTGGCGCCGTGCTTCGTCGATTGCGAAGGGCATGTGACGGGCGCGCATCATCGGGTTGCCGTGGCGCTCGTGATAGCGCGGCGGACCACCGAGCAGGCCGATGAAGAAGGCGGCGGATTTCCGCGACGCCGCGACCATGTCGGTCGGGAACAGCGCGCGCAGTTCGGGCGAGCCCTTGTCGAGCTCGAGGTAGAAGTCCTCGAGCATGCGCTCGATGTTCTCCTCCCCCATGGCGGCGAAGATCTCGCGGCTGGGCGCCTTGATCTGCGACGGATTGATGTCCGGGACGTGTATCTCGCGGTTCATGGTGTCACACGCTCGCTGCTGCGGCCGGGCGCCGTGCCTACCATCCGCCGCCCAGCGACTTGATCAATGCCAGGGTCGCCGCATGGCGCGCGCCCCTGATCTGCACTTCCAGGCGATCGGCGTCCAGCGCTTCGCGCTGGGCGTCGACGACATCGAGATAGCCCGTCGCGCCCGCATCATACCGCTGCTGTGCGATGTCGGCGGCGCGGTTCGCGGCCTGCCGCGATTCGGCCACGGTGCCGGACTGCTGGCCGAGCGTGCGCAGGCCGATCAGCGCATCCTCGACTTCCGTCAGGGCGCCGAGCACGGTCTGCCGATAGGCGGCCGTTTCCTCGCGCAGCGCCGACTCCGCGCGGGCGAGATTGGCCTCGTTGCGGCCGCCGTCGAACACGGGCAGGGTCATCAGTGCGGCGCCAAGCGGGCCCAGCGTCCAGGTCCGGGCGGACCACTCGAACAGGTCACCGATGTCGCTCGCCGCGACGCCGGCGTCCGCCGTGAGGTTGATCAGCGGATAGAACGCCGCCTTGGCGACGCCGATGCGCGCATTCGCCGCGGCGAGCCTGCGCTCGGCGGCCGCGATGTCCGGACGGCGCTCGAGCAGTTGCGACGGCAGGCCGGCGGGCACCGACGGCGGCACGCCGACGAGCGGCAGCGGCGCGAGCGTGAAGCCGGACGCCGGGCGACCGAGCAGCGTCGCCAGCGCATGCTCGTACTGGCCGCGCGCGCGTTCCAGCGACAACGCGTCGGTGCGGGCATTCGCCAGTTCGGCGCGCGCCCGCGCGAGGTCGAGTTCGCTGATGTCGCCGGCCGCCATGCGGCGCTCGAGAATCCTGACCCGTTCCTCGCGCAGCCGGATTGCCTCACCGACGACCTCGCGCTCGGCATCGATCTGGCGCGTCAGGAAATAAGTGCGGGCGACATCTGCCTGCAGGGTCAGTTTCAGTGATTCATACAGTGCCTGCTGCGCGGCGAGATCGGCTTCGGATGCCCGCACGCTGTCGCGTACGCGCCCGAAGAGATCCACCTCGTAACTCGCGGCCAGCTTCGCCTGGTAGAGCTCGTAGGGCGGGAGGCCGCCGATGCCGCCAAAGCCGGGCACGACACCCGGCGGCTGCGCCCGCGCGGCGCCCGCGCCGAAATCGACGCGCGGCAGTCGCGCGGCCTCGGCGTTCTTCACGAACGCGCGGCTCTGCTCGACACGTTCCGCGGCCGCCAGCAGGTCCTGGTTCGCGGTGCCGGCCTCGACGACCAGCGCGGACAGCACCGGGTCGCTGAATATCGTCCACCACTCGCCGCGCTCGACGGCATCCGCCGGCGCGGCTTCCTGCCACTGCCCCTCGATGGGCGGCAGCGCTTCCTTGTACGCGGCCGGCAGGTCGACTTCAGGCGTCGCCAGCGGCGGTGCCAGCGAGCAGCCGCCGAGGACGAGGCCGATGCAGGTGACGATGAGCGTCTGCCGATTCATGCGCCGCGCTCCTGCGGGGCCTGCACCACCGGCGGCGGTGGCGGACGCTTCGCCAGCAGCACGTAGAACACGGGCGTCAGGAACAGCCCGAACAGCGTCACGCCGACCATGCCCGAGAACACCGCGACGCCCATCGCGTGGCGCATCTCCGCGCCGGCGCCGCTCGACAGCACCAGCGGCAGCACGCCCATGATGAAAGCGATCGACGTCATCAGGATCGGACGCAGGCGCAGCCGGCAGGCTTCGAGCGCGGCCTTGACGGGGCCTATCGTCGGGTCGTGGATCTCGAGTTCGCGCGCGAACTCGACGATGAGGATTGCGTTCTTGCACGCGAGCCCCATCAGCACGAACAGCGCGATCTGCGTGAAGATGTTCTTGTCGCCGCCGGTGTACCAGACGCCGCCGATCGCGAACAGCATGCACAGCGGCACGATGAGGATGATGGCGAGCGGCAGGCGGAAGCTCTCGTAGAGCGCGGCGAGCACCAGCATCACGAGCAGCGCCACCAGCGGGTAGACCAGCACGGCGGTGTTGCCGGCGAGGATTTCCTGGTAGGTCAGCTCGGTCCACTCGAAGGAGATCCCGCGCGGCAGGATGTCGTTCAGCAACCGCTCCATGACCGCGCGCGCCTGGCCCGAGCTCACGCCCGGCGCGGGGGCGCCATTGATGTCGGCCGACGGGAAGGCGTTGTAGCGCATCGCGCGGTCCGGGCCGAAGGCCTGCCTGACGTCGAGCACCGCGCCGAGCGGCACCATCTCGCCGTTCGCGCTCCTGGTCTTCAGCTGCGCGATGTCCTCGGCGTCAGAGCGGTACTGGGCGTCGGCCTGCACCACCACGCGATAGGTCTTGCCGAAGCGGTTGAAGTCGTTGACGTACAGCGAGCCGAGATAGATCTGGAGCGTCGAGAACAGCTCGTTCAGGTCGACGCCCATCTGCTTCGCCTTCTCGCGATCGATCGCGGCGTTCAGCTGCGGCACGTTGATCTGGTAACTGGAGAACACGCCCGCGAGCTCGGGCGTCTGCCAGGCCTTCATCTGCACGGCCTGCACGGCCTGGTACATCGCTTCGTCGCCGAGCCCCGCCTGGTCCTCGAGCTGCAGCTTGAAGCCGCCGATCGCGCCGAGGCCGTCGACCGGCGGCGGCGTGAAGAACATGACGAAGGCGTCCTGGATGGCGCCCATCTGCATGTTGATCTGACCGTTGATCGCGGTCCCGGACAGGTCCGGCGTGCTGCGCTCGTCGAAGTCGTCGAGGCCGATGAACATCAGCGCCGCGTTCGGCGCGTTCATGAATCCGTTGATTGACAGTCCCGGGAAGCCGACCGCGTTGTCGACGCCGGGCGTCTTCAACGCGATGTCCGTCATCTGGCGCAGCACCCGCTCGGTACGGTCCAGCGAAGCGCCGTCCGGCAGCTGCGCGAAGCCGATGAGGTACTGCTTGTCCTGGCTCGGGATGAAACCGCTGGGCACGACCTGGAAGGCCTGCCAGGTCACCCACAACAGGCCGGCGTAGACGACGAGGACCAGGGTCTTGACCTTCAGCAAGCGCCGCACCGCGCCGGTATAACCGTGCGCGCTGCGGTGGAAGACGGCGTCGAAGCCGCGGAAGAACCAGCCGAAGAGGCGGTCCATCAGGCGCGTCAGCCAGTCCTTGGGCGCGTCGTTCGCACGCAGCAGCAGCGCGGCGAGCGCCGGCGACAGGGTCAGCGAATTGATCGCGGAGATCACCGTCGAGATGGCGATCGTCAGCGAGAACTGGCGATAGAACTGGCCGGTGAGCCCGCTGATGAAGGCGATCGGCACGAACACCGCGCACAGGGTCAGCGCGATCGCGATGATCGGCCCGCTGACCTCCTGCATCGCGCGGTAGCTCGCGGCCTTGGGGCTGAGCCCCATCTCGATGTTCCGCTCGACGTTCTCGACGACGACGATCGCGTCGTCGACGACGATGCCGATGGCGAGCACCATGCCAAACAGCGTCAGCGTGTTGATCGAGAAGCCCGCGACCAGCATCACCGCGAAGGTGCCGATGATCGACACCGGCACCGCCGCGAGCGGGATGATCGACGCGCGCCAGGTCTTCAGGAACACGATCACGACGACCACCACCAGCAGCACCGCCTCGATGAGCGTTTTCACGACCGCGTTGATCGACTTCTGCACGAAGCGCGTCGGGTCGTAGACGATCTGGTAGTCCATGCCGTCCGGGAAATCGTTCTTCATGCGCGCCATCGCCGCGCGCACGTCGTTCGAGAGGGCGATGGAGTTCGACAGCGGCGCCTGGAACACGACGAGGGCGACCGCCGGCTTGTTGTCGAGCAGGCTGCGCAGCGAGTACTCGCTGGCCGCGAGCTCGATGCGCGCGACGTCGCGCAGCCGCAGCACGCCGCCGTCCTCTGATGTGCGGATGATGATGTCGCCGAACTCGGCTTCGGTGGACAGGCGCCCCTGCGTGTTCACCGACAGCTGGAACTCGGTGCCCGGCGCCGCCGGTGGCGCGCCGACCACGCCGGCCGCCACCTGCTGGTTCTGCTCGCGTATCGCCTGCACGACGTCGCTCGCGGTCAGCTCGCGCGCGGCGAGCTTGTTGGGGTCCAGCCACACGCGCATCGCGTAGTCGCCGGCGCCGAACACCATTGCCTCGCCCATGCCGGGGATGCGGCGCAGCTTGTCGCGGATGTTCAGCACCGCGTAGTTGCGCAGGTAGAGCTCGTCGTAGCGCGCGTCCGGCGACAGCAGGTGCACCACCATCGTCAGGTTCGGCGACTGCTTCTGCGTGACGACGCCGATCTGGCGCACTTCCGCGGGCAGTCGCGGCAGCGCGCGCTGCACGCGGTTCTGCACCTGGGTTTCGGCGAGGTCCGGGTCGGTGCCGATCTTGAACGTGACGGTCACGTTCAGCATGCCGTCGCTCATCGCCTGCGACGACATGTACAGCATGTTCTCGACGCCGTTGATCTGCTCCTCGAGCGGCGCGGCGACGGTCTCGGCGATGACCTTGGGATTGGCCCCCGGATAGGTCGCGGTGACCACGATCGACGGCGGCACGACGTCCGGGTATTCGGACACCGGCAGGAAGGGGATCGCGATCACGCCCGCGACGAAGATCGCGATCGACAGCACCGCCGCGAAGATCGGGCGGTCGATGAATGCGCGTGAGACGTTCATGCGCTCAACCGCCCGCGGCCGGCGGCGGCGCGCTGATGGCCTGCGCCATGTCGGCCCTGGTCGGCGTCACCGGCGAGCCGGGGCGCACGCGCTGCAGGCCGTTGACGACGATGACTTCCCCCTCCTCGAGCCCGCCCTCGATCACGCGCAGGCCGTCGAACACGCGGCCGGGCCGGACCTCGCGGTATTGGGCGTTGTTGTCCTTGTCGAGCACCAGCACGAAGCGCTTGCTCTGGTCGGTGCCGATCGCGCGGTCGGCAACCAGCACCACGCGACGCGGCCGCGTGCTGTCTGACAGGCGCACGCGCGCATAGAGCCCGGGCGTGAAGCGGCGGTCGGGATTCGGCAGCAGCGCGCGCATGCGCACGGTACCGCTGGCGGGATTCAACTGGTTGTCGATGAAGGCGAGGGTTGCCGCGTGCGGCGTGCCGTCCTCGTTGGCGAGCCCGACCTCGACCTTCAGCGAGCTGCCGCGCGCGGCGCCGATGTATTTCAGGAACGCCCCTTCGTCGGCCTCGAAGGTCGCATAGATCGGGTCGAGCCCCACGACGCTGGTCAGCAGCGGGGAGTCGGGGGCGTCACCCTGCACGAGATTGCCGATCGTCCGCTCGTCCTTGCCGACGCGGCCGTCGATCGGCGAGGTGATGCGGGTGTAGCCGAGGTCGATGCGGGCGACGTCGATCGTCGCCTCGTTGGCGCGCAGCGCTGCCTCCAGCGTCGCGACGGCGGCCGCCGCGGCGTCGTACTCGCGACGGGAGGTCGCGCGGTCGGGCAGCATCTGCTGCTGGCGGGCGAGTTCGAGGCGCGCGAGTTCGAGCTGGGCGCGGGTGTTCGCGGCGGCGGCCTCGGCCGCGGCCAGCCGGGCCTCGAAGGGCTTGGGATCGATCACGAACAGCAGGTCACCGGCCTTGACCTCCTCGCCGGGCTCGAAGTGGATGGACTCGAGGTAGCCGTTGACCCGTGCGCGAATCTCGACCTGCTGCGTCGCCTCGATGCGGCCGGCGAATTCGTCCACCTCCTGGACCTCGCGGGTGATCGCCGCGGCGACGGTCACCGGGGGGGCTCCGCCCGCCATGGCGGCGGGGCCGCCTTCGGGCGCCTGCTTGCCGCAGGCGGCGAGCATCGCGCAGACGAGGAATGTGGCGAGCGGCCGACGGGCGCTGCGGCAGCGGGGGCTTCCAGACATTACAGAGGAGTCCTTGGTTATGCGCGGTGCATCATATGCGTTCGCAAATCGCGCACAAACCGTTTATTTTCAAACTTAATGTTCACGTATCTGAACAATTTGCCATGAACCGGCTGCAGGCCATGGAAGTGTTCGTGCGGGTCGTCGATACGGCGAGCTTCACGCGCACGGCCGAACAGATGGGCCTGCCGAAAGCCACCGTCAGCACCCTCGTGCAGCAACTCGAGCAGCGTCTCGGCGTCAGGCTCCTGAACCGCACCACCCGGCGCGTCAGCGTGACGGTCGAGGGGGCCGCCTACTACGAACGCTGCGCGCGCATCCTCGCCGACATCGAGGACAGCGAACACGAGATCGCCGGCACCCGGACGGCGCTGCAGGGGCGGCTGCGGGTGGACGTCGGCGCGACCTTCGGCCGGCGGGTGCTGGTGCCGGCGCTGCCTGAATTCTTCGCGCTGTATCCCGGCATCCGCCTCGAACTCGGCTGCAGCGACCGGCCGGCCGATCTGCTCGAGGAAGGGGTGGACTGCGTGGTGCGCGGCGGCGCCCCGCTGGATTCCTCGCTGGAGGCCCAGCCCGTCGGCGAAATTGACGTGCTCTACTGCGCGGCGCCCGCCTATCTCGCGGCGCGCAGCGTGCCTACGCACCCGCACGAGTTGCTGGATCACGACGTCGTCCGCTATTTCGCGACCCGCTATGGCGAGACGGACACCTGGAACTTCAACCGCGACGGCGAGCGCCTGGAGCTGCTGCTCGACGGGCGTTTCGCGGTCAACGACAGCGAGGCCTACCTCGAGGCGGGCCTGGCCGGCCTCGGCATCATCCAGACCAGCACGCTGATGGCGGAGGACGCGCTGCGCGAAGGCCGGCTCGTGCGCCTGCTGCCGGACTGGCGCCCGGACCCGGTGCCCATCTACGTGATGTATCCCCGTGGCCGGCGCCTGTCGGCGAAGGTGCGCGTGCTGGTCGACTGGGCGTCGTCCCTGCTCGCGCGGGCGGTGGAGGACGCACGCCTGCCCGCACCGCCAGCCTGAGGCCGCGGCGCGCGCAGGGGCTTGCCGCGTTTGGAGGACGATTCCATCGCTTGTACGGCCGCGCGCTCCCCTATACTGCTGCCTTTCGCATAAAACCAAATACTCGAGAGGGGGGTCCATGGCAGGGCTGGCCGTGTTCGGCATTCCGGTCGAATTCATCCTGTTCGCGTGCACGCTGCTCGGCGTCGCGCTGTTCCATCACCACACGCTCGCGGTCGCCCTCACCGGCCTCGCGTCGATCGTCGGCTACAAGCTGGTGTTCACCGGCTTCAAGACGGGCGCCGGGGTCGCGGGCCTCGCCGCCCACTTCCACCACGAATGGGTCACGCTCGCGAACCTGTTCGCGCTGCTGATGGGCTTCGCCCTGCTGGCGCGACATTTCGAGAAGAGCCACGTGCCCGTGATCCTGCCGAAGTACCTCCCGGACGACTGGAAGGGCGGCTTCGTGATGCTGGTGATGGTGTTCGTGCTGTCGAGCTTCCTCGACAACATCGCGGCGGCGATGATCGGCGGCGCGATGGCGCACCAGCTGTTCCGGGCGAAGGTGCACATCGGCTACCTCGCGGCGATCGTCGCGGCCTCGAACGCCGGCGGCTCGGGCAGCGTGGTCGGCGACACGACGACGACCATGATGTGGATCGACGGCGTGGCGCCGCAGGACGTCTTCCACGCCTACGTGGCGGCCATCGTCGCGCTGGTGATCTTCGGCATCCCGGCCGCCATCCAGCAGCACAAGCACTCGCCGATCCTGAAGAACGCGCACCAGCACACGCACGTCGACTGGGGCCGGATCGGCGTCGTGGTGTTCATCCTGGTCGCGGCGATGACGACCAACATCGTCGTCAACAGCCACTACCCGGACAAGGCGAACGGCTTCCCGTTCATCGGCGTGGCGGTGTGGGTCGCGATCGCGCTGACCATCAAGGTGCGCCGCCACGACTGGGAGCTGCTGCCGGAAACGGCGATGGGCTCGGTCTTCCTGCTGTCGCTGGTCAGCTGCGCGTCGCTGATGCCAGTGGAGAGCCTGCCCGTGGCCTCGTGGCAGACGGCCTTCGGCCTCGGCTTCGTGTCCTCGGTGTTCGACAACATCCCGCTGACGGCGCTCGCGCTGAAACAGGGCGGCTACGACTGGGGCGTGCTTGCCTACGCGGTCGGCTTCGGCGGTTCGATGATCTGGTTCGGCTCCAGCGCCGGTGTCGCGCTGTCCAACCTCTACCCGGAAGCGCGCTCGGTGGGCCTGTGGCTGCGCCACGGCTGGCACGTCGCGGTGGCCTACGTGATCGGCTTCCTGGTGATGCTGTACATCGTCGGCTGGCACCCGCACGCGCCGCACAAGGCAGCGCCCGCGGGCGCCGCGCAGGTCGAGCAGGTCCAAGGCGCGCACTGACGCCAGTCAGTCCCGCCCCGGCTCGTGGTGAAAATGCACCGCGAGCAGATCCACGAACTCGCGCACCGTGGCCGACAGGTCACGGTGCGCGTACACCGCATACAGGGGCGCCGGTGCCGGCGCATAGGCGGCCAGCACCGCGCCGAGCCGGCCCGCCGCCAGATCGTCCCGCACCATGTAGCTCGGCAGCTGCGCGAGGCCCAGCCCGCCCACCGCCGCCATCCGCACGGCGTCGCCGGTCGTCGCCTCGAAATCGCCCTGCACCCGGGTCGCCACGTCCTTGCCTTCCATGCGGAAGAGCCATGAACCCTTGCGGCTGCCCTGGCTGTAGCGCAGGCAGTTGTGGTGTGCGAGATCGGCGGGCGTCGCCGGCACGCCGTGGCGCGTGAAATAGGCCGGCGCGCCGCAGACGAGCAGCTGCACCTCGGCGATGCGCCGGGCGACGAGGCTGGAATCCGGCAGCGCGCCGATGTGGATCTCGACGTCGACCCCTTCCTCCATCAGCCCGACCGGCCGGTCGCTGAGGTTCAGCTGCACCTGCACGCTCGGGTAGCGCTGCGCGTACTCGGCAATCACCGGCGCGAGCTGGAAGCTGCCGAAGGAAGTCGGTGCAAGCACCTTCAGCACGCCGTGCGGCGCATCGCTGAACTGGCCGACCGCGTGCTCCAGCGCCGCGAGATCCGCGAGCACGCGCCGGCAACCGGCCAGGTAGGCCGTGCCGGCTTCGGTCAGCCGCAGGTGGCGGGTGGTGCGGGCGAACAGCCGGGTGCCCAAGCGCTGCTCGAGGTGCTGGATGTGCCTGCTGACCATCGCCTTCGACATCCGCAGCTGCTCGGCCGCCCCCGAGAAGCTCTGGCAATCGGCCACCGTGATGAAGGTCTCGATACTCGCCAGTTTGTCCACGCCGCCCCGCCCGATTGTTCACTCGAAGGAAACAGTATTTCCGTCAACGGTTTATTGCTCAAGAGCCAGGCAGGGACTATCTTTTGACGCAACGCAGCAAGACGCGCCTGGAACGCAGATGATGATTGCGCAGGTCCTTGCGGCAGCGAAACACCAAACCAGGAGACTTTCCATGAACCTCAAGCACAGACTGATGACGGGGTCGCTGGTGGCGGCGCTGTCGGCGGGCATGAACGCCCTCGCAGCGGACGGCTACTGCACCATCCCCCTGCTCTACGCGACGAACATCCGCCCGCACTGCGAGCAGCTCGGCTCGGCCGGGCTCGACAGCCTCTTCACGGGCAGCATGATGTTCGAGCAGATGCTGAACCGCCCGCACATCGCCGACGTGTTCCCCGCACCGCAGCGCTGAGCCCGGTTCGCCACCGGCGGACGACGAGGGGTGGGCGGCAACGCCCACTCCTTCTTTTCCTGCGCCTCCCCGCCTCCTGCGTGCCGGATTGAGCGCCTGCCCGTTACCGCGGCAAGGCGGCAGCTGCCATGGCCCCTGGCCGCGCGGCGGCCGGTCATCGGCGCCGATCCCGGGCAGGTTGACGCCGGCGCCGGCATCGGCGACGGTGGCCGGGCCCCATGAACGACGACACCGCCAAGCGCCAGCCGCTGCCGCTGCATACACGCATCCTGCTCGGGCTCACGCTGGGCGCGATGGCGGGCGCGCTCGCGCACGGCAGTGCCACGCTGCAACCGAAGGCCCAGTGGCTCGCGGCGCAGATCACGGCGCCGATCGGCCAGCTGTTCCTGAATCTGCTGCTGATGCTGGTCGTGCCGCTGGTGTTCGCGTCGCTGGTGGTGGGGGTCGCGGGAATCGGCGACCTGCGCCGCCTCGGGCGCGTGGGCCTGAAGTCGTTCGGCTTCTCCATCGTGATGTCGGCGATCTCGGTCGGCATCGGCATCACGCTCGCCAACCTGATCGAGCCAGGACTGCAGCTGGACGACACGGTTGCGGGTTCGCTGCGCGCCGCGTACGGCGACGCGGCCGCCGCGCAGGTCGCCACCGCGGCGGCGCCCTCGGCCGCCACGCCGCTGGCGCAGATCGTCGACTCGATCGTGCCGCGCAACCCGTTCGCGTCGCTGGCGGCGCCGTCGCCGAACATGCTGCACCTGATGTTCTTCGCGCTCGCCATCGGCCTCGGCGCGACCCTGCTGCCCCGCGAACGCGTGCAGCCCCTGCTCGGCTCCCTCGAGGCCCTGAGCGATCTCGTCGGCCGGCTCATCGGCCTCGTCATGAAGCTCGCGCCGATCGCCGTGTTCTGCCTGGTCTTCAACAACGTGCAGCAGTTCGGCGTGGGCCTGCTGGTCTCGCTCGGCTGGTTCGTCGGCACGGTCCTGCTGGGCCTTGGCCTGCACCTCTTCGGCGTGTACTCGCTCGCGATCCGCTGGCTCGCGCAGGCCTCGCCGCTGCGCTTCTTCCGCGCGATACGCACCGCGATGCTGACCGCCTTCTCGACGTCGTCGTCCAGCGCGACGCTGCCGACGGCGCTGCGCGTCGGCGAGGAGGAGCTCGGCATCCCGAAGGAGATCAACAGCTTCGTGTTGACCGTCGGCGCCACGGCGAACCAGAACGGCACCGCCCTCTACGAAGGGCTCACGGTGCTTTTCCTCGCGCAGCTCGCCGGTGTCGACCTCACGCTCACGCAGCAGCTGATGGTCGTGTATCTCGCGATCCTCGGTGGCATCGGCACGGCCGGCGTCCCCGCCGGCTCGATTCCGTTCGTGATCGGGATCCTGGCGACGATCGGCGTGGACCCGGCGCTGATCGCCGTCGTGCTCGGCGTCGATCGCATCCTCGACATGTGCCGCACGACGCTGAACGTCAGCGGCGACCTCGCCGCCGCGGCCTACGTCGCGCGCAGCGAGGGCCATCGGCTGAGGGTTGGCGTGGACGCCTGACGGGCATCCGTTTCAGCCACCGGGATGCGCGCAGGACGCGCGGCGCAGGCGGTCGGTGATGCCGCGCCAGGTGGCGCCGGGCGGCGGGGTTTCGACGATGATGCGCACGCAGGCGCCGCCGTCGAGTTCGCGCAGGTTCGCGTACAGGCTGCGCGCGTATGCCTCCGGCATGGCGGGCGCGGTCATGGCGAGCAGCCCAGGGGCGGTGCCCAGCCCCAGCAGGGTGTCGGCGGAGGCGAGCAGCGCCACGCGCTGCCCGCTGTCCAGCAGCGCGCGGACGCGCGCGACGCAGTCGTTCACTTCCAGCAATTCCAGGGGCGTCAGCGGGGCATAGTGCGACGGGAGGGCGCCGGACACGCGCGGCGCGGCAGCGGTCGCCTCGTCCAGGCTGGCGCCCAGGCAATCGGCGACTTCCTCCGCCGTGATCATTCCCGGCCGCAGCACGCGCGGCCGTTCACCGCTGACGTCGACGATCGTGGACTCGATGCCGACCGCGCAGGGTCCGCCGTCGAGGACCATCGCGACCGCGTCCGCGAGTTCTTCCCGCACATGCGCCGCAGTGGTCGGGCTGATGCGGCCGAAGCGGTTGGCCGATGGCGCGACGATGCCGTCGATGCCCGCTTCGCGGGCCGCCCGCAGCAGGCGCAGCGCGACCGGGTGCGCCGGGCAACGCACTGCCACCGTGTCCTGCCCGCCGGTGATTGCGTCGCGCACGCCGCTGGCGCGCTTCAACACCAGCGTCAGCGGCCCGGGCCAGAAGCGCGCGGCGAGTGCGCGGGCCGAGTCCGGCACCTCGCGCGCCCACAGCGGGAGCTCGTCCGCCGACGCGATGTGCACGATCACCGGATGATCGGGTGGGCGGCCTTTCGCGGCATAGAGCCGCGCCACGGCCGCGGCGTTGCGCGCGTTGGCACCGAGGCCGTAAACCGTTTCGGTGGGAAAGGCGACGAGTTGCCCGTCGGTGAGCGCCGCCACGGCGGCGGCGATGTCCTGGTCTGATACTGCGGCGGTCATGGCCCAGAATACCGCAGTGCAACGGCAGCCCGCTCGTATCCTCGCCCATTGGGTGGCCATTGGGTGGGTGTCCTGCATTGCCCCTTGGGTGGGTGTCCTGCATTGCCGGGTTCGATGGGTGTCCCTCACCGGCTTTTCAGGCGGCTGGGTGGAGCGCCGAGCCGCCTGCGGGCGGCCTACAGCGGGGGGCAGTTCGGGGACACCCATCGTCCCGGAGTTCGAGGGCTGTCCCACATTCGTTCCGTCTCCGTGTCCTCCGTGCCCTCCGTGGTAAAAATTCGGCTTCGCGTGCCGCAGACACGCCTGGCTTTACCAGGGAGCACGAAGGACACGGAGAAGAACCGTGAATTGAGGGATGGGCCAGTTCGGGGGCCAGTTCGGGGACACCCACGGTCCCGGCGTCCAATGGATGTCCCGCATTCGCGACGAGCGGCAGCGCGCCCGGGCCGGTCGGGCGCAATTTGGCAGATTGGGGACACCCATCTTGCTGGGTTCGATGGGTGTCCTCTAACTGCTCTAACTGTCCCCTAACCGTACAACCGCTAACCGGCTGCCGCTGGGCGGTTTTGTGCGACTGGGTGCGGTGCCGAGCCGCCTGCGGGCGGCCTACAGCGGCGCGATCCGCTCACGCGCGAAGCCGGCCTCGTAGGGCGACAGTGCGCGCACGTCGAGGGCGAGCAGCCGGAAGCGCCAGCCCTCCGCCGTGCGCACGTACTCCTCGCGGTACTTGCCCATGATCCAGTAAGCGGCGGGCCCGGGTTCCTTGACGATGGGCGCCCACAGGTCCCAGCGGCCGGTGGCCTCGTCGCCGTCGACCTCGATCAGCGGATTCGTCGCGTAATGGTCGACGAAGGTGATCACCCGGCTCACGCCGACGAAGAAGTCGTGAATGGCCTGCCGCCCCGCGTGCCGCCCGAACGGGCCGCCGTCCCAGACGCCGGTTTCGATGAACAGGCTGCTGATCCCGACCGGATCGTAGTCCTGGTCGGCGAAGGCGCAGTAACGGGCCTTCAGTTGCTTGATGCACTCGATGTCATAGAGCCATTGCAGTTTCTGCGCGTCGGTCAGCATCGCCGTTCCCCCTCTGCCCGGTGTTCATTGGACTATAGCCACGAACACGGCGGCCGGCGCGCCCGCTCCTCAGGGCGGCACCGGCGTGCCGTCCCAGGCGAAGACCTGGCCGCTGTCGGCGGGGCCGAGGCGTTCGATGACGTCGAGCAGGCAGGCTGCCGAGCGTTCAGGGGTAAACAGTCGGCCGTCCGGAACGCGCTGCTGGAAGGGCTGCGACAGCGGCGTGTCGACGGTGCCCGGATGCAGGCCGACACAGACCGCGCGGGGTCGCCGCCGCGCGAGCTCGAGCGCGAAGGTCTTCAGCAGCTGGTTGAGCGCGGCCTTCGACGCCCGGTAGCCGTACCAGCCGCCCGCCCGGTTGTCGGCAATGCTGCCGACGCGCGCCGACAGCGCGGCGAATACCGCCTTGCCATCGGTGCGCAGCAGCGGCAGGAAATGGCGCGCGCAGAGGGCGGGGCCGATCGCGTTGACCGCGAACAGGTGGGCGAGCGCAGCGGCCGAGAGCTGCTCCCAGCGCTTCTCGGGCCGGGCGAGACCGTCGTGGAGCACGCCGGTGGCGACGATCACGAGATCCAGCGGCCCCCCGGCGCCAATGCCGGCGGCCGCGGCCGCGATGCCCGGCTCATCGGCAAGATCGAGCGTCGCCCAGTGCAGCCGGGGGTCGACGGTGCCTGGCGGCCGGCGACACAGCGCATGCACGGCGGCGACCTGCGGCTCGTCGAGCAGCGCCGCCAGCAGCGCCGCGCCGATGCCGCCGCTCGCGCCGATCACGGCGCAGCGCAGCGGTGGGCTGAAGGAGGACAGTCGACTCATCGAAGAGGCGTGATGCAGGGCGCGCGGCGGGTTGTCATGCCGCCATTACGACCGCCGGGACCGGTTTGGACTTCCGCCCATTCCGGGTCGCTCAGGGGGACCAGCACTGCGTGTCCAGCCAGCGCCGACGTGCCGCGAGATCCTCGGCCGAGGCCCGCGCCTCCGGCCGTTCCAGCCGCGCCAGATCCGCAGCGGCGAGCTCGCAGGCCTCGGCGCGGCGCAGGTCCTCGTCCGCGACGCGCGGGTCCATGAGGTCGGGAAAGGCGGCACAGAACTCATCACGCTCACCGCGATACCGGGCGAGTGCCTCCTCGCGCTCGGCATCGGCGAGATAGTCCCGCGGGCCCTCGTAAGGATCCGGCTGGTTCGGCGGCCGCTTCACGCGCCAGGCGCCGTTGGCGTCTCGATAGACCGGTCGCCCGCTCTCCAGCGCGGCGAGGGCCAAGCGCGCGCGATCGCAGCGTTCGAGCTGCTCGGGGCCGCCGGGCCCC
>CALRPY020000081.1:0-15376 GCA_943370145.1 Hydrogenophaga intermedia | reverse complement strand
CGCTTGGATGATCTGCAGGGTCCAAGGCCTGCCGTTTCCGGCAATGGCATTGAGAACCGTCAGCGGAGAAAAGGTGTCCGGAGTAAAGGTGTCAGATTTTAAATCTGACACCTTTACTCCCCCACCGCCGGCTGATCTACCTGGGCGGCATGGCGGAGTATCGGCGCTGGATGAGCGAAGAGACGGCGCGGGCGTATCCGGGCTTCGTGTTCGATGGCGGACGCGGGGAGCAGTTCTTCGCCTCTCCCGACCCGGGAGAGGCCGGCCGCAGTGCCGGGTGAGGGTCGTTTCAGGCTGGCGCTGCGCCGACGCGACTCACTCCGCGTCCGCGGTAATCGGTTCCAGCAGCCGCGCGAGCAGCGTCGTGTCGAGCAGCGGTCCGTCCTCGCCTGACGGCGCCGCGTACACGCCCTGGGCGAGCGAACGCTTGCGCGCCTGCAGTTCCAGCATCTTCTCCTCGACGCTGTTCTCGATGATGAGCTTGTAGACGAACACCGGCTGCGTCTGGCCGATGCGGTGCGCGCGGTCCGTCGCCTGGGCCTCGACGGCCGGGTTCCACCAGGGGTCGTAGTGGATGACGGTATCGGCCTCCGGCAGATTGAGGCCGACGCCGCCGGCCTTGAGGCTGATCAGGAACACGTCGACCGTGCCCTGCCGGAAGCGGTCGATCGCTTCATCCCGCTTCTTGGTCTTGCCGGTGAGTTTCGCGTAGGCGATGGCGCGCGCTTCCAGTGCCTCCTCGATCAGCGCGAGCATCGACGTGAACTGCGAGAACACCAGCACCCGCCGTCCCTCGGCGCGCAATTCCTCCAGCAGTTCGAGCAGGCGTTCGAGCTTCGCCGACGGCGCCGGGCGCGTGCTGCTGTCGACGGGCAGGAGGCGCGGATCGCAGCACACCTGGCGCAGCTTGAGCAGCGCGTCCAGCACCGTGATGTGGCTGCGCGCGAGGCCCTGGCTCGCGATCGCCTCGCGCACGCGGCGATCGACCGTCACGCGCACGCTCTCGTAGAGCTCGGCCTGCGTGCCGTCGATGCCGATGCGCTCGACGATCTCGGTCTTCGGCGGCAGCTCGGTCGCCACCGCCTGCTTGGTGCGGCGGAGCATGAAAGGCGCGATGCGGCGCGCAAGCGCCGCCTGGCGTTCGGGATGGTGGTGGATTTCAATCGGCGTGCGATAGACGCGGCGGAAGGTCTCCGCATCGCCGAGAAAGCCCGGCATCAGGAAATCGAACAGCGCCCACAGTTCGCCGAGGTTGTTCTCGAGCGGCGTGCCGGTGAGGCATAGGCGATGTCGGGCGTTAAGGGCACGCACGACGAGCGCCGCCTTGGCGCGCGGGTTCTTGACGTGCTGCGCTTCGTCGAGGACGACGCTGTGGAATTCGAGTTTGCGCAGGCGGTCCGCGTCGCGTGGGAGCAGCGGGTAGGTCGTCAACAGGAGATCGGTGGTCTCCGCCTGCCCGTAACGCGCGTGGCGCTCCGGACCGTGCAGCACCTGGACACTGAGCGTCGGCGCGAAACGCGCCGCCTCGCGCCGCCAGTTGCCCATCAGGCTGGTGGGCGCGACGACGAGCACGGGCGCCGTGAGCCGGCCCGCCGCCTTTTCGGTGACGAAGTGGGCGAGCGCCTGCAGCGTCTTGCCGAGGCCCATGTCGTCGGCGAGGATGCCGTTGAAACCGTAGTCGCGCAGGAACTGCAGCCAGGCAAGACCCTTCAACTGGTACGGCCGCAGTTCGGCCTTGAGCGCAGGGTCCGGCGTGACCGGCGCAAGTTCCGTGAAATCGCGCAGGCGCTCGGCAAGTTCTCGCCAGCGCTGCCCGCCCTTGATCTGCACGCCCTGCGCCGTGAGTTCATCGAGCAGCGGCGCGTCGAGGCGCGACACGCGCAACGCCCCGCCTGCGCCCGCCGGGAGGCGGTCGAACAGTTCACGCAGCAGGTCCAGCAGCGGTTGCAGGCGCGCGCGGGCGACTTCCACGTAGCGCTGCGCGCCGATGGGCACGCAGACCATCTCGGGCAGCCGCGACCAGTCCTCGCCGAGCAGCGGCGCCAGCACCTCGATCAGCGGGATGCGTTCGCCATCGACCTCGAAGGCGAAGGAGAGGCCGAACCAGTCGGTGCGCTCGTCGTCGCCGTCGATTTCGGCGACCCAGTCCGCGGTTTCGAAGCGCAGCGGGAAGCTCGGGTCGAGCGTGATGTCCCAGCCTTCCGCGGCGAGCGCCGCGCGTTCGCGCAGCAGCCCGGACCAGTGCGCGACGGAGGCGAGTTCGTCCTCGCCGCGCGCGACGTAGCCGGCCGCCTCGGGGCGTTGGAAGTCGGGCGAGATCGGCGGGCGCTCGAAGCCGAGCGCGCGCAGGCGTTCGTGCGCGGCCTGTTCGGCCTGCCGGTCGCGGGTGACGCTGACGAAGCCGCTGGGCGTCTGCAGGGTGCTCACGGCGGTGCCGGGCGCCGCTGGCAGCACGTCCTCGCCGTAGCGGAAGTCGAGCGTCAGCCAGGCGCGCGGCGCGCCGAAGTCGAGGTCGCCGCTGATCCGCACGACCGGCCGTGGCGCGTGGCCGCGGTTCTCCCGGATGTCCACCGCGGCCGGCGGCGGGACGGGCAGGCTGCGGTAACGCGACAGCAGCGCGGCGGAGACCTTCATCGCTTCCGCCGCCGGGAGCGGTGGCGCCGAGTCGAGCAGCGCGAGTTGCGCGCCGCTGAGCCCGCCGCCGTCGAGCTCGCCGACGGTGTGCGTGGCCGGATCGAGGTAGAGCGGGGGCTCGCAGGGCAGCACGAAACCGCCGTCTTCGACCTCGGCGTCGAGCGCCAGCAGGGTCGGCGAGCGGGCTTCCCAGCGCAGGCGTAGCTGGCGCGCCGGACCGCGCGCCAGCGGTGGACTGCCCGCATCGGCCCAGTGGGCGCGGCCGCTGTCGAGGACCAGCTGCAGTGCGTGGTAGGCGGCGCGGCCGCGGATGGCATAGCCCGCGTGGTAGACGTGCAGTCCGGACAGCAGGGTCGCGATTTCGCGATCGAGCGACGTGGCGACGCGCGAGGCCATGCCGTAGCCGAACGCCGAACTTTCCAGGTCGATCGCGCGGCCGCGCGTCGGCTTCCGACCGTGGCCCCGCCGCTTCACGACGCGGGATTCGAGACGCACCGATTCGCGCGCGCGCTCCCCGCGACCCGTCGTGGCGATGTCGAACACGTAGGCGATGTATTCGTCGCCCTCTTCGAGGGGCGCCTGCACGGCGCCGGCCTGCGCGAGTTGCGCCAGCCAGTTCAGCATCGCCGACGGGGCTTCCGGCGCGTGCGGCCGCGGATGCTGGCGTGCGTACCAGGCGCAGCACACGGCCGCGACGTGCTTGCAGTTGTACAGCATCGGGCAGGTGCACTGGCCGTCGATCTCGACGTCCTGGTCGCGGAAAATGAGCGCGATGCGCTGCTCGTAGACCGCGCCGCCGCTGCCCGAGGTGCTGGCGTCGATTTGCACGCCGTGCGGGCCCTCGAACGCGTCGAGTTCGAGCACCTTGCCGGACGCGTGGTACTCCAGCCCCCGCTGGTAACCCGGGGCGCCGACCGCGTGCTGGATATGCCGATGGGTGAGTTTCATGGCCTGGTTCAGCTGCACAAGCCTCTTATCGTGGCAGGCTGCGCAGGCTACGGAAAGCCGGGTGGGGGCGGAAGCCTCGCGCGCCCGCGCAGGTGCCATGACGCGCGCGGTGCGTATACAGTCCGGGCCGGCGCGGCGAGACATGTCGCGCCGGCCCACGCCAGCTCATTCAGGAGGAACCACCCCCATGCAATTCATCGAAGTCAGGAATCCCGCCACGCTCGAGCGCCTGGCGCTCGCCGAACGCGCCGATCCCGCGCCCGGGCCCGGCGAGCTCTGCGTGCGCGTGCGCGCGAACTCGCTCAATTACCACGATTACGCGGTGGTCTCCGGCGTGCTGCCGGTCGCCGACGGCCGTATCCCCATGTCCGACGGCGCCGGCGAGGTTGTCGCGCTCGGGGCGGGCGTCACGCGCTTCGCGGTCGGTGACGCGGTGATGTCGACCTTCTTCCCGAACTGGCCGGCCGGGCCCGTGTCGGCGATGCGTGCGCGCGGAGTGCCCGGCGACCACGTCGACGGCTTCGCCGCCGAGTACGTCTGCATGCCGGCATCCGCCTTCACGCGCATCCCGGCCGGCTACGGCTGGGCCGAGGCCGCGACGCTGCCCTGTGCCGCGCTGACCGCATGGCGCGCACTGTTCGTCGAGAACGCCATCCGCGCCGGCGATTGGGTGCTGACGCAGGGCACGGGCGGCGTGTCGGTGTTCGCGCTGCAGTTCGCCAAGGCCGTCGGCGCGCGCGTGATCGCGACCTCGTCGTCGGCCGCCAAGCTCGAGCGCCTGCGCGCGCTGGGCGCCGATCACCTCATCAACTACCGGGATACGCCGAACTGGGGCGAGGCGGCGCTCGAACTGACCGGCGGCCGCGGCGTCGACGAGGTCGTCGAGATTGGCGGCTCGGGCACGCTGCCGCAGTCGATCGCCGCGACCCGCGTCGGCGGCCACATCTCGCTGATTGGCGTGCTGGCAGGTTGGGGCGGCGACGTGCCGACGGCGACGCTGATGTGGAAGAACATCACGCTGTCCGGCATCACGGTGGGCTCGATCGAGGACCAGGAAAACATGATCGCCGCGCTGGAGGCCACCGGCATCCGGCCGGTCATCGACTCGACGTTCCCGCTGGCCCGCATCGCCGATGCATTCCGCCACCAGGCCGCGCAGGCGCACTTCGGGAAGATTTGCCTGAGCGTGCCGTGACGCTGCCGCGCGCGCCCCGCCTGCGCGCTTGCGCGGGGCGGGGCGGGGCGCAGGTCGGGCCCGCGCTCAGCCGGGCGCGCGAGCCTGCTTCCGTCGTGCCACCAGACCGATGGCGGACAAGGCCGCGCCCAGCAGGGGCAGCGCCGGCGGCAGTGGCACCGGCGCCGCAAAGCTGAAAATGCCGCTCGCGCTGCCCATGGTGGTCCCGAGGCCGCCGGCCTCGTCGCCGCCGGCATAGAGTTCGAACAGGTAGAAGGCGCCCGCCTCCACCGGCCATGCCAGCGCATCGTTGGCGCCGGCCAGGATCATCTGTGCCGTGACGTCCTGGAAGCCCGCGGCGCTGCGCGGGAACTGCAGGTCGCCGCTGTATTTCCACAGCACGATGCCGAAGTGCAGGTTCGGCGAGTCGTCGTCTGCGGCGCCCGTGACCGTGTAGTCGACGAGGAAGTCGCCGCTCGCGTCGGCCTGGAAGTAGTAATGGAAACCGTCGCCGGTGGGCAGCGAGTCACCTGCCAGGATGTTCTCCGTGTGGTAGGTGTAGAAGAGCTCGACCGTTCCTGCGTGCTGGCTGATCCACGAGGTGTCGAGGCTTGCGGATGCGCTGACCGTGCGCTCGATGTCGCCATCGGTGACGGTCTGGATCGCGGAGGTATCGAAGTTGAACGACGAGGGCAGCGCGCCGATCGGGTTCGGGTAGAAGCGGCCTTCTCCGGCGTGCTCCTTGTCCTCGACACCGCCGGCCGCGGGCGGCCAGTTCGCGGCCTGCACGTAGGTCCGCAGGCCCGCGCTGTGGTAGATCGGGGCCGCGGTGGCGGATGCCGCCACGCCTGCGGCGGCGATTGCTGCAATGGAAGTGATGATTTTCCTCACGGTGTCTCCCTGAATGTGATGGCCTGAACGTCCCTTGCCCGTGCCGATGATCGGCAGCTTCGGATTCTTCAGGTTCCGGGCGCGGAGCCACTGCGCTGGATCAAGTCGCCTGCCATCGCCCGCCAGGTCACACGCCGCAAGGCGCAGCGCACGCGCCGCCCCGGCCCGCACACGCCGCGGCGTCAGCGCCGCGAGCGGATTCGGCGTTTCATCGACACTGCATGCACGCCTCGCCGGCGCCACCGGCAGCCTGGAACGGTGGCCGGACTGATCGGGATCAGCATCGGAAATCGCGCCGCGTCTAGCGTAGGAACAGACGTACGAAAACGACGCTGGGTCAGGAGTCGCTTCGATGAACATGAACCTGAAGTGCCGCCACGGCGGCCTGCTGTTGAGCGCGATCTGGATGCTGGGTTTCGCGGGTGCGGCCGTGGCCGCGCCGGTCTTCATACCGCTGCCGGATCTGGCGGGCGGGCTGAATTTCAGCGCGGCCACCTCGGTCACTGCGTATGGGCACATGGCTGCGGGGTTTGCCGGTTCCGCGGCGTCGGCCGGCAGTAATGGTTTCGAAGCGACGCGCTGGACGATCTCGGGCAACAGCGCCACCGTCGCCGGGCTGGGCGACCTTGCCGGCAGCAGTTTCGACAGCCTGGCGGACGGCATTTCGGCCGACGGCGGCATCGTCGTCGGTGAAGGCCACAGCACCAGCAGCGGCTCGTCGCAGACCGAGGGGCTGCGCTGGAGCGCGGCGACGGGCGCGCAGGGGTTGGGCGACCTGCCGGGTCTTTATTTCTACAGCTTCTACAGTTCGGCCAAGGACATCAGTGATGACGGCAGCGTCATCGTCGGCCAGAGCGATTCCAATCTCGGCCTGCAGGCCGCGAAGTGGACCGCGTCCGGCATCGAGCCCATCAACGGCCTCGAGGACGCGACCGGCGTCAGCGCCAACGGCGGCGTGATCGTGGGCACCGGCGTCGACGGCATCGCGAGACGCGTCGTCGGCACCGACCCGCAGTCGCTCGGCTACCTGCATGCCGCAAAGCCGTTCAGCGCGGCGAACGGGGTGTCGTCCGATGGCCGCGTGGTGATCGGTTCCAGCGGCGCGCTGAATATCCTGAACGAGGCCACCGTCGAAGCCTTCCGCTGGGAGAACGGCGTGATGCAGTCGCTGGGCGCCCTGACCAGCGATTCGAGTTTCCGCAGCGTTGCCACGGCTGCGTCCGCCGACGGCGCGGTCGTCGTCGGCAACAGCGCGGTGTTCTACTTCGGCCAGGATCGCGAGCGTGCCTTCATCTGGGATGCCGAGCACGGCATGCGCAACCTGCAGACCCTGCTGAACGATCTGGGCACGACGGGCCTCGCGAACTGGACGCTGCTGGGGGCGGAGGACATTTCGGCCGACGGGCGCACGATCGTGGGCTGGGGCCGTAACGGCGCGAACTACGCCGGCTGGCTGGTGCGACTCGATGCGCCGCTCGGCAGCGTGCTCGAAGAGGACCAGGTCGCGCAGCTCGTCACCGGTTCTCCCGTGAGCCTGAACCAGATGCTGCTCGGCACGACGCCGACCGAGGGTTACACGCTCGGCTTCGACTACCGCTTCACGACGGGCAGCGGCACGCTCACCGTGACGCTGGCGGACGAACTGCTGGCGACGCTGACCCCCGATGGCGACGTGTTCCGGACCGTGAGCTTCGCCATCGATGCCAACCATCATGCGAACCTGCTCGGCCGCAGCAACCCGCTGCTGCAGTTCAGGCTGGATGGTCCCGCCGGCAGCACGGTGCTGCTCGACAATATCCTCCTGCCGGGGCTCGCCAACGGCGACTTCCAGGCCACCAGCCTGTTCGGCTGGTCGGTGGTGGCGAGCGATGGGGGCGGGGTGATGCTCGGCGTCGCACCGGCGCCGGTGCCGCTGCCGCCGGCGTGGCTCGCGATGCTCGGCGGGATTGGGCTGCTGTGGCGGCGGCGGGCGACGGGAAAATAGGCTTCATCCGGGGAGTAATGGGGCACACGGAGAGTAATGGGGGACAGACCACGGTTTCCTAATCGAGGTCTGTCCCTTATTGGGTCGCTAATCGTGGTCTGTCCCTTATTGGGCTTGTCCCTTATTGGGCCGCGCCGGGGCCAGGGTCTCGAGGCCGCAAGCCCGCACCGCCGATGGTCACCGCTGCTGCTTGCGTTGCGTCGGGTGGATCGGCATGTTCAGCGTCCAGACCGTGCCGCGGGCCGGGTGGCCCGCGGGTGGTAATTCCGCCGGGTTGCTGCCCGGCCAGCGGGAGCCCGCCACGCCGGTCTGAACTCTGCAATCGCTGGAGGGACGACGATGAGCGTTGACCGACCGGGGACGGGGCCAGCCCTGTTCGACGCGACGGGCTTCACGACACTGACCCTGACCCGCGACGCATCCAACCCGCGCGTCGCCCGCATCACCTTCAATCGGCCGGAACGGCTGAACGCGATCACCGATGTCACGCCAGGCGAGATCCGCGCGGCGGTCGATCTCGCGAACGCGGATGACGACATCCACGTCATCATCGTGCAGGGCGCGGGCGCCGCATTCTGCGCCGGTTATGACATCGGCCTGTTCGGCGAGGGCGAGGGCGATCACCCGTGCAAGCAGGAGCGCGCGCCTTGGGATCCAATGGTCGACTACCGCGCGATGCGGCGCTACACGGACGATTTCATGGCGCTGTGGCGCTCGCCGAAGCCCACCATCGCGCGGGTGCACAAGTACGCCATCGCGGGTGGCTCGGACATCGCGCTGTGCTGCGATCAGATCGTGATGGAGGACAGCGCGCGCATCGGTTACATGCCGACCAGGGTGTGGGGCTGTCCGACCACGGCGCACTGGACCTATCGTCTCGGGCCCGAGCGCGCCAAGCGCATGCTGCTGACCGGCGATCTGATCGACGGCCGCACTGCCTGTGACTGGGGCCTGGTCAGCGAAGCGGTGCCGGCGGCGGCGCTCGATGCCGCGGTCGATGCGCTGGCCGCACGCATGACGGGCGTGCCCGTCGGCATGTTGCAGATGCAGAAGATGATCGTGAACGAGGCCGTCGAACGCATGGGCCTGCTCGCGAGCCAGACGCTCGCGACCGTGTTCGACGGCATCACCCGGCACAACCCCGAGGGCATGTGGTTCCGGCGTCATGCCCAGGCCCACGGCTTCAAGGACGCGGTGGCGTGGCGTGACTCGGGCAAGCCGATCCCGCAGGGCGACGAGGCGCGCGCGCTGATCGCGGAACTCGATGCGCTGATCGCGCGGCAACGCTGAGGAGACCCCGAACATGACGGTACGCGTGGAGAAGAACGGCCCGGTAACGACGGTGATCAACAGCCGTCCCGAGGTGCGCAACGCCGTGGACAACGCAACGGCGGAGGCGCTGACCGCGGCGTTTCTCGAATTCGAGGCCGACGACGAGGCGCTGGTCGCCGTGTTCTGGGGCGAGGGCGGCGCGTTCTGCGGCGGCTGGGATCTGAAGGCCGCCAGCGAGCTCGCGGGCCGCGACAATCCGCTCGCCGCGCTCGACTTCGCTGCCGACGACAGCGTGCCGCGCGGTCCGATGGGGCCGAGCCGCCTGCAATTGAGCAAACCGGTGATCGCCGCCGTCGCCGGGCCGGCGGTGGCCGGCGGATTCGAACTCGCGCTGTGGTGCGATCTGCGCGTGATGGAGGAGAGCGCGTATTTCGGCGTCTATTGCCGGCGCTGGGGCGTGCCGCTGATCGACGGCGGCACCGTGCGGCTGCCGCGCCTCGTCGGCCGCGGCCGCGCGCTGGACCTCATCCTCACCGGGCGCAAACTGCCGGCGGACGAAGCGCTGCGCATCGGCGCCTGCGATCGCGTCGTGCCCGACGGCGAGTCGCGCGCGGCGGCCGAAGCCCTGGCGGTCCAGATCGCGAAGTTCCCGCAGGGCTGCCTGCGCGCCGATCGCGCGTCGGTCTACGCGCAGGAGGGCCTGTCTGAGTTGGACGGTCTGCGTTCGGAGTGGGCAATCAGCGCGCGCATCGTCGAGGCCGAGGGCGTTGCCGGCGCGCGGCGCTTCGCGGACGGCTTGGGGCGGCACGGGGACTTCGGGGATATCTAGCGGGTGCGTTGGACAGGCCGGCGCGTGCTCCAGCGATGGCTGCGGTAATGCGCCGGTTAGACCGTGGGACGTGGCACCGACCTCCATCCAGCTGGCGCTGGCCCGGGGCTGCGCGTCGCCGTCGGAACTCGTATTGAACCCGGCACGCGGGTTCTCATCCACACCGTCTCCAACAAAGCAAAAAGGCCACACAAGGTGGCCTTTTTGCTTTGTTTGGTGGCGGATGGTTGACCGCAGAACTGGGTCCTCGGTCAGCTGTTTCGGGGCGGTGCAAACGCCTGCGGAATGTCGCGGAGACCGGTTCATGAACCGCCCAATTCCGCAGCGATCCGGTAACCTATTGCCCGGTATCCGCGCTGGCGCTTGTCCCACATTCTGAGCAATGCCGGGTGGCCGGCATCGACGAAATCGATGATCCGAACGCCGGTCTTAGAGGCGTGCTCCCGGTGCAGGCGGCCGGCGTACTGCTGCAGCGTTCCCTTCCAGGAAACGGGCATCGCCAGTACCAGGGTATCGAGAGGGGGATGGTCGAAGCCCTCACCGACGAGCTTTCCGGTCGCCAGCAGGATGCGCGGCGCACCGGGTGGCAAAGCATCCAATTGGGTAATGAGGGCGCTTCGCTGCTTCTTCGACATTCGGCCGTGTAATACAAACGGGGCTGGCTCATGCCCATCCAGCGCGGCACGAATGGCGTCGAGATGTTCGGTCCGTTCGGTCAGCACAAGAACCTTGCGGCCCTGTGCGAAAGCCCCCTGAATTTCCGCCGCGATTGCACTGGTACGCTGCTGATCGTTGGCAAGGTGACGGAATACCTCCTGAATGCCCGCTTCGGAAGGCAGATCGAGCCGTGTGAAGCGTGACCGTGGCACGACCTCCAAATCCCGGGGGCCGCTGGCGGGTGTGGCCGCCGTGTGGCGGAGCGGCCCGCACTGCATGGAGATAATCGGTTGCTGACCGTCGCGACGGATCGGCGTCGCCGTCAGACCGAGCACGTATTTCGCTTTGCCTCTCTTCAGGATGGCATCGAACGACACAGCACCAACGTGATGGCACTCGTCGACGATCACCTGTCCGTAGTCCTCCACCAGGGGGTTCACCTCGCCCTGGCGGGACAAGGACTGCATCACCGCGATATCGATCTTGCCGGTAGGCCTGGCCTTGCCTCCGCCAATGGTGCCGACCACCCCCTTGGCGACGCCAAGAAAGGCCTGCAGGCGTTCCTGCCATTGCTTGAGCAGTTCGGTGCGATGCACCAGCACCAGGGTGTTCACTCCCCGCCGCGCAATCATCGCAGCGGCCGTCACCGTTTTGCCGAATGCGGTCGGCGCGCAGAGCACGCCGGCATCGTGTTGCTGCATCGCCGAGACCGCCATCTCCTGGTCAATGCGGAGGGTGCCGACGAAGGCCACGTCCAGCGGAGCACCGGCGAAACGCTCGTCTTTCAGATTGCAGGTGATGCCGTTGTCGCGGAGCAATGACAGGACAGCGTCCAGGCAGCCGCGAGGCAGTGCGATGTGCTGCGGGTAGTTCTCAGCGCAGCCGATGACGCGCGGCTTGTCCCACACCGACATCCGCATCGCCTGGGCCTTGTAGAACTCGGGGTTCTGGAAGGCCGCCAGGCGGATCAAGCGGTTGGCCAGCGCCTGCGGCAACTGTGCCTTCTCGAAGTAAATCAGGTTGGCCAGGGTGACCGTCAGCGAGCGGGGCATGGTCTCCGCCAACTTCTTCGACGCAGAACTCTCGCGTTTCCAAGGCGTCGCCAAATCTTCGTCGTCGATAAAGGTAACGTCCAATGGATGGACGCCACCTGTGGCCCGCAGGATGGTCGGCTCGATATCGAATGCTGCCATCGGCTGGATGGAAGCCAGGAAGGCCCATTGATCCACATATGGGCACAGACCAGCATCGACGAATACACTGAAACCCATCTCCCTCGGCGCCTTTTGCAGCGGCAATGCAATCAGGTTGCCGAAGCCGCCTTTGGGCATCGTGTCCTGGTTGGGGAACAACCGGTCGTAGGAGGTGAGTTGGAGCTGCCGCGTGCGTGCGCAGGTATGGCTGATGATGGCCGTGCCCAGCCGCCGCGCATCACGGGCCGAGACACGGCCGGCGAAGAACACCCATGCGTGCGCGCCTTTACCGGAGCGCGAAATTTCCAGCGCAGCCGGTACGCCGATCTCATCGCATGACTGCATGAACGCTCGCGCGTCATCCCGCCATTCCGCCTCGTCGAAATCGACAGCCAGGAAGTAGCAGCTGTCGTCCTCCATCAGCGGATAGACACCGACCGTGTGCTCACCGGCGAGATGGTTGTAAATCACCGCGTCCGACAGCGGGATCAAAAGGCGATTGCTGCAGTCGCCGCACTTGATGCGCGGCTTCTCGCACACGCCAGCGCGCCACTCATTCGCGCAGGCCGGCGCGTAGCCCGACTTGCCCGTCGTCTTGCTCTCCCAACGGACGGAGTAGACGTCGGTGCGACCACGGAACAGTCGGCGAAACAGCGCAACCTTTTCCTCGGTGGACAGCCTGGACGGTTCCGCTGGCGGTGCCGCCGGCTTTGACGGTGGACGCCACTCGATGCCGTGCGATTCGAGCAACGCGATGAGGCGCGTGTTCTCGGCTCGCAGTGCAGTTAGCTCATCGCTTTCGATCAGCGAACTCATGGCCACTGCCGCTTCCGCATCACGTACTGCCTGTCTGCCCAGGCAAACTGGAAGAACTCCTTCATGGCAGGCACCACAGCCGCACCAGCTTGAGCGGCCCGATTGACCGCCCACGCACTGTCACAAAGCGAGTCGATTACATCGCGCAACGCGGCGATCAGCGTGACAAGCGCGTAGATAGCGTACTTGGCAGCAGTATCGAGTTCCGACGCTCGGACGTGCAGCGACGCCACATCCATGTGTTGCTGGTCGAGATCACTCATCAAGCTGGCTGCGGCATCACCAAACGCAATACTTGCCATTCGTCCGTTCAACTGTGCGCGTTCGCGCTCCCGCGCATTGGCCTGCGTACGCATGATCTGGCTCGCCATCTCACCCCACCGCGCGATCGGGTCGGCCATCGCCTGATGCCTGTGGCCGGTCAGCTTGTTGATGTTGGAATAGCGCCCGCCGGGGTGTGCGAAATCGTCCAGGAAGCCCAGGATCACGATGGGCAACGAATCGGCCTGAAATCCATCCAGTTCAGTCACGTTGCGAGCGGCGCAAACGGCCTTTGCGGCGTCGAAGAGGGCGCGAAGCTTGTGCCCGTAATCCTCGACTGTCTTGCTGTCGGGAGGAACCAGCTGATTGCGAGCCATATGGTCGAGGATCAAGACCAGCTTCAGCACCCGCTCGAAGCCAATCGACAGTTCGAAGAACGCCGAATAGAACAGCCCCTTCTTGTCCCCCAGATTGGCGCGACGCAGGGCCGTCAGGCCATTGCAGAGGCAGGCCTGGGCCAGCATTCCCTCCTGTTCCAAGAGGTACCACGTTGGGCTGAACTGCATCAGGCCGCCTCCCGCTGCTTGCATGCCGATGAACCCAGAGTCACAAGCAATCAGCTCACCAGCCCAAAATAGCGCTCGAAGAAGGCGGCCAGCTTGTCCAACACCGTCTGCTTCTTGCGCCCGTGGCCGTTGTCCTTCGAGAAGCGCGACACCGGCGGCAGTATCTTGGTGATGGCGGTGCCAGCGGTAGGGATGGCGCCATCGCGGAAGGCGTTGTCGATGAAGGCCCGGGCTTCCTCGGCGTTCAGGTTCTCGTCCTGGATGATGCGCTCCAGTTCCTCGGCCTTTTTGGCCACTACAAAGGCCTGCCACTGAGCATCCACCTTGCCCTTGGTGGACACGGTGTCCACGAACTGCTCGATGAGGTCCTTCTTGTTGCGCAAGCTCGGGCTGGGATTGATCGCGCGCTCGATATTGGCGCGGATCTCCTTGTCCTCGCCCGTGCCTTTCTTCTTCAGGTATTGCTCCACCAGCATCAGGATGTAATCGACGTTGATCTCGACCTGTTTGATCAACTCGATCTCGAACACCACGTCGTCGTTGATGCTTTCCTTCTCCGCCTCCGATACGGCGCGGAATTCGGCGTACAGATTCAGGTAGACACTTTGGTAGTCCTGAAAAACGCGCTGGCTGAGGATTTCATTGCCAGCGAAGTCGTCGAAAGCGGTGAGGATGTTTTTCAGCCGCAGGATGGCGCCGAACAGCTTGATGAAAGCCTTCTGCGCCGCTTCGCCGGTGATCGCAGCGCCCAGCGGGAACAGCGCCTGCAACTCGGCAATCTTGCCCTGGTATTCGGCGTAATACTCGGCATAGGGTTTCAGCAGCACGATGCCCTTGGCATCCTTGTTGCCGAACAGGGCCAGGGCGTCGTTGGTGGCGTCCTCAAGATTGCGGAAGGAGACGATATTGCCGTAGGTCTTGACCGAATTGAGAATGCGGTTGGTGCGCGAGTAGGCTTGGGTCTGAACCGCCCCGGGTTTCGTGGAGGCTGTTTGGTTTAAGTCAGGCCGCTTCGGCGACCGGCTTCTCAAGTGCCCGATAATAGTTTGCCTCGGCTTCTGCCGGCGGGATATAGCCGATAGGCCCGAGCAGGCGATCGTGGTTGAACCAGGACACCCATTCCAGCGTGGCAAACTCGACAGCTTCCAGCGTCTTCCAGGGCGCGCGGCGATGGATGAGTTCGGCTTTGTAGAGGCCGTTGATCGTCTCCGCCAGTGCGTTGTCGTAGCTGTCGCCTTTGCTGCCCACCGATGGCTCGACACCGGCTTCCGCAAGGCGTTCGCTGTAACGAATCGAGACGTACTGCGAGCCTCGATCACTGTGGTGAATCAAGCTGCCTTCCTGCTCCGGCTGGCGCGCGTAGAGCGCCTGCTCCAGCGCATCGAGCACCAAGTCCGTGTGCATCGACCTGCTGACGCGCCAGCCCACAATGCGACGAGCAAAGACGTCGATGACAAAGGCCACGTACAACCAGCCTTGCCAGGTCGACACGTAGGTAAAGTCCGCGACCCAGAGTTGGTTAGGCCGCTCGGCCCGGAACTGCCGATGAACCTTGTCCAGCGGACACGGGGCCTTGTTGTCACTCACCGTCGTGCGCACGACCTTGCCGCGCCTCACGCCGCGCAAACCCTGTCGACGCATCAGCCGCTCGACGGTGCAACGTGCGACCGGGGTTCCTTCCCGTCCCAGCTGATGCCAGACCTTGTCGGCCCCGTAGACTTGCAGGTTGGCTCGCCAGACACGTTCGATGGCAGGCGCCAACGCTTCGTCTCGCTTGGCACGGGCACAACGCTTGTCGGGCTCTCGCCGTCGTGCGGCGTATCGACGATAGCCCGACGGGGAGATCTGCAACACCGTGCAGATCGGCTCGACCCCGTGGACATCGCGATGTTCGTCGATGAAAGCCATCAGGACTTGAGGCGGCGGTCAAGCTCCGCCTGGGCGAAAAACGCGCTGGCCAACTTCAGGATCTCGTTGGCCCGGCGCAGCTCTTTGACCTCGCGCTCCAGATCCTTGACGCGTTGGGCCTCCGCCGTGGTCACACCGCCGCGAACGCCGGCATCAATCTCATGCCGCTTGACCCACTCGAGCAGCGTCTGCGGCACACAGCCAATCTTCGGGGCGATCGATTCCACCGCTGCCCACAATGAG
>CALRPY020000080.1:0-15761 GCA_943370145.1 Hydrogenophaga intermedia | reverse complement strand
CGCCGGCTTCGGCGGCGGCGGTTGCGGCACGACCTGCGGCGGGGGCGGCGGCGCGACGGGCTTCGGGGCCGGCGGCGCCACGAGCTGGATTTCGATCGGCAGCGGTTTCGCTTGCGAGTCGGGCGGCGGGGTCTGGCGCACCGCGAGCTGCCAGACCCACGCGTGCAGCACAAGCGACAACAAGCCCAGCAGCACGAGGTCCGAGCGGCGACAGTCGCCTGCGTCCGTCAGGCGACGCCCTGACGCATCGCCCATGCGCAACGAGGCTGTCGCACTCATCGCGTGGCGCCTCGCACCAAGGCGGCAATTGCAGCGGTGGCGGCATCGAACATGGCCGGCGGGCGGTATTCCTGGTTGGACGGCTCGGGGAAGCGCCGCAGTGTAGCACCAGCAATCTTCGCGTCGCGAGCGCCGGGGGTGCGGCATTCTGCCGCTGCCCGCCGCGACGGGCCTGGCGGGAGCAGCCCGGCGTGACTGCCGCCGCGACCGTGCAGCCCGGGCTTTCAGGAGACGGCCGCGACTCAACCGCTGTCGAGCGCATCGTCCAGCGCGGCGGTCGCGTCGAGGCGCGTGACCAGCACCTTGTCGATGCGCGGACCGTCCATGTCGAGAACCTCGAACAGGTAGCCGTCCGCTCGCAGCTGCTCGCCTTCGACGGGCAGGCGCTCCAGATGCCACAGGACGAAGCCTGCAACGCTGTCGAAACTGCGGTCGGCCGGCAGGGTGATGAAACCGAGGTGGTCGACCAGCACGTCGATGAGCAGATCGCCATCGACGAGCCACTCGCCCTCGCGGCGTAACACGATGGCGCCTTCGTCCTCGCCCCGCGCGCCGAAGCCGGGCACGATGGTGTTCAGGATGTCGGTGGCGGTGATGAGACCGATGACGTCGTCACGCTCGTCGACGACGAACAGCATGTGGGTGCGGCTGTCGCGCAGGCCCTCGAGCAGGGCCGTCGCCGACATGTTCGGCGGGATCCGCGGCGGCTGGACCAGCAGCCGTTCGAAATCGACCTGTGCCCCCTCGAGCACGCGTGCGAGCACGTCGCGCGTTTCGAGCAGGCCCATCACGCGCGACGGCTGGCCACGCACGGCGATCACCCGCGTGTGCACGGTCGTGCGCAGGTGCTGCCAGATCACGGCCGGGTCCTCGTCGAGATCAACCGTCACGAAGTGCTCGCGCTCGGTCATGATGAGCTCGGCGCGGCGGTCGGCCAGGCGCATGACGCCGCTCAGCATCTCCCGCTCGAGGTCCTTCAGCACGCCGGCGCGCGCGCCCTCGTGGATGACCGCCTTGACCTCCTCTTCGGTGATGCCCTGGGTCGCGCCGCCACGCTCACCGATCAGCGACAGCACGCCGTGCGACGCCAGCTGCAGCACCGTGACCGCCGGGCCCACGATGCGGATGAACCAGCGCATCGGCAGGGCGACCGCGGCCGCGATCGCTTCCGGGCGGCGCAGCGCCAGCTGCTTGGGTACGAGCTCGCCGACGACAATCGACAGGAAGGTGATGCCGACCACGACGACGAACATCGCGACGACCTCACCGTAGGGGTCGATGAGCGGTATGGCGTTGAGCGCGGCTGCAAGATGTTCGGACAGCGTCGCCCCGCCGAAGGCGCCGGCCAGCACGCCGACCAGGGTGATGCCGATCTGCACCGAGGACAGGAAGCGCGCGGGGTTCTCCGCCAGCGCAAGCGCGACCCGCGCCCCTCGCGAGCCCCGGTCGGCGAGCAGCTTCAGGCGGTGCTTGTTCGACGAGACCACCGACATTTCCGCCATCGCCAGCGCGCCGTTGAACAGGATCAACAGCAGCACCACGCCGATTTCCACCCACATCATCATCCGGCAGCACCTGCAAGCGACGGGAAACGGAGGCGATGGATGCCGCGCGGCGCATAACCGCAGGCATCGTCGGCGCCGACCAGCGCGGCGGCGGTGAACAGCGCGGCCAGCCACATCTCGGTGCCGTGCAGGCCCGCCACTCCGCCCGCCGCGAAGGCGAAGCCGGCGCCGGGCAGCCAGCGCGCGACGATCGCGTCGATCTGGCGCCGCGCGAAAGCGCGCGCCTCCTCGCGGCGATGCGCGCTCGCGCGACCACACAACCAGAGCGCGTGCAGCGCATCGAGCACGTTGCACGCATGGGTGCCCCGGATCATGAAGTCCTCGTGGAAACGGCAATGTGCCAACACCGTATCGATGGTGGACTCGGGATACGGCACACGCAAGCCGAACTGCGCATAGCTCCCGCGGGTGAGCCGATAGAAACCGTTGACCGGCTGCAGCCAGCCCTGCGCGCGCATGCCCCCGCTCCACAGGCCCGTGTGCGGGAGGCAACGCGCGCCGAGCCACTCGAACAGCGGCGCATACGGGATCTCGCGCCCGCAGTGCGTGCGATTGAACCACAGCGCGGTGGCGAGGCTGTCGACCCAGGCGCCGGCTGTCCACGGTTGTTCACGCCACGGCAGGTCGTCGAGCCAGCGCACCAGCCCCGCGGCGCCCAGCGCCTCCACCGCCGCGAAGGGCTGCGGGTAGCGGGCGCCCAGGCACTCCAGCGCGTAGCCGACGCAGAGCACGAGGTAGGCCGTGTTCGCGTCGCCGAGCGGGCTTCCCGGCGCGCCGTCCGGACGGTCGTCGTCCCGCGGCAGGCCGGTGGCGGGGTCCTGGGACGCCAGCAGGCGCGCGCGCAGGCCGGCCGCCGCGGGCGGCTCGGCACCGAACATCGCCGCGATCTCGACAGCGTCGCAGGTCGCGCGCAGGCCGGACGTCCCGCCGGCCGTGTCCGCATAGGCAGGCACGGCATCCGGCGCGGCGTGCGCGGCGAGGATTGCCGGCCACTCGTCGGCGACACGCCGACCGAAGGTGCGCAGCGTGTCGGCGGCACGGACGGGGGGGCCACGGCGGCGATCGCGCAACACCCGCGCCGGGTTGCCGACCACCACTGCATAGTCGGGAACGTCGCGTGTCACCACGGCGCCGGCGCCGATGATCGCATGGCTGCCGACGCGCACGCCGTCGACGATCGTCGCGCCCGCGCCGATCCACACATCGCTGCCGACCTCGACGCCGCGCCGGCGGGTGCCCTGGCGGAAGATCGGGCGCTCGACGTCGTCGGCAACGTGCTCGAAGCCGATGATGCTCGCGTGTGACGCGATGCGCACAGCGTCGCCGAGCCGGACACGGCCGCGCAGCACCGCGTGCGAATTGAAGGTGCAGAAGCTGCCGGCACTGATGTCACCGGCGAGAATGGCCCAGGCGGCGACGAGGCAGTGGTCGCCGAAAGCCAGGCGCTCGACGTCGACGCCCGCCAGCGGCGACACGAAGCAGCGCTGGCCGAATACCAGCGTGCCCGCGGCGGAGAGAGCTTCCTGCAGTGCCTGTTGCGCGGCGCGCTGGGCGGCGTCGGCCTCGCGCGCGAAGCGCCACGGCGCAAGATCGAATCGTCCGGCCAGCATCGTGCTAGGCGACCGGATCCTGCCCGTCGCGCAGCCCGCGGTTGACCGTCGAGACGAGCCGGTAGCAGACCTCGGTCACGGGCATGGCGATGCCTTGGGCCCGTCCGAGCGCGAGCGCATGACCGACGGTTTCCTCGAGTTCGAGCGGCCGGCCGCGCAGCAGATCCTGCAGGCTGGACATCCGGTGCGTCGGCGCCTGCTGCTGGAAGCTCGCACCGACCGACTGCACGAGGCGGACGGCCGCCGCCTCGTCGCCGGCCGCGATGCCCGCGACCGGCAGCGGCGACTGGTCGCGCAGCGGGATCCCGAGCGTCGCGGCGAGCGCCGCCATCTCGCGTGTGATGCGCGCTGCAACGAGTGCCGCGTCGGGGTCGGACAGGTAGGCCGCCGTGCGCCGGCGGGTCAGCACCGACAAGGTCATCAGCGCGTTCCAGCCGACGTATTTCGACCAGATCACGGTCCGGATGGCGTCGCTCGCGCGAGCCGTGATACCGGCGGCGTCGAGGGTGGCGGCGATCCGCGCGGCACGCGACGAGGCGCCACCCGCGAGCTCACCGACGTGCAGGCAGACGTTGCGCGTGAACAGCACGCTGCCATCGTCGCGCAACTCGCCGCTGAAGTCGGCCATCGCACCAAGCACGCGGTCGGCGCCGAAGGCGGCGGCGAGTTCGTCCTCCTTGACCACGCCGTTCTGCACCGACAGCGCGAGCGTCGGTCCCAGACCGGCGAGCGCCGCGAGGCCCGCGCGGCTGTCATAGGTCTTGACGGTATTGATGAACAGGTCCGCGCCGCGCAGTGCGGCCGGATCGGTACAGACGTCGCAATCGATCCCGATCGCGGCGAGGCCGGAGACCTTCAGCCCCTGCGCGCGCAGCGCCGCGGCGCGCGCGCCGCGGGCGATCAGCGTCACGTCATGGCCGGCGCGGCGCAGGTGCGCGGCGAGGATGCTGCCGAGAGCGCCAGCGCCGAGAATGACGCAGCGCATGTCAGTGCGACAACCCGGCTTCCTGCGCGGCGCCCAGGGCGGCGCCCTGCAGGGCGGCGCTCAGGGCAGCGGTCACGGCGGGTAAGCTCGCGCCTTCGATGGCGACCGTGTCGTCGGTCGCATAGGCGTCGAGCCAGGCATCGGCGGGCAGCGGCACCGCCTTCAGGCCATCCGCGCGCGCGATCACGGCGCCGCCGTCGACGGCGATCGCTTCCAGCCCCACGGCCGCATAGGCCTGCGGCTCGCGGCCTTCATGGCGCACGAGACCGTAGCCGACCAGGTTCTCGATCGATTCCCCGATGAAGTCACGTTCGACCTGTCGATAGACGACGACCAGCAGGTCGGCCTGGGCCTGCGCCGCGCGGGCGCGCAGGGCGTCGTTGACCCGCTGTGGATCCGGGTAGGCCGTGCTGCTCGCGTAGACCGCCGCGAACTCCGCCGAATCGTAGTCGAGCGGGACCACCGTGAGGCCCTTGCCGCGGAAGCGCTCGGCGAGATAGGGCTCGAGTGCGGCCCGCACGTCCCAGCCGGCGACTGTCGCGCGGCCGTGCGTGCTCCTGGTCGGCTGGAGGGCGATCGTGTCGACCCGCGGCGCGGCGTCGGCGAGCACGACAATCGCCACGCGGTTCTTGATCGCGAGGTGTTCCACCGTCGCGCGCGGCCGGTCGTGCGCGAGGCAGCCGGCCAGCGGCAACAGCAGGGTCATCAGGAATAATGCGCGCCTGGTCGTCATGCGTGGCATCCGTCATGCGTGGGAACGGTGGCACTATACTCGACGGGGTCACGCGACGGCGATTGCCCGCCGCGAGGCGCCTCGGTAGATTGCCCGCTGGGCCGTCACGGCGGCATTTCACCGGGCGAGGCCATCACCGACATGGGCGCTGAATCGCGGTTTTTCCACACGACCTGCCCGCATGACTGTCCGTCGACCTGCGCGCTGGTCGTCGAGAAACTGGACGGGCAACGCATCGGTCGCGTACGCGGCGCGGACGAGCACAGCTACACGGCCGGCGTCATCTGCAGCAAGGTCGCGCGTTATGCCGAGCGCATCCATCACCCGGAGCGCCTGCTCCATCCGCTGAAACGCACGGGCCCCAAGGGCAGCGGGCAGTTCGCGCGCATCAGTTGGGACGAGGCGCTGGACGAGGTCGGCGAGCGCCTGCTCGCCGCCGAACGGCGCCACGGGCCGGAAACCGTCTGGCCCTACTACTACGCCGGCACGATGGGTCTCGTGATGCGGGACGGCATCAACCGCCTGCGCCACGTCAAGCGCTATTCCGGCCAGCATTCGACGATCTGCACGACCCTCGCCTGGAGCGGCTTCCTCGCCGGCACCGGCAGGCTCGCCGGGGTCGACCCGCGCGAGATGGCGCGCGCCGACGTCGTCGTGATCTGGGGCACGAACGCGGCGAGCACCCAGGTCAACGTGATGACCCACGCGCTGCGCGCGCGGCGCGAACGCGGCGCGAAGATCGTCGTCGTCGACACCTATCGCAACGCGACCGCCGAGCAGGCGGACCTGTTCCTGTGCGTGAAACCCGGCACGGACGCGGCGCTCGCCTGCGGCGTGATGCACGCGCTGTTCCGCGATCAACATGCCGATCGCGATTACATCGCCGCGCACACGCGCGACGCCGATGCGCTCGAGGCGCACCTCGCCACGCGCACGCCGCAATGGGCCAGCGCCATCTGCGGCGTCCCGGTCGCCGACATCGAGGCCTTCGCGGATCTGGTCGGGCATCATCCGCGCAGCTACTTCCGCCTCGGATACGGCTTCTCGCGTCAGCGCAACGGCGCCGTCGGCATGCATGCGGCGCTGTGCATCCCGGCCGTCATCGGCGCGTGGCGCCACGAGGGTGGCGGCGCCTTCCACACCAACGGCGCCATCTTCCACTGGAACAAGACGCTGATCGAAGGCCTCGACGCCCGCGATCCAGCGGTGCGCATGCTGGACCAGTCACGCATCGGCCCGGTCCTGACCGGCGACCCGCGCGACCTCGCCGGCGGCCCGCCGGTGACGGCGCTCTTCATCCAGAACACCAATCCGATGTCGGTCGCGCCCGACCTCACGCAGGTCCATCGCGGCTTCGCGCGCGAGGACCTCTTCGTCTGCGTCCACGAGCAGTTCATGACCGAAACCGCCGCGATGGCGGACATCGTGCTGCCCGCGACGATGTTCCTCGAGCACGACGACCTCTACCAGGGCGGGGGCCACCAGCACATCCAGCTCGGGCCGCGCATCATCGAAGCGCCCGGCGAATGCCGCAGCAATCACGAGGTGCTCTGCGGGATCGCGGCGCGGGTCGGCGCCCGCCACCAGGGCTTCGACCTGTCGTCGCGGGAAATCATCGACTGGACGCTGCGCAACTCGGGCTGGGGCAGCCTCGAAGAACTCGAGGCCGCGCGCTGGCACGACTGCCAGCCGCCCTTCGCCACCGCGCATTACCTGGAGGGCTTCGCCCACGCGGACCGGCGGTTCCATTTCGCGCCGGACTGGTCGCAGCTGCCCCAGCAATCGATAGGCGGTGCCGGCACGCCCCCCGCGCTGCCCGATTACTGGCCCGTGATAGAGGAAGCGAACGCGGCGTTCCCCTTCCGCCTCGTGACTGCGCCCGCCCGGCATTTCCTCAATTCGACGTTCACCGAGACCCCGACCTCGCGACGGCGCGAGCAGCGCCCGACGGTCATGCTCCACCCGGACGACGCGGCCGGGCTCGGCGTCGCGGACGGCGATCGCGTGCGGCTGGCGAACGCGCGCGGCGCGGTAAGCCTGCACGTGGAGATCTTCGACGGGGTGCAGCGGGGGGTCGTCATCGTCGAGAGCATCTGGCCCAACGCCGCTTTCGCCGAGGGCGTCGGCATCAATGCGCTGACCGGCGCCGACCCGGGCGGCCCGGTCGGGGGCGCGGCCTTCCACGACAACCGGATCAACATCACGCGCCTCTGACGCCGCAGGACACCCGAGGACAATCACATGACCCAGCTGCTCTACATCGAAGCTTCGCCGCGCAAGGCCCGCTCCGCATCAATCGAGGTGGCGCAAGCCTTCCTGGAGGCCTACCGCCGCGCGCAACCGGCCGACCGGATCACCACGCTGGACCTCTGGCAGCTCGCGCTGCCCGAGTTCGACGGCGATGCGCTGGAAGCCAAGTATGCCGGTATCGCGGGCAGCGAGCGCACGCCCGCGCAGGTCGCGGCCTGGGCGCGGATCGCCGAGCTGGCGCGCCCGCTGCGCGAGGCGGACAAGCTGGTGTTCTCGCTGCCGATGTGGAATTTCGGCATCCCCTACAAGCTCAAGCACTACATCGACGTCGTGTCGCAGAAGGACCTGCTGTTCACCTTCGACGAGCGGGGCCTGAACGGCTTGCTGGGCGGCAAGAAGGCGCTCGCGATCTACGCCCGCGGCGTCGACTTCACGCCGGGTTCGGCAACGCCGGCAGCCGGCTGGGACCTGCAGGCCGGCTACATGGACCTCTGGTTCCGCTTCACCGGCATCACCGACGTGACCTCGCTGCGCGTGGAGAAAACCCTCTACGGGCCGGACGCGGACCGCGCGGCCCGTGACGCCGCATGCGTGGAAGCCACGGCCCTCGCCAGCGACTTCTGATGCCGCGGCGCGGCGCCGACCGCCGGCTTGAAAGGCCCTGACGGCTGGCACACACTCGGCCGATGGAACACGCAGAACAGACCGCGCTTGCCGCCCGCCTGCTCGCCTACATCGACGAGGGAAGCCTGCAACTCGGCGACGACGTCTACCGTCAGCCAGTGGACGAATACGCCAGTCCGGCGCACGCCCTGCGCGAGCGGCAGCGCCTGTTCCGCGAACAGGTGCTGTGCGTCGGGTTCAGCGGCGACCTGCCGGGACCCGGCAGCTACCGGGTGCATGACATCAGTGGCCTGCCGCTGTTGCTGGTGCGCGACGCGGAGGGCCGTTTCGGCGCGTTCCTGAACGTGTGCCGCCACCGCGGCGCCCGGGTGGCCGAGGCTTGCGGCACCGCGCGCGGATTCACCTGCCCCTACCACGCATGGGCCTACGGGCTGGACGGCGCGCTCGCGGGGCGGCCGGAAGAGGCCTCCTTTCCGGGCGTGGATCGCGCGCAGCACGGCCTGCGGCGGCTCGGTGCCGAAGAGCGCCACGGCATGCTGTGGGTACACCCGACGCCCGGCCGGGCCCTGGAACTCGCGTCGAGCCTCGGCGCCCTCGATCGCGAACTCGCCGGTTTCGACCTGGGGCGCTTCCACCCTTATGCGACGCGCGTGCTGAAGCGCCGCATGAACTGGAAGCTCGCGCTGGACACCTTCCTCGAGTCCTACCACTTCTGCGTGCTGCACAAGGACTCGATCTGTTCCATCTTCCACCAGAACCTGGCGACCTTCGACACCTACGGCAGGCACTTCCGGCTGGTCACGCCCCGGCGCAGCATCGCCGAGCTGCGCGGGCAGCCCGAACACGCATGGCAGGTGCTGCCCCACCTCGTGATTCTCTATGTGCTGTTCCCGAACTGCGTGCTGGTCTGGCAGGGCGAACAGGTCGAGCTGTGGCAGATCTTCCCGGATGCGGATGACCCCGCCTCGTCCCTGCTGCAGCTGACGCTCTACTCGCCGGCGCCGGCCGAGACCGAGAAGGCCCGGCGCCACTGGGACCGCAACCTGCAGCTCGTGCTCCACGTCGTCGAAAACGAGGATTTCCCGGTCGGCGAAGGCATCCAGGCCAGCTTCCTGTCCGGCGCCCAGACCCACATCGTGTTCGGGCGCAACGAGCCGGCGCTGGCTCACTTCCACCAGGCGGTCACTGCCGCAACGCGCGACTGAACCGCTGATCTCCTGACTCATCAGGAAATAATCACGATCAGTCATTGACGCTCGCGCCATGCGTTGCGCGGGTTTCTGACACCGCAGCGCGCCGACCGCCCGCAGCCCGGCGCGGAACGTCGACCCGCGCACAGTTTTGGGTGGCACGAAGCTTGCCAAGTGACTGTCCATGAAAGTTTTACAGCCGATAGCCGTTACCCCGTCCGGTATCAAGAACGCGTCACGCACGAAACTCATGCTGGAACCCGATTCCCCGCTGGTCCTGATCATCGACGATGATCCGGTCGACCGGGTGCTCGTCACGGAGTCCCTCGCGGACAAGGGCTTCCGCCTGCTCGAGGCCGACACGGCGACGCAGGGCCTGCGGCTGATCGAGGAGCTGAGACCTGACCTCGTGCTGCTGGACATCATGCTGCCGGACATCGACGGCTTCGCCGCGTGCAGCCGACTGCGCCTGTCCGCCCACGGTCGCCATTTGCCCGTGCTGATGATGACGGGGCTCGACGACGTCAACTCGATGCGACGCGCCTTCCACGCCGGCGCGACCGATTTCGTCACCAAGCCGCTGGACCCGGCACTGCTCGAATTCCGGCTGCGCTACCTGTTGCGGGCCACGGCCATCGGCAACGAACTGCGCCAGAGCGAGGCGCTGCTCGCGAGCGCGCAACGCATTGCCCAGCTCGGTCACTTCGCCTACGTTCCCGGGCGCGGCTTCAGCGCCTGGAACACCCAGACCCATTCGGTGCTGGGCCTCGCCACCGACGTCTGGATCACGACGCTCGAGGATCTGCTCGAACACGTCGAGCCGGCCGACCGCCTGCGGATCAGCGATGCGCTGACAGCGCGTGACGGCGGCGCCGGCGACGAGCCCCTCGAATTCAGGATCACGGACAGCAGCGGCCAGACCCGCACCATCCTCCAGCACTCGGTCCGCGAGCGTCACGACAACGGCCATCGCATCATCGGCACGTTCCAGAACATCACCGAGCGGCGCCTTGCCGAGCAGAAGATTCACCGTCTCGCGTACTACGACCTCGTGACCGGCCTGCCGAACCGCATCCTGCTCGAACGCCTGCTGGGTGAAATGCTGGCCGAAGCCGGCCGCGTCGGCGAGGGTGTCGCCGCGCTGTCGATCGACCTCGATCATTTCCAGCGCGTCAACGACAGCGTCGGCCACGACGTCGGCAACGGGCTGCTCGGCGCCATCGGGCAGCGACTCACGGCCTGCGTGCGCGCGAGCGGTCGGCGGTCCGGCCAGGCCGACTCGCACGGCGCGAACTGGGTCGACGTCGTGGCCCGCTGCGGCGGCGACGAATTCTGCATCGTGCTGCCCGGCGTCAGTCGTGCCGCGGACGTCGAACAGGTCGCGCAGCGCATCCACGAGTCGCTCCAGCAGCCGTTCAATGTCGCCGGACAGGAGTTCTTCATCACGACGAGCATCGGGATGGCGATCCACCCCAGCGATGGTCATGATGCCGAAACGCTGCTCCGTCATGGCGAGCTCGCGCTGGCCCAGGCTAAACGCAAGGGCCGTGACCGCTGCGAATTCTATGATTCCCAACTCAATACCCGCGCCCAGGCCCGGCTGACCATGGAGACGAACCTGCGCCAGGCGATAGGCAGCGAGCAATTGTCGCTGCACTACCAGCCGAAGCTCAGTGTCGCCACCGGCGAGGTCGTCGGCATGGAGGCCCTCGTGCGCTGGCAGCACCCTACGCTGGGCCGTATCGCGCCAGCCGAGTTCATTCCGGTCGCCGAGGAGTCCGGCCTGATCCTGCCGCTCGGGGAATGGATTCTCACCGAAGCCGCTCGACAGCTCGCCGCGTGGCGCGGGCGCGGCTGCAGCCAGCTGCGCTGTGCGGTGAACCTGTCGGCGGCCCAGTTCCGCGATCGCAAGCTGCCGACCATGCTCGCGCGGATCCTCCAGCAGTTCCACCTGGGCGCCGAGATGCTCGAGCTCGAACTGACCGAGAGCCTGCTGATGGAGGATGCCGGGGCCTCGCAGCTGACCCTGCGCAAGCTGCGGGATCTCGGGCTCACCCTCGCGGTCGACGACTTCGGCACCGGCTACTCGTCGCTGCACTACCTGAAGCGCCTGCCGCTCGACGTGCTCAAGATCGACCAGTCCTTCATCCGCGAGCTGCGCCAGGACTCCGACGACGCCGCCATCGTCGAGGCAGTCATCGCGATGGCGCACAGCCTGCGACTGGGCGTCGTCGCCGAAGGCGTCGAACTCGACCACCAGCTCGATTTCCTGCGCGCACTCGGCTGCGACGAGGCGCAGGGCTACCTGTTCAGCAAACCCCTGCCTGCGGCCATGTTCGCCGACTGGGTGGACGAACGCGGCGGACGCCGGCCGTGGCGCGCGGTCAGCGGGGACTGCGCGCGCACGATGGGCCAGGGCGGTTGAAGGTGCGCAGCGCGGAGTCGTCGCCCTACTTCAACCCCGAGGTGACCTCGCAGGGCCCGGCCCTGCGTCCCGAATTCCTGGCCAAGTGGCGCGCGGCGACCGTCGCCCATCTGGCGCAGACCGTGCGTGCCGGCGCCATTGGCAGTGCCTGCGCCAGCGTCGTGTTCGGCCTCAGCATGCGCGGCGTGCTGCCGATCTGGGCGACCGTGATCTGGGTCGGCGCGCAACTGCTGTTCGCCACCGCGCAGCTCGCCCAGCTGAAGCGCTGGTCCAGCGCGCCGAACGACGACGAGACCTTCTCGCGCCACTATCGGTGGTTCGCCGCGATTTTCGTCATCTCAGGCGCGTTCTGGGGGTCGGCGGCAGCCTTCATCCCGTACATCTCGAATCCGGCGCTGCAGATGTTCGTCGCAACCGTGCTCGTCGGCACTTCGGCCGGCATCGTCCCCGGCTACTCCCTCGCGCTGCGACCCACCTGGTTGGCGCTCGGCCTGAACCTGCTGCCGCTGCCGGTCGCGTTCATCGTCGCCGGATTGCCGCTGATGGTGCCGACGGGTGTCGGCATCGCGATCTACTTCGGCTTCCTCTGCCATCTCGCGCGCATCACCAACCGGACGCACGAACGCTCTTTCTACAACCAGTACGCAAACGAACAGCTGCTGGAGGAATCGGCCGCGGCCAAGCTGCGCGGCGACCGCCTCAATCTTCGTCTAGCCGAACAGATCGAACGCCAGAAGATCGTGGAGACGAACCTCGTCGCCGCCAAGGAACAGGCGGAGCAGGCCGCATCGGCCAAGGCCGAGTTCCTGGCCAACATGAGCCACGAAATCCGCACGCCGATGAACGGGGTGCTCGGCATGACGGAACTGCTGCTGAACACTGAACTCAATCGCAAGCAACGGCACTTCGCGCGGACGATTCACCACTCGGGCGAGACCCTGCTGTCGATCATCAACGACATCCTCGATTTCTCGAAGATCGAAGCCGGCAAGCTCGAGCTGCAATCGATTCCCTTCGATCTGAGACAGCTGATCGAGGAACTCGGCATGATGTTCGCCGAGCGCGCCCATCGCGCCGGCCTCGACTTCTCGTGCATCTTCCCCCCCGACGCGCATGCAGTGTATCGGGGCGATCCGGACCGGCTGCGCCAGGTGCTGACCAACCTGATCGGCAATGCCCTGAAGTTCACCCAAAAGGGTGAGGTGGTCGTGCGGGTGTCGGTCGAGGCGACGGACGGTCCGCAGGCGCGGATCCGCTTCGAGGTGCGCGACACCGGCGTCGGGATCAGGCCGGAACACCTGGCGAAAATCTTCGATTCCTTCGCGCAGGCGGACGGCTCGACGAGTCGCCAGTTCGGCGGGACGGGCCTGGGCCTCGCGATCTGTCGCCAGCTCACTGCGCTGATGGGCGGAAAAATCGGCGTGGAGAGTGAATTCGGCAAGGGCTCCACGTTCCGTTTCGAGTGCGCGCTGGCGCGGGAAGAGGCCTCGGCACTCGGAAGCTCGCGTTCCGGCAGCCGCATGCTGCTCGGCCGCCGCATCCTCGTCGCGGAGGAGCATGCGACGAGCCGCCTGGCGATCATCAGCCAGTTGCAGGCCTGGAAGGCGAAGGTGGTGGGGGCCGACTGCACGGCGGCGGTCAGCGCCGAACTCGAACGCGCCGCCGCGGCGCGCGACCCCTACGAAGTGCTGGTGATCGACCGGAAACTCGCCGGCGACACGCTGCAGTTCGTCAGGCAATTGCGCCGCGACCCGCGCTTTCCGTCGCTGCGCCTGGTGCTGATGAGCAGCGTCGTCGATTTCGAGCAGACGGGCCAATGGCTCAACGCCGGGATCGCCGCGACGGTGACCAAGCCGCTGCGTCAGGGTGAACTCCAAGACGCACTGGCCGACGCGCTGGACCTGACCCGCCCGCCCGGCCAGACGATGCAGGCGCTGGACGACGACGAACCGGACGAAACCCCGCCGCGCTTCGCGGCGCGCGTGCTGCTGGCAGAGGACAACCCGGTCAACCAGGAACTGGCGACCACCCTGCTGGAGAACCTGGGCTGCCAGGTCGAGGTCGTCGGCAACGGGCGGGCCGCGCTCGAACGGATCACGGAAGCGGCCTTCGACCAGATCACCCGCCCGATCGACCTCATCCTGATGGACATGCAGATGCCGGAGGTCGATGGCCTCGAAGCGACGGCGGCCATTCGCGCCAGCGAGGCGCGCGAGGGTGACCGGCGACTGCCGATCATCGCGCTCACGGCCAATGCCCTCGACGGGGATCGTGAGCGCTGCCTCGCCGCCGGCATGGATGACTACCTGTCGAAGCCCTTCACCCAGAAACAGCTCGCGCGCGCGCTCGCCCGCTGGCTGCCGCTCGACAGGACGACTCAGGCCGCGCCGGCGCCGGATCCCGTCGTCATCAGCGGTCAGCGGCCGGGCGGCAAACCGGCCCCGACGGGCGCCGGCGTGCTGGACGAGAAGGCGCTGTCCCGGATCAGGGCGATGCAACGCGAGGGCGCGCCATCCGTCCTGCTGCGGGTCATCGATATCTTCCTCGACGCCGCGCCGAAGCTGCTCGCGCAGATGCACGCGGCGGTGGCGGGCAACGACCCGCTCCAACTGTGCCGCGCGGCGCACAGCCTGAAATCGAGCAGCGCGAATCTGGGGGCCACTTCCCTGAGCGCGCTGTGCCGGGAACTCGAGGCGATGGGCCTGGCGGGTGAAATCCGCGGCGCTGCGCTCAAGGTCGACCTGCTCGAACTCGAACTGGAAAGCGCCCGCCAGGCGCTGGAGGCACAGCGCAGCGCGGCCTGACGCGCGGCCAGCGCCATGACCGATGCGGGCGGTGGTCCGGCGTCCGCGCCGCACCAGGTCGGCGTAGTATCGGCGGGCGTACACCGACGACGGCATGGAGGTCGCGATGAAGTGGCGGACGGGCAGGCGAAGTTCGAACGTCGAAGACCGGCGCGGCATGCGGCCGGGCGGCCCGGCCCTCAGGGGCGGCGGGCTCGGCATGATCGTGATGGTGCTCATCGCGCTGTACTTCGGCATCGATCCGGCCGTGTTGCTGCAGACCGGCCTGCAGGACACGCAGCGATCGCCGGCTGCGGATCCGTCTACCCCCGCCCGCGACGACCCGCTCGCCGAGTTCGTCGCGGTGGTGCTCGGCGATACCGAGGACACCTGGCACGCCCTGTTCGAAGCTGCCGGTCGCCGCTATCAGGCGCCGCGCCTGGTGCTGTTCAGCGACGCGGTGCAATCCGCGTGCGGTCGCGCCGGAGCCGCGGTAGGCCCCTTCTACTGCCCGGCCGACCAGAAAATCTATATCGATCTCGGTTTCTACCACGACCTGCGCGAGCGCCACGCCGCGCCCGGCGACTTCGCGCAAGCCTATGTCATTGCGCACGAGGTCGGGCATCACGTGCAGAACCTGCTCGGTATCGCCGACGGCGTCCATCAGCGCCGCGCGCGCGCGAACCAGGTCACCGCGAACCAGCTGCAGGTACGCATGGAGCTGCAGGCCGACTGCCTGGCAGGCGTCTGGGCCCATCACGCCGACCGCGCGCGCGGCATTCTCGAGGAAGGCGACATCGATGAGGCGCTGAATGCGGCGAGTGCGATCGGCGACGACCGCCTGCAGCACCGGGCCCGGGGTCATGTCGTGCCCGAATCCTTCACCCACGGATCTTCCGCGCAGCGTGTCCGCTGGTTCAAACGTGGCATGGACGCGGGTGAATTCGACAGCTGCGATACCTTCGGCGCGGCTGCCCCCTGAAACGGGCGGCGTCGCGTTCTACGCCGCAGCGCAGCAGAAAATGCGCGAAAAACCGCCGGTGGACGCTGCTCGCGGACGCATAGTACCCTCGCCGCACTTGGTCAAAATGTGCGCACTGGATCCGCCCCGCAGGCAAGGTTCCAGGCCAAACACGAGGAGAACGTTATGGAAGTTGGCGCATTCTACCTGCCGTCGGTCGGCACGAAGGAAGAGATTCTCAAGGGCATGGCCGGCAAGCGCACGGACCTGTACCAGCAGATGCTCAGGAACCTGACCGAGCAGGTGCAGTACATGGACGAGACCGGCTACTACGGCGCCGGTTTCACCGAGCATCA
>CALRPY020000079.1:0-16147 GCA_943370145.1 Hydrogenophaga intermedia | reverse complement strand
GCCGCGCCCGTGATCATGTTCTTCACGTAGTCCGCGTGGCCCGGGCAGTCAACATGCGCGTAGTGACGATTGTCGCTCTCGTACTCCACGTGCGACGTCGCAATCGTGATGCCGCGTTCCCGCTCTTCCGGCGCGTTGTCGATCTGATCGTACGCCTTCGCTTCGCCGCCGTACTTCTTCGCCGTCACCACCGTCAGCGCCGCCGTCAACGTCGTCTTCCCATGGTCAACGTGACCGATCGTCCCCACGTTCACGTGCGGTTTCGTTCTTTCAAATTTTCCCTTGGACATGAATCTCTAACCTCTTCGTCGGTTCTGGCGGTTATCTGGTGCTGTTTATTGATGCGCTTATGAACGCTTCGTAACGGTGTCGGCCACGCTCTTCGGGGCCTCGGCGTAGCGCGCAAATTCCATCGTGTATGTCGCGCGGCCCTGGGTGGCCGATCGCAGGTCTGTCGAGTAGCCGAACATCTCGGACAGCGGAACCTGCGCCTTGATCACGCGCCCGGCCGCCGACTCCTCGGCTCCCTCAAGGATGCCGCGGCGACGGTTCAGGTCGCCGTTGACCGTGCCCACGTAGTCTTCCGGCGTGACGACTTCGACGCTCATCACGGGTTCGAGCAGGACGGGCTTGGCCTTCGTGGCGGCTTCCTTGAATGCCATCGAGCCGGCGATCTTGAACGCCATTTCGTTCGAGTCGACGTCGTGGTAGGAGCCATCGAACAGCGTGACCTTGATGTCCACCATCGGATAGCCGGCGACGACGCCATTCTGCATGGCTTCTTCCATGCCCTTCTGCACGGCCGGAATGTATTCCTTGGGAATCACGCCGCCAACGATGCCGTTGACGAACTCAAAACCCTTGCCGGCCTCGTTCGGTTCCATCTTGACCACCACGTGGCCGTACTGGCCGCGGCCGCCACTCTGGCGAACGAACTTGCCTTCCTGCTTTTCGACGGTGCCACGAATGGTCTCCCGGTAGGCGACCTGCGGCTTGCCGACGTTGGCTTCCACCTTGAACTCGCGACGCATGCGGTCGACGATGATTTCAAGATGGAGTTCGCCCATGCCGGCGATGATCGTCTGGCCGGACTCCTGATCGGTGGAGACACGGAACGACGGATCTTCCGCCGCAAGGCGTTGCAGCGCGATGCCCATCTTTTCCTGGTCGGCCTTGGTCTTGGGCTCGACGGCGACCGCGATCACGGGCTCCGGGAACTCCATGCGTTCCAGCGTGATGATGTTGTTCAGGTCGCATAGGGTGTCACCGGTGGTGACGTCCTTGATACCGACCGCAGCAGCGATGTCGCCCGCGCGCACTTCCTTGATTTCCTCTCGGGAGTTCGCGTGCATTTGCAGCAGACGGCCAATGCGCTCCTTGCGGTCCTTGACCGGGTTGTAGACCGAGTCACCGGAATTGAGGACGCCGGAGTAGACCCGGAAGAACACGAGCGTGCCGACGAAGGGGTCGGTTGCGATCTTGAACGCCAGCGCTGCGAACGGCGCTTCGTCGGACGCGACCCGCTCGGACTCCGTGCCGTCCTCGAGGACACCCTTGATGGCCTCGACGTCGCCGGGCGCCGGGAGGTACTCGATGACCGCGTCGAGCATGGCCTGCACGCCCTTGTTCTTGAAGGCGGAGCCGCAGACGACGGTGACGAGTTCGTTTTTCAGCGTGCGCACGCGGAGACCGCGCTTGATCTCCTCGATCGTCAGCGCTTCGCCGTTCAGGTATTTCTCGGTGAGGGACTCGTCGGACTCGGCGGCGGCCTCGACCAGGCCTTCGCGCAGTTTCGCGCACTGGGCCCGCAACGCTTCCGGGATGTCCTTCTCGACGAAGTTCATCCCCATGTTTTCTTCTTCCCAGTAGATCGCCTTCTCACGAATGAGGTCGATCACACCTTCAAAGCTTTCTTCAGCACCGATGGGAAACTGGATCGGGACCGCATTTGCGTTGAGACGCTCACGCATCTGCTCGACGACGCGCAGGAAGTTCGCACCGGCGCGGTCCATCTTGTTGACGAACGCGACGCGGGGCACACCGTACTTGTTGGCCTGGCGCCAGACGGTCTCGGATTGTGGCTGCACGCCACCGACCGCACAGAACACCGACACCGCGCCATCGAGCACTCGCAGCGAGCGCTCGACCTCAATCGTGAAGTCGACGTGGCCCGGAGTATCGATGATGTTGATGCGGTGCTCTGGGAACTGCTTCGCCATGCCGCGCCAGAAGCAGGTGGTCGCGGCCGACGTAATCGTGATGCCGCGTTCCTGCTCCTGCTCCATCCAGTCCATGGTCGCAGCACCGTCATGGACTTCGCCCACCTTATGCGAACGGCCCGTGTAATAGAGTATGCGCTCCGTCGTCGTCGTCTTACCGGCGTCGATGTGGGCTGCGATACCTATATTACGGTAGCGATCGATGGGTGTCGTACGTGCCACGGTTGCTGTTCCTTAGAGCCGCCCGAGCGTTACCAGCGGTAGTGCGCGAAAGCGCGATTCGCTTCCGCCATCTTGTGCGTGTCTTCCCGCTTCTTCACTGCGGTACCGCGATTCTCGAAGGCATCGAGCAGTTCACCGGCGAGGCGACGATCCATCGACTTTTCGCCGCGCTTGCGGGCGGCGTCCACCAGCCACCGCATGGCGAGCGCGCTGCGACGGCCCGGACGCACCTCGACCGGGACCTGATAGGTCGCACCGCCGACGCGGCGGGATTTCACCTCGACGCGGGGTTCGATATTGCCAAGCGCGTGCTTGAAGACATCGAGCGCTTCGCCTCGGCCCTTCTTGGCCATCTCGTCGAGCGCGCCATAGACGATCTTTTCCGCAGTCGACTTCTTGCCGGCGGACATGATCATGTTGATGAACTTGGCCAGGACCTGATCCCCGTACTTCGGATCAGGCAGGATTTCCCGTTTGGCTGCGACGCGGCGTCTAGACATGGCTGGCGAAATCTCGAATCTGTTGCATGGGAGGAGCGATTACTTGGCCTTCGACTTCGGGCGCTTGGCGCCGTACTTCGAGCGAGCCTGACGGCGATCACTGACACCGGAGGTATCGAGCGTGCCGCGAACCGTGTGGTAACGGACACCGGGCAAGTCCTTGACGCGACCGCCGCGGATCAGGATGACCGAGTGTTCCTGCAGGTTGTGGCCTTCGCCGCCGATGTAGGTGGTGACTTCCTGGCCGTTGGTGAGCCGCACGCGAGCGACCTTACGCAGCGCCGAGTTCGGCTTCTTGGGGGTCGTCGTGTAGACGCGCGTGCATACGCCGCGTTTCTGCGGACATCCTTCCAGCGCCGGCACAGCACTCTTTTTCCGCTGTGTGTTCCGGGGCTTGCGCACTAACTGATTGATTGTGGCCATGTGCCCTTTTCCATCTCTCGGCCCGGTAAGGGGCTGTGCAAGTTACCGCAGGCTGCGGCCCTGTCAGGCCACGCCTTCTTGATTTTTAATTAGCGCCAGGGGGCTTAAACCCCCGTTCCCACCGCTAGACCACCGGGCGACTGCCGGTCACCGGGCAGAAGCTGCCGCGGCGGGTGTCCTGAGAACGGGAATATCCAGCGTGAAAAAAACGACAGGCTCGGAGACCGGGCCTGTCGCAGGAGCGGAATTATATTGACCCGGGTAAACGGGTGTCAACGATCACGCTAGCTTTCGTTGGAAAGATCATCAGCCGGCGGTGCCTCCGGTTCAGTTGCCACGGAGGGCAGGGGTTCCGCCACCGGGTTCGTGAACGCGAAATTCGGCGCATCCGCCCCCTGACGCCGCCGACGACGCCGATCGGTGTGATAGGCGAAGCCCGTGCCCGCCGGGATCAGGCGGCCGACGATGACGTTCTCCTTCAGGCCGCGGAGCTCGTCGCGCTTGCCGGCCACGGAGGCCTCCGTCAGCACCCGGGTCGTCTCCTGGAACGACGCCGCGGAGATGAACGACTCGGTTGCGAGCGACGCCTTCGTGATGCCCAGCAGCAACTGTTGGTAGGTCGCCGGCTGCTTGCCCTCGCGGAGCATCCGGTCGTTCTCCTCGAACAGGCGCTCCTTCTCGATCTGTTCGCCAGCCAGGAAACGGGTGTCTCCGGACTCCACGATTTCAACCTTCCGCAGCATCTGCCGCACGATGGTTTCGATGTGCTTGTCGTTGATCTTCACGCCTTGCAGGCGGTAGACCTCCTGCACCTCGTTGACGACGTAGCGCGTCAGTTCCGGCACGCCCTTCAGACGGAGGATGTCATGCGAATCCGGCGCACCGTCGCAGATCACGTCGCCCTTCTCCACGTGCTCGCCTTCGAACACGGTCACGTGGCGCCACTTCGGGATCAGGGTCTCGATTTCGTCGTTCCGCTCGGTCCGGATCACGAAGCGCTGCTTGCCCTTCGTATCCTTGCCGAACGACACGGTGCCGCTGGCTTCCGCCAGGATCGCCGGCTCTTTCGGCTTCCGGGCCTCGAAGAGGTCCGCCACGCGCGGCAGACCGCCGGTGATATCGCGGGTCTTCAAGGACTCCTGCGGGATACGGGCCACGGTGTCGCCGATCTTGACCTCCTTGCCGTCCTCGACCGCCACCAGGGCATTCGGGGGCATGAAGTACTGCGCCGGGAGCTCGGTGCCAGGGATCTTGATCTCCTTGCCCGCGCCGTCGACCAGCTGGATCATCGGCCGCAGGTCCTTGGCCGCCGAACCGCGCTGCTTGGGGTCGGTGACCACGATGCTGGAAAGGCCGGTGATTTCGTCAAGCTGCCGCACGACGGTCACGCCTTCCACGATGTCCTTGAAGCGCACGAAACCGTCCACCTCAGTGATAATCGGGTGGGTGTGCGGATCCCAGTTCGCGATGTTCTGTCCCGGCTTGACGACACTGCCGTCACCGACCGACATGATGGCGCCGTAGGGGACTTTGTAGCGCTCGCGCTCACGGCCGATGTCGTCCATGACGACAAGCTCGCCGGAGCGGGACACGGACACCAGCGTGCCATTCTGGTGCCGCAGGGTCTTCATGTTCTGCAGACGCACGCTGCCGCCGAACTTCACTTCGATGCTGCTGACCGCGGCGGCCCGCGACGCGGCGCCACCGATGTGGAAGGTGCGCATGGTGAGCTGGGTGCCCGGTTCACCAATCGACTGCGCGGCGATGACGCCGACGGCCTCGCCCACGTTGACGATGTGGCCGCGCGCCAGGTCACGGCCATAGCACGACGCGCACACGCCGTAGCGCGTTTCGCAGGTGATCGCCGAGCGGACCTTGACCTCGTCCACGCCCATCTCGTCGAGTACCTGCACCCATTTCTCGTCGAGCAGGGTGTCGGCCGGCGCAACTTCGATGTCCGTGCCCGTGCGGTAGACCGGCTCGGACGTCACCCGGCCCAGCACACGGTCGCGCAGCGCTTCGACGACGTCACCGCCCTCGATCAACGCGGTCAGCGTGATACCCGCCTCGGTGCCGCAGTCATGCTCCGTGACGACGAGGTCCTGGGCGACGTCCACGAGACGGCGGGTCAGGTAGCCCGAGTTCGCGGTCTTGAGCGCGGTGTCGGCCAGACCCTTGCGGGCGCCGTGGGTCGAGATGAAGTACTGCAGGACGTCCAGGCCTTCGCGGAAGTTCGCGGTAATCGGCGTCTCGATGATCGAGCCGTCCGGCTTGGCCATCAGGCCACGCATGCCGGCGAGCTGCCGGATCTGCGCGGCGGAACCGCGGGCGCCGGAGTCGGCCATCATGTAAATGGAGTTGAACGACGCCTGCCGGACGCGGTTGCCCTTGGTGTCGATCACGAACTCCGAACCGAGCTTCTCCATCATCGCCTTCGCGACCTGGTCGTTGGTGTGCGACCAGATATCGACGACCTTGTTGTAACGCTCGCCGGTGGTCACGAGACCCGACGCGTACTGGTCCTCGATTTCCTTCACACCCTCTTCCGCAGCCTTGATGATTGAGATCTTCTCATCAGGCACGACCATGTCGTCGACGCCGATCGAGACACCCGAGCGCGTGGCGTGGTGGAAGCCTGTGTACATCAGGCGGTCGGCAAAAATCACCGTCTCCTTCAGGCCGACGGTGCGGTAGCAAGCGTCGAACAGCCGGGAAATGGAACGCTTCGTGAGCGCCTGGTTCACCAGGGCGAACGGCAATCCCTTCGGCAGCACGGAGGACAGCAGGGCACGGCCCACCGTCGTCTCCACCAACTTGGTCGTGGTGACCTCGTTGTGTTGTTCGTCGAGCAGCGTTTCGGTCAGGCGGACCTTGCACTTGGCATGCAGCGTCGCGGCGCCCGTTTCGTATGCGCGATGGACCTCGGCAACATCCGCGAACACCATACCGGTGCCTTTGGCAGCGACCGATTCGCGTGTCATGTAGTAAAGACCGAGCACGACATCCTGTGTCGGCACGATGATCGGATCACCGTTGGCCGGGGACAGGATGTTGTTCGTCGACATCATCAGGCTGCGCGCTTCCAGCTGGGCCTCGATGGACAGCGGGACGTGTACCGCCATCTGGTCGCCGTCGAAGTCCGCGTTGAACGCGGTGCAGACCAGCGGGTGCAGCTGGATGGCCTTGCCTTCGATGAGCACCGGCTCGAACGCCTGGATGCCCAGGCGGTGCAGCGTCGGTGCGCGGTTCAGCAGCACCGGATGCTCGCGGATGACTTCCTCCAGGATATCCCAGACTTCCGGCCCTTCGCGCTCGACGAGCTTCTTGGCGGCCTTGATGGTGGTCGCCATGCCGCGGCGTTCGAGCTTGCTGAAGATGAAGGGCTTGAAAAGTTCGAGCGCCATCTTCTTAGGCAGGCCGCACTGGTGGAGCTTCAGCGTCGGGCCTACCACGATGACGGAACGACCGGAGTAGTCGACGCGCTTGCCGAGCAGGTTCTGCCGGAAACGGCCCTGCTTTCCCTTGATCATGTCGGCCAGGGACTTGAGCGGCAGCTTGTTGGTACCCGTGATGGCACGACCGCGCCGGCCGTTGTCGAGCAGCGCGTCGACCGCTTCCTGCAACATGCGCTTCTCGTTGCGGACGATGATGTCCGGCGCATTCAGGTCCAGCAGGCGCTTGAGGCGGTTGTTGCGGTTGATGACGCGACGATACAGGTCGTTGAGATCAGAGGTCGCGAAACGACCACCATCCAGCGGCACCAGCGGGCGCAGTTCGGGCGGCAGCACCGGCAGCACCTTCATCACCATCCACTCGGGGCGATTGCCCGAGTGCAGGAAGCCTTCCATCAGCTTGAGCCGCTTGGTGAGCTTCTTGATCTTGGTGTCCGAGGTCGTCGTTGGCAGTTCTTCGCGAATCTTGCGGACTTCGGCCGCCAGGTCGACGGTGCGCAGCAGTTCATAGATGGCTTCGGCACCCATGCGGGCGTCGAAATCGTCACCGTACTGCTCGACTGCCTCGAGATAGGACTCTTCCGAAAGCAGCTGGCCACGCTCGAGCTCGGTCATCCCCGGCTCGACCACGACATAGGCCTCGAAGTACAGGATTCGCTCGATCTCGCGCAGGGTCATGTCGAGCAGCAGCCCCATGCGGGACGGCAACGACTTCAGGAACCAGATGTGCGCGACCGGGCTCGCAAGGTCGATGTGCCCCATGCGCTCGCGGCGCACCTTGGCGAGCGTGACTTCGACGCCGCACTTCTCGCACACGACGCCGCGATGCTTCAGGCGCTTGTACTTGCCGCAGAGGCACTCGTAGTCCTTGATCGGCCCGAAGATCTTGGCGCAGAACAGGCCATCGCGTTCCGGCTTGAACGTGCGGTAGTTGATCGTCTCCGGCTTCTTGACTTCGCCATACGACCAAGACCGGATTTTCTCCGGCGATGCCAGGCCGATGTTGATTGCGTCGAAATCTTCAACGTGCCCGTGGCTCTTGAACAGATCGAGTAAGTCTTTCACGTTGACAGCTCCTTAGACGGTGTCTTTCACTGGTCGGCGCATGCGGTTCATTCGCGATCGAGCTCGATGTCGATTGCCAGGGAACGCATCTCCTTGAGCAGCACGTTGAACGATTCGGGCATGCCTGCTTCCATGCTGTGGTCGCCGTCAACGATGTTCTTGTACATCTTCGTACGGCCATTCACGTCGTCGGACTTCACGGTCAGCATTTCCTGCAGGGTGTACGCGGCGCCATAGGCTTCCAGGGCCCAGACTTCCATTTCACCGAAGCGCTGACCGCCGAACTGCGCCTTGCCGCCCAGCGGCTGCTGGGTGACGAGGCTGTACGGGCCGGTGGAGCGGGCGTGCATCTTGTCGTCGACCAGGTGGTTGAGCTTCAGGATGTACATGTATCCGACGGTCACCTCGCGATCGAACGGATCACCGGTGCGGCCGTCGAAGAGCCGGGTCTGGCCGCTGCGCGGCAGGCCGGCGAGTTCGAGCATGTGCTTGATCTCGGATTCGTGCGCACCATCGAACACAGGGGTCGCCATCGGCACGCCGGCTGTGAGGTTCTTCGCCAGTTCCCGGATTTCACGGTCGTCCAGTTCCTCGAGGGTCTCCTGGCGGCCGCTGGCGTTGTAGACCTTGCCGAGGAATTCGCGCAATTCGGGCTCGGTCGCCATCGACTGCAGCATCTTGGTCAGCTTGAGCCCGAGGCCGCGCGCCGCCCAGCCGAGGTGGGTTTCAAGCACCTGGCCGACGTTCATGCGCGAAGGCACGCCCAGCGGGTTCAGCACGACGTCGACCGGCGTGCCGTCCGCCATGTAGGGCATGTCCTCGATCGGAACAATCATCGAGATGACACCCTTGTTGCCGTGGCGACCGGCCATCTTGTCGCCGGGCTGCAACCGGCGCTTCACCGCGAGGTAGACCTTCGCCATCTTGAGCACGCCAGGCGCGAGGTCATCGCCCGAAGTCAGCTTGCGGCGCTTTTCCTCGAACTGCTCCTCGAATTCCTCGTTGTGCTTCTCCAGCTGGCGCGCGAGCTGCTCGATTTGCTCGTTGACCGTATCGCTGGCGACTCGAATCTCGAACCACTGTTCGCGCTTGACCGCGGCGAGGTGCTCCTTGCCGAGCTTCTCGACGACGCCGATGCCGCGCGGGCCCTTCTCCGACTTCTTGCCGAGCAGCAGGCGCTCCACGCGCATGTAAATGTCGTCCTGCAGGATGCGCAGCTGGTCGTCGAGGTCCTTCTTCACCCGCGTCAGTTCGGCGCGTTCGATCTCGAGCGCGCGCGCGTCTTTCTCGACGCCATCACGCGTGAAGACCTGGACGTCGATGACGGTGCCGTTCATGCCGGACGGCACGCGCAGCGAGGTGTCCTTTACGTCGGACGCCTTCTCACCGAAGATTGCACGCAGCAGCTTTTCTTCCGGCGTCAGCTGGGTCTCGCCTTTCGGCGTGACCTTGCCGACGAGGATGTCACCCGGATGCACCTCGGCGCCGATGTACACGATGCCGGACTCGTCGAGCTTCGAGAGCGCGCTCTCGCTGACATTCGGGATGTCGGCCGAGATTTCCTCCGGCCCGAGTTTCGTATCGCGGGCAACGCAGGTCAGTTCCTCGATGTGGATGCTCGTATAACGGTCTTCCTGGACGACGCGCTCGGAAATGAGGATGGAGTCCTCGAAGTTGTAGCCGTTCCACGGCATGAACGCGACGAGCATGTTCTGGCCAAGTGCCAGCTCGCCGAGGTCCGTCGCCGGGCCGTCGGCGAGGACGTCACCCCGGGCCACACGATCGTTCTGCTTGACCAGTGACTTCTGGTTGATGCAGGTGTTCTGGTTCGAGCGCGTGTACTTCGTCAGGTTGTAGATGTCGACGCCTGACTCACCCGGCTTCGTCTCCTCGTCGTTGACCCGCACCACGATGCGCGCGGCGTCGACGAGGTCGACCACGCCACCACGGCGGGCCGTCACCGTGACGCCGGAGTCCTGCGCCACCGCACGCTCGATACCGGTGCCGACGAGCGGCTTCTCGGTGCGCAGCGTGGGCACGGCCTGGCGCTGCATGTTCGAACCCATCAACGCGCGGTTGGCGTCGTCATGTTCGAGGAACGGGATCAGGGCGGCGGCGACCGACACGATCTGCATCGGCGACACGTCCATGTACTGGACGCGCTCAGGCGAGGACAGCGTGAATTCGTTCATGTGCCGGCAGGACACGAGGCCGTCGATGAGCTTGCCGTCCTTGTCCAGGGTCGCGTTCGCCTGCGCGATGACGTACTGGCTCTCTTCGATGGCGGAGAGGTACTCGACGTCGTCGGTGACGCGGCTGTCGATGACCTTGCGATACGGTGTCTCGAGGAAACCGTACTTGTTCGTCCGCGAGTAGACCGCAAGCGAGTTGATGAGGCCGATGTTCGGACCTTCAGGCGTCTCGATCGGGCAGACGCGGCCGTAGTGGGTCGGGTGCACGTCGCGGACCTCGAAGCCCGCGCGCTCGCGGGTCAGGCCGCCTGGGCCGAGCGCGGACACGCGGCGCTTGTGCGTGACTTCGGACAGCGGGTTGTTCTGGTCCATGAACTGCGAGAGCTGGCTGGACCCGAAGAATTCCTTGATGACCGCGGACACCGGCTTCGCATTGATGAGTTCCTGCGGCATGATGCCTTCGGACTCGGCAAGGCTGAGGCGCTCTTTCACGGCGCGCTCGACACGCACCAGGCCGACTCGGAACTGGTTCTCGGCCATTTCGCCGACGCTGCGCACGCGACGATTGCCGAGGTGGTCAATGTCGTCGACGGTGCCGTTGCCGTTGCGGATGTCGACCAGTGTCTTCATGACGTCGACGATGTCGGACCCATAGCCGAGCAGCACGCCCTTGATTTCGCTCCACGGCAGCTTCTGGCCGTCCTTCTTGTCGTCGAGGCCAGGCAGCCGGCGGAGTTCCGCCGGGACGTGTGACACGGACACCATCGCCTTGTCGTCGGGATGCTTCAGTTCCTTCTCGAGGAGGGACGTGAAATACAGGCCGTCGAGCAGGATCTCGGGCACTTCGGCGCCGGGGCGACCGACACGGCGGTTGAACTTCATGCGGCCGACGGACGACAGGTCGTAGCGGTCCTGCGTGAAGAACAGGTTCTTGAACAGATTCTCGGCGGCTTCCTTGGTCGGTGGCTCGCCGGGGCGCATCATCCGGTAGATTTCCACCTGCGCCTCGAGCTGCGTGCGCGTGCCGTCGGCGCGCAGCGTTTCGGACATGTACGCACCGTGGTCGAGATCGTTGGCGAAAATGGTTTCGATGACGCCGACCTTGGCCGCCGTCAGCTTGTTCAGCATGTCCTCGGTGATCTCGGCATTGGCCTCGGCCAGCACCTCACCGGTCGTCGTGTTGATGATGTCGCGCGCGAGCACCTTGCCGGTCACGAAGCTGCGCGGCACGACGATCTCGCTGAGACCTGCTTTCTGGATGTCGCGGATGTGACGGACGGTAATCCGGCGCTCGGCATCGACGATCACCTTGCCTTCAGTGTCGGTCAACGCGAAATCGAGTGTGACCCCGCGCAGGCGTTCGGGCACGAGCTTGAGTGTCAGGTCCTTCTCGGTGACGGTGATCTGGTCACGCTCGAAGAACATTTCGAGAATCTGCTCGGTGTTGTAGCCGAGCGCACGCAGCAGCACGGTCGCCGGAATCTTGCGGCGACGGTCGATGCGCACGAACACGAGGTCCTTCGGATCGAATTCGAAATCGAGCCAGGAACCGCGATAGGGAATCACGCGCGCCGAAAAGAGCAGCTTGCCGGACGAATGCGTCTTGCCGCGATCGTGGTCGAAGAACACGCCAGGCGAACGGTGCAATTGCGAGACGATGACCCGCTCGGTCCCGTTGATCACGAAGGTGCCGTTTTCAGTCATCAGGGGCAGCTCGCCCATGTAGACTTCCTGCTCCTTGATCTCGCGCGGCACGCGGTCAGGCCCGCTCGTCTCGCGGTCGAACAGGGCAAGACGAACCTTGACCCGCAACGATGCAGCGTAGGTCAGGCCGCGGACCTGGCATTCCTTGACGTCGAAAATGGGCGCGCCCAGCCGGTAGCTGTCGTAATGCAGCACCGCGTTGCCCGAATAGCTCTCGATGGGGAAGACGGACTTGAAGGCCGCGTGCAGGCCGACATCGTCACGTTGCTCAGGTAAAACCTCTTCCTGCAAAAAGCCACGGTAGGACTCGATCTGCGTCTCGAGCAGATACGGCACTTCAAGCACCGCACGGCGCTTGCCGAAGTCCTTCCGTAAACGTTTTTTCTCGGTATATGAGTAGGGCATGTTCGTCCTCTATTTACCTGACGACTCTGTCATCTGCGCGAAGCCCCGGCGGGGTTCGCGGTGTGCCTGCGGGGCCGGAAAATACAAATGGAAACAGCGGGCGGGTTCGCAAACCGAACCGCCCGCCGTTTCCAGCTTTGCTCCAGCCATCAGAGGCGGGAAGCTCGAACTTACTTGAGTTCGACCTTCGCGCCGGCTTCTTCGAGCTGCTTCTTGATCGATTCGGCTTCCGCCTTCGGCGCGGCTTCCTTCACCACGGACGGGACGCCTTCGACCATGTCCTTGGCTTCCTTCAGCCCCAGGCCGGTGATGGCGCGAACGGCCTTGATGACGTTGACCTTGTTCTCGCCGAAGCTGGTCATCACGACGTCGAAGTCTTCCTTCACTTCAACCGGCGCGGCGGCTTCAGCGGCGATCATGACGGGGGCTGCAGCTACAGCGGCGGAAACGCCCCACTTCTCTTCGAGCTCCTTGACCAGCTCGGTGACTTCGAGAATCGTCAGGCTGCTCAGCGCCTCGACCAGTTCTTGTTTGGATACGGCCATTTTGGATCTCCTAAAACAGGTAACTTGAATGTGTTCGAAATGGAATCAGGCAGCTTCTTGTTGCTTGTCGCGGTACGCGGCCAGCACTCGCACGAATTGACCCGCTGGTTCGGCCAGTGTCCGTACCAGCTGGCTCGCCGGTGCCTGCAGGGTGCCAAGCAACTGCGCGCGCGCTTCGTCGAGGGTCGGCAGGGAAGCCACGGCCGGCAGGTCCTTGGGACCGCGCAGCTGGCCGCCGATCGCGATCGCGACGGGTACGAGCTTCTGGTTGTCCTTGATGAAATCGCGCACGACGCGAGCGCCGGCACCGGGATCATCGGAGGAAAACACCAGCACGAGCGGACCAGCGAGCTTCTCGACCAGGCACTCGAACTCCGTACCCGCGACAGCGCGGCGTGCCAAGGTGTTCTTGACCACCTTGATGTACACACCGGCGGCGCGAGCCTTGCTGCGCAAGGCCGTCATCTGCGCGACGCTGAGCCCGGCGTACTCGGCGGCGATCGCCGACTGGGCCTTGGCTGCGACGGCATTGACTTCAGCAACAATCGACTGCTTTTGCTCTAAAGTCAGACTCACATCTACTACTCCTGGTTCGGCGCGCCGAATCGCTTCGGGCACCATCCCACTTGGTGGCCGGCGGGAATCGCCGGCGCCCTTGTACGGCGCTCTAACCAGGCGTCAACCTGTTTGGGGAGCACCGTCTGCGCAGGCCGGTTGAGAGCCGATTAACCGTCGGCGCGGTCGCCTCGCATGCCGCCCACCACTGGGGTGGGCTGGGTACGGACGACCGTGAGCCGCTCGGGCCTGCGGTCTTTGACGTCCGCCGGCTGGTGCCGGCGGCCCAAAGTACTTCTCTAGTTCAATTCGGAAAGCCTGCCGCGGCGTTGGCCGCTCAGACCGTCTCCACCGAGGCGCGGTCGACCATGATCCCGGGACCCATCGTGGAGGAAACCATGATCTGGCGCAGGTAGATGCCCTTCGCGGTACTCGGCTTGGCCTTGCGCAGATCGCTCAGGACCGCCTCGAAATTGGCCTTGAGGGCTTCAACGTCGAAAGAGGCCTTGCCGATAGCGCAATGAATGATGCCCGCCTTGTCGGTGCGATAACGCACCTGGCCGGCCTTCGCATTGCGGACAGCGCCGGCGACGTCGGTCGTGACGGTGCCGACCTTGGGGTTCGGCATCAGGCCGCGCGGGCCCAGGACCTGGCCCAACTGGCCGACGACGCGCATTGTGGCTGGCGTTGCGATCGCGACGTCGAAATCGATCTTGCCCTGCTTCACCTGGTCGGCCAAGTCGTCGAGGCCGACAACGTCAGCACCGGCGTTGCGGGCGGCTTCGCCGTCCGCACCGTCCGCGAAGACGGCGACGCGAACCTGCTTGCCGGTACCGTGCGGCAGGACGGTCGAGCCACGGACGACCTGGTCGGACTTGCGCGGGTCGACGCCGAGATTGACGGCGACATCGACGGTTTCGTCGAACTTGGCGGAGGCCACTTCCTTGACGAGCTTCAGCGCGTCTTCGAGCGTGCGGGGCTGGTTCGGATTGCCGACCTTTTCGAGAATGGCGCGGCGGCGCTTGGATACTTTCGCCATGTCAGAGGCCCTCCACTTCGATGCCCATGCTTCGGGCGGTACCCGCGATCGTGCGCACGGCTGCATTCATGTCGGCAGCGGTCAAGTCCGGCTGCTTGGCTTTCGCGATTTCCTCGATCTGCGACTTCGTGACCTTGCCCACCTTGTCCTTGTTCGGCACGGCGCTACCCTTCGGTACGCCGGCCGCCTTGCGGATCAGGACCGACGCGGGCGGTGTCTTGGTGATGAAGGTAAAGCTCTTGTCCGAGAACACGGTGATGACCACCGGGATCGGCAGGCCCTCTTCGAGCGTCTGGGTGCGAGCGTTGAACTCCTTGCAGAACTGCATGATGTTCACGCCGCGTTGGCCCAGCGCGGGACCAACCGGGGGACTCGGATTCGCCTTACCCGCTGCGACCTGCAGCTTGATATAGGAATCTATCTTTTTAGCCACGATGCCATCTCCTCGGGTTCAAGCGCCTTGCGGCTCCCCGTTTTGAGCAGGATGGCGCGCGACCAGCCGGTCGCGTCGCCGGGGAACAGTGTCCGCGTCAGTCCTTGGACACCTGACCGAATTCGAGTTCGACTGGCGTCGACCGTCCGAAAATGGACACGGCCACCCGCAGGCGACTCTTTTCGTAATTGACTTCTTCAACCACACCGTTGAAGTCGGTGAACGGGCCGTCGATGACGCGCACCACTTCTCCGACCTCGAACAGGACTTTCGGCTTGGGCTTCTCGGCGCCTTCCTGGATGCGATTCAGGATGTTCTGGGCTTCGCGTTCCGTGATCGGCGCTGGTTTGTCGCTGGTGCCGCCGATGAAACCCATGACCTTCGGGCAATCCTTGACCAGATGCCAGGAATCGTCGGCCATCTCCATCTGGACCAGCACGTAGCCCGGGAAAAACTTGCGGTCACTCTTGCGCTTCTGGCCGTCGCGCATCTCGACGACTTCTTCGGTCGGCACGAGGATCTGGCCGAACTTGTCCTCCAGGGCGAAGCGCTTGACGCGATCCTCCAGAGACTTCTTGACCTGATTCTCGAAGCCGGAGTAGGCGTGAACGACGTACCAGCGAAGACTCATGCCATCAACCTCCGTGCCCCATCAACCAGCGGGTGATGCCGCCAAGCAGAAGATCGAGAACCCACAGGAAAAGCGCGGTGACGATGACCACGACGACGACCACCCCGGTGGTCTGGATGGTTTCCTGCCGCGTGGGCCACACGACCTTCCGGACTTCGACCTGCGTATCCTTGGCAAACTCCAGCGTGGAGCGCCCCTTTGCCGTCTGTGAAGCGATGAGCACCGCGACGATGCCGGCAGCGACCAACCCCAGCACGCGCACCAGGCGCGAGACATCCGCAAAGTAATAAAACGCCGCGATACCGCCCAGGACGAGCAGCACCGCCACAATCAGCTTTGCCGAATCTAGCGACGAACCTGCGGCTTCTGCTTCGGAATTCATTTCATTAAAAACTCGTGGCGCCCGGACACATTGAGAAATGGTGGCACCTGCCGCCTACCGGGGAAGGTAGGTGGCAGGCCAGGAGGGTCTCGAACCCCCAACCTGCGGTTTTGGAGACCGCCGCTCTGCCAATTGAGCTACTGGCCTGTACTTTCTTTACCTGCTAGCTGACCGGACCCGGCCGGACGCAAAGCGACCCGGCCGGCCATTGAGCCCGTCTGAGGGGCTCGCTCAGGCAATGATCTTGGCGACGACGCCCGCACCGACCGTGCGGCCACCCTCACGGATGGCGAAGCGCAAGCCTTCCTCCATCGCGATCGGGTTGATCAGCTTCACCGTGATCTTGATGTTGTCGCCCGGCATCACCATCTCGACGCCGC
>CALRPY020000078.1:0-16475 GCA_943370145.1 Hydrogenophaga intermedia | reverse complement strand
CTCCGTGGTGAAAGCCGGCGTTGCCGCGGCAACAGACGCCGAATGTTGACCACGGAGCGCACGGAGGACACGGAGAAGAACGGTGAGTTGCGGGATGCGCTTCTGCCGGGGCAATGCCGTCCAGGCGGCATCTCCACCCCGTCCTCTCGGTGTTCGTGTGGCCCAACAGCACGTGAACACCGGCACCCGCGCCCAAATGTGACCAAGAGACAGCCCGCCAGCGGGAGAGGTGAGCCTCAAACCCCCAGCACCGTCACCGCCACCACCGCTTCCTCGACGCCGATGATGCCGCCGCCGTTCTGCGCCAGCGCGATCTTCGCGCCCTCGACCTGGCGGGGCCCGGCTTCGCCGCGCAGCTGCGTGACCAGTTCGTAGATCTGGCCGAGGCCGGTCGCCCCGATCGGATGGCCCTTCGATTCGAGGCCGCCCGACGGATTGACCGGGATGCGCCCGCCCAGCGACAGCGCCCCGCGCTCCGCCGCCGGGCCGCCCTGGCCGGGGGCGACGAGGCCCAGCGCCTCGATCTCGATGATTTCGCCCATTGCCGTCGCATCGTGGACTTCCGCCACCGACACGTCTTCCGGCCCGAGCCCCGCCTGCGCCCAGGCGCGCTGTGCGCCGAGGCGCGTGACGTGGTTCGCGTAGTCGGCCGGCTCGCGCCGGCTTCCGGTCTGCAGGATGCTCGCCAGCACCCGACTGGCCCGCGCGCGCGCGCCGGAAAGCCGCGCGAGGCCCGTCGCGTTGCAGACGACCGCCGCGGCCGCGCCGTCGCTGATCGGCGAGCACATCGGCAGCGTGAGGGGGTAGACGATCGGGGGGGCGCCCAGGATCTCGTCGACCGAATACGGCCGCTGGTATTGCGACAGCGGATTGTGCACGGAGTGCTGGTGGTTCTTCGCGGCCACGGCGGCGAGCTGCCGCTGCGTCGTGCCGTAGGTCTTCATGTGCAGGCGGCAGAGCCCGGCGTAGACGTCCATGAACACGCTGTAGGGTCTGTCCGAGGTGCTGCCCGGCGGCACCGGCACGCCGTCGCCGATGCTGAGCAGGAGGTCGCGGCTCTCGGTGACGGTGTGCACGTCCCACGCGCCGTCGAAGGCGCTGAACATCAGGGCCTTGTCGGGCGAGAACATCTTCTCGACGCCGATCGCGAGTGCGATGTCGCAGGCGCCGCTCAGCACGTAGCTCGCCGCCATGTGAAAGGCGGTGCTGCCGGTTGCGCAGGCGTTCTCGACGTTGATCACCGGAATCTTCTCGATGCCGGCTTCGCGCAGCGCAATCTCGCCGCGCACCATGTCCTGGCCCTCCATATGGCCCTGCACGCAGTTGCCGTAGAACACGGCCTGGATCTGTTGCTGCGTCGCGCCCGCGTCGGCCAGCGCCCCGCGCAGCGCCTCGGTCGCCAGTTCCTTCGTGGAACGGTTCAGTTGCTTGCCGAAACGCGTCATGCTGACGCCGGCGACGTAGACCTCGTTCATCGTGCATCCTCGAATCGGTGACGGCGGGAGGGCCGCCGCGCTTGGCGCGTGGCCGTATCTTTCGAATAGTATCCGCAGGGCCGGCACCGGTCGACGTGACCGGCGCCCCACGCCCGACCCAGCAGGAGACAGCTTTGCACGGATCAAGAACCGCCGGCAGGAAAAGCCCGGTATCGCGCAGCGAGCGCGCGCCGGCGGCTGCCCGTGACGACGGGCTGATCGGCGCCAAGCTCCGCGCGCTGCGCCAGCGCCAGGACAAGACGCTGCAGGCGGTGTCCGCCGCGACCGGGATCTCGGTCGGCCACCTGAGCCAGCTCGAACGCGATCTCGTGTCGCCGTCGATCAAGACCCTGCACGACCTGTCGCGCGCGCTGGGCGTGAACATCTCGTGGTTCTTCCTGCCGCAGGACCCCGCGCCCAGCGTCGAGCAGTACATCGTGCGCGGCGAGCAGCGCCGGCACATCAGCTACGCCGACGGCATCGATGACTACCAGCTCAATTCCCAGGCGGTCCGCCACATCGGCCTCCTGTACTCGACTTTCGCCCCGGGCGCTTCCAGCGGGGAGAGCCCCTACGCCCATGACGGGGAGGAGGCCGGCGTCGTCATCTCGGGGCGGCTCGAGCTCTGGATCGACGGCGCGTCGATCCTGCTCGATGCCGGCGACAGCTTCAGTTTTCCCAGCACCAGCCCGCACCGCTACCGCAACCCGGGGCGGGTCGATGCGGTCGTCATCTGGGCGATGACGCCGCCGAGCTACTGAGTCCGGAATTTCGTTATTTGGATAATTCGAACCAAATTTATTGATATTTGAATATTTGCTGGGATAAGGTTCAGTGGTCAGTGGCCGTTCCGGCCGCCAGGCCCATCCCAGCTTCAAGGGGCGCTACCCAGCCATGTCGAACTCTTTTCCCAGCAGCGCGCAGGTCGTCATCATCGGCGGCGGCGTCATCGGCAGTTCCATCGCCTACCACCTCACCCAGCTCGGCTGGAAGGACGTCGTGCTGCTAGAACGCAAGCAGCTGACCTGCGGCACGACCTGGCACGCTGCCGGGCTGCTGACGACGCTGCGCGACACTGAAGCGCAGACCAAGCTCGCGAAGTACACGCAGGATCTCTACCGCCGGCTCGAGGGCGAAACGGGCCAGGCGACCGGCATCATCAATTGCGGTTCCATCCAGCTTGCGATGACCGACGACAAGGCGCACGAAATGCGCCGCGGCTGCGCGATGGCGCGCTGCTTCGGGGTGGAGAACCGCGAGATCACCGCGGCCGAGGTCAAGGAGATGTGGCCGCTCGCCGACGTCTCCAACGTGAAGTCCGCGTTCTACTTCCCGAACGACGGGCGGGTGAATCCGGCCGACGTCGCGCAGGCCCTCGCCAAGGGCGCGCGCATGGGCGGCGCCCGCATCTTCGAGAACACGAAGGTCCTCGGCATCGAGACCCACCAGGGCAAGGTGACCGGCGTGCGCACCGATCGCGGCGATATCAAGGCCGAGTTCGTCGTCAACTGCGCCGGCATGTGGGCGCGCGAGGTCGGCCGCATGGCGGGCGTCAACGTGCCGCTGCAGGCCTGCGAGCACTACTACCTGATCTCGGAGCCCATTGAAGGCGTGCACAAGATGCTGCCGATCCTCCGCGATCCGGGCAACGCGGCCTACATCCGCGAGGAGGCCGGCAAGATCATGCTCGGCTTCTTCGAACCCGTCGCGAAGCCCTGGGGCATGGACGGCATCCCGGAGAATTTCTGCTTCGACGACATCCAGGCCGACTGGGACCGCATGATGCCGTACATGGAGAAAGCCATGCAGCGCGTGCCGACGCTGATGGACCACGGCATCAAGCTGTTTTTCTGCGGCCCCGAATCCTTCACGCCGGACCACAACTACCTGATGGGGCCGGCGCCGAACCTGAAGAACTTCTTCGTCGCGGCCGGCATGAACTCGCTCGGCATCCTGTCCGGCGGCGGCGTCGGCATGGTGATGTCGCGCTGGATCACCGAGGGCCAGGCGCCGGACGACATGTGGTCGGTCGACCTCCGCCGCACCCACGCCTGGCAGGACAACGACCGCTACCTGCAGGACCGCATGGTCGAGTCGCTGGGCATCGGTTACCAGGACCACTGGCCGTTCCGCCAGTGGACGACCGCGCGCAACGTGCGCAAGAGCGTCCTGCACGACCGGCTCGCCGCCGCCGGGGCCTGTTTCGGCGAATCCGCCGGCTGGGAACGCCCGAACTGGTATGCGAAGCCGGGCCAGAAGCCGGCTTACGAATATTCCTGGGGCCGGCAGAACTGGTTCGACAACAACGCCGAGGAGCACACCGCGGTGCGCGAGGCGGTCGGCGTGTTCGAGCAGAGCTCCTTCTCCAAGTTCCTCGTGCAGGGCCGCGACGCCGAGAAGGTCATGAACCTCGTCGCGACCGCCAACATGTCCGTGGCGGTCGGCAAGGTCGTCTACACGCAGTTTCTCAACGAGCACGGCGGCATCGAGGCCGACATCACCGTCACCCGCCTCGCCGGCGACCAGTACCTCGTCGTCACGGCGGCGTTCACGCATACGCACGTCGAGGCGCTGATCAGGAACCGCATTCCGGCCGACGCATTCTGCGTCGTCACCGACGTCTCCGGCGCCTGGTCCATGCTCAACGTGCAGGGACCGAATTCGCGCGCGCTGCTGCAGAAGCTCGCCCAGGACGACCTGTCGCACGCCGCCTTCCCGTTCGGCACCGCGAAGGAGATCCGCATCGGCTACCAGACGGTACTCGCGCTGCGCCTGACCTACGTCGGCGAGCTCGGCTGGGAGCTCTACATCCCGACCGGCTTCACGCTGCCGGTCTACGATGCGCTGGTCGAGGCCGGCGCCGAATTCGGCCTGCGCCACTGCGGCTACCACACCCTGAACTCGCTGCGCATCGAGAAGGCCTATCGCGAATGGGCGCACGACATCGGGCCGCACGACACCCCGCTCGAAGCCGGCCTCGCCTTCACCTGCGCCTGGGACAAGCCGGGCGGCTTCATCGGGCGTGACGCGCTGCTGAAGCAGCGCGAGGCGGGATCGCTCAAGCGGCGCCTGGTGCAGTTCGTGCTTGAGGACGCGCGGCCGCTGCTCTATCACAACGAGCCGATCTACCGCGACGGCACGCTGATGAGCTACACAACCTCGGCGATGTACGGTCACACGCTCGGCGCGGCGGTGGCGATGGGTTACGTGGTCAACCCGGACGGCGTCAGCGACGAGTACATCACCTCGGGGCGCTACGAAATCGAAATCGGCAACGAGCGCTTTGCGGCGCGCGCGTCCCTCGCGCCGCTGTACGATCCGAAGAACGCCCGCATCCGCGTGTGACCTCCACGCGGCGCGGCGACATCTTTCAGCAACAGTTCCAGAGCAGGAGAAGCAACATGTGGCGTGTCGGAATCGACGTCGGCGGAACATTCACCGATCTGTTCGCCTGGGATGACGAATCCCGCGAGCAGGTCACCTCGAAGGTGCTGACGACCAAGCACGACCGCGCCGTGGGCGTCATCAGCGCGATCCGCGAGGCGAAGATCCCGTTCGACCGGATCTCCTACCTGATGCACGGCACGACCACCGCCACCAACGCGCTGATCGTGCGCGACTACCCGGATGCCGCGATGGTCACTACCGACGGCTTCCGCGACACGATCGAAATCGCGCGCCAGCATCGCGAGCGCCTCTACGACCCCTATCAGACCAAGCCCAAGCCCGTCATCAAGCGTCGCTTCCGCTACACGGTCGGGGAGCGCATGGATGTCCACGGCAAGGTCGTGCGTCCCCTGCTGCGCGAACAGGCGCTCGAGGTCGCGCACAAGATAAAGGCCCACGACATCCGCTCGGTGGCCGTCGCCTTCATCAACTCCTACAAGAACGGCGAGCACGAGCGCGTGATGCGCGACGTCATCAGGGAAGTGAACCCTGACACCTACGTCGTCCTGTCATCCGAGACGCGGCCGGTGTTCCGCGAGCACGGCCGCTTCACGACGACCGCCATCCGCGCCGCGCTGATCCCTGTCATGGAGGTCTACTTCAACCGCCTCGAGGCCGCGCTGAAGGCCGAGGGCTTCAAGGGCCGGCTCCTGATCCTGAAGAGCAGCGGCGGCATCGCCGGTGTCGACTACGCCAAGCAGCATCCGGAGGAACTGATCGAATCCGGCCCCGCGGGCGGCGTCGCGTACGCGGGCTATCTCAGCCGCCTGCTGCCCGATTTCCCGAACATCATCCACACCGACGTCGGCGGCACCAGCTTCGACGTCTCGATCGTCGAGAACGGCAAGGGCCTCATCACCCGCGATCACGAAATCGAATGGGAGATGCCCTGCATCGTGCCGATGCTCGACATCCACAGCGTCGGCGCCGGTGGCGGTTCGGTCGGCTGGGTCGACGAGGGCGGCTCGCTGCGCGTCGGTCCGCGGTCCGCCGGCTCGAGCCCGGGCCCGGTGTGCTACGGCCTTGGTGGCACGGAACCGACGATCACCGACGCCAACCTGCTGCTCGGCCGCATCGAGCCGACGCTCGGTGGCAAGATGAACCTCGACAAGACGGCCGCCGAGGCGGCCATGGAGCGCCTGGCCGCGGAGGTCGGGTTGTCCCCCATCGAGACCGCCGACGGCATGATCCGCATCGGCTGCGAGAACATGGCCCAGGCGGTGAAAAAGGTGCTGGTCTCGCGCGGCCGCGACCCCCGCGACTTCGTGCTGGCGAGCTTCGGCGGCGCCGGGACGATGCACGCCTGTTTCGTTGCCGAATCGATGAACATCCCGAAGGTCGTCATGCCCATCCACGCCGGCGTCGCGTCGGCGTTCGGGGCGACCGCGATGGACCTCCGCCACGACATGGAGGCGTTCTATTTCTCGCCCGTGGCGGACGCCAATCTGGACGAACTCAATGCGCTATACTCGAAGCTCGAGGCGGACGCGATCCGCCTTCTCGAGGCGGAAGGAGTCAAGCGCGAGGACATCGAGACCACGCGGACCGCCCAGATGCGCTACGTCGGCCAGACCTACGAGGTCGAGACACCGGTCCCGCACGGCAAGCTCACGCACGGCACCGTGGCCGGCATCATCGAGACCTTCCACGGGGTCCACGAGCGCGAATACGGCGTCAGCTCGAATGACTTCGCCCCGGCCTTCGTGTCACTGGGCGTCACCGGCACGGGCCGTACCGAATCGCCACCGGCGGTCGAGGTCGGCGGCAGTGGCGGCGAACCGGTGAAGGGCGAGCGCAAGATCTATTTCAACCGCGAGTGGCACACGAGCAAGGTCTACGACGGCCACGCGCTGAAGCCGGGTTCCTCGCTCGCCGGCCCCTGCATCGTCGAGTACGAGCACGCCTGTGCCGTCATGCCACCGAACGCGGTCGCCTCCGTCGACAGCTTCGGCAACCTGATCATCGACATAAGCCGTAACCTGATATCGAACGGTTGAGGAGCACGCCAAGATGGACAAAAAAGTCACAGTCGACACCTCGGTCATCGAACAGACCAAGGTCGATCCGGTCACCTTCGAAGTCCTGCGCAGCATCTTCGAGTACGCGAGCGATCGCATGACGACCGTGCTGCAGCGTGCGTCGTTCTCGCCGATCCTCGCCGACATGATCGACTTCTCCAACGCGATCTACGACTACGACTGCCAGCTGCTGTCGCAGGCGGCGAACTGCCCGATCCACCTCGCGGCGATGAAGTTCAGCGCCGAGGCCATCATCGACAAGTTCGGCCTCGACAACATCCACGAAGGCGACATCATCTGCGTCAACGACCCCTTCAAGGGTGGCACGCACATCAATGACATCACCTTCCTCACGCCGATCTATTTCGAGAAGGAGCTGCTCGGTTTCGCGGTGAGCCGCGGACACTGGATGGACCTCGGCGGCGGCGCCGCCGGCGGCCAGGCCTTCGCGGGCACGCACATCGCCGGCGAAGGCCTGCGCCTGCCGCCGATCAAGGTCTACGAGCGCGGCGTGGTGCGCGAAGACATCGTCGAAATCATGATGAACAACACGCGCACGCCGCACTTCGTGAAGGGCGACCTGCAGGCCCACGTCGGCTGCCTGCGCGCCGCCGAGCAGGAAATGCAGCGTGCCGCCGCGAAGTACGGCATGGTGACCCTGAAGGCCGCGATGAAGCAGCTCCAGGAATACACCGAACGCATCGTGCGCAAGAGCATCACCGAGATTCCTGACGGCGTCTACGAAGGCGAGGACTACGCCGACACCGACGGCTTTTCCGACAAGCCGATCCAGATCAAGCTCAAGCTGATCGTCAAGGGTTCGGACATCACGGTCGACTTCAGCGGCACCGACAGCATCGTCAAGGGCGCGATCAACTCGCCCTACGCGAACACCGCCTCGGCGGCGCTGTACTCCCTGCAGTTCTTCCTCGCGCCGCACGCGCCGCAGAACCAGGGCATGTTCAACCCGATCAAGCTCATCATTCCCGAAGGTTCCTGGCTCAACGCCAAGTGGCCCGCGCCGACGATCGGCTGCACGACACTGACTTCGGCCAAGATCACGAGCGCGATCTGGCAGGCGCTCTCGAAGGCCATCCCGGATCGCGTGACCGGCTCGACCAGCGCGGACTGCAACTGGTTCGTGTCCTCCGTCGTGGCGCCGGACGGGGCGACCGACGTGTTCTCCGACCTGCCGGCCGGTGGCTGGGGCGCGACGCCTTACAACGACGGCATGAACGTCACCGAGGACCCGCTGGGCAACTGCATGAACATGCCGGCCGAAACCGCCGAGCTGCTGTTCCCGATCGCCTACGAGGCCTTCGAACTGCGGCAGGACAGCGCGGGCCCCGGCAAATTCCGCGGCGGCCTCGGCGCGGTGTTCAAGGTCCGCTACCTGGCCGAGGGCGCGCTCAGCATGGAGACGGCGCGCACGCTCGAGGGTAGCCCGGGTGTCGTCGGCGGCCAGCATTCGGACGTCCAGCGCCAGGTGAAAATCCACACCGACGGCAGCCAGGAGGTCATCGGTGGCCTCGACGAACAGGGCAACTGGAAGAGCCCGCTGCTGTGCGGGCACCCCTTCAAGTACGGCGAGACCTTCATGTTCGAAAGCACCGGCGGCGGCGGCTACGGTAATCCGTGGGAGCGCGACGCGGCGATGGTGCTGGAGGACGTGCTGGACGAGTACGTGTCGCTCAAGGCCGCGCGCGAGCGCTACGGCGTCGTGGTCGATCCGGCGACGATGAAGATCGATGAAGCGGCCACGGCGCAACTGCGCGCCAGCATGAGCAGCAAGGCCGCCGCCTGAGCTATCATCTGCGGCGCGCCGGTCGGGCGCGCCGCAGATATTCCGCGATGACTTCAGCCACGGACCGCCCGTTCGAGACGATCGACTGTCCGGTCTGCGACGGCGCCAGCTTCGACCCCCTGTTCGAGAAACAGGGCGAGCCCTTCGTCCGCTGCCGCGCCTGCGGCCTCGTCCTGATCAATCCCCGTCCGGTATTCGGCGTCGTGGCCGAGACCTATGACGCCGCCTACAGCGACGGGTATATCCGCAAGGCCGCCAAGAAGCGCGCGCGCTGCCAGCGCTGGGTGCGGCGCATGCAGCGCCGCCACCAGGCGCGTGGGCGCTGGCTCGACGTCGGTTGCTCCGCGGGCTTCGTCGTCGAGGCGGCGGCAAAGGCCGGATTCGAGGCCTACGGCGTCGAACTGGAAGCCGCGGCGGTCGACTTCGGACGGCGCGAACTGGGACTTTCGAACCTTGCCTGCGGCACGCTCGAGGCGCAGGCCTACCCGGCCGCGCACTTCGACGTGATCTCGATGTACGACGTCATCGAGCACGTGCCGGACCTCAACGCGACGGTCGCCGAGCTGAAACGCATCCTGCGCCCGCAGGGCGTGGTCGAAATCCGCACCCCCGATGTCGGCCACTGGACGACGCCGCGCGCGCTCGACACCTGGCGGGAGATCAAGCCGTCGGAGCACCTCTACTACTTCGATCGCAGCACCCTGCCGCGGCTCTTCGCGCGCCACGGGCTACGGCTGCGCGAGCGTCGCTTCATGTTCAAGTCCGCGCTGGACATCGTGTTCGAGCACGCTTGAGCCCGTGAACCCGGGGAGGCGGCGCCGGACTTGAACCTCCGCAGTCTCTGGCGGCGGCGACACGCGCCGTGGGTGATGTTGTGGCCGCTGGCGATCGCCCAGCTGGTGTCATGGGGCACGCTCTACTACAGCTTTCCGCTGTTCGTCGGGCCCATGCTCGACGAACTGGGCTGGCCGGTCGCGGCGGCGAACGGCGCACTGACCGTCGGCCTGCTGGTGACCGGCCTCGTCGCCTACCCCGTGGCGACCGTGCTCGATCGCCGTGGCGGTCGCACGTTGATGACGCTCGGTTCGATCGGCGCAGGCCTCCTGTTGCTGGTGTGGTCGCGCCTGTCTTCGCTCGAGGCCTTCTACACGCTGTGGATCCTGCTCGGCGCGTGCATGGGCTGCGTGCTGATCGAAACCATCTTCGCGATCGTCCACCAGCACTTCGGCGCCGACGCGCGCCGTGGCATCACCGCCGTGACGCTGGTCACCGGTTTCTCGGGGACGGTGTTCGTGCCGCTCATCGGCAACCTCGTGCCGGCGCTGGGCTGGCGCGACGCGCTGCTGGTGCTGGCGCTGTTCAACCTGTGCGTGTGCGCGCCGGTCCATTTCGTGTTCGCGCCGCCGCGCGCCGCACGGGCAGGAGGCGCCGGGCACGCCGCGTCGGCGTGCGCCGATGGCGAGGACGACGCACGCAGCGTCATGCGTGCGCGGCTGCGCAATCCCGTCTTCTGGGGCCTGGTGCTGTGGTACACCTCGTACAGCCTGACCGCGTCCAGCATCATCTTCCAGTTCGTGCCGCTGCTGCGTTTCGATGGCGTGCCGGCAGCGGACATCTTCTACGCCTTTGCGCTGATAGGGCCGGTGCAGGTCGGGGCCCGCATCGTCGTCATGACGGCCGCCCGCGGCGCGAGCACCGCGCGCCTCGGCGCCGTGGTCTCCCTGCTGTCGCCGATCGCGTTGCTGGTGCTGATCTGCGCGCCGCCGACGCTGGGCTGGCTGTGCGTGTTCTCGGCGCTGTTCGGCACCGGACACGGCATCACGACAATCCTGCGCGGCGTGGCGCCGGCGGAATGGCTGGGCCGCGCGCACTACGCGCGGACGATGGGCGCGATAGCCTTGCCGATGATGTTCGCGATGGCGGTAGCGCCCCTGTGGACCGCGGCGGTGTGGAGCGCGAGCGGCAAGCCGGCCGTGGTGTGGCTCGTCGTGCTCGGTGGTTCGCTGCTCGGCACCCTCGGTTACTGGATCGCCGTGCTCGCCCGGCGCCACCAGCGGCGGGTGGCGCTGCGCTGACGCGCGCGGCGCGCAGGTTGCGGTGGGCAGGGCCGGATGGCCTAATGATCGTCGGGGAAATCTGGAGGGCCACGCAAAGCGGCGGATGCCGTGGCGTGGGACTTGTTCGCGCATGCTCGACCTGGCCGAGATTCCATTCTTTGCAGACCTGTCCGCCGCATCGCTGACCCGCCTGCGGCGCACGGTGCCGCGTCGCCATTACGCGCAGGGCGACGTCATCGTGCGCATCGGCGAAGAGGGCAAGCTCTTCCAGGCCATCGCCGAAGGCGTCGTGCGCGTGCTGCCCGATGGTGAACTCGACGGCGGCTGGCGCGGGGTGATGCTGGGGCCCGGCCAGGTCTTTGGCGAGATGTCGTTGTTCTCCGGCATGCCGATTGCCGCGACCCTGATCGCGGTGCGTGACACCACGACCTACTGTCTCGACGGCGCGGCGTTCCTAGGCCTGCTCGAACAGGAGCCGATGCTCCACCGCAGTCTCACGCGGCTGCTGATCGAAAGATTGCGCAACCGCACCCGTCACGAAGCGCGCCGGCCGGGCATCGCGGTGCTGGTCGGCAACCCGCTCGATCCGGAATTCCGCTGTTTCGTCGACACGCTGACGCGGGCGGTGCACTGCTACGCGCCGGGTTCCGAGCAAGGCGTATTGACGCACGGGGCGCAGGACCCCACCGCCGAGCGCGCATTGCTCCGGGAGCGCATCGAGGACTGGCGAGCGCACGCGGCCGGAGGCCAGTTCCTGGTTTTCGACGGTGCGCCCACCGATCTGGACGTGCTGATGCCGTTGCTCGACGCCGCCGACGTCGTCGTCAAGCTGATGACGCCCGACGTCGACGAGCAGACCGCCGCGCGTATCGCGAGCAGCGCTGGCGTTGCGGATATCGCGCGCGTTTACCTCGATGCGAGGCCGGCCCGTGATCCGGGGCACTGGGCATTCCGCCTGCCGCGCGAGGAGCTCCGCCACGCGAGCGCCGACACCAGCGCCTGGCCGCGCTCGCGCTATCCGAACCTCGACTGGATCGCGCGCTACGTGGCCTTCAAGGAAGTCGGCATCGCGATGAGTTCCGGTGCGGCGCGTGGCTTTGCGCACATCGGCGTGCTCGAGGTGTTCGAGGAGCACGGCGTGCCGCTCGACTATCTCTGCGGCACCAGCATGGGCGGCATCACCGCGCTGACCTATGCGCGCACTGGCAATGCGCAGGAGGCGGCGCGCTTCCTCGATGATTTCCTGGGCGCCAATAGCAAGATACGCGACCCCCGACTAATCCCCAGCGTGTCGCTGTTCGGCGGCCAGAAGATCGCGCACGCCGCCACCGGCACCTTTGGCGACCGGACCTTCGCCGACCTCTACCGGCCAGCGGCCGTGGTTGCCGCCGATCTCGCCGCCGGTGAACGGGCGGTGCTCGACCGCGGCCCGGTGGTGCCGGCGGTGCTCGCGACGTCCGCGATTCCCGGCTTCTTTCCGCCCGTCAAGCACGATGATCGCATCATGGTCGACGGGGTCGTCGTCTCGCGCGTGCCGGTCGACCTGCTGAACCGGCGGCGTTGCGGGCTGAAGATCGCGATCAACGTCCTGCCGTCCGCGCGGCAGGTGCCCGAGGGCAATGGCGCGCGACTCGAGCACCTGTGGGCGCAGATGAACCGGCCGCTGGGCCTCAAGCGCGTGTTCGGCACGTCGTGGGAGTTGCTGGGTTCCTGGGGCTCGACGCTGGAAGCGATGCGCGCCGATGTCGTCATCTCGCCTGATACCCCGCCGGGCGCCGGCTTCGATTTCAACCGCTTCCATGAACTCGCGGAATGCGGGCGCGCCGCCGCGGGCGAGCGCATCGAGGGCGTACTCGATTCCCTGAAGGCGATGCTGGAGGCGTGAACACGGGCATACCGTCCCGCGGAGCAGGCCGCGCGAAACCCCACGCCGCTTTCAGCACCCGTGGACAGCGCTGCCACGGCCAGCCGGCCTTCCGGCTGATCCCGGTGCGCGTGCGTCGACCGCGATGAGCGCGGCTGGGGCCGCGCCGCGCCGCCTGCAGCGTGCGCTTGCGCTGCTGTGCCTGATGCTCGCGGGGGAGGCGATCTTCAGCCTGCCGTTCCACGTCGCGCGCTTCTTCCGCCCGACCCTGCTCGAGGCCTTCGGTCTCAGCAACGCCGCGCTGGGCGATGCGTTCGCCATTTACGGTGTGACCGCGATGCTGTGCTACTTCCCCGGCGGCATGCTTGCGGATCGCTGGCATGCGCGAGGCCTGATGACGCTCGCGCTGGTCGCGACCGCCGCCGGCGGCCTTTACCTCGCGAGCTTTCCCCCGGCGTTCGGGCTCAAGCTCCTCTACGGCTACTGGGGCGTGACGACCATCCTGCCGTTCTGGGCGGCGCTGATCCGCGCGACCCGCGAATGGGGCGGCGCGCCTGCGCAGGGACGAGCCTTCGGACTGCTCGACGCCGGTCGCGGCCTCGTCGCGGCCGGCGTCGCCGCCGTCGCCGTGAGCCTGCTGGGCCGTGGAGTCGATCCGCAGGCGGCGCTCGCGGCGGGGCGCGTCGAACACCTGCGCCACGTCATCCTCTTCTACACGGCGGTCACGCTGGCGGCTGCCGTCGTCTGCTGGTGGGTGATCCCCGCGTCGACCGCGCATGCCGCGCCCCGCGTGCCGCATCACCTGCCCGCGCAACTGCGCGCGGCGCTGCGGCTGCCGCTGGTGTGGCGGCAGGCGGCGATCGTCGTCGCCGCCTACTGTGGGTACAAGGGCATCGACAACTACGCGCTGTATGCGGTGCAGGTCTGCGGCATGGGCGAGATCGAAGCCGCGCGCTTCGTCGCCAACGCCGCGTGGCTGCGGCCGGTCGCAGCGCTGCTGGCGGGCCTGCTCGCCGATCGTTTCCGGGCCAGCGCGAGCCTGACGGTGCTGTTCGTGCTGGCGGCGGGGAGCTACGTATATCTCGGGCTTGCCGATGGCGTGGTGGGCGTGCGCGGCATGATCGTGGCCAACCTCGCGCTGAGCGTCGCGGCGGTCTACGGCCTGCGCGGTGTCTATTTCGCCGCGATGGAGGAAGCGCGCGTGCCGGTCCAGCACACCGGCGGCGCCGTCGGGCTCATATCGGTGGTCGGTTACACGCCGGACATCTTCTTCGCGCCGATCGCCGGCCGCCTGCTCGACGCCGCGCCCGGCCCGGCAGGCCACCAGCACTATTTCCTGCTGCTGGCCGGCATCGCCGCCGTCGGCACCGCGTGCAGTTTCAGCCTGTACCGGCGGCTGGCCGGGGACGCGCGGTCCGCGCGATGAAAGCCCGCACGGGATTCCCTAGAATGGAATGCAACCGACGAGGAGCCCGTCCATGACCAACCATCACACCCCGCGCCGCATCGGGCGCCGTCTGCAGGGTCGTCCAACCAGTGACGGCGCCGGCGTGAAACTGAACCGCGTGTTCGCGCACGGCCAGGACAGCGAACTCGACCCCTTCCTGATGCTCGACGAGTTCTCGTCCTTCGACGCGAACGACTACATCGCGGGCTTTCCGTCGCACCCGCATCGCGGCTTCGAGACCGTCACCTACATGCTCGACGGGCACATGCTGCACGAGGATCACCTCGGCAACCGGGGCGACCTGAAGAGCGGCGATGTGCAGTGGATGACGGCCGGACGCGGCATCATCCACTCCGAGATGCCGCAGCAGAAGGAAGGCCGCATGCGCGGCTTCCAGCTCTGGATCAACCTGCCGGCTGCCGAGAAGATGAAGCCGGCCGGCTATCGCGACATTCCGGCGGCGGAAATCCCGGTCGCTACACTTACCGGCGGCGTGATCGTGAAGCTCATCGCGGGCGAACTGAAGGACGGTGAACGTCGCGTCGCGGGGCCCATCGCGGGTCTCAGCACCGAGCCGCTGTACATGGATGTCGCCATTCCGGCGGGCGCACGTTTCGTCCAGGCCCTGCCGCCGGCCCACAGCGCGTTCGTCTACGTGTTCGAGGGACGGGTGACGATTGGCGGCATGGCGGTCGACAAGGGGCACGGCGCGGTGCTCGTCGACGGCGACGCCTGTCTCATCGACGGCGCCGAGGGCGGCGGGCGGCTGTTGCTGCTTGCGGGGCGTCCGTTGCGCGAACCCGTCGTGCAGTACGGCCCGTTCGTGATGAACACCGCCGCCGAAATCCAGCGCGCGCTGCAGGACTACCAGTCCGGCCGCCTGACCTGAACGGCTGGCCTGGCAGGCGCGCGGAAAGCGGGAGCGCCCGCGTCATCCCCGCTGCGCGAGCGCGGCGCTCATGCGTGTGAGGATTTCGTCGAGGATGGACGGAGTCGTCGCGAAGTTGACGCGCACGCAGCCCTTGCCCTCCACGCCGAAACTCGGGCCTTCGCCGAGCGCGACGCGCGCCTCGCGCAGGAAGAAGCGGAAGGGCTCCTCGCCGAGATCCAGTCCCGCGCAGTCCAGCCACGCCAGATAGGTCGCCTCCGGCGCGAAGTGTCGCACCGCCGGCCACTCGCGCGCGACGTGCGCGGCGACCGTCGCGCGATTTGCGCGCAGCACCGCCAGCGTGTCGGCAAGCCAGGCGTCGCCCTCACGCCACGCGGCGGTGGCCGCCGCCATGCCGAGCGTGCTGCGGCCGCCGCGCACGTGGCCGGGTAGGCTCTCGAAGCGCTGGCGCAGCGCCGCCGAGCCGAACACGCCGCAGGCAAGGCACAGCCCCGCGATGTTGAAGGCCTTGCTCGCCGCCGTCAGGGTCACCGTGCGCGCGGCGATGGCCGGCGACAGGCTGGCGAAGGCGATGTGGCGACGCTCGTCGAGCATCAGGTCGGCATGGATTTCATCCGACACCACCAGCAGGTCGTGCCGCAGAACGATTGCCGCGAGACGCTCGAGTTCCTCGCGCGTGTAGGCGCGCCCGGTGGGGTTGTGCGGATGGCACAGCAGCAGCATGCGGGCGCCGGCCGCGGCGGCGTCCAGCGCATCGAAATCGATTTCGTAACGCGTGTGGCCTGGCACGAGTCCGCAACTGATTTCACGCCGCCCGGTTTCCGCGACCGCGTGCAGGAAAGGCGGATAGATCGGCGTCTGGATCAGCACGCCGTCGCCGGGTTCGGTCAAGGTCATCAGGCAGAGGTAGATCGCCTGCACGACGTCGCTGAAGAATTCCACTTGCGACGGCTCGACGTGCCAGTCGTAGCGCGCGGCGGCCCGCGCGCAGAACAGTTCGGCGAGACCCGAGCGTTCGTACATCTGCGGGTAGCCGAGATCGCCGCGCCTGATCTGTGCGTCCAGGGCGGCGCGGATTGGCGGCGCGAGCTCGAAGTCCATGTCCGCCACCCAGGCCGGGATGACGTCCGCATCGTAGACAGTCCACTTCGCGCTGGTTTTCCGGCGTAACTCGACGAGGCTCGGTTTCATGCAGTGGCGGCTCCGGCTGGGGGACGCGCCTAGCTTGGCAGCTGTGAGTGGAACGCGGTAGCGCTTCGCTTCTCCCGCCCCGGGCTGTCTCTTGGTCACATCTGGACGCGGGTACCGGGGTGCAGACCTTGACTGGCCACCGAGCAACTGTGTCCCGCGCTGCGTTCAGACGGCCTCTGCAGGGTCCAGAGCCGAGAAAAGGTGTCAGATTTCAAATCTGACACCTTTTCTTTCTGAGGCACGCGGGCGCGGGTCTTCGCCGCTCCCGTCGCGGGCTGTCTCG
>CALRPY020000077.1:0-19385 GCA_943370145.1 Hydrogenophaga intermedia | reverse complement strand
TCTTGCCGACCCCGCCCGTGCCGGTGAAGAACAGGAAGACCGGCGGCTGATCGAGGAAGCGTGGCATCACGGTGCCGGGGCTCAGCAGCAGCCGCTGGCGCCGCAGCCGGCGCTGGCTGCAGGGGGTGCCGCGACCTTGCCGTCGAGGCCGGTCCAGCGCGCGAGTTCCGCGCGGGTCGGGTAGCGCCCGGCGAGCGCGAACTCGCCGTTCACGAGCACCAGCGGCAGCGCCTCCTGGCCCGAGCGCTCGAGGAAACCCTTCACCACCGGGTTCTGCGCAAAGGCGAGCGGTTGCTGGGCGAGGTTGTAGCGCTCCACCGCGGCGCCCTGCTGTTTCGCCCATTCGAGGTCCGCCGCGAAATAGACCAGCGTTTCATCGACGTCGACGCCACACACGCCGGTGCTGCAGCAGAGGGCTGGGTCAAAGATCTGGATGGTGCTCATCGGGGTCTCCGTCAGTGGTTCAAGGCATTGAGGGCACGAGTGAACCGATACGGTCCAGCTCGGCCTTTAGGCGCGCGCGGTCCACGGCGAGCGTGGCCAGCGGCAGCGCGAGGAAGGCCTCGATGCGGGCGCGCAGGGTGCGGTACGCGGTGTCGAAGGCAGCGTCGATCCTGGCATCCGTCCCGGTCGCGTGCGCCGGGTCCTCTACCCCCCAGTGCGCGCGCAGGGCCTGTCCGAGGTAGACCGGGCAGGCTTCACCGGCGGCGCTGGCGCACACGCTGATCACGATGTCCGGCACGACCGGAAGCGCGTCCCAGGACTTGCTGCAGAGCCCCTCCGTCGCGATGCCTTCCCGGTCCAGCAACGCCAGCGAGCGCGGATGCACGGTGCCGGTGGGGCGGCTGCCGGCGCTCAGCGCCCGCCACCCGGCGGGCGCGAGGGCGTTGAAGGTCGCCTCGGCGAGGATCGAGCGGCACGAGTTGCCGGTGCACAGAAACAGCACGTTCATCGCTGCAATCTCCTGCGCGTCGCCGTGGCCGCTTGCGCGTCCGCACGGCACTCGACGGCCGCGAGTTCGCCGCATTGCGCCGGGTTGCCCTGGCAGCACTCGGCCGTCAGGTAGACCACTAGTTCCGTCATCAACGCCAGGTTGGCCCGGTAGCGCTGGTAGCGTCCCTCGGGGGTGACGGTCAGCAGCCCTGACTGCGTCAGCGCCTTGAGATGGAACGACAGGTTCGTCGGCGGCACCCCCAGCGTGGCGCCAATCTCACCGGCGACGAGGCCGTTGGGCGTGTGCCTGACCAGCAGGCGGTAGATGTCGAGCCGGGTGCCCGAGGCGAGGCTTTCGAAGATGGATGTCGCGGTCGTCCGTTCCATGCTTCAACGATACAAGGATCATTGAAATGACGGAAGGCCCTGAGTTGCCACGCGGAAATCTTCGCCTCTCCCGCTCCGGGAGGTGAAGCGTGGCCGACCGCCCGGTCGAAGGAAGGGTGTCAGATTTGAAATCTGACACCTTTTCTCCCCCAAAGCCCGCCGGCAACGCCTGGCGCCGACAGCGGCCACCGCGCCGGCGCGTCGTTTCAACCTGCCCGGCGTACCGCCGCCGCGTCGTCGTAGCGCTCGATCACCTCATAGAACGAGTTGCGCTGCGCCGGCTCGAAGCCCATTGCGCGAATGACTTCCAGCGTGCGTTCGAGGCTGGTCTTCGGCGCGTGACCCGCCTTGCCGAGCACGCTTTCCTCGAACAGCAGGCCGCCGAAGTCGTCGGCGCCGGCGAGCAGGCCGAGCTGGCCCGTGCGCAGGTCCTCGCTGAACCACGAGGACTGCACGTGCGGCACGTTGTCCAGCACGAGGCGTGCGGTGGCGATGAGCCGCAGGTACAGCAGTGGATGCGCCGCGACCTTCACCTTCTTGCCCAGCGTCGAATTGCCGGGCTTGAAGGACCACGGAATGAAGGAACTGAAGCCGCCGGTCTCGTCCTGCACTTCGCGCACGGCGAGCAGGTGCTCGACGATTTCCGCCGGGGTCTCGACGTGGCCGTACATCATCGTCGCGGTCGTCTTCATCCCGACCCGATGCGCCTCGCGCATGATGTCCAGCCAGCGCGCCGCGCTGCATTTCTCGGGTGCGACCGCGTCGCGCACGCGCTGTACCAGCACCTCCGCCCCGCCGCCGGGCATGGTACGGATGCCGGCCGCGTACAGTGCTTCGACGATCGCCCGCGTCGGCATGCCCTCGAGATCCGACAGGTACGCGATCTCCGGTGGTGAGAACGGATGGATATGGATCTCCGGGCAGGCCGCCCGGATCGCGTCGATGTAGGCAAGCCAGTCGGCGAGCTTCACTTGCGGGTTATGGCCGCCCTGGAGCAACACCGTCGTCGCGCCGGCGTCGGCCGCCTTGCGCACGCGCCGCGCGAGTTCACCGGGCGCGAGCGTGTAGGCATCCTTTGCCTTGTCGCTGCGCCAGAAGGCGCAGAATTCGCAGTGCGTGACGCAGACGTTCGTGTAGTTCGGGTTCGTGTCATAGACGAAGGTCACGCGGCCCTCGGGATGGCGCCGCATCCGCGCCTCGTGCGCGTAGGCCATCAGGTCGCCGACCGGGAAGCTGCCCGTGAGCAGGGTCAGCGCATCGTCGGCGTCCAGTCGCTCGCGACGTTCCAGTTTCGAGATGAGTCGCTCGTGCATGACGGTCTCCTTCGGTTCAGATCGATTCCTGCAGCGCGCGCGGCGCGCTGCAGGGGAAATCGGGCCAGTCGTGGCGCGCGAGTTCGGCGAGATAGAGCGCCTGGCCGCGCAGGTCCTCGGGCTTGAGCACGCTGCGGATGCCTGCGAGGTAGTCGCGCGCGGTCGCGCTGTCCAGTCCCGCCATCGCGCAGTCCGCTGCGGCCGTGCGATCGAGCAGCGCGGGCTCGTTCATCGCGAACGCCGACAGCCACAGCTGCAGTCGGGCCCGCAACGCGCGCGGCGCGTGGCGATTGACCACCCAGCGCGCGAACACCATCGGCAGCCCGTGCTGCAGCTGCCAGCGCTCGGCGAGGTCGACGACGTGTGGATAGTCGCGCCCCCGTGCGCGCCGGAGCGCGGCGTCGCCGATCACGAGCTCACCGTCCAGCGGCTCGCCCGCCGTCGCGAGGCGCGGCAGCGCGCGCCCGCGATACGCGAGCAGCAGGTAGAGCAGCCGCACCGAACTGCGCGACTCGCGCGTGATCCCGATGGCCGAGCGCTCGTCGAGTTCGTCGAAGGGCCGGCGCGAGAAGAACAGCACGCTGCGCGAGGGGCCCGGGCAGGCGATGCCGTAATCGCCCAGCAGCTCCACCTGCCGGCCCAGCTCGGACAGCGCCCCGACCGGGACGACGCCCGCAGGTATGCGGCCGCTCGCAATTGCCGGGCCGGCATCGCGCGGCGCGATGGGCACGAGTTCGCAACCCGCTGGCGCGCCGTGATGCACGAACGCGCGCATGTTGAGATAGGGCGTGATCGCGATCGGGGTGGGGCTCATCGAAGCGGCGCTCCGCTCAACGCGCGTCGGCGAGGGGGCGATAGTCACCGCCGCGTTCGACCGGATCGAAGCCCGCCAGCTCGATCAGCCGCCGCATCTCACCGCGCGCGACCAGCTTCGGCGTGGGCGCGCCCGACGCATGCGCCACCTTCTCCATGCCGATCGTGCCGTCGAGATCGTCTGCGCCCCAGGACAGGCCGGCGGCCGCGGTCTGCAGGCCTATCATCGGCCAGTACGCCTTGATGTGCGGAATGTTGTCGAGCACGAGGCGCGACATGGCGATCACCTTGAGGTTCTCGAACGGCGAAATCGCGCGCGAGCTGTCGGCGCCGTACTGCATCGCGAGCGGGATGAAGGACACGAAGCCCCCGGTGCGGTCCTGCAGTTCGCGCAGGCGGAACAGGTGGTGCAGCCGCTCCTCGAGCGACTCGCCGAAGCCGAACAGCATCGTCGCGTTCGACGGGATGCCGAGCCGGTGCGCGCGCTCGTGCACGTCGAGCCAGTCGTCCGCACCGAGCTTGTGGCGGAAGTGCGCCTGGCGGATGCGTTCGGAGAACATCTCCGCGCCGCCGCCCGGCATGCCGTTCATGCCGGCGGCGCGCATGGCCGTCAGCACGGTCTCGAGCGGCAGCTTCGCGGTGCGTGCAAACCAGTGCATCTCGACCGCCGTGAAGGCCTTGATGTACAGCGCCGGGTAGCGCTCGCGCAGCGCGGCGATGAGCGCCAGCGAGCGCTGGTAGCCCCATTCGTGATTGAGGCCGCCGACGATGTGGACCTCGCGCGGCGCATGGCTGTCGACGGTCGCGAAGATCTCGTCCTCGGTCTGCACATACGCGTGGCTCTCGCCGGGTTTGGCCGCGAAGCCGCAGAACTTGCAGTCACGCACGCAGACGTTCGACGGATTGATCTGCAGGTTGTCGACGAAGCTCGCACGCCGGCCGTGGCGGGCGACGCGCGCGGCGTTCGCGAGCCGGCGCAGTTCGAACAGTCGCGCGGGACTGTCGTCGCTGAACAGTTCGAGGGCCGCGGCCGCGTCGAGGCGGGCGGGCGTTGCGGTCTCCGGCATGAGGACGGACTGGTTCATGGGACTGCTCCGTAGGGTTTCGATGCCCGGAAGTGCCGGGCCAGGAACTCGGCGAGGCGACGCGAGCTCGCATCCAGGTTGTGCAACAGGGTGGCGCGGTCGTCGGCGTGGTCGCTGACGGTTTTCAGCAGTGCGCAGGGCACGCCCCGCGCGGCGCAGCGCCGTGCGATGCGGTCGCCTTCCATGTCCACGAGGTCGGCGGTCGCGGCGAGTCGCTCGCGCACCTCGGCCTCGAACAGCGGCGCGCGCCGCGACACCAGGCGCGCGGTGTGCAGGCCGGCGGGCAGCCACCGTACGTCGTCAATCGCCAGGGTGTGGAAGGCGCTGGCCCCGACCGCGGCGTCCCCGGCCTCGGCGACGCCGTCGATCCGCCGCAGGTCGCCGATGGAGAGTCCGTCGTGCAGCGCCCCGGCAATCCCGCAGTTGACGACTTCGGCGGGCCGCATCCCGTCGAGCAGGTGGTCGAGCGCGGCGTCCGCCGCGTCGAGGCCCATGCCGCAGATCGCGATCAGCGCGTCGGTCGCCGGCACGTGGAAGAGTTCGTAGGGCACGTCGCTCAACGGCGCCGCCTGCCACGCCTCGAGCAGCGGGCGCGCCTCCATCCAGGTCGCGAACACGAAGATCGTGCTCATGCGGGCACCCCGGCACGCAGTCGCGCGTTCAGTTCGAGTATCGCCGCGCGACCCTCGGCACCGAGCCGGCGCGTGCGGGCATTGACGTACAGCGCAATGTAGTCGCTCAGCACCTGGTCGCCCATTTCCTGCGCGTGGCGGCGGATGTAGCCGTCGATGCCGGCATCGCCCTCTGCGGCGAGCGCCATCGACCGGCGCAGCAGCGCCTCGAGCGGGCGCGCGTAAGCCGCGTGCAGCTCGCGGCGGATCAGGTAGCAGCCCAGCGCGACCGGCAGGCCGGTCGTCTCGCGCCACCAGCGGCCCAGGTCGACGAGGCAGTCGAGCCCCATCCCGCGAAAGGTCAGGCGGCTCTCGTGGATCACGACACCGGCGTCGAAATCGCCGCGGCGCAGGCCGGGCACGATCTCGTCGTAGCGCACGTGCCGCAGCCTGGCTTGCGGCGCATAGAGCTTCGCGAGCGCGGCGCCCGTCGTGTGCGCGCCCGGCGCGACGACCCGTGCGTGCGCGAGCTCCCCGCGCGTCATGGGTTCACGGCTGAGGATCAGGGGGCCGTAGTCCTCGGCGATCGCGGCGCCTACGTCCAGCAGTTCGTAATGCGGCGACAACTTGCCATAGAGCGCGCAGGACACTTTCACCACGTCGTAGGTTTGCGCGAGCGCCGCTTCGTTGAGTGCCTCGATGTCCTGCAGCGCCAGCGTGATGTCGGTATCCGGCAGCGCGAGCCGGCCGGTCGCGAGCCCCCCGACGACGAACGTGTCGTTCGGGCAGGGCGTCACGCCGATCCGCAGCACGGTGCGCGCGCTCACGCGTCCACCAGGAAGCGCGTCACCGCGTCGGCGAGGCGGGTCTCGTGACCGATGAAGAAATGGTCCGCGTCGGGAAATGCGTGAAGCTCGCGCGCGCCGCTTCCCGCCGCGTGCAGCGCCTCGATGCGCTCGGCGGGGCAGGCGAAGTCCCCCGGTGCGTAGAACAGCGCGCGCGGAAACGGCAGTTCGAGGCACGCCGGATCGATCGTCCACTTGGTCAGCGGCGGCGAGATGAGGGCGAGTTTCGCGAGCGGCGCCCGGCCCCCGATTTCGAGTGCCGGCAGGCAGCCGAAGGAGTAACCGATCACGCTTACCTGCGGCGTTCCCGGCAGCAGCCGGCGCAACGCGGCATGGGCATGCGCGCAGTCCTCGCGGATCTCCGTCTCGTAGCGCGGGCAGGTCGAATGTTCCCAGAACTCGCGCTGGTCAGGCGCGAGGTCACGCGCCGTCTCGCTGCCGCCGATGCCGCGGTAGTTGAAGCGCAGCACGGCGAGTCCCTGCGCCGCGAGCGCCGCGCTGAGCGCGGTCAGCACGTTGTTGTCCATGTCGCCGCCGAGGAAGGGATGCGGCGGGCAGATCAGCACCGCCGTCGCCGGCGTGTCGACCCAGTCGGCATAGGCAAGCCTCGCTTCGAGGGCGAGCCCGTCGGCGTCGACCTTGAGCGATTCCTCGATCATGCGCCGCCCGCAAAGGCCCCGGGCGGCAGCCGCAGGTAATGCTCGAGCAGCAGCGGGTCGTCGAAGTCCGCCTCGTCGAAGTAGATCATCTGCGTCTCGCGTTGGCGCGGATGCCCCGCGTGGTAGAGACCGGACGGCGTCAGCAGGTTGCACTCGGCGCGATGCGCGCTGCGCACGAGGCCGTCCTGGCCGAACAGGCTCGCGCTGCGGCCGGCGAACGGCAGGCTCTCGAGTTCGTCGTAGCCGCGCAGCGCGTAGTCCGCGTGCGTCGTGGGCAGATCGCCCGCCGTGCCGCGGCTGCGCACGGTCACCAGCTGGTGATGGCCGGCGGAGAAATACAGCACGAGGTCCTGCGCGCCACCGTCGAGCCCGGCGATGGTCTCCGGCACCACGGCGTCGAACTTGCCGGGCACGTCCTGCTCGAGGCGGAAATGTTTCTTCGGCAGCGTGCCCGGGAAGCTCGCCGCCGCCTTCGCCTCGAGGCCGGCGCCGGGGAAGATCTTGTAGTAGCAGCCGCAGTTCGAGACCGACTCGACGAGCACCGGCCGTTCGTCGGCGTCGAGGCTCAGGCGTACGGTCCAGCCGTCGAGCGGACCCGCTTCCGGGTCGAAGCCCGCGAGTTTCGGGTGCCGCGGATACCACAGCACGTAGACGAGCTGGCGCACGGCCTGGCCCTGCAGCGTTTTATGGTCGATGAATGCGTAGAGCGCGGGGGCATTGCTGTCGACCGCCGGTGTCGCGCCGTGGATATCCGTGCCCGTCAGCGACACCGTGCCGAAGTGGTCGTATTCCGTCGGGTAGGCCGTGCCGACCTCGAGTTCCTGGACCACGAGCGGCGCGTGCCTGCGCAGCAGCGCCCAGTCGGCGGCGTCGATGCCGGGCGGCGCCGTGATGCCGGCGGCCGGCTGCAGCAGCACGGACTCCCTGAAATCAGGCGTCTGCGGGCCGCGGTCGTCGTGCCAGTTGTGGTAGGCGATCCAGCCTTCGATCACCGGCACCGCCGGCGCGGTCAGCAGGCGGCGTGCGAGGCGGCCGCGATTCATGATGGAGGACTCGACGTGGCCGGTGAGCTCGTGCCAGTAGGCGTCGATGGCGGCCGTGTCGGCCAGGCCGTCGATCCTGGCGAGTTCGGCGGCGAGGCGCGCCTCGTCGTCACGCGTGACCGCCGCGAGCAGGGCCGCGCGTGGCGCGCCGCCGGCCAGCGGCACGTCGTGCGTGTCGGCGAAGCGGGTGATGGCGGCCTCCGGCACGCGGTCCAGCGCGTGGGCAACGGCGTCCCGGTTGAGGGCCGCGGCGTCCTCGACGAAGCCGCGGACAAAGGCCCGCTTCGCCGTCGCGTCGGGCAGCGAGCCGTAGGCCGGGATCCGGTGGCGATGCGCCAGATCGATCTGCAGGAACGGGCGGTCGGTGACGACCTGGAAGCGCGCGTCCTGCGCATCTTCCGCGCGAATCAGCGCGTGCACGTCGGCGACGCCCGGTTGTGGTGGCACGTCGGGGAGGCGTCCGGTGCCCGCGCACGCGGCGAGCAGCGTCATGGCGAGGGCGAGGGCCGCGTCGCGCAGGAGTCTGGCATTCATCGACTGCGACCTCACTGCCTGCCGGCTTCGACCGCCCGCGTCAGCGCGTCGGCGCTGGCCGCGTATTCGATGGACGTGACCTTCAGGTGGTCGAGGTGCACGACGGTCACGAGCTTCTTCTGCGACGGCAGGTCGGTGGTCTTCGTCGCCTCACGGTCGAGGAAGATACGGTAGACGTACTTCTGCATCTTCGGGATGGCGAAGGTGTTGGTGACGAATTTCGGCATGCCGCTGACGTCGATGAGGTACATCGCGTGGGCCTCGGGCAGGTACTGCGCGGGCTTCGCGCCGAAGGCGGCCTTGGCGAGCTTGTTCGCCGTCATGTCGCGGCTGAACATCAGGACCCTGGTGTGCTCGTCCACCTGGCCGGGCTTGCCGTGCTGGTCGTCGATGCTGAAGGCTTGCAGCGTGGCGCCGTTCGCCAGCGGCGCGGCCGTCGCAACGAGGGCCACCACAGTCAGCGGAAGCAGCAGGACAATTGAGAGCAACAGTCGATTCATCGTGTGGTCCTCGGGATACGTGGACTACACAAAGCAAGACGGGGGCCAGCGGGCCGCCGCGCGGCGCAGGTGGCCGCAGGTCAAGGACCTGCCGGCCGCGGCCGGGTTTCACGCGCGACCCGCGGCGGCGGCACGCCACCGCTGCACGCAAGGAAGGTCTGCAAGATTCGTATGAAGCGGCGCGTCAGGGGGCGGCCCGCGGCGAGTCGGCCGGGCAGCGGGTCGCCGCCGGATCCGCCAGCGGCAGGGACATCAGCACCCGCACCCGCCCGTCCACCGCGCAGGCCGGGACATAGCCGATTGCGCCGGGGGTCGCGGCGACGAAGCGCAGGATCGCCTCGACGGATGCCAGCACGTGCGGTGGCGACACGCCGTGGAAATAGCGCTCGTTCCAGTACGCGTCCATCGCCGCCGGTTCGAGGTCGAATACCGCGATCGAGAACGCGGTGCGCAGCGGATCGTCGGCCGGGAGATTGACCGGCACGAGGTGTCCACCGTCCGGCAGCGTGCGCAGCTTGCGCCTGAAGATGCTGGCGATGGCGGCTCGATCGAACCGCGCCGCCTGGAGGCCGGGCGCCCCGATCACCGCGATGCCGGCGGCCGGCGAATCTTCCGCGCGCGCGGCGGCGCCCGGCAACAGGATCAGCAGCACCAGCATCCACCAGGCTCGACTGTTCGCCCGTCCAGGCATGTCGTCGGTCGCGTTCAGAACAGCATGCTGAACGACATCTGCACGCCGTCGGGCGTGAGCTGCCGGTCGTTGCCGTCGCTGTATTCGAGCTTGAAGTTGAGCGGCGGCAACGGCCGCCAGCCGAGCCCGAGGGTCGTGCGCCGCGCCGCGCGGTCGCTGAGGCCGCTCCGGTAATACTCGCCCCGCGTGATGCCGTAGACATCGCCGGCGATCCTCACGACGGCCTGCGCGAACGCGCCCCAGTCGTCGCCGGCGCCCAGCCCGTCGTTGTCGCGCCAGGCGGCCTCGCCGGAAAGCTCCAGGCGCCGCCAGCGGAGCAGGCCGTCGATGCCTATCGCATGCAGCGTGCCGGGCGTGTCCGCGAGTTCCAGTGCCGCGTAGGAGGTCGCGATTTCGGCGCGGTCGCCGAGGAAGTGGTAACGCAGCTGGCCGCCCGCGGCGCGGTGGAAGTTGTTCGTCAGGCCCGGCGCCGAGAGCCCCTCGAAGTCCTCGAAACCGGCGTCGCCGTACTTCGGATCGAAATCCTCGCTGTCGTCGACGAAGACCGTCCAGTCCAGGGTGTTGGCGCCGAGCGTGAGGTTGCCGAGCAGGGCCGCGCCGCTCCCGTGGTCCGGGATGGGCAGCTGGGTCACCAGCGGGCGGCTGACCGTCCAGACGAGCGGATCGGCGTGGACCTGGTTCCAGCGTCCGAAGGGCGTGAGGTAGCGGCCCGCGCGCGCTGTCGCGGCCGGTGTCAGCGCGTAGTCGACATAGAGGCGCTCGACGGCCACCTCGATGTCGCCGCCGGTGGGGCCGCGGTCGTCGACGACGAAGAGGTGCTCGACCTCGACTTCGGAGAAGACCTGCCAGCGCGGCGTGGGCTGCCAGATGGCGAACAGGCTGAGATCGCGCAGGTCGAGGTTCGCGTCCTCGCCCGCCAGGTTGCGCGCGACCAGTGAGGTATAACCACTCAACGTGAAGTCGAGCGCCGGCAACTGCAGGCCGCGGCCGAGTTCGTATTGCGCGCCCTCCAGCCAGCCGGCGCCCGCCTGCCCGCTGACGCCCGCAAGCGCCAGCGCAAGGCCCAGGCAGGCACGCCGCCTGGCGCGATGACGAGTGCGGGGTGCGTTGTGCTGCATGACTCTCCGGGTATGGAACGCGGCGCCGCGTTCGCGGTTCTTGCGGCCGGCCGCGCGGTGCGACAATGTGCCCGGGTGGTCCCGGACTTGCATTCGCACTGGCCGGACCGGCTGCCTGCCGGCACGCAGCGCGCAATATACAGGCCAACCGCCAAGCGATGATCAACACCGTCACTGTCGACGTCCGCCCCGTGTCGGGTGGCGCCGCGCCAAGACCCGGCCGATGACGATCCGGCGCTCGCTGCTGCTCGCGTTCCTGCTGTTCAGCGTGCTGTTCGCGGCCTCGATGGCCCTGCTCGCCTACACCCGCTCGCGCGCGGCGCTCGATGCCGAGATCCGGCTCAATCTCGCAAGCCAGGCCGAGACCCTCACCCAGCAGGTCGCCGCCGCGCTGTTCGAGCGCCTGCAGGACATCCACGGCTGGCAGCGACTCGACGTCATGCAGGAAGTGAAGGTCGGCGACGTCGACAAGCGCCTCGCGCGCTACCTGCACGAAGTCCAGGCGGCCTACGGCGGCATCTATTCGGATCTCGTCTGCGTGGCTGGCGACCAGGTGGTGGCCGCAAGCGACGCCGCGCTGATCGGCAGCCGCTACGCCGCACCGCCGGCCTGGCTCGAACTGCGTTACCAGGGCGATGCGGTCACCCTCTCGCGACCCGCGCTGCAGGACGGTCGGCGGCTGATGGACCTGTGGCTCGCGATCCCGGACGCCTTTGGCGGCGCTCCGCTCGGCGCCATCCACGCGCGCTACGACTGGGGCGAGATCGACGCGGCCCTCGCGCGCGTGGCGACCGGTGGGCGCGAGGCCCTGCTGCTCGATGCGGGCGGCGTGGTGCTCGCGGGTTCGCCGCGCCTGCGCGCGCGCATCGCCGGCGCCGCGCCCGTTGTCCTGCCCGCCGGGGAGATGCCCGCCGGCGGCGGCGTGATCGAGGTGGATGGCGGTTCGCTCGGCATGGGCCGGCTGCTGGTGGGCGTCGCGCGCGTCGGCACCTACCGCGCGCTGCCCGATCTCGGCTGGTCGGTCGCCGTCCTGACGCCGGAAAGCGTTGCGCTGGCGCCGGTGCGCGCCCTGCTGTGGTGGCTGCTGGTGGCGCTGGCCGCCATCGTCACGGTGGCAGCGGCGCTCGCCATGCTCCTCTCGGCGCGGACCGCGGGGCCCATCCTCGCGCTCGCCCGCTACACCCGGGAGCTCGGCCGCGATCTCGACGCACCGATGCGCACGATTGCCGGCAGCAGCGAGATCGTCGAGCTCTGCGCGGCTTTCAACCGCATGATCGAGGACCTCAAGCGCTCCCGCGTCCACCTGGTCCGCGCGAGCAAGCTGGCGGCCGTCGGTGAAATGGCGGCCCGCCTCGCCCACGAAGTGCGGACCCCGCTCGGCATCATCCGCTCGTCGGCGCAACTCGTGAGCCGGCAGCCCGGCCTCGACGAGACCGGCCACGAGATGATGAGCTTCATGATCAACGAGTGCGATCGCATGAACGATCTCGTCACCGGCCTGCTCGACAGCGCGCGCCCGCGCGAGCCCGTGCTCGCGGCGGAGGACTTCCACGCCATCGTGCACCACGTCGCCGAGCTCTTGCGCGAGCGCCTCGCCGCGCGCGAGATCAGGCTCGACCTCGCCCTCGATGCGGATCCGCCGACGGTGACCTGCGACCGGGGGCAGATGATCCAGGTGCTGATCAATCTCGTCGTCAACGCGCTGCAGGCGTCGCCCGCCGGCAGCCGCCTCCTCGTCTCCACCTCGACGGATGGCGACGAGTTCCGCGTAACGATCGACGACGAGGGGCCCGGCATCGCGCCGGCGCGACGCGAGGAAATCCTCGAGCCCTTCGTCAGCGATCGGGCCGGCGGAATCGGGCTCGGCCTGTCGATCGTGCGCGAGATCGTCGTCATGCACCGGGGGCGGCTCACGATCGACGACAGCCCGCTGGGCGGCGCGCGCTTTACAATCCAGCTGCCGCGCAGCGCCGGCGCCCGACGGATGAACCGTGACTGACATGAGTACCCGCTACAACGTGCTGGTGGTCGACGACGAAGTGAAGATGCAGCGCATCCTCGAGATCATGCTGCGCGAGATGGGGCTCGACGTCGTGCGGGCGGGCAATGGCCGCGAAGCGCTGGACGTGATCGCCCGCGAGTCGGTCGATCTCGTCATCACCGACATGCGCATGCCGGTGATGGATGGCATCGCGCTCGTGAAAGCGCTGCACGAGAGCGGCCACACCATGCCGGTCATCGTGATCACCGCCCACAGCACCGTCGAGAGCGCGGTCGCCGCGATGAAGTACGGCGCGGTCGACTACATCATGCGGCCCTTCGAGGTCGAGACCGTCGAGCTCGCGGTGCGGCGTGCGCTGTCCCTGGGCCACATCCAGCGCGAGAACCGCTTCCTGCGCGCGGCGCTCGCCGAGGACTGGCACCACTTCATCGGACGCAGCCCGCCGATGCGCGAGCTGTACTCGCTGATCGAGCAGGTCGCGGGCAGCGACGTCAGCGTGCTCGTCGCGGGCGAGACGGGAACCGGCAAGGAGCTGGTCGCGCGCGCCATCCACGAGGCTTCCGGACGTGCCGGCCTGTTCGTGCCGATCAACTGCGCGGGCATTCCGGAGACCCTGCTCGAGAGCGAGCTCTTCGGGCACGTGCGCGGCGCGTTCACGGGAGCGCAGGCGGAGCGCGTCGGCAAGTTCGAGATCGCCGACGGCGGCACGCTCTTCCTCGACGAGGTCACCGAGATGCCGGTCGAGCTGCAGACCCGGCTGCTGCGCGTGCTGCAGGAACGTTCGATCGAGCGCATCGGCAGCAACCGGTCGATCGCGCTCGACACCCGAGTGATTGCCGCCACCAATCGCGACCCCAAGGCGGCCATCGCCGGGCGCAAGCTGCGCGAGGACGTCTACTACCGCCTGAACGGCTTTCGTATCGACGTGCCCCCCTTGCGCGAGCGCGGCGACGACATCGTGCTGCTCGCGGAGCACTTCCTCGACGCGCATTCACGCAAGCAGGGCAAGCCGAGGCCCGTGCTGGGCGACCTCGCACGGCGCCAGCTGTGTGCGCATGCGTGGCCCGGCAACGTGCGCGAACTCGAGAACCTGATGGCGCGCGTGACCCTGCTGAGCCCGGCGACGGCTGTCGAGGCGGTGCTCGCGCGCGAACTCGGGACGCCCGAGCCGGCGGCGAGCCCGGCCGGGGAGGCCGTCGCCGACCACGCCGATCTCCGCCTGCAGCCGCGGGTCGACGAACTCGAGAAGCGCCTGATCCTGCAGGCCCTCGATCTGGCCGGCGGCAACAAGGCGAAGGCCGCCCGGGTGCTCGAGATCAGTGAACGCACGCTGTGGTACAAGCTCAAGAAGCTGGGCCTGTCGCAGTGACTGCGGATTGAACCGCGCCCTCCATGGCGCGCCGATTGTCTTGCCACCGAACACGGAGAACACCGAGCGGGAGTGAGTGGATGCGCGCTTGCCGCTGGACACTGCCGCTGCGGCGACACTCTCCCCATCCGATTTCTCCGAATTCTCCGTGGTGAAACCATGCGGTTGCGGAAAAGGTGTCAGATTTGAAATCTGACACCTTTTCTCCAGGTACGCGCCGCCGCGCCACCCGGGGCCAGATCGCTGAAGTGCACCGCGGCCGACGCGTCCAGACCTGTCTCTCCATCGCTCCCCGGTGTTCTCTGTGTTGTCGGTGGCAAAAACCGCGCCCGGGCGGCGACACGGGACGCAGCCATTTCGCCGGCAAAGCAGTCGCCGCCGATTCAAAAGCGCTTGGCACCCCGGTAGCATGCGCGGCATGAGAATGACCGCGGATGAATTCCGGCGCTGGGATCGCAAGTCCGTCACGCTGGTCGGCATGTCGGGCGTCGGCAAGACGTATCTCTCGAGCCGCCTGCGCAACGCGCACTGGTTCCACTATTCGGCCGACTATCGCATCGGCACGCGTTACCTCAACGAGCCGATCCTCGACAACATCAAGCGCCAGGCGATGCAGGTGCCGTTCCTGCGCGACCTGCTGCGCTCGGATTCCATCTATATCTCGAACAACATCACGGTCGACAACCTGACCGCGGTGCTGACCTTCCTCGGCAAGCTCGGCGATCCGGCGCAGGGTGGGCTCGACCTCGACGAGTTCAAGCGCCGCCAGCAGCTTTATCGCGACGCCGAGGTCGCGGCCATGCTCGACGTGCCCGAATTCATCGGCAAGGCGCACGATGTCTACGGCTACCGGCACTTCGTCAACGACTCCGCGGGCAGCCTGTGCGAGCTCGACGACCCGGAAGTCATGGAGGTGCTGGCCGCCCATACGCTGATCGTCTACATCGAGGCGACGGCGGAGAACGGGCGCGAACTGCTGCGCCGGGCCGAGGCGGATCCGAAGCCGCTCTACTATCGCCCCGAATTCCTCGACGCCGAACTTGCCGAATTCATGCGCCTGCGCGATCTGCGCGAAATCCGCGAGATCCGTCCGGACGACTTCGTGCTGTGGATGTTCCCGCGCCTGTTCGCCGCGCGCATCCCTCGCTACGAGGCCATCGCGCGGGATTACGGCTACACCATTCGTGCCGACGTGCTCGCGCAGGCGACGACCGAGGCCGGTTTCCTCGCGTGCATGGAGCGGATGCTGGAGGGATGAGCCCCTCGCGCGGCCTGCGCGAATCTGGCACGGGCAATCGTGTTCGTACCGGCGCCCACTGGCGCGGCGGTGACGGAGAACAGGTGTCAGATTTCAAATCTGACACCTGTTCTCCGGCAGGCGACGACCGGGGCCGGGTTTCTCGCGTGCATGGAGCGGATGCTGGAGGGATGAGCCCCTCGCGCGGCCTGCGCAAATCTGGCGTGGGCGTTCGTGTTCGTACCGGCCACCAGAACACCGGAATTCGGTGTGCGTGCCGGCACCCACTGTCGCGGCGGTGCCGGAGAACAGGTGTCAGATTTCAAATCTGACACCTTTTCTCCCGCAGGTGACGACCGGGGCCGGGTTCCTCGCCGCTCCCGCGCGCTGGAGCGGCGAAGTTCACCACACGTCGACGAAGCTCCGCGCGGTGCGACGGATCGGGCCCGCGCTCTTGAGGCCCCGCACGAGCCACGCGCGGGTCTCCGCGGGATCGATCACGGCGTCGATCTCCATCTGCGACGCGACGTTCACGGCCTTGCCGTCGGCGTACATCTTCGCGAGCAGGCGTTCGTAGAGCGCCTGTTTCGCGTGCGGGTCGGTCTCGGCGTCGAGTTCCTTGCGAAAGCCCAGCTGCACCGCGCCTTCGAGGCCCATCGGGCCGAATTCGCCGGTGGGCCACGAAATCGTGAAGAACGGTCGATGGAAGCTCCCGCCGCACATCGCCTGCGCGCCGAGGCCATAGCCCTTGCGCAGCACGATCGTGAACAGCGGCACCGTGAGGTTGGCGCTCACGATGAGCAGGCGCGAGCCGCGGCGCACGGCGGCGGTCTTCTCGCTGTCGGGGCCGACCATGAAACCCGGGGTGTCGCACAGCGACACCACCGGCAGGCCATAGGCGTCGCACAGCTGCAGGAAGCGCGCGGCCTTCTCCGCGCCGGGGCCGTCGATCGCGCCGCCCAGATGACGTGGGTCGTTGGCGATGAGACCGAAGGCCTGGCCCTCGATGCGCAGGAACGCGGTGACGATGCCGACGCCGTAGTCCCGGCGCAGTTCGACGACCGAATCCGTGTCGGCGAGATGCTCGATCACGGCGCGCACGTCGTAGACGCGCAGGCGGTTTTCCGGAACCAGGTGGCGCAACACGCGCTGATCGGCGCAGTTCCAGTCCCGCACCCGGCCCTGGAAATAACCGAGCAGGCGGCGGGTCGCCGCCGTCGCTTCCGCTTCGTCGCGCACCGCGAGGTCGACGACGCCGTTCGCGGTCTGCACGTCGATGGGGCCGATTTCCTCCGGCGTGAAGCGTCCGAGCCCACCGCCCTCGATCATCGCGGGCCCGGCGAGGCCGATGTTCGAGTTCGCGGTCGCAATCGTGATGTCGGCGCAGCCGAAGATTACCGCGTTGCCCGCGAAGCAGCGGCCCGAATTGACCGCGATGCGCGGCGCGACGCCGGACAGTTGCGGCCAGGTCGAGAAGGTCGGCAGATCGAGCCAGGCGCTGATGATGTCGTCGACATCGACGTCGCCCGGCCGGCCGCCGCCGCCCTCCGTGTAGAACACGACCGGCAGCGCCCACTGTTGTGCGAGCTCGAACAGGCGGTCCTTCTTCTTGTGGTTGAACACGCCCTGCGTGCCGGCGAGCACGGTGTAGTCGTAGGCGAGCACCAGGCAGCGCGCGGCCTCGTCCCCGAAGTGCGCGGTGTTCACGGTGCCGATGCCACCGACCATGCCGTCGGCCGGTGTGTTGCGCTGGAGGTCGTCGAGGCTGCGCCGGCGACGTTGCGCGGCGACGATCAGCGCGCCGTACTCGACGAAGCTGCCCGGATCGCAGAGATCCTCGACATTCTCGCGCGCCGTGCGGCTGCCGGTCCCCCGCCGCTTCGCGACCGCCTCCGGGCGGCTCGCGTCGAGCGTCAGCGCATGGCGGGCGACGACCTCGTCGAGATCCGCGCGGGGTGCATCGAGATCGATTGCGCGCGAACCCGGGCCTGCCGAGTCCGCGCTGCCGTCCGCCGCGACGAACACGACCGCCTCGCCCTCGCCCAGCGTCTCGCCCGGCGCGGCCGCGATGCCGGTGACGATGCCGGACACGGACGCTTCAACGACGTGATGCATCTTCATCGCCTCGAGCGTCGCGACCGGCGTACCACGCGCGACGCGGCTGCCGACGTCGACCTCGACGCTGACCACGCTGCCGCGCATCGGCGCGACGACCGCATCACTGCCGGGGGGGGCCGCCCGTTGCCGGCTGCTCGCCTCGGGTGTGCGCGTCGGGGTGAGCCGCGGCGGCGTAAGCGCAGCCGCGGCCGTGAACAGCTCTGCCGCGGCCTGCTCCACGAAGCGCGTCGTCAGCGCGCCGGCCTGGACGCGCGGGTCGCGCAGGATCGCGCGCGCCAGCGGCAGGTTGGTGTCGACGCCCTCGATGCGGCACTCGGCAGCGGCGCGGTCCGCGCGGCGGGCCAGCGCCGCGAAGTCGAGACCCGGCGCGCGCACGATGAGTTTCGCGATCATCGGATCGAAATTCGGATTCAGCACGTAGCCCGCGTAGGCCGCGCTGTCCACGCGGATGCCCGGGCCGCCCGGCATCTCGAAGCGCTCGACGGTGCCGCCGGCGGGCTTCGCGACGCCGTCCGCGCCGAAGCTTTCCGTGTTGATGCGCAACTGGATGGCGCAGTCGCGCGGCTCGGGTGGCGCCTCGTCGAGACCAAGTTCCGCGAGCGTCGCCCCGCCGGCCACGCGGAACTGCAGCGCGACGAGGTCGAGCCCCAGCACTTCCTCGGTGACCGTGTGCTCGACCTGCAGGCGCGGATTGGCCTCGATGAACCAGCAGGCGTGCGCGCCGACGTCGACGAGGAACTCGAAGGTGCCGAGCCCGCGATAGTCGACGGCGCGCGCCATCCGGCAGGCGGCATCGAGCAACCGGCTGCGCAGGCTCGCGGGCAGGGCGGGCGCCGGCGCGATCTCGATCAGTTTCTGGTGCCGCCGCTGCAGGCTGCAGTCGCGCTCCCACAGGTGGACCACCCCGCCGCGGCCGTCACCGAGGACCTGCACTTCGACATGCCGCGCGGCGGCGACGAAGCGCTCCGCGTACAGGGTGCCGTCGCCGAAGGCGCCGCGCGCCTCGTCCGCACAGCGCGTGAGCGCGGCCGTGACGTCGACGTCCGGCGCCAGCACCTGCATCCCCCGGCCACCGCCGCCGGCGGCCGCCTTGATGACAATCGTCGCACCCGCGCCCAGTGTCGCGGCGAAGGCGGCGACGTCGTCCGCGCTCGTGACTGCGGTCGAGCCTTCCAGCACCGGCACGTCGCAGCGCGCCGCGAGGGCGCGCGCGGCGATCTTGTCGCCGAAGAGTTCGAGTTGCGCGGGCGTGGGCCCCACCCACGTGAGGCCCGCGTCGACCACGCGCGCGGCGAAGTCCGCGCGCTCGGCGAGGAAGCCGTAGCCGGGATGGATGGCGTCGCAGCCCGCGTCGCGCGCCGCTGCCAGCACCGCGTCCTGGTCCAGGTAGGCCCGCGCGCCGCGCCCGGGAAGGGCAAGGGTATGGTCCGCGCGTCGGCAATGCAGTCCGTCCGCGTCGTCGCTGCCGTGGATAGCGACCGTGCCGATGCCGAGATCGGCGGCGGTGCGGGCGATGCGGATGGCGATCTCGCCACGGTTGGCGATGAGCACGCGCCGGATCATCGACCGGCGCTTTCGTCGTGAGAGAGCATGCGTCAGATACCTCGAAAGCCGGGATGCGGGATTGAACGGCTCCGGGCGAACTTAACATTTTCCATTGTGCCGGCTGAAACGTTCCGCGAACGCCCGCCCCCAGACCCGGATCTTCGCCTCTCCCGCCCGGAGAGGCCGGCCGCGCCGTGGCCGGGTGAGGGTCGTTTCAGGATGGCGCAGCGCCGGCTCAGGCGACCCTCACCCCCCGCCCTCGGCGTCGACCTCTCCCGGAGCGGGCTGTCTCTTGATCACATCCGGGCGCATCTGCCGCGTCCAAGTTGTTGCTGGCCACCGAGAACACCGAGCTGCATGTCGCGAGAGCGCGCGAATCCATGCGCCAACACGCCACGAGTGTCTGCGGGAAGGAGCGTTCTCCGTGCCCTCCGTGGCAAAACCCAAGTTCCGTGGCAAGGGCATCCCGTCATAAGAAGGACTCGGCACCCTCGAAACTCGGTGTTCTCGGTGTTCTCGGTGTTCTCGGTGTTGCTCGGTGGCCCATCAAGGTCTGCACCCCGGTACCCGCGTCCAAATGTG
>CALRPY020000076.1:0-20821 GCA_943370145.1 Hydrogenophaga intermedia | reverse complement strand
CGTTGCCACGGCAACAGGCGCCGAATTTTGACCAAGAGCACGGAGGACACGGAGAAGAACGGTGAATGGCGGAATGCGCCTCTGCCGTGGCAATGCCGGCCGGGCGGCACCTGTCCACCCGATCCTCTCGGTGTTCTCGGTGTTCTCGGAGGCCCATCAAGGTCTACACCCCGGTACCCGCGTCCAAATGTGACCAAGAGACAGCCCGGGGCGGGAGCGGCGAAGACCGGCGCCCGCGTGCCTCAGAAAGAAAAGGTGTCAGATTTGAAATCTGACACCTTTTCTCGGCTCTGGACCCTGCAGAGGCCGTCTGAACGCAGCGCGGGACACAGTTGCTCGGTGGCCCATCAAGGTCTGCACCCCGGTACCCGCGTCCAAATGTGACCAAGAGACAGCCCGCGACGGGAGCGGCCGGCCGCGCAGCGGACGGGAGAGGGTCGTTTCAGCGTGACGCTGCGCCGACGGACGTTCACCCTCACCCGCCGCCTTCGGCGTCGACCTCTCCCGGGGCGGGAGAGGTGAAGATTGGCGGGCTTGCCCGGCGCGCCCTGACCCGATGCTTCAAACCTCGACGTACAGCGGTTGCTTCGCCTTGCAGAAGGTCAGCTTGCGCACGAGCTTGTCGTCGTCGTTGAAGTGCAGCAGATCGAGGCCGCTCAGCACCACCGGCTTGCCATCGAGCGTCAGGTGCAGGTCCCAGCTCGCCATGACCTTGCCGGCGTCGGCGTCGATGAAGGTATCCGTCTCGTCGAAACGCATGGTCCCGAAGCGCTTCGCGAACAGCGGTTCGAAGGCCTTGCGGATGGCGGCCTTGCCCTCGTTCACACGGCCGTGCATTTCCTCGTAGACGGCGGCATCGGCGAAGAAAGCCATCGTCGCGTCGAGATCGTGGGCGTTGAACGTCGCGGTGAACGCATCGGCAAGCTGCTTGAGCTGCTGGTGACGGTTGCTCATCGGGGGATCTCCGGTTCAGGTGTGACCGGAGTCTAGGAGTCCCCGTGCCGCCGGGGAAGCGGCACGGGGATTGGCGGGATGCAAACGGCGCGGCGCTGCGGGAGCCCCGACAGCGCCGGCAATCAGAACGCAATACCCAGCGAGATACCGGCGGTCCAGGTGTCGAGGTTGTTGTCCGGGTTCAGCGTCAGACCCGCGTTGCTGGCGGCCTGCAGCGCGGCGGCGTTGTAGTCCGGATCAGTCAGGTCAGCCGACAGGTGATAGCGCAGATCCGCGCCCAGCGTGATGCCCGGGATGATCTCGTAGTCCACGCCACCGGCGAACTGCACGCCGATGTCGAGGTAGTTCGTCGTGTCGGACGGCGGCGAGATCACGTTCAGGTCGAGGCCGGCCGGAATCAGCCAGGGCCGGAACTTGCCACCCTCGTTAAACTTCAGCTTCGGCGCCGCGCTGACCGTCAGCATCATCAGGTTTTCCTGGCCGCGGATGCCGGTGCAGTTGACCGCGCCGGGCAGACCACCCGTCAGCACTTCGTTCAGCAGCAGGCATTCGGCAACCGGGCCGACGACGTGCACTTCCTCGCTGCCGAGGTCACGGAATTCGAGCCCGAGTTCCGCCAGCGCCCAGGTGCCGGGCATCAAGCCGAACACGTTGTCCGAGAGCAGGAAATCGAAACCGGCGCCGAAGTACCAGCCGTCATCCTGCTTGTTTTCGACGGATCCCAGGCCGAGCGCGCCCGGAATGTTGTTCATGTCGGTGAAGGCGCCGTCAGCACGGTCGTCCACCATGGACGCGTAACCGCCGCGGAAGAACACGCGGTTGCCCTTCTTGGCCGCAGGGGCGGCCGCCGGTGCGGCCTGCTCGACCTTGGCGACGCGCGTCTCGATTTCCTGGACCTTCTGTTCCTGCGCAGGGGCGGTGGCCGCCACCTTCGCGAGTTCCGCCTTCAGCGCGGCCATCTGCTGTTCCATCTGCGCCAGGCGGGCCTGCAGGGCCGCCACGTCGTCTGCCGCCGAAGCCGAGCCGACGCCGCAGGCCAGCATGGCTGCGGCGACTGCGAGTCGAACGCTAGTCTTGGAATTCTTCATTGCCATTCTCCAGTCTCGAAAATAGGGCTCCCCGCCGGAGTCCCTTGATTGAAAATTCGCGGCCAATTTCCCACGCTGCGCTGCAAGAGGGATTGATGTAGATCAGCCAGCCGCGCTTTGCTGTCGGCATAAAGCCATCGCTTCCGGCAGCTTTTGTGGCGCGCATGCATCAGCACTGTCCGCGCCGTCCGGGCCGAGTGAAGCTGAAAAGCTCGAGCGCGGAGCGCCTCCCCGCCGCCGCCAGTTGGACGGGCCGCCGGCCAATCCACACCGGGTCACGGTGGCGGACGCAGGCCGGGGTCAGCCTCGCGCCGGCTCGTATGCGGAGCCCGGTTTCGGGTAGCTTGGGTGCTCCTGCACGGTGAATCTGTCCAAGGAGTCTTCGGTGAGCGTGATCAATATCGAGCGGCTGTGCCGCCCCGCGTCGGTCGCCGTGATCGGCGCCTCGGCCCGCGCGGACAGCGTCGGCCACATCGTGCTGCGCAACCTGGTGCAGGGCGGCTTCGCCGGCCCGGTTTGGGCCGTCAATCCCCGCTACGCGGAAATCGACGGCCTGCCGTGTTTCCCGGAGGTCTCCGCACTGCCCGCGGCGCCGGATCTCGCAGTGATCTGCACACCGCCCGCCACGCTGCCGACAATCGTCGAGCACCTCGGCGCACGCGGCACGCGCGCGGCGATCGCGATCACGGCGCTGCCGCGCTCGGCGCCAGATACACCGGCCATCGTCGCGGGCTGTCTCGCGGCGGCGAAGAAATACCAGCTCCGCCTGCTCGGTCCGAACTGTGTCGGCCTGCTGGTGCCCGGCGCGAACCTCAACGCGAGCTTTGCCCACACGTCGGGACGGCCCGGGCCGCTGGCCTTCGTGTCGCAGTCGGGCGCGCTGTGCACCGCGATCCTCGACTGGGCAAACGCGCGGGACATCGGCTTCTCGCACTTCGTGTCGCTCGGAGACGCGATGGACATCGACTTCGGCGACCTCGTCGACTACCTCGGCCACCTGCCCGAGACCAAGGCCATCCTGCTCTACATCGAATCCGTCATGGCGCCGCGCAAATTCCTGTCCGCCGCGCGCGCGGTGGCGCGCCACAAGCCGGTGGTGCTGATCAAGGCCGGGCGCAACGCGGCCGGGGCGCGCGCGGCGAATTCGCACACCGGCGCCATCACGGGCGGCGACAATGTCTTCGACGCCGCCATGCGCCGCGCCGGCGTGCTGCGCGTGGACAGCATCGACGAACTCTTCGAGGCGGCCGAAACGCTCGCGCATCCGCGCGGCCGGCTCGCCGGCGAACGGCTGATGGTCCTGACCAACGGGGGCGGTCTCGGCGTGCTCGCCGCGGACGCGGTGGCCGCCGGCGGCGGCACGCTCGCCACGCTGGAGCCCGAACTCGTCGCCGAACTCGATGCGCTGCTGCCGCCCACCTGGTCACGGGCGAACCCCGTGGACATCGTCGGCGACGCCGCCGCCGAGCGTTATGCCGCGGCGCTGAACGTGCTCGCGAAGAGCAAGGCCTACGACGCGCTGCTCGTGATGCTGGTGCCGACCGCGCTCGTCGACAATCTCGCGGTCGCCCACGCGGTCGCCGCGTTCGCCGCCACGGCGCGGCGCCCGCTGTTCGCCGTGTGGATGGGCGGGCCGGCGGTGGCCGCCGCGCGCCATGCGTTGAGCGCCGCCGGGGTGCCGCAATACGACACGCCGACGTCAGCGGTCCGCGCCTACCTGCAACTCGTGCACTACGCGCGCAACCAGGCGAGCCTGATCGAGACCCCGGACAGCCGCGCGCTGCGCGCACACGACAGCGCGCGGGCCCGGACGATCATCGATGAGGCCCTTGCCGCGAATGTCGATGCCGACACGCCCGCCCGGCTCGGCGAGCTCGATGCGAAGGCGCTGCTCGCGGCCTACGGGATCCCGGTCGTCGAGTCCGTACGCGTCGCGACGCATGCCGAGGCCATGGCCGCCGCGGGCAGGCTCGGCTACCCGCTGGCGGTGAAGCTGCTGTCGCCCGATGTCTCGCACAAGTCGGACATCGGCGGCGTGCAGCTCGACATCGACGACGACGCGCAGCTCGCCGCGGCGCTGAAGCGTATCGACGACAACCTGCGCCGGCACCGGCCCGAGGCGCGTCTCGCCGGCTACACGCTGCAGCGGATGGCGGCGCGAAGCGGTGCGTACGAGCTGCTGCTGGGGCTGACCACGGACCCGGTGTTCGGACCGGCGATCGTGTTCGGCGCCGGCGGCACCGCGGTCGAGGTGCTGCGTGACAGCGCGGTGGCCCTGCCACCGTTGAACAGCGCGCTGGCGCGCGACCTCGTCGCACGCACCGACATCGCGCGCCTGCTGCACGGCTACCGCGACCGCCCGCCGGCCGCGCTCGATGCGCTGATCGATGCGCTGCTGTCCCTGTCGCAGCTGGTGATCGACCACCCGCGCCTCGCCGAACTCGACATCAACCCGCTGCTCTGCGACGCGCGCGGCGTGCTCGCGCTCGACGCCCGCGCGAGCGTGACGGCGCAGCCGGCCGGACGGCTCGCCATCCGGCCCTACCCGAGCGAACTCGAGGCCAGCCTGACGCTGCAGGATGGCGAGGTCGTCACGGTGCGGCCCATCCGGCCCGAGGATGAGGCGATGCACCGCGTCTTCCTCGAGCAGGTGAGCCCGGAGGATCTGCGCTTCCGCTTCTTCCGCGTGACCAATCGTTTCAGCCACGAATTCCTCGCCGGCTTCACGCAAATCGACTATGACCGCGAGATGGCGCTGGTCGCGACCCGGCGAGGCAAGGACGGCCAGCCGGAAACGCTGGGCGTGGTGCGCGCGGTGAGCGATGCCGACAATGAGCAGGCGGAGTTCGCGATCCTGGTGCGCACCGACTTCAAGGGTCGCGGGCTGGGCGAGGCGCTGATGCAGCGGATCATCGACTACCAGGCCCGGCGCGGCACCGCCCTGCTCTATGGCGAAGTGCTGATCCACAACCACGCGATGCTCGGGCTGTGCAAGGCGCTCGGCTTCCGCGTCGATCCGGGCGAACCGGACGAGATCGTGCGCGTCGAACTGCCGCTGCAGCCACCAGGCTGAGCCGTTGCGCGACGGCTGGGCTATGCTAGTTCGCGTCGTCCCCAATCCGGAGCAACGTGCCCCATGAACAGCCCCATCAATCCAGACGGCATCATGCCGCCCTTCAACAATGCGTACAGTCACGGCGTGGTGATCCCGCCGCACGCGCGCGTGCTGCACACCGCAGGCCAGATCGGCGCCCGCCCCGACGGCACGGTATCCGCCGATATCGGCGAGCAGGCCGAACAGCTGTGGCAGAACCTCCTCGCGATCGTGCGTGGCGCGGGCATGGAGGTCACCGACATCGTCAAGCTCACCGCCTATGTCGTCGGCACCGGGAACTATCCCGCCTACGCCGCCGCGCGTGCGAGGCACCTCGGCGAGCACAAGCCGGCGTCGACCGCGATCTGCGTGCCCGCCCTGCTCAAACCCGAATGGTTGATCGAAGTGGAACTGATCGCCGCGCGCGCGTGATGTCACGACCGCGGATGTCGACTACACTTCGCCGCGTCCGCGTTCGCGGAAGCCGGCGCGTGCATGCGCCTCATTCAGGAACCAACTCTATCCGGGAGGAGTGAAACCCATGGGAACCAAGAAAGCCGTCGCCAAGAAGGCGCCTGCCAGAAAAGCGCCTGCCAAGAAGGCGCCGGCGAAGAAGACCGCTGGCCGGACCAAGCTGACCGTTGCCGAGCAGATCAAGGCGAACAACAAGGCGCTCGGCGCCGCGGTTGCCGCCGGCGATGCGAAGGCGGTCGGCAAGATGTACACGAAGAAGGCGCGCCTGATGCCGCAGGGTCACGACTTCTGCAAGGGCACCAAGGCGATCACCGCGTTCTGGCAGGGTGCGATCGACGCGGGCATCCGCGGCGCCACGCTGAAGAGCGTCGAGGTCGAGCAACTCGGCACGACCGCCGTCGAAGTCGGCACCTACACGCTGTCCACCGCGGAAGGTGCCGTGGCGGACAAGGGCAAGTACGTCGTGGTGTGGAAGAAGGAAGATGGGCAGTGGAAACTGCACCACGACATCTTCAACTCGAACGGTTCGGCTTCCGCCTGACCTTCACCGGTCGACGGGGCGGCAGCCGCCGCCCCGTCGCTGTCCACGCGCCGACGAGCTACTGCGCCGCTGCTCCTGCCGGCAGCGCGTCCTCCGCCCCATCCTCGTCCACTGTCGCCTCGCGCGGCCGTTTGCCGAACCAGCGATATTTCAGATTGCCGATGAGTCCCGACAGTGGCCGCGTGACGCCGCCCTTGACGGTGCCGTCGCTTGCCTGGCGCAGGAGTTCATCCAGGTTCGACTCCGCCGCAGCCGGCGTGCCCCAGATCCTGAATTCCGGCCCGCGCCAATAGCCATTTCCGTCCTGCTCGTCGCGCAGCAGGCCCATGCTGTAGAGGATGGCCGCGCCCCGCCCAGACATGTCGAGATTGGCCTGCAGCTCCAGCGGGCTGTCGAGGATATCCGTGTCCTGCACGCGCCTGATCCCGCCCTTCGCGGTCAGCGAGATGGTCCTGCTCTGCACGAGGAAGCGCGCGATCTCGACGTCACGCGACTCCGGTCGCCGCACGTGGATGTCGACGATGTCGTACTGGATGCGGGAGATGTAGTTGACGAGCCGCGCGAGGGTGCCGGCGCCGAAGCCACCCGTCGGCACGTAGGACAGCCCTTCGCCCACCAGGCCCAGGACGTCAGACGTGCCGACGAGCAGCGTGCTCGACGGCGGCAGCGGGCGAAACACCCCCTTGCGGCTGCGCATGCGAACGTCGAACAGGGTTTCGTTGCGCAACTGCCCGAGGTTCGGCATTTCACCGGTCGCCGCGAGCCGCACGCTGAACAGGCCCTTGATGCGCGGCCGCTCGCCCGGCAGCAGTTCCTTGAAGAACTGGTTGAGGTCGAAGTCCTTGACGTTGCCGCGCACGTCGAGCGCATAGGGTTCCACCTGCTCGGGCCTAAACAGGACGGCCCCGTCGAGCGCCAGGGGACTGTCGTGGAAACGGGCCGACACCTCCGACAGCGACAGCTTGCGGGCGCGCACCCCGAGCTTGCCGCGCACGTCCTTGAACGCGAGATAGTCCGTGTAGAAGAGCGTGTCGAACGCGTACTCGAGATCCGTGCCGTAGGGCAGCACATTCCATGCGGCACGTTCGTCCGGCCTGCGGTCCGGCACGGCGCTCCCGGCCGGCGGGGTGCTGCTTGCCGCCGAGGTCGCCGCCGCTGCTGACGCCGGACGCCCCGGCGACAGGGCGCCCACCGTCGCCAGCAGGTCGTTGAGGTAGAACAGCGCGCTTTCCACGCGCAGCTTGAGCAGGCCTTTCTCCCCCGGATCGGGCGCGTAGTCCGCCGCGACCGCCGCATTGCTGACCCCTGAACGTCCCTGCGCGACGAGCGGCGCGGAGAACGCGAAACCCCGACCGTCCGCCGCCATCGCACCGCTGACCGGAAGTTCGATACGCGAAATCGCGAGCGGCGCGTTCGCCGCAAGGCCGTCCAGCAGGCCGCGCGCGGCGATCGAGCCGTCCTGCTGCACGTCGATTTCCGCACTGAGCGTGCCTGCCTTCAGCCTGTGCCCGGGCATCACGGACGGCTGCGAGAGCCATTGCGGCAAGGCGGCGGCAAACGCGGTCGACAAGCGACGCAACGGCACCGTGCGCCCGGGCTCCAGGCTCGCCGCGAGCCTGCCGCTCAAGGCGGGCGCAGCGGCGTCGTCGAATTCAAGGGCCAGGTCGGCGAGGTCGAGGTTGAGCACCCGGTCCTCAATCGTGAAGGCCGCGTCGGTGCGCAGTTCGAAAGGCCTCAGCAGCGCGCGCGCGCCGTCGCTGACGCGCACCTGTTCGAGGCGCAGCGGCGCCGCGCTGTCGGCCCGCAGCACGCGGCCGTCCGACGTGAGGCGAAGATCCGCGTTGATTTCCGCGAAATCGACGCCCTCGATAGGCACGAAGCGTTCGATGACGGCCGACGACAGGTCACGTATTTCGAGGGCGACCCCACCGACCACGTGGCGCGCGAGACGCTCGTCCCGGCCGAGCGTCGACCGGATCTGCAGGCCGGAAGAAGCGGACAGCCAAAGCTTCGCGCGCCGCCCCGCATCGAGGCGGGCGGACAGGCGCTCGAAGGAGAACAGGTTGCCGCTGCGCGTCAGCGCATAGCCCACGCGTGCATCGAGGTCGAGGTCGGGTGGCTTGCGGTGCAGTGCACGGCGCAGCGCGGGCTGCGCGGCGAGGCCGCGCAGGTCCAGTTCGAGCTGGCCCGCGCTGCGCAGCGGCGCCGCCGGGCCCTGCGCGAGCGGCAATTCCGCCGCAAGCTCGCCACGCACGAGCGCATTCGATCGGCGGGAGACGAGCAGTTGCCGCAGGTCCAGCGCCAGGCGCGACGGCGAGTAATCGACGATCGGGGTGCCGACGACATCGAGCTCACCAAGCATCGCCTCCCCATCGACGCTGAGTGCGAGCCCGTCGACGCGCAGTGGCGCAGTCGCGGTGACGGCAAGACGATCCTTGCCCGGTGCGGTCAGCAGCAGGTCGGCATTGGCGAGCGTGCCGCGCAGTTCGACGCCGGCGACGAACGCGGAAATCCACGCGAGATCGAAGCCGCGCAGGCTCAGCTGCAGCAGCTCCCCGCGCGGATTCCGGAACGCCTCGCCGGCCGCCGGCAGTGCGAAGGCCTGCCGCGCCGTCACGCGCGCGAGTTCCGGACGGCCCTTCTGCGCGGCCCGCGCCTCGAGCCTGGCAACGGTGATGCGCTCACCGAGCAGGTCCACATCGCCCTTGGCGTGCAGCTTCAGCGCCGCTGGCAACGGGTACTCTTTCCGCCGGATCGCGAGCGGCGGCAGCGCGCGGATCGCATCGACATCGGCCTGCAGGTCGAAGGCAAGACGCACGGGTTCATCGACGGTGGGCGCAGCGGGCGCCAGCACGCGCATCTTGCCGCTCATCAGCGACTGCGCACCGTCGCCCAGCGCGATGTCGTCGAGGCCAGCGCGCAGCCGGTGGCCGTCGAAACGCAATTCGGGGAGCGCGCTGAACTCCAGCCTCGGCGCCAGCACGCCGTCCGCCCCGCTCACCGCGACTGACGAGAGCCGCGTCGGCGCCAATGGCAGCAGCACCAGCCGCGCTTCGTCGTCGCTCGCGAGTTCGAAGGCGGCGTCGAGGCGGCCACCGTCGAGCTTCTGGGCGCCGAGCAGGCCGTTGAGCCACGGCAGCGGCAGGCCGGTCACGCCGAGCTGGGCGAATGCGCGTCCGGTGTCCAGCAGCGCTCCCGGACGATTGAGGTCGACCACGAGCGGGGCCTGCACCGCAGCTTCGACGAGCGGTGACTCGTCAGTGTCGGTCAGGCGGTGTTCCAGGCGCGTGACGGCAAGCGTCTGCCCCTGCAGCGCGAGGGTGGCGGCGCTGTGCAGTCCGAGGCGCGGCGGCAACGCGGGGTTGTGGCCGAGCACGCGCTCGAGGTGCCGCAGGGTGGTCGCGGCATCGAGCGTCAGATCGACCGCGCCGGTCTGCGTCTGCAGGCCGAACACGCCCTGCGCCGAGGATTCGAATGCGGGCAGGCTCGCGACATAGGGGGCGAGCAACGCGTCGACGGCGTCCAGCACATAGCGGCCGCGCAGGCTTCCGTCCGCGCCGCGATAAAGCCCCGAGAAATCGAGCGTCGCCCGCGGCGCGGCGCTCGCGTCGAGGCTCTGCAAGCGCAGCGCGACCGCTTCCGGCGGCGGTGCGGCGCCGCGGCCCACGCGCGCGAGGTAACGGGCGCGACCACGGCCGGGCGCCGGCGCGATCTCGATCGATGTGGCGAGGCGTTCGGGGGCGGGCAGTCCGGTCAGCCCGAGGGTCAGCACGTCGTCGGTGCGCACGCGGCGGAAGCGCCCGTGGGAGAGCTGGTCAAGCGTGAGGCGGCCATCCGCGCTGAGCACCTGTGGTCCCGCATTCACGACGAACGAGTAATCGAGTCCGCCGCTCACGTGCGGCCGCACGCCATCCCCGCGCAGCGTGGCCTTCACGTCGAGGCCGGCGGCCAGCCGCACGTCCACCACCACGTCGACGTCGTGCAGCGCGATACCGTAACCGGCCTCGAGTACGTGCAGGAGACCCGGGAAGGGCGCGGCCGACGGCGGGCCCGGTTCGAATGCGTCGAGATCGAGACTCGCCCCCGCGATGCGCAGCTCGCTCACGACGACGGTGTCGGTGAGGAGCCCGAACGGATTGAAGCCGATGTCGGCCTCCGCAACGGCCGCGCGCAGTCCCCGCCACTCGAGCTCGAGACCGCGCAGCTGCAGCGACCACGGCGTCAGCCGCAGCCTGTCGACGCTGACCCGCTCGACCAGCGGCGCAATGCGCGGCAACACCCAGCGCGCCTGGACATCGGCGTCGAGCGCGACAGCCACCGCCCCGCACAGGACCAGCAATGCGGCCGCCGCCGCCGCGCGGAAGGGATGACGACGCAGCGCGGTGGCGGCCGCCCGCAGGCGCGCGGGGCGCGCAGGGGACAGCGACGCAGGCGGCGTCTCGCTGGGCATCGGCGCGGGTTCCGACTACAGGTTCATCATCGTCATCCGGCGCTCGTCGTAGCGCTCGCCGGCGGCGAAGCCCTTGGGCGCGACCTCCTCGATCGCCGCGAGCTCCTCTGCGCTCAATGCCATGTCGACCGCGGCGACGTTCTCGGCCAGGCGCGCGAGTCTGGTCGTGCCCGGGATCGGCACCAGGTACTCGCCCCGCGACAGCACCCACGCGAGCGCGAGTTGTGCCGGGGTGCAGCCGCGGCGCCGCGCGAACTCCTCGAGCTTGCGCACGACATCAAGATTCTTCGCGAAATTCTCGCCGCTGAAGCGCGGCGTGATGCGCCGGAAGTCGTCGGCCGCGAGATCGTCGATGGACTTGATCGCGCCGGAGAGGAAACCACGCCCCAACGGGCTGTAGGGCACGAAGGCGATGCCCAGTTCGCGGCAGGCCTCGAGGTGGCCGCCGTCTTCCGGGTCGCGCGACCACAGCGAGTACTCGGTCTGCAGCGCGGTGATCGGGTGTTCCTTGTGCGCGCGCCGCAAGGTCGCAACGCTCGCCTCGGACAGGCCGAGGAAGCGCACCTTGCCGGCCGCGACGAGTTCGCCCATGGTGCCGACCGTGTCCTCGATCGGGACGTTCGGATCGACACGGTGCTGGTAGTAAAGATCGATGTAGTCGGTCTTGAGGCGGCGCAGGCTGTCGTCGCAGCACGACCTCACGTACTCGGGCCGGCCGGACACGCCGTTGAAGCCGCCCTGCTCGTCGCGGACGATGCCGAACTTGGTCGCGATCACTGTTTCCTGCCGCCGGCCGGCAAAGGCCTTGCCGAGCAGGCTTTCGTTGGTCCATGGGCCGTACATGTCGGCGGTGTCGAAGAAATTGATGCCGAGCGACAACGCGCGATGCAGCACTTCAATCGCGGCCGGGTCGTCGGTCGGGCCATAGAACTCGGACATGCCCATGCAGCCGAGACCGATGGCGGATACCTGGGGGCCGAGCGCGCCGAGTTTGCGCATCTTCATCGAGTGCTCCTCTCATCGAATAGCGTGCTGCCGCTTCGCGCGGCCGGGGGCACGCGCACGGCCTGGGCCGACGCGAGGCAGCAGCGGGAACCGGTGGCGGGCGCGCTGCTGGCCTGCCCGATGCGGCACGGGGCGCCCGCGGCGGCGGGCGTGCCGAACGCACGACAGCGGCCGCGCGGGGTGGCGCGAACGGATGGTGACATGGACGGATCTCCACGAGCGCGTGGCATGCGCCGGAAAGCCCATTGTACGCAATCGGGCGTGGCGTGAACCGCCCGCGCGATGGCTCAGCCGCGATCGTGGGTGCGGATGAAATCCCGAATGCGCGGGGCGATTTCCGAACGGAAGCGCGAACCGTTGAACACGCCGTAGTGGCCGACCCCTGCCTGCACGTAGTCGAACTGCATGTGGGACGGGATGTTCACGCACAGATCGTGCGCCGCCTGGGTCTGCCCGATGCCGGAGATGTCGTCCTTCTCGCCCTCGACGGTCATCAGCGCGGTATCGCGAATCGCCGCGGGTTCGACCAGGCGCCCCCGATGGCGCATCGTGCCGTTCGGCAACTGGTGTTCCTGGAACACGACTTTCAAGGTCTGGAGGTAATACGCGGCATCGAGATCCATCACCGCGAGGTACTCGTCGTAGAAATCGCGATGCGCCGCGACCGAATCGCCATCGCCCTTGATCAGGCTGTTGTACAGCTTGTTGTGGGCATCCATGTGCCGGTCGAGGTTCATGGTCATGAAGCCGGTCAACTGGAGGAAGCCCGGGTAGACGCGGCGCATGAAGCCCGGATGCGGAAACGGCACCTGCATGACCACGTTGCGCTCGAACCACTCGAGCGGCTTCGTGGTCGCCAGCCGGTTCGGCTCGGTCGGGCTGCGGCGCGTGTCGATGGGACTGCCCATGATGGTCATGCTCGACGGGACGCAAGGATCCTTGTCGGCCGCGAGCAGCGAGGTCGCGGCGAGCACCGCCGGCCCCGGCTGGCACACCGCGATCACGTGCGTGTTGGGCCCGAGGAAGCGCAGGCACTCGATGACGTAGTCGATGTAGTCGTCGAGTCCGAACTCGCCGAGCGACAGCGGGACCATGCGCGCGTCGCGCCAGTCGGTGATGTAGACGTCGTGCTCGGGCAGCAGCGCGCGGACGGTGCCGCGCAGCAGCGTCGCATAGTGCCCGGACAGCGGCGCGACCAGCAGGACCTTCGGGTCATGCGCGCGCGACGCGGGCAGCGCCTCCGTGTCGCGCTTGAAATGCAGGAGATCGCAGAACGGCCGGCTCCACACGATGTCCTCGGTGATCGCGCAGCGGCGACCCGGAAGGTCGATGGTGTCGATGCCGAAGGCGGGTTTCGCGTAGCGACGCGTGAGGTTCTCGAAGACGTCCCAGGCGGCGGCAAGCTGGCGGTACTGCCAGGTCTGGGTCCACGGGTTCCAGGGCTGTTCGAACAGGAGCCTGTTCCACTCGATCGCCGTGCGCAGCGGCGCGATGGCGGCATGGTTCATTTCGTAGAGGTGGTACAGCACTCGACGCCCCCCGGTTCGATGACAGCCGGGTTCGAGTATAGGCACCGTTGTGCAAGCGCAGCAAGGCATCCGGCCCCAGCGCCTCATCCAGCTGAGGGTAAAAACAGCGCCTGCGCCGACTGTCCGTCCAGGGACCGTTCGGTACAATCGGGCGCAACCCGGGGCCCCGGGCCGACGCGAAGGCAAGCCGAGGGCGCGGTAGCGCGGACCCCACTACAACGACAAGACAGCGAAGACCGGGAGGTCACATGAAATTCAGCTGCCACGTGCAGACCCGTATCTCCGATTACCGCATCGCGACGGATCTCGAGGACCTCGGTTACGACGCCGTGTGGTTCCCGGACACGCAGATGATGTGGTCAGACTGCTACGCGACGATGGCGCTCGCCGCGCAGGCCACGTCGAAGATAAAGATCGGCACCGGCGTCGCCATCACGGGTACGCGCATCGCGCCGACCACCGCCGCCGCCATCTCCTCGATCAACGTCCTCGCGCCGGGCCGTACCTTCCTCGGCATCGGCACCGGCCACACCGCGATGCGCGTGATGGGCCAGGACCCGATGCCGGTGAAGGAATTCCGCGAGTACCTGCGCGTCGTGCGCACCATGCTCCGGGGCGAGAATGTCGACTACACCTATCGCGACAGGACCACCGAGATCGCCTGGCAGAACCACGGTGGCGGCTTCCGCAACACATGGGACCCGATCCCGATCTACGTCGCCGCGAATGGCCCGCTCGCGCTGCGCGCCGCCGGCGCCTACGGCGACGGCCTGATCTCGATCTTCAACGAGCAGGCCGACGTCATGAAGGCGAACCTCGACCTGTGTCGCGCCGGCGCGGAGAAGGTCGGGCGCACGCTCGACGACAGCTACCACACCGCCTCGCTGTGCCATGCCGTGGTGCTGCGCCCGGGCGAGACCCTGCGCACGCCGCGCGTGATCGAGGCCGCCGGTTCGTGGGTGGTGACGGCGCTGCACTTCGTCTACGAGGTCTGGCGCTACACGAAGGACGACAGTGTGGTGCCGGGCTACATGAAGAACGTCTGGCAGCAGTACCTCGACCGCATCGGGAAGATGCCGCTGCCGGAGGAGAAGAAGCACCAGATGCTGCACGAGGGCCACTGCAGCTACTATCCGGCGGTCGAGCGCGAACTGCTGACGCCGGAGATGATTGAAGGCACGTGCATCGTCGGCGGCCCGTCGGAAGTCGCCGAGAAGATCCGCGTCGCCGGGCGCGCCGGCCTGAAGGAAGTCAGCCTGCTGCCGCCGATGATGCACCTGCGCGAAATCGCCCGTGAATTCGCGCAACAAGTGATTCCGCGCATTTGAACGCGCAGTCCGGCACGGGCACGGGCGGCGCCACGGCGCGCCGCCTCGCCTTCTTCTGCCTGCTGGCGGGCACGACGCTCGCCCGGGCCGCCGGTCCCGCGGGCCCCCATGACAACGTGCAGACGCGCGCCGAGTGCGCGTCCGCCGCGAGCAACGCGCTCGGCGAGCACGCGCTCGTGTTCGAAGACCCGCCGCAGGCCGATCCGCCGCGCCCGACCGAGCTCGCGTCCGAGTACTACTGGCGGGCCCGGCTCGTCAGCGGCACCGGCCCGGCGATGCCGGTGTGGCTGCACTGCGAAATCGTGCCCGGGGCGACGGCGACTTATGCCGAGGTGCTGTTGCGCAACTGAAGCATCCGGGCGCACCAGCGCCCGGCCCTCCAATCGACGGGCGCGCGGGAGTCGGGCATCCTGCCGCGCAGGAGGTCGTCCGCCACCTGGCGTCGGACGAATCACCACAAGTAGCCCCTCGCCAACGACCAGCTGCCGTCCTGCCGATGAAGAAAATGCTGTTGATTTCCGCCGTGCTGCTGCTCGCCGGCGGCGCCGCCGCCTGGTGGCTGTTGGCGGGCACACAGGTCTTGCCGACGCCGGCCACATCGTCGCCACCGCCTGCCGCAACGCTCCCGATCGCCGTGCGCAGCGGCAGCGTGTTCCTGCCGCCGCCGGACTCCGCGTTCGCCGCGCCGGCGGTGCGCGAGCTGCCGTTGCCGGCGGTGGCCGGCGGCGCCAGCGTCTGGGGCGCGACCGGCCGCGACCATCGCGGGCGCATTCATGTCGGCGTGTCGGTGCACGACGCGAGCGCGAGCCCGCACCTGTTCGAGTTCGCCCCTGCCAGCGGGGCGTGGCGCGATCGCGGCAACCCGCGCGACGAACTGCGCCGGCTGGGCCTGCTGCGTGACGGCGAATCACAGGTCAAACTGCATTCCCGCATCGTGCAGGCCGCCGACGGCTATCTCTACTTCGCGAGCTTCGACGAGGACGGCGAGGACCAGCGAACCCACACGCAGCCGCGGTGGGGCGGCCACCTGTGGCGCATGCATCCCGAGCGTGACGGCTGGGAACACCTGCTGGCGACACCGGACGCGCTGATTGCCGTGGCCACCACTGGCCGCTACGTTTACGCACTCGGCTATTTCGACCATGCGCTGCACGTATTCGACACGGTCACCGGCGAAACGCGCCGGACCGTCGTGGGCGCGGCGGGCGGCCACGTGTCGCGCAACCTCGTGGTCGGCGCCGACGAACATGCCTTCGTGCCGCGGCTGACGGCCACCGGTGGCACGCACCGCGCGGCGCTCGTCGAGTTCGACCCGCAGTTGCGTGAAATCGCCGCGACCCCGCTCGAGGACTATCTGGGCGATGAATCGCCGGCGGGCCATCACGGTATCGTCGCCTTCACCTGGCTCGGGGACGACAGCACGGTGTTCACGACGCACACCGGTCGCCTGTACCGCATCCGACCGGTCGCGGGCGCGGCGGCGAAGGTCGAGGATGCGGGATTCATGCACCCGGCGGGTGCGGCCTATGCCCCGGCGCTCTTCCCCTTCAGCGGCGAGAGCCTCGTTGCCGGCGTCGCGCGTCGCCCGCAGGGCGAGTTCGAATGGGTGGTCCACGATCTAGACACCGGGCTCGCCGGCGCCTTTGCGTTCGACGCGTCATTCCTGCCGAAACTCCTGCTCTATGGCTCGGTCACCCGCGACGACGAGGGGCGCTTCTACCTGGGCGGCTGGAGTGACGGCCGCCCGGTGCTGCTGCAGGTCGACGCGCGCGGGGCGCCGGCGCCATGAGCACGGTGGCGACACTCGACGGGCGGCGCCAGCGCCGGATCGCGGACCTGCTGTTCGTCGTGCAGTTGACCTGCGCGCTGATCTTCGGCGGCAGCCAGACGCTGCACATGCTGGAAAGCACGCAGGGCCTCAACGTCAGTTTCTTCCTGTTCTGGGCGCTGTTCCTGGTCATCAACCTCGGCCTGTCGATCCAGGCGCATCGCGCGCAACCGAGCCGCGTGACGCGCCAGACGGTCTTCGTCTACAGCCTGTGGACGCTGATCATCGCGGCGAACCTCGGCGCGCTCGCCTGGCACGGCTCGGGCGCCTGGAACGGTATCGACGACGTGACGGCCGGCATCGCGCTCGCCGGCATCGTGGGCACGCTCGCCATCGGCGCGCGCCACGGTCTTGGCTGGCGCGACCCGATCGTGCGCGGCTGGCTCGCGGTGTTCTTCAAGGGCGTGCCGCAATTGACGCTCGCGTGGAATCTCGCGCAGGTCGGCGGCGGCGGCCTCGCGCCGCTCGGCGTGCTGGCAGGCCACGTGACCATCTGCACCCGCCTGGGCCAACTCGTCTTCTCGATCCGGGAGGCCGGCTGGGACCGCAACCGACAGGGTTCCCTGATCAGCGAAATCGCGAACGAAGGCAGCTGGATCGTCGCCACGGTGGTGTGGCTGCTGGTCTGATTGCCTCGTGGGGGTGCTTCGGGTCCCGCGCCGCGGCTCGGGGCTGTCTTGTGACATCCCGAACGCGGGTGCCGGTGCCCGCGCGCTGGTGGGCCACCGAGCCACTGTATCCCGCGCTGCGCTCAGACGGTCTGCAGGGCCCACGGCCTGCCGGTTCTGACCATGACGGAGAAAAGGCGGAGAAAAGGTGTCGGATTTGAAATCTGACACCTTCTCTTGAAGCACCGAGGTCGAGCGGGGTTGGGAGAAAAGGTGTCAGATTTCAAATCTGACACCTTTTCTCCGACACCTTTTCTCCCAGCGGGGCTGAGCCAACGGTCGAAGGCCCGTCCGCGGCCCGACGCACAATCGACAGCGGCGACCGTTTCGTGCGCTCCGTGTCCTTGGTGGAAAAAGCCGGGCGTCTCGTCGTGGCGGGAAAGCCCGGTTTCACCACGGTCCACACGAAGAAGAAGTCGATTGGCGGCGAACTCGGCCGCAGCGTGACCGCCTGACAGCAGGTCCCTACCCGCTCAATCCACCGCTGTGCTCCCCGTATTACCGGCGGCAGCGGCAAGCGCGCACCGGACGCCGGAAGACGAAGAATCAGGCCTGGGCGCGGCGGGGCGCCGGCTTCTCGAGGCCACGCGACTGCAGGTATTCGTCGTAGGTGCCGCGGAAGTCGTTGATGCCGTCCGGCGTCATCTCGATCACGCGGGTCGCGAGGGAGGACACGAACTCGCGGTCGTGGCTGACGAAAATCAGCGTGCCTTCGTAGTGCTCGAGCGCGAGGTTCAGCGACTCGATGGATTCCATGTCGAGGTGGTTGGTCGGCTCGTCGAGCAGCATGATGTTCGGCTTGAGCAGGATCTGCTTGCCGAACAGCATGCGCGCCTCCTCGCCCCCGGAGATGACCTTCACCGATTTAAGGCTGTCATCCTTCGAGAACAGCAGCCGGCCGAGCACGGCGCGGATGCCCTGCTCGTCGTCGCCCTTCTGACGCCACTGGTTCATCCAGTCGTAGAGGTTGATGTCTTCTGGAAAATCGCTCACGCGATTCTGGCGGACGTAACCGAGTTCGGTGTTTTCCGACCATTTCACGACACCGCGATCGGCCGGGACATCCCCCGCAAGGCAGTTCAGCAGCGTGGTCTTGCCGATGCCGTTCGGCCCGATGATGGCGACCCGCTCGCCCACCGCGACCATCAGGTCGAAGTTCTCGAACAGCGGGCGCCCGTCGAAGCCCTTGGAGAGTCCCTCGACCTCGAGCGCGAGCCGGTGCAGCTTCTTCCCCTGCTCGAAGCGGATGTAGGGGTTCACGCGGCTCGACGGCTTGATGTCGTCGAGCTTGATCTTCTCGATCTGGCGCGCGCGGGAGGTTGCCTGGCGCGCCTTCGACGCGTTCGCCGAGAAGCGGCTGACGAACTGCTTGAGGTCGTCGATCTGCGCCTGCTTGCGCGCGTTGTTGGCGACCATGCGCTCGCGGGCCTCGGTCGACGCGGACATGTAGTCGTCGTAGTTGCCCGGGTAGAGCCGCAACTCGCCGAAATCGAGATCCGCCATGTGCGTGCAGACGCTGTTCAGGAAGTGTCGGTCGTGCGAGACGATCACCATCGTGCACTCGCGGGCGTTGAGGATTTCCTCGAGCCAGCGGATCGCGTTGATGTCCAGGTTGTTGGTCGGCTCGTCGAGCAGCAGGATGTCGGGCTCGCCGAACAGCGCCTGGGCGAGCAGGACGCGCAGCTTCCAGCCCGGCGCGACTTCGCTCATCGGCCCAGCGTGCTGGGCGACCGGTATCCCTAGCCCCATCAACAGCTCGCCGGCGCGCGATTCGCAGGTATAGCCGTCGAGTTCCGCGAACTGCACTTCGAGGTCGGCGACCCGCATGCCCTCCTCTTCGCTCATCGACGGCAGCGCGTACAGGCGGTCGCGCTCGGCCTTGATCGGCCAGAGGGTCTCGTGCCCCATGATCACCGTGTCTAGCACCGAGTAGTCCTCGAACGCGAACTGGTCCTGCCGCAGCTTGCCGAGGCGCTCGTTCGGGTCGAGCGAGACATTGCCCGCGGACGGCTTCAGCTCGCCGCCGAGGATTTTCATCAGCGTGGATTTGCCACAACCGTTGGCCCCGATCAGGCCATAGCGGTTGCCGTTGCCGAATTTGACGGAAACGTTTTCGAACAGGGGCTTGGCACCAAACTGCATGGTGACGTTGGCAGCGGATAGCACGGGTGGAATTCCAGACAGCGAAGGGAGGGGCACCGCAGCATAGTCCTTTGCCGGCGATAAAGCGACGCCCCGGGGTGGTCCGTCACAGGCCGGCACGGCCATCGCGCTTGTCGCGTGGTGGAGAGGAAGGCCGCCGGGTCAGCCACCGAGCAGGAATAGCTGGGGGCAATGGGTGGGGGCGTAGCGGCGCGACCTTGTCACATGCCACGCCACCCTGTTCGACAAGGAGCTTCTCCGTGCGCTCCGTGTCCTCCGTGGTGAAACCAGGTTTTCCACGGGACGAAACGCCGCGCTTTTACCACGGAGGACACGGAGCGCACGGAGAAGAAAGCCTTCATTGGCGGACTGATCAGGTGACCGGCAGGGCATCACGGGCGATAGGCCCCACACCTACCCCGTTGGCGTTCCCTGTGGCTGACCAGGCAACCGCCCCGACCCTTCGAGCGCGCGCTGCCAGCGCGCCAGCAGGCCGCCGGACAGCGCCCACAGCAGGGCGATGGCGGCGCCCAGCGCCGGGGCGATCGCCGGCTGCTGCGCGAGGGCGTCGACCGCCGTCTTCAGCCAGGCGCCGAGCGCGTCGGCGCCGCGATAGACCGCCGTGTCATTGAACTGCTTCGCGCGATATTTGGCGGAGACTGGCACCACGCTGTAGAGCATCTCGCGCCCGGGCCGCACGAAGGCGTACTCGCCGGCGCGCCGGAGCACCATCACGACCGCGAGTACCGCGAAGCCGGGCGCAAGCGACAGCCACAGCAGGCCCAGCGCGGTCAGCGCCGGCACCGCCACGAGCAGCACGCCGACGCCGAGGCGTCGCGCCAGCCGGCCGGTAATGAACAGCTGCCCCACGATCGACAGCGCCTGGACGATGGCGTCGAGGCTGCCGAACACGCGTGTCTGGTCCACCGGATCCGGATAGGCGGCGGCGACCAGGCGTGCCTGCTCGAAATAAAGGAAGGTACTGACGCACGCGAGCAGGACGGTGAACAGCGCGATGCCGAGCATGTAGGGCGAACCCAGCACTTCGCGCGCGCCGGCAAGCGGGCTGCCGCCGAGGCTGCGGGCACGCTCGCCGGCCGCCCGCACTTGCAGCGCCGCCGAGGGGCGCACACGGCTGGCGGCCACGCTCGAGGCGACCAGGCAGGCCGCCGCCACCAGCAACAGCCCGGCATGGCCCAGCCGGCCCACCAGCGCGATCGCGAGCAGCGGACCGGTGATGCCACCGAGACTCGCGCCCGCGGCCGCCAGCCCGAACATGCGCCGACCCTGCTCCGCGCTGAAGGCATCGACCAGCACACTCCACGCCAGCGATATCGCTACGAGGTTGAACACCGACAGCCAGATGTAGAAAGCCCGCGCAATGCCGGCGTGTCCCGGCCACCACCAGAGGCCCGCCCCGAACGCGAGGAGATTGAGCGCGAAGAAGCCGAACACGGCGGGGAGGATCGACCGCCGCGGCACGCGGGCGGCGACCCAGCCGTAGCACGGCAGGGCCAGCAGGGTGGCGATGAAAGTCCCCGTGAACAGCCACTGCAGGCGGTCGACGCCGCCGGTCACGCCCATGGTTTCGCGCACGGGGCGGAGCGCGAAATAGCCGGTGAACAGCAGGAAGAACAGCGTGAAGCCCGCGAGCACCGCGGGCGCCTCGCCCGGCGCGATGCCCAGCCCGCGCGCCAGCCGGCTCGCCGCGCGCCGCACC
>CALRPY020000075.1:0-20880 GCA_943370145.1 Hydrogenophaga intermedia | reverse complement strand
GCCCGCGACGGGAGCGGCGAAGACCCGCGCCCGCGTGCCTCAGAAAGAAAAGGTGTCAGATTTGAAATCTGACACCTTTTCTCGGCTCTGGACCCTGCAGAGGCCGTCTGAACGCAGCGCGGGACACAGTTGCTCGGTGGCCCATCAAGGTCTGTACCCCGGTACCCGCGTTCAAATGTGACCAAGAGACAGCTCACTGCCGGAGGCTGCCATGAATCCCCGACCCGATCCCCGGTTCATCACGACCTTCCTGTTCGCCCTGGTGTTCGCGTGCGCCGCCGTCCCGGTGCCGGATACCGACGGCTCCGGGGCCGGGCGCACGACGGCCCACCTGCACGGGACGCTGCCGAGTTTCCTCCGGCTGCCACGCTGAGCGCGGCGCCGGCCGCGCCGGCTATCTCCGTCTGTCCGACAGCGCGCGAGGCAGGCGCCGATTATCGTTGGGCGCTGCACCGGACAGCGTGGCGGGAGGCGGGCATGCACAGCGCCGTGTCGATACTGGTGGTGGAGGACGATCCCGATATCCGCGAACTCGTCGCGGACTATCTCGCGCACCAGGGCTACTCGGTCCGCGCCGCGGAGAACGGGGCCCAGGCCCGCGCGGCGCTGCTGGATGGGCCGCCCGACCTGGTGGTGCTGGATCTCGGTCTGCCGGACGAAGACGGCCTCGGTATCGCGCGGCACCTCCGCGAACAGCACGACCTCGCGATCATCATGATTTCCGGCGCGAATGAACCCATCGACCGCATCATCGGCCTCGAGGTCGGCTCCGACGACTACCTGACGAAGCCTTTCGACATGCGGGAACTGCGCGCACGAATCAAGAACGTGCTGCGCCGCTACCAGTTCGCGCGCGGTGACGGGCCCGCGAGCGCCGCCGGCACGCGCATCCGCGTCGGCCGCGCGGAGTTCGATGTCGAGACGCGGCAGCTGTTCGACAGCGGCGGCGAGGAAGTGCCGCTGACACTCTCCGAATATGAACTGCTGAAGGTGTTCGTCGACCGGCCGCGCCGGCCCCTGTCACGCGATCAAATCATGAGCCTCACGCGCAACCGCGACTGCGAGCCCTTCGACCGCAGCATCGACATCTGTGTCGCGCGCCTGCGCCGCAAGATCGAGCCCGACCCGGCGCGGCCGGAACACATCAAGACCGTGCGCGGCGTCGGCTACATGTTCATCCCGCCGCCGCGCTGAGCCGCGTGTGAGCGGCCGGTTTCAATTGTTGTGGCTGTGTAACAGACCGCAGCGGCGCCCCGGGGGGGCACTAGAATCGTGGACAGTCATCGTCAAAATGCGGTGAGGCCACCGATGAACCAGCGGGCATTCGGCGCCGACCCCCGGTCAGACCCGCCCTTCGAACGGGTGCTGTTCGAAGTGGCGAGCCGCCTCTCCGGGGCGACCGGCACGCAGGTGTACGAAGAGGTCGCGCGCGCTGCCGCCACCCTCGTCGGCGCCGAGATGGCAGTCGTCGGCTTCTATGAGCCGTCCTGCGAGGACGGCATCATCATGACCGCCGCGGTGTGGCAGGACGGACGCCTCGCGCCGAACTTCTCGTACGCCCTGCGCGGCACGCCCTGCTGCGACGTCGTGGGTCGCGTTTTTCTCTACTTCCGCACCGGCGTCGGCCAGCGTTATCCGGATCCCCAGATTGCCGCCGCCGGCATCGAGGGCTATGCGGCGTTTCCGCTCGTCGGCACCGACAACCGGGCGCTGGGGCTCATCGCGACGATGTCGCGGCAGCCGATCGAGCAGCCACGCCGCGTCGAGACGGTGCTGCGCCTGCTGGCGGAGCGGGTCGTCGCGGAGGTGGAGCGTTCTGGCGCGCGCGCGGCGCTGAGTGCCGCGGAAGCGAGCTACCAGGCGATCTTCGATGCCGCGGAGGATCCGGTGTTCGTCCATGACTGGGACTCGATGCGCGTGCTCGACGTCAATCGCAAGGCCTGCGAGGTGTACGGCTACGCGCGCGAGGAGCTGCTGGAGATCGGACTCGAGCAGATCAGCGCCGGCACCCGGCCCTACACGATCGAGGAGGCGCTGCGCTGGATAGAAGTCGCGAAACGTGACGGCTTCGCGCAGTTCGAGTGGTTGCGCCGCAACCGCGATGGCAGCCTGCACTGGGACGAGGTGCGCCTGAAGGCTGCCCCGATTGGTGGTGCGCGCCGCCTCCTCGCGTTCACGCGCGAAATCACCGATCGCAAGGCCGCCGAGGAAGCGCTGCGCGCCAGCGAGGCGCTGTATCGCTCGATTTTCGACGCCTCGGTCGACGGGCTCGCGCTGCTGACGCCGGACGGCGTGTTCGTCGACGTCAACGCGGCCATGCAGTCGATGAGCGGCTTCTCGCGCGAGGACCTCGTCGGCCGCAATGCCGTCGAGTTCCTGCCGCCGCAGCACCGCGTGGCGGGCCGCGCCTTCATCCACGCGGTGCTCGCCGAGGGCTACGCGCGCGCCGAGCAGAAGACCCGGCGCAAGGACGGCGTCGAGCTGAGGCTCGAGCCGCGCGGCGTGCCGGTGATCTATGACGGCCGTCCCCACCTGCTCGTCATCGTGCGCGACATCACCGAGGCGCGCGAGCGACAACGCGCACTGGAACGCAGCGAGGACCGCTTGCGCGCGACCGTCGATGCCGCGCTCGACTGCATCGTCACGCTGGACGACGCGGGCGACATCCTTGATTTCAATCCGGCGAGCGAGCGCTGCTTCGGGCTGCCGCGCGAACGGGCCATCGGCCGCTCCTTCGTCGAACTCATCGTCGCGCCCTCGATGCGTGCGCAGTTCCGCGCGGCGTTTGCGGGTTACCAGGTGGACGTCGACGCGCCGCCCAGCGCGCGGCGGCTCTCGCTCGCGTGCCGCCGCGCCGACGGTGGGATAGTCCAGATGGAAGTCGCCATCGGCGCGGCGGCGAGCGCCGCAGGCACGGTGTTCATCGCCTACATGCACGACCTGACGCCGCGACTGGACATGGAACGCACGCGCGCCGAGCTCGAACGCCAGCTGCGCCAGGCGCAGAAGATGGAGGCCATCGGCCAGCTGACCGGCGGCATCGCCCATGACTTCAACAACATCCTGACCAGCGTGATCGGCTATATCGGCCTCGCGCTCGACCACGACGCGGTGACGGCCGAGCCGGCGCTGCGCCGCTACCTGGAGCGGGCGCGTCGCTCGGGCGACCGTGCCCGTGACCTGATCCAGCAGATGCTGACCTACACCCGCGGCACACGCGGCGAGCCGCAGGCCGTCGAGATCGACGAGCTGGTGGAGGAGGTGGTGACCCTGCTGGATGCGACCCTGCCGTCCACGATCCAGCTCGACCTCGAACTGGACCGCGAACTGCCGCCGGTGCTGGTCGACCCGGTGCAGGCGGCGCAGGCCCTGATGAACCTGTGCATCAATGCGCGCGACGCGATGGCCGGTCACGGCATGCTGACGATACGCGGCACCCTGCTCGAGCCGGCGGTTATGCGCTGCACATCCTGCAACGAGGAGATTGCGGGGCCCCACGTGCAACTGGCGGTCGCCGATACCGGCAGCGGCATTCCACCGCAACTGCTGGAGCGGATATTCGAGCCCTTCTTCTCGACCAAGCCGACCGGCAAGGGCAGCGGCATGGGCCTCGCGACCACGCACGGCATCCTGCACCAGCACGGCGGGCACATCGTCGTCGACAGCGCGCCGGGCGAGGGCACCTGCTTCAGCTTGCTGCTGCCGCCGACAGCACGCGGTGCGAGTCGCCGCGCCGGGCTGTCACCGCCAGCGCCCGACCCGGCAGCACGGCCGCTGTGCGGCCGGGTGCTGCTGGTCGACGACAATCCTGCGGTCGTCGAATTCATGAAGGACCTGCTGAGCCGCTGGGGCCTGCAGGTGATCGCCTGGCGCGACAGCGAAGCCGCCTGTGCCGCTTTCTCGGACGCCCCCCGGGCATTCGATCTCGCACTGCTCGACCAGACGATGCCGCGCCTGGCCGGCATCGAACTCGCGGCACGCCTGCTCCAACTGCGGCCGGACCTGCCGGTCGTAATCTATACCGGCCACAGCGACGCGATCACCGAAGACAGCGTGCGCGCGGCCGGCGTCCGCGCGTTGCTGCGCAAGCCCATCGACAACGCGCGACTGCGCGCGGTCCTCGCGGCGGAACTCCCGGCGGAACTCCCGGCGTCTGGCATGGCCACCGGGAACGCCGGGAGGGATTGAGTGGGAACGCGCCGGCGGTAACGCCGTACCGCCTGCCGGGCGATCCTGTCGCTGACGTCGTCTGCTCCGTGCGCTCCGTGACCTCCGTGGTACGAACGCGGCGAGCGTATTCGCCGAAATGCCTGATTTCACCACTGAGGACACGGAGCGCACGGAGCAGAGAGGGCAATGGGAGGGCCGTTATCGCGTAAACCGCGGCCGACGCTTACCACTTGCATACAAACCGGCAACATCGCGAAATCGTGGTGTTACGACGATGGTCCAGACTGCTCTCCAACGCGGTACGGAATGGTTCCGATACCGCCCTCCAACAAGTGAAGGAGAGCCCGCATGAACATCACGAATTCCGAACGCTACGCGACCATCGCCACCGTCGTCGGCACGATTGTCGGCTGGGCCTGGGTCGTGTCCGTCCTGTCGAACGCGCTCGTCTACCCGGTGGTAGTCTGAACGCACGCCGAACGGCGCCGGCCGTCGTGCCGGCGCCCGGGCGGGCAGCCCTCAGCGCTTGGTCGCGCGCGTGATGAGGTAGTGCTGACGCACCACGTTCTGGCGCAGATACAGCGCGATCAGTGACTCGAATTCGGCGCGGAACTCGGCGAGCCGCGCAGGCTCGTCCTGCAGCGCCGCGACCAGCTTGATGACCGGTGCCGCCGTCGCTTCGAAGGTCAGCCGATAGTGCGCGGGGCTGAGCGCGGGCGTCGCGAGGATGTCGCGTTCGAACACGATGTCCCGCACCGCGTCGCCGAGACGCTCGCGGATGATCGCGTCATTGCCCCAGTCGGTCGTCGGCGGCACGCCGGCGGGCGGCGGCAGGTAGCGACTGACGAGGCCGAACATCCTGCCGGTGAACATTTCCGGCGGCCAGGTCGTGAACGCAATGCGACCGCCCGGCTTCAGCACGCGCAGCATCTCGGCGATGGCGATGGCCGGGCGCGGCCCGAACATGTGGCCGAACTGGCTCAGCACGACGTCGAACTCACTGTCGGCATAGGGCAGCGCCTCGACGTCGCCTTCGGTGAATTCGATATCCACGTCGGCCGTCGCCGCGTTCAGTTGCGCGCGGTCGAGCAACGCGGGCGAGAGATCGAGTCCCCTGACCTGCGCGCCGCACCGTGCCGCGGTCACCGCCACCACGCCCGTGCCACAGGCGACATCCAGCACTTTCTCGCCGGCCGCGACACCCGCGAACTGCACGAGCTGGGCCGCGGGTGGGGTCGTGATGGTTTCCAGCGGCGCGAACAGGGCCCAGCCCTCGCGCTGAGCGGCCTTGAAAGCGGCAAACGGATCGTTGCTCATCGTCAGCTCCTTGGTCTTGTCCATGGTCGATGCGGGTTCGCCGGTCCACGCGGCGACGCCCGGTTGGCTGCTGCGTGCCCGGACATCCGGTTACGCACCGTGCTCAGTCCGTCGCGAGCAGCCGGTAGAGGCTGCCGACGACGCTCGGGGCGTAGTGCCCCGGTGTGACGCTCGTGGCGAGCGCCGCCTTCGCGCGCCATCCGGTGCAGTGACCGGGGGCGAGCAGGCGGGGCGCGATCAGTTCGCGCAGGTCACGCGCAGTATCGTCGATGCGCTGCTCCATGATCTTGCCCGCCAGGTGATAGCCGCCCAGCACGAGATCGACGGCCAAGCCCGGAAATTCACCCCGCGCGGCGAGGCAGGCGTTGACGATGCCGGCGTGCGAGCAGGCCGACATCACGGTGATGCCGCGCCCGCGCACGTGCGCCGCGAGGTAGCGCTCGTCCATGATGAGCGGGTCCGACTCGAGCCGGCCCTCGCGGAAGGAATGATGGCCGGCCAGCCCGGTCTCGTAGGCGGTCACGCGCGGAATCGCGCCGCTGCCGAAGAAGAAGCCACCGCCGACGAGGTGGGCGTCGGCGGCCTTGAGTATGTGGCCGCCGGCGGCGGCGATGGCCTCGAAGCCAGGTTCGGTCGGCAGCAGCACCAGCGTGCCGTTCGCAGTCATCAGCCCGCGCTGGTCCGGGCGGTCCGGGTGCAGATCGACGACCAGCGGCGCCGCCGCGCCGGCGCTGGCGCGGGCCGCGGCGATCGCGGCCACCACCTGCGGCAGCCCGCCGCTGTGGTCGTAATGCCAGTGCGACAGGAACACGCATTCGATGCGCGCGAGGTCGATGGCGAGGCGCGCGGCGTTGGCCAGCCACACGTCCGGGTAGGGCCCGACATCGAACAGCACCGTGTGGGTTTCATTGCCGCGGCGCCCGGTTGCCAGCACCGAGTAGCCGTGGCAGGCGCAGCACAGCTGATCGAATACGACCTTGCATTCATGGCCCTCATGCACGCGGTCGGGCGCGCTGCGCGCGAGCAGGTGCATGACTTCCGGGATCTGCGGCACCCCGTCGTCGACGCTGGACAGCGTGTCCGTCTCGTTGTCGACGACGACCAGCAGGTCCAGTGCGTCGAGCGCGGGCAGTGCGGCTGCGGGATCTGGCATCAGCTTTCCTCCGGATGGATGAGCATTCACGGGTGCGTTGTCGCAGTGTAGCGGACGTGCGCGGACATCCGTGCGGGAGGACGCCGCGCCGGTTTGCCCCTCGCGGCGGAATTGCTACGCTGGCCCTTCCACAGCCACAGCGAAGGCACGCGCATGCAATACGATCTCGTCATCCGGCACGGCATGGTCGTCGACGGTTCGGGCGGCGCCGCCTATCCGGCCGATGTCGGCATCGCCAGCGGCCGGATCGCTACGATTGGCCGCATCACCGGTGCGGCGCGGCGCACGATCGACGCCAGCGGCCTCGTCGTCACCCCCGGCTTCGTCGATGGTCACACCCACATGGACGCGCAGGTGTTCTGGGACCAGATCGGCGCGTCGTCGTGCTACCACGGCGTGACCACCGCGATCATGGGCAATTGCGGCTTTACGCTCGCGCCCTGCGCGGCGGCGGATGCGGACTTCGTCTTCCGCAATCTCGAGCGCGCCGAGGATCTGCCGCGCGAGGCAATGCTCGCCGGCATCGACTGGCGCTGGGAAACCTTCGCGGAATTCCTGGACGTCGTCGACGCGCTGCCCAAGGGCATCAACTACGGTGGTTACATCGGTCATTCGGCCCTGCGCACCTGGGCAATGGGCGAGCGCGCATTCTCGGAACAGGCGACCGACGACGAACTGCGGCGCATGCGCCACGAGCTGCAGTCCGCGATTCGCGCCGGCGCCATCGGCTTCTCGACCTCGCGCACCTACAACCACCTGACCTCAGACGACCGCCCGGTCGCGAGCCGCGTCGCGTCGTGGGACGAGGTGCGCACGCTTGTCAACGCGATGGGCGAGACCGGCGCCGGGATTTTCGAGATCGCGAGCGAGACGCCGGGCCGCAAGCCCGAGCGCCAGCGCGACTACTTCGAACGCCTGGTCAATCTCACGGTGGAATCGGGTCGGCCGCTGACCTTCGGCATGTTCAGCACGCGTATCGCGCCCGAGGTGTGGCGACCTTTCTACGAGGTCGCGAACGAGGCGGCGCGCGCCGGGGGGCGGATCTTCGTCCAGGCGCACAGCCGGCATCTGTCGACCCTGATGTCGTTCAAGACCCACACGCCCTTCGATGCCTGGGAAGGCTGGCGCGAACTGCGCGCGAAGCCGCTCGACGAGCAGAAGGCCCTGTTACGCGATCCGGCGTGGAAGCGGCGGCTCGTCGAGGTGGCGAACCGGCCCTACGAAGGGCCGGCCATCGTCGGCGCCGAGGCGCGCCCGCCCGAATGGGACTGGGTGTGGCTGGTCAATGACATCGGCGACGAGGAGCGCATGGACGAGGTCGCGCGGCAGCGCGGCGTCGACCCGGTGACCGCGATGATCGACATCGCCCTCGAACGCGACTTCGACGTCTTCTTCCGCCAGCCGCTGGCGAACGAGGACCAGGACCACGTGCTGGAGATGATGCGTCATCCGCGCAGCGTCGTGACTTTCTCCGATTCGGGCGCGCATGTCGCACAGATCATGGATTCCTCTCTGCAGACGCACCTGATCTCGCACTGGGTGCGGGAGAAGCAGGCGTTCACGCTGGAGGAAGCCGTGCGCCTCGTGACTTACGATACCGCGACTGCGTGGGGGCTGCACGACCGCGGGCTCGTGCGCGAAGGCATGAATGCCGATCTCCTCGTATTCGATCCGGCGACGCTGTCGCCGTTGATGCCCGAGGTCGTGCACGACCTGCCGGCCGGCGCGAAGAGGCTCGTGCAGAAGTCGCGCGGCATCCTGGCCACCATCGTCAACGGTGAAGTGCTGCTCGAGGACGGCGTGCACACCGGCGCGCTGCCGGGCCGGCTGGCGCGGGGGCCGCTGGCGCGGCGGCGCTGAGCTTCGCCCGTCACGGGGCGTCGCTCGGCTAGTGAGGTTGCGCTGACGCAGGCAGCGTAACGTTCGGGGCTTGGTGCGCGATGGTGATGGGCTTCCTGCGGCCGCCGCCATCATGAAAGAAGCTCCCCGGCAGGCGCGGGTTCCGGCGTTCGTGTTCTCATGGGCCACCGAGCACCTCGGGACTCGGTGAGCGTGCCGGCGCCAGCTGTCGCGTCGGTGCCGGAGAAAAGGTGTCAGATTTGAAATCTGACACCTTTTCTCCCCAGCCAGTTGGCGGCGGGAAAGCACTTTCCCAGCAACCTGCGCGGCTGTTCTTTCCCTCTCCCGCGGCGGGATGGGCAAAGAGTCGCCCGGCCCTGCGTCGTGCGGCAGAGGCGGAGATTCGGTGAGCGTGCCGGCGCCAACTGTCGCGGCGGTGCCGGAGAAAAGGTGTCAGATTTGAAATCTGACACCTTTTCTCCCCAGCCAGTTGGTGGCGGGAAAGCAATTTCCCAGCAACCTGCGCGGCTGATCCTTCCCCGCTCCCGCGACGGGATGGGTAAAGAGTCGCCCGGCCTTGCGTCATGCGGCAGAGGCGGAGATTCGGTGAGCGTGCCGGCGCCAGCTGTCGCGGCGGTGCCGGAGAAAAGGTGTCAGATTTGAAATCTGACACCTTTTCTCCCCTCGGGGGCTATCGCACAGCCCGCCGGCAACGACGGGCGCGAGCCAGTTGGCGACGGGATGGGCAAAGAGTCGCACGGCCTTGCGTCGTGCGGCAGAGGCGGACGACCGAAGCCGCGGGGTGGGTTCCGCGGCCTCAGCTGAACTGCCGCACGAGGTCCCGGGCGATGACCATGCGCTGGACCTGCGAGGTGCCCTCGTAGATCTGCAGGAGCTTCGCGTCGCGCATGAGTTTCTCGACCACGAAATCCTGCGTGTAGCCGTAGCCGCCGAAGACCTGCACGGCGTCGGTGGTCGCGCGCATCGCGGCGTCCCCGCCGAAGGCCTTGGCGCAGGCGCTGTGGCTGCCGCGCAGGTTGCCCGCGTCCACCTCGCGCGCTGCTTCGAGACAAAGCAGGCGCGTCGCCTGGTAGGCGATTTCCATGTCGGCGAGCATCGCCGACACCATCTGGTGGTTGACGATGGCTTCACCGAAGGTCTTGCGCTGCATCGCGTAGCGCACCGACTCGTCGCGCGCACGGCGGATCACGCCCGCCGCGCCGGCCGCGATCCACGGGCGCGAGCGATCGAAGGTGGCCATCGCGAGCTTGAAGCCGTGCGCCGGGCCCGCGATGCGGTTCGCGAGCGGCACCTCGACGTCCTCCAGCACCACGTCGCCCGTGTGCGAGCAGCGCTGGCCGAGCTTGTGGATGAGGCTGTCCCAGCGCAGGCCGGGCGTGCCCGCCTCGACGACGAAGGCCGAAATCCCGTGGTGTCCGCGGCTGCCCTGTTCGCGTGCGAACACGACGTAGAAATCAGCCACGTCCGCGTTCGTGATCCAGCGCTTGCGGCCGTTCAGCACGCAGGTGTCGCCGTGGACGGCGTAGCGGGTGGACATGTTCGCGACATCCGAGCCCGCGTCGGGCTCGGAGCAGGCGAACGCGGCGAAACGGGGCTCCGCCGTCAGCATCGACAGGTATTTGCGCCGCGCGGCGTCGTTGTCGCAGAGCATGACCGGCAGTGCCGCGAGACTGTTGGCGACCGCCGACGTGCCGATGCCGAGGCAGCCGTAGTTGATTTCCTCGAGGACCAGGGCGTGGTCGTGGCAGGACAGGCCGGCGCCGCCGACGTCCTCCGGGAGTTCGAGGTTGAGCAGGCCCTGCTCCCACAGTTCGCGCAGCACAGCGTGCGGGAATTCCGCGGTGCGATCGAGGGCCTGGTCGAGCCGTGGTTCGATGACGCGCGCGTGCACGTAGCGTCGCGCGGACTCGACCATCATGCGCTGCTGTTCGTTCAAGGCGGACATGCGTGTCGTCTCCCCTGCGCGGCGGCGGCCCGCGCGTGCTTCAATTCCGCGGCAGCTTGCCGACGATCAGTGACACGGCCTCTTCGAGCGGGATGTCCTGCGCCTCGTCGTCGGTGCGCGCCTTGTACTCCAGCGTGCCCTTGTCGAGGCCGCGGTCGCTGATCACGAGGCGGTAGGGCACGCCGATGAGTTCGAGGTCGGCGAACATCACGCCGGGGCGTTCGTTCCTGTCGTAGAAGAGGACGTCGAGCCCCGCGTCGGCAAGGCGCTTGTAGAGCGCTTCCGCCGCCGCGCGCAGGCGCTCCGACTTGTGCATGTGGATGGGCGCCACCGCCACCGTGAACGGCGCGATCGACACTGGGAACACGATGCCCTTGTCGTCGTGGTTCTGCTCGATCGCGGAGGCGACGATGCGCGACACGCCGATGCCGTAGCAGCCCATCGTCATCGTCACCGAACTGCCTTTCTCGTCGAGCACCGCGGCCTTCATCGCCTCGCTGTACTTCGTGCCGAGCTGGAAGATGTGGCCGACCTCGATGCCGCGCTTGATCTCGAGCACGCCGTTGCCGTCCGGGCTCGGGTCGCCGGCGACGACGTTGCGGAGGTCCGCGACCTGCGGTTCCGGCAGGTCCCGGCCCCAGTTGACGCCGCGCAGGTGCTTGCCGGCGACGTTCGCGCCGCAGACGAAGTCCGCGACCTGTGCCGCCGCGTGGTCCACCAGCATCGGCACCTTGATCCCGACCGGGCCCAGCGTGCCCGGGCCGCAGCCGAACGCGGCCTCGATCTCGTGGGGCTTCGCGAAGCGCAGCGGGTGGGCGACGCCGGGCAGGGCCTGGGCCTTCACCGCGTTCAGTTCGTGGTCGCCGCGCACCACCAGCGCGATGAGGCCGCCGTCCTCGGCGCCGACGACCAGGGTCTTCAGCACCCGGCCCGGCGCGACGCCGAGGAAGCCGGCGACTTCCTCGACCGAGTGCTGGGTCGGCGTGTCGGCCTCGGCCAGCGCTTCGGCCGGCGCGGGGCGCGCCCCGGCCGGGACCGGCGCGGGCACCAGCTCGACGTTGGCGGCGAAGTCGCCGGTGGTCGAGAACGCGATGAGGTCCTCGCCCGAATCGGCCAGCACGTGGAATTCGTGCGACTTCGAGCCGCCGATGTTGCCGGTGTCCGCGAGCACCGCGCGCCAGGACAGGCCGATGCGGTCGAAGATGCGCGAGTAGGTCGCGTACATCTGCTGGTAGGTCTCCTCCAGCGACGCGCGGTCGATGTGGAAGGAGTAGGCATCCTTCATCAGGAATTCGCGGGCCCGCATGATGCCGAAGCGCGGCCGGACCTCGTCCCGGAATTTGGTCTGGATCTGGTAGAAATTCGCCGGCAGCTGCTTGTAGCTCTTGATCTCGCGGCGGATGAGGTCGGTGATGACCTCTTCGTGGGTCGGGCCGAGGCAGAACGGCCGGTCGTGGCGGTCGGTCAGGCGCAGCAGTTCCGGCCCGTACTTGTCCCAGCGCCCGGACTCCTGCCACAGCTCCGCCGGCAGCACCCCCGACATCAGCACCTCCTGGGCGCCGGCGCGGTCCATTTCGTCGCGGACGATGGCCTCGACCTTGCGCAGGACCCGCAGGCCCAGCGGCAACCAGGTGTAGATGCCGGAGGCGAGCTGCCGGATCATGCCGGCGCGGAGCATCAGTTGATGGCTGATGACTTCCGCATCGGCCGGGGATTCGCGCAGGGTGGGCAGGAGCAGGTTCGAGATTCGCATGGGCTTCGCTTCAATCCGGGAGGGGGGCATTCTCAGCGAAAACCCCGGCGGAGGAAAACGTGAATTTGCGGGAACTGCGGGTTTCCGCCTTGAACCAGCCGCCAAATCAAATTATCGTGCCAGCCCCCTCCGGACCGTGGCGCCTGCGCCGGGTCCACCACGGGACGAACGCCGAGCCGGGGCTCACGAGGCCCTGGCGACGAGCCGCCACTTCCCTCCGCTACCGCGGAGGCCGAGGTCCGGGTCGCGGCACTTGCTGCAACATAGTGAGGACAAGCCATGAGCGAGAAATTGCGGGGCGCCGAAATCTTCGTGCGCGCCCTGATCGATGAAGGCGTCGAGTTCGTGTTCGGCTACCCCGGCGGGGCCGTGCTGCACATCTATGACGAACTCTACAAACAGGACACCCTGAAGCACATCCTGGTCCGCCACGAGCAGGGCGCGACCCACGCCGCCGACGGCTATGCGCGCGCCACCGGCAAGCCCGGCGTGGTGCTGGTCACCTCGGGCCCGGGCGCGACGAATGCCGTGACCGGCATCGCGACCGCCTACATGGACTCCATCCCGCTGGTGGTGTTCACCGGCCAGGTGCCGACGCACCTAATTGGCAACGACGCCTTCCAGGAAGTCGATTCGATCGGCATCACGCGGCCCTGCGTGAAGCACAACTTCCTCGTCGAGCGCGTGGAGGACCTGGCCGTCACGATCAAGAAGGCCTTCTTCGTGGCCACCTCCGGCCGGCCGGGCCCGGTCGTCGTGGACATCCCGAAGGACGTCACCGCGAACGTCACCGAATATCACTACCCGGAATCGGTCGACATCCGCTCGTACAAGCCGAACACCCGCGGCCACCCGGGCCAGATCAAGAAGGCGGCCCAGCTGATCATGGGCGCCGAGCGCCCGATGATCTACACCGGCGGCGGCGTGATCCTCGACAACGCGGCGAACGAGCTGACCCAGTTCGCGCGCCTGCTCGGCTATCCCGTGACGAACACGCTGATGGGCCTCGGCGCCTATCCGGCCACCGACCCGCAGTTCATCGGCATGCTCGGCATGCACGGCACCTACGAGTCGAACATGGCGATGCACCACTGCGACGTGCTGATCGCCATCGGCGCGCGCTTCGACGACCGCGTCACCGGCGACCTCGCGAAGTTCTGTCCGTACGCGAAGATCGTCCACATCGACATCGACCCGGCGTCGATCTCCAAGAACGTCCGCGTCGACGTGCCTATCGTCGGCGGGGTGACCAACGTGCTGTCCGAACTGAACCGCCAGCTGCAGGAAGCGAACGTGCAGCCGGTCGACCGCCAGAACGACGCGTGGTGGAAGCAGATCCGGGAGTGGCAGAAGCTCGACTGCCTGCGCTATGACAAGACCAGCAAGCTGATCAAGCCGCAGGCGGTGATCGAGGCGCTGTGGCGCGAGACGAAGGGCGATGCCTACATCACGTCCGACGTCGGCCAGCACCAGATGTGGGCGGCACAGTTCTACAAGTTCGACCAGCCGCGGCGCTGGATCAACTCCGGCGGCCTCGGCACGATGGGCTTCGGCCTGCCGTCGGCGATGGGCGTGCAGCTCGCATTCCCCGATGCGCAGGTCGCCTGCGTCACCGGCGAGGCGAGCTTCGTGATGTGCGTGCAGGAACTGTCGACCTGCCTGCAGTACGACCTGCCAATCAAGGTCGTGAGCCTGAACAACCGCTACATGGGCATGGTGCGGCAGTGGCAGGAGTTCTTCTACGACCGCCGTTACTCGCATTCGTACATGGACGCGCTGCCCGACTTCGTGAAGCTCGCGGAGGCCTTCGGCCACGTCGGCATGCGCATCGAGAAGCCGGAAGACGTCGAGGGCGCGCTGCACGAGGCGTTCGCAATGAAGAACCGGCTGGTACTGATGGACTTCATCACCGATCAGTCCGAGAACGTCTACCCGATGATTGCGGCCGGCAAGGGGCAGCACGAAATGCACCTCGCGCCGTCCACCGCCAGCGACCGGGAGCTCGCGTGATGCGGCACACGATATCGATTCTCATGGAAAACGCCGCCGGCGCGCTGTCGCGCGTCGCAGGCCTCTTCTCGGCACGCGCCTACAACATCGAGTCCCTGTCGGTCGCGCCGACCGAGGATCCGACGGTCTCGCGCCTGACCCTCGTCACGCGCGGCTCGCCCGAGATCATCGAGCAGATCACGAAGCAGCTGAACAAGCTCGTCGACGTGATCCGGCTCATCGACCTCAACGAGGGCCGGGCAATCGAGCGTGAACTGATGCTGGTGAAGGTGCGCGCGATCGGCGGCGAGCAGCGCGAGGAACTCGCGCGCCTCGCCGACATCTACGGCGGCCAGATCGTCGACGTGACGGAGTCGAGCTACATCGTCGAGTTGACCGGCGACAACGAAAAGCTCGACGCCTTCATCGAGACGGTCGGCGCGAAGCGCATCCTGGAAGTCGTCCGCTCGGGCGTGCTGGGCATCCTGCGCGGCACGAAGGCCCTGCGGGCCTGAACTGAAGACGGAACAGGCCGCAGGGCACACGGGCGCACCGGCACCGTGGCCCCGTGGCGAGCGGAACCATTGACTGAACACCGCGCGCCCCTCGCCGCGGAACACTGGAGAAACACACCATGGCCATGACGATTTATTACGACAAAGACGCCGACCTCTCGCTGATCCAGCGCCGCACGGTGGCGATCATCGGTTACGGTTCGCAGGGCCACGCGCACGCGAACAACCTCAAGGACTCGGGCGTCACGGTCGTCGTCGGCCTGCGGGCGGGCTCAGGCAGCTGGACCAAGGCCGAAAAGGCCGGGCTCATCGTCAAGCCGGTCGGTGACGCGGTGAAAGATGCCGACGTCGTCATGATCCTCGCCCCGGACGAACAGCAGGGCGACCTCTACCGCAGCGAGATCGAGCCGAACATCAAGCAGGGCGCGGCCCTCGCGTTCGCGCACGGCTTCAACATCCACTTCGGCCAGATCGACCCGCGCGCCGACCTCGACGTGATCATGATCGCGCCGAAGGGCCCGGGCCACCTCGTGCGTTCCACCTACACCCAGGGCGGCGGCGTGCCGAGCCTGATCGCGGTGGCACAGGACAAGTCCGGCCAGGCCAAGGAAATCGCGCTGGCCTACGCGTCGGCGAACGGCGGCGGCCGGGCGGGCGTCATCGAGACCAGCTTCCGCGAAGAGACCGAGACCGATCTCTTCGGCGAGCAGACCGTGCTGTGCGGCGGCGCGACCGCGCTGATCCAGGCCGGTTTCGAAACCCTGGTCGAAGCCGGCTACGCGCCGGAAATGGCCTACTTCGAATGCCTGCACGAGCTGAAGCTCATCGTCGACCTGATCTACGAGGGCGGCATCGCGAACATGCGCTACTCGATCTCCAACACCGCGGAATACGGTGATTTCACCCGTGGCCCGCGCATCGTGACCGAAGAGACCAAGAAGGAGATGAAGAAGATCCTCTCCGAGATCCAGAACGGCGAGTTCGCCCGCGAGTGGATGGGCGAGAACCGCACTGGCGTTGCCGTGCTGAAGGCCAAGCGCCGCATCGCGCGCGGCCACCAGATCGAGGAAGTCGGCGAGCGCCTCCGCGGCATGATGCCGTGGATCAAGGCCAACCGTCTCGTCGACCAGTCCAAGAACTGAGTTCCTGGCGCCGCCCCCCCCCCGGGCGGCGCTTTCCCCGACCACGGCGCCGCGCAGGGCGGCGCCGCCGGCTGCCGCCCAAGCGCCCGCTCCACCCGGACCCGCCGGTCATCGCCCGCTTACACCGACGCCACAAGGGCGTAAGCTTTGCGGAGCACGCAGAGTGCCGGAGGCGCACGACGATGAACGAACCACGCCAGGACAACATCCACCGCCTTTTCGTCCCGAACCCCAGGGGCCTGCGCGGGCGCGGCATCTATCTCCTGCCGAACCTGTTCACCACCGCGGCGCTGTTCGCCGGCTTCTATGCCATCTGCGCCGCCGTGTCCGGCAGGTATGCAGCCGCCGCCGTCGCGGTGCTGGTCGCGATCGTGCTGGACGGCATGGACGGCCGCATCGCGCGCATGACCAACACGCAGAGCGATTTCGGCGCCGAGTACGACAGCCTCGCCGACATGGTGTCCTTCGGCGTCGCGCCGGCGATGATCGCGTATCTCTGCATCCTGCACGACGTCGGCAAGTTCGGTTTCCTGGTGGCGTTCATCTACGTCTCGGGCGCGGCGCTGCGCCTGGCCCGTTTCAACGTGCAGAAGACCGTGCAGGACAAACGCTTTTTCAAGGGCTTGCCGAGCCCGTCCGCCGCCGCGCTGGTCGCGACGACGATCTGGTGCGGTGAGGCCGCCGGCCTCCACGGCCACGGCGGCGTGGTGCTGCTGACAATCCTGGTCACCATCGCTGCGGCGTTGCTGATGGTCAGCAACGTGCGCTACTACAGTTTCAAGGATCTCGACCTGCGCGGGCGCATCCCCTTCGTCGTGCTGCCGGCGATGGTGCTGGTGTTCGGGCTCATCTCCATCGATCCGCCGCTCATCATGATGCTCGGCTTCTTCGCCTACGCGGTCTCCGGCGTGCTGTTCACCCTGATGCAGATGCGCCGTTCACGGGCCGAGCGGCGGCGCGACGCCGCGCGCGGCCGCGACGTCGCCTAGGGTCGCGCGCGGGACGCCCAATGCCGGGCACTGACATCGACACGACGCGTGAGGCTTGCGTCGAACGGCGCTGGCGCTTCACCTCTCCCGCTCAGGGCAGAGGGGGCGGGGCTACGCTCTCCGGCAGGCGCGGGTGCCGCAGGGCGGAAAAGGTGTCAGATTTGAAATCTGACACCTTTTTCGCATGCCCTGAACGCCGCACCACGGTACTGGCGCTTTTTGCCACCGAACACCGAGGGGATGGGCAGGCCAGGGCTGCATTTGGCGCGGCTGGAAAAATGTGACCAAGCGACAGCCCGGGGTGGGAGAGGCGAGCAGCAGCGCAAGCTCCTGAACGGCCGCCGCGAACCCGGCGTCAGTGCCGTGCTCAGCGCGGGTGCTCGCGCAGGAAAGCGCGGAGCGCCGCGGTGAATGCCGCCGGCCGCTCCAGGTTCGAGACGTGGGCGGCGTCCAGCTCTACGAGCTGCGCGCCGGGCACCCGGGCGTGCATGTCGCGCATCACCTCCAGCGGCGCACCCCCATCGTGCACGCCGGCGATGAACAGGGTCGGCACCGCGATCCGCGACAGCTGGTCGAGGTAATCCATGGTCTTCAGTGCGTCGCAGGCCGCGGCATAGCCCGCGACGGGCGTTGCCGCCAGCATGTCCCCCGCCCACGCGAGTTCCGCCGCCCGCGCCGCGCGGGTGTCGGCCGTGAACCAGCGCTCGAGGCTGGGCGCGACCAGCGGCGCCATGCCCTGTTCGCGCGCGATGCGCGCTCGCTCGTCCCACACCGCGTGCACCGGCGGCGCCATCCGGGCGACGCAGTTGGCGGCCGTTATCGTGTGCAGGCGGCCCGGGTGCGCAAGGGCGAGACCCAGCGCCGTCATGCCGCCCATCGACAGTCCGACGAAGTGCACGCGATCGAGTCCGAGCGCATCGAGCAGCGCGATGGCGTCGTCGACGAGCGCGGAAAACGCATAGGGCCCGGCGGGCAGGCCCGACGCGCCGTGTCCGCGCTGGTCGTAGCGGATGACGCGGAATTCACGGGCGAGCGCGTCGACCTGCGGCTGCCACATCGCGAGGCTCGCGCCCAGCGAATTCGAGAACACCACCGGCGGGCCGTCCTCCGGTCCGTCGATGGCGCAGTTGAAGGTGAGGCGGGCGGTTTCGATCAGCATGGGCGTTCAGTCTCCTTCCCCGAGTTCACGGTTGACGAGCGGCATCACCTCGGTGGCCATCAATTCCATCGAGCGCCGGGACAGGGCGACATCCGCCCAGTCGTGGCCGGCATACACGAGGGTACCGAACGGGCCGACTGTCCGGCGCAGCGCGACGATGCGCTCGGCCACCTGCGCCGGCGTGCCGTGGATTACCAGCGAATCCATCACGTACGCGTGCGTCACCTCGGCGTCCGGCATGTCGGCGCGGCCCTTGAACAGCTCGGGGCGGCCGTTGCCGATGAGCTTGCGCATCAGGCTGCGGTAGTAGTGCCCGTAGGGGCCGGCCGGGTCGGTCGCGTAGCGGTGGGCGGTGCGCTCGTCGTCGGCGACGAAGATGCTCTTCGCGACCCGCCAGTCCGCCGGCCGCGGACCCACACCGGCGGCATCCCAGCCCTCGACGAGTTTCTCCCAGTGCGTGGCGACCCACAGGGGCTGCAGGAAATTCGCCGAGATGATCGACCAGCCGCGGCGCGCGGCACTGCTGACGCTGTCCGACCGCGGCGACATGCAGGCCACCATGATCGGCGGATGCGGCCGCTGCAGCGGCTTGAGAATCTCGCCCTGGCCGATCTCCGGGTCCATCGTGCGCCGGGTCGTGACCCGCCAGAACTCGCCGTCGATGTCGTAGGGCGGGGCCTCGCGCCAGATGCGCAGGACCTGCTCGATGGCCTCTTCGAACATGGCGCGCCGGTCGCGGTCCAGGTTGCCGAAGACCTCCGCGTCCGAGCGCAGCCCGCCCGGGCTGATGCCGAACACGAAACGTCCCCGCAGCATGTGGTCGACCATCGCGACCTGGGCGGCGACGGCCGCCGGATGGGCGTTCGGCAGGTTCACCGTGCCACTGCCGAGCGTGATCCGCCGCGTCTCGTAGGCGAGGCTCGCGAGGAAGATGAGGCTCGACGTGATGGTCTCGGCGCGGTCCGTGACGTGCTCGCCGACGAAGGCTTCGGCGTAGCCGAGCGCGTCGGCGAGCAGGATTGCCGCCCGGTCCTCGTCGAGGGTGGCCAGGTAGTCGCGCCCCGGCGGGTGCAGCGGCATGGTGAAATAGCTGAGCTTCATCGTCCCCCCGAGCCGGTCATGGCCGCCAGCCTTGCAGTCTAGCGGGCAGGCGCCGCGGCGTCGTCCCGGGCGGCTTTTCGCATACAATCCCGGCAAGCCGCGCCCGTCCCGGGTGCGTCAAACGACCGCGCGGCGCCCACGCCGCGGCCGCACCGGAGTCCTGCCATGAAAGACCGCTTGATCATTTTCGATACCACGATGCGCGACGGCGAGCAGAGCCCGGGCGCCGCGATGACCAAGGCCGAGAAGGTGCGCATCGCGAAAGCGCTGGAGCGCCTGAAGGTCGACGTCATCGAGGCGGGCTTCCCGATCGCGAGCCCGGGCGACTTCGAGGCGGTGCAGGCCGTGGCGCGGGCGGTGAAGGACGTCACGGTCTGCGGCCTCGCGCGCACCGGCGACGCCGACATCGATCGCGCATACGAGGCCCTGAAGGACGCCGAGTCCTACCGCATCCACACCTTCATCGCGACTTCCCCGATCCACATGGAGAAGAAGCTGAAGATGGGCCCGGAAGAGGTGCTGGAATCCGCGATCCGCGCCGTGAAGCGCGCGCGCAACTACACCGACAACGTCGAGTTCTCCTGCGAGGACAGCAGCCGTTCCGAGTTCGAGTTCCTGTGCCGGATCATCGAGGCGGTGATCGATGCCGGCGCGACGACCGTCAACCTGCCGGACACCGTCGGCTACGGCATTCCCGAACAGTACGGTGCATTCATCGGCCGGCTGATCCAGACCGTGCCGAACAGCGACAAGGCCGTGTTTTCCGTCCACTGCCACAATGACCTCGGGCTCGCGGTCGGCAATTCGCTGGCGGCGGTGATGCACGGCGCGCGACAGGTCGAGTGCACGATCAACGGCCTCGGCGAGCGCGCCGGCAATGCGTCGCTGGAGGAAATCGTGATGGCGGTGCGCACGCGCAAGGACTTCTTCCCCTGCGAGACGCGCGTGGAGACCACCGAGATCATGAACTGCTCGCGCCTCGTGTCGACCATCACCGGCTTCCCGGTGCAGCCGAACAAGGCAATCGTGGGCGCCAATGCCTTCGCCCACGAATCCGGCATCCACCAGGACGGCGTGCTGAAGCACCGCGAGACCTACGAGATCATGCGCGCGCAGGACGTCGGCCTGAACTCGAACAAGATCGTGCTCGGCAAGCTGTCCGGCCGCAACGCGTTCCGCACGCGGCTGAAGGAACTCGGCACCGAGTTCGGCAGCGAGCAGGATCTGAACGATGCGTTCAAGCGCTTCAAGGACCTCGCCGACCGCAAGTCCGAGATCTACGACGAAGACCTGCAGGCGCTGGTCTCCGACGCCGACGTGTCGGTCGCCAACGAGCGGATCAAGCTCGTGGCGCTCAGCGTGCGCACCGAGACCGGTGAGACGCCGCACGCCGAACTCACGCTGTCGATCGACGGCGACGAGCGCGGCGCCGGCGGCGACGGCGACGGCCCGGTCGATGCGGCCTACCAGGCCATCGAGAAGATCATGCACAGCAACGCGAACCTGCAGCTGTACTCGGTGAACGCGATCACCACCGGCACCGATTCGCAGGGCGAAGTGACCGTGCGCCTCGAGAAGGGCGGTCGCATCGTCAACGGGCAGGGCGCGGACACGGACATCATCGTCGCGTCGGTGAAGGCCTACCTGAACGCGCTGAACAAGATCCTGTTCCCGGTGCATCGCGAGCACCCCCAGGTCACCGGCACGGTCTGACGCGAGGGGCCCCCGGGAATGGATGCCGCCGCCCGTCGCCGTGCCTGCCTCGAGGCAATGGGCGTCACCGCGTG
>CALRPY020000074.1:0-21342 GCA_943370145.1 Hydrogenophaga intermedia | reverse complement strand
CTGCAGGGTCCAGAGCCGAGAAAAGGTGTCAGATTTCAAATCTGACACCTTTTCTTTCTGAGGCACGCGGGCGCGGGTCTTCGCCGCTCCCGTCGCGGGCTGTCTCGTGGCCACATCTGAGCGCAGGTACCGGGGGCCGTGATGATGGGCCACCAAGAACACCAAGAACACCAAGAACACCAAGAACACCGAGAACACCGAGAGGATCGGGTGGGCAGGTGCCGCCCGGCCGCCATTGCCACGACCGAGGCGCATTCCGTAATCCACCGTTCTTCTCCGTGTCCTCCGGGCAATGGCCATGCCGTCGACCGCTGGCTCAACGCCACTTGAAAAATCTCGGTGTTCTCGGTGTTCTCTGTGGCCCAACAGCGCGTGAACACCGGTACCCGCGTTCAAATGTGACCAAGAGACAGGCGCTCCCTCTGCAATGCGCTCAGGCGCGAGCGCTTATCCATGGGCCGAAGCCGTGGAAACGGCTGCAGGGCCCGCCGCCCGCCATCGCGGCGGCGCCGGGCACCGGGTTTCGCACCGTGGCCCACGGCGCGAAGCCGGTTGGCGGGACCGTGGCCTTGGTCGACGAGATTGGCGCAGGCGTCGCAGGGCGCGACAGGGTCCGGGTCCACGGTGCGAAGCCGTCCGCATGGGCATTGGCAGCGCACTGGGCAATGAGGAAAATCGCGACGGTGATGCGTTTTTTCATGGAGGTTCTCCAGGCTGTGGATGTGCTCGCGCCGGACTGGACGCGATGGCGTGCATGCTGGACGGTCGGGGTAACGGCGGGATGTCGGGGATGATCGCGGTTTGTAACGCAGGCATCGCGCCGGTCGCACGGATGTATCGTGCGGCCAACTCGGCATGGTCGTGCGCGATGAACTGCACGCGGGGGGCGTGATGAAGGCGACACTGGCCAACTGGGCGCGCCGTGCGAAGCGCGAGGTCCTGACCGTCTACTACGCGGCGCGCGATCCGGCGACGCCGTGGTGGCTGCGCGTACTGGCCATGGCGGTCGCCGCCTATGCGCTGAGCCCGCTCGATCTGATCCCGGATTTCATCCCGGTGCTCGGCTATCTTGACGACCTGCTGCTGGTGCCCCTGGGGCTGCTGCTGGTGATCCGCCTGCTGCCGCCGCAGGTGCTCGCGGCGTCCCGCGAGCGTGCCGCCGCGACGCTGGCGCGCCCGCAGAGCCGTGGCGCGGCGCTCGCCATCGTTGCCGTGTGGCTCCTGTGCGCCGCGCTGCTCGCAGCCTGGGCGCTGCGCGCGATCGGCTGACACGCCGATGACCGTATAATCGGCGCCATCGCCGCGCGCCGCGCGTCGCTCCCTCACCCCGAACCGGAATGAAGCCCATGCACGAAAAACTCTTCGACGACCCGGCTGGCCTGCAGGATCGCCTGCAGGCTTTCATGGACGAGCACATCTACCCCAACGAGGAGCGCTATCACGAACAGCTGAACGCGTTGCCGAACCGCTTCTCGACGGTGCCGCTGATGGAGGAACTGAAGGCGAAGGCGCGCGCCGCCGGCCTGTGGAACCTGTTCGTGCCGGCCAACCACGGCGGCCTGACCAATGTGCAGTACGCACCGCTCGCCGAGATCATGGGGCGCGTGATGTGGAGCCCCGAGGTCTTCAACTGCAACGCGCCGGACACCGGCAACATGGAAGTGTTCATGAAGTACGGCACGCCCGCGCAGCAGGAGCGCTGGCTGAAGCCGCTGCTCGCGGGCGAAATCCGCTCCTGCTATGCGATGACCGAGCCCGACGTCGCCTCGAGCGACGCGACGAACGTGCAGACCTCCATTCGGCGCGACGGCGACGAGTACGTGATCAACGGCCGCAAGTGGTTCATCACCAACGCGATGTACGAGCGCAGCAAGATCCTCATCGTGATGGGCAAGTCCGATCCGGACAATCCGAACCGCCACCTGCAGCAGAGCCAGGTGCTGGTGCCCAAGGACACCCCGGGCGTGAGAATCGTGCGGCCACTGACGACGCTCGGCTATGACGATGCGCCGATCGGCCACGCCGAAGTCGTCTTCGACAACGTGCGGGTGCCGGCCGAGAACATCCTTCTCGGCGAGGGCCGCGGCTTCGAGATCGCGCAGGGGCGCCTCGGGCCGGGCCGCATCCACCACTGCATGCGGCTCATCGGCTGCGCGCAGCGCGCGCTGGAGTACGCGTGCCGCCGCAGCGTCAGCCGCACGACCTTCGGCAAGAAGCTCGCGGAGCACCAGTCGATACGCGAGGACGTCGCGAAGAGCTTCAGCGAAATCGAGCAGGCCCGCCTGCTGACGATGAAGACCGCGCAGAAGATGGACGAGGTCGGCGCGAAGGATGCGATGGACATGATCGCGGCGACCAAGATCACCGTGCCGCTGATGGCGCAGACGGTCATCGATCGCTGCATGCAGATTCATGGCGCGGGCGGGCTGACCGGCGATTACTTCATGGCCGAGGCCTTCAACTACGCGCGCTGGTGCCGCCAGGCGGATGGCCCCGACCAGGTCCACATGATGGCGCTGGGCAAGCAGATCATCAAACGCTACGCCGGCGGCTGATCGCCGCTTCCGCGTGCCGGGCTCCGCGCGGGCCCGGCAGTCCACACGCCGAGCGTGCTCAGCGCGCGCGCGGCCGGCAACTCGCGCCCCGGAGGCCTCACCGGATCTCGAAGCCGCGCGGCACGGGGTCGGGAGACGCTTCGTCGACGATCGCGAGGTCTGTGACCCGTGCACGCGGCGGTCCACGCCGCAGCCAGGTCTCGAAGGCGTCCAGCGTCGCGGACGGTCCGGCGGCCCAGGCCTCGACACGGCCGTCCCGCAGGTTGCGCACCCAGCCGTCGAGGCCGAGACGCAGCGCTTCGGCGCGCGCCGAGGCGCGGTAGAACACGCCCTGCACCTCCCCGTCGACGAGATAGCGCCGCGCCTGCATCTCAACGCGCCTCGTCCGCTGCCTGGGGCTCCGCGAGCAGGCTCGACAGCGGCCGGCCCAACAGTGCCGCCGACTGCGCCGCCTGCGCGACGAGCAGGGCCCGCAGGCGCTCGTCTTCCGGCGCCAGCGCCGTGGGGCCGTCCGGGACCGGTGGCCCGTCCGGCAGCATCCGCGCCAGCTCGTCGAGGGTCACGCTGTCGAGGTCCCGCAGCAGCAGCCACTCCAAGCGCGCGTCGCGCGCGACCCAGCGCGCGGCATCGAGCTTGCCCAGCACGTCGTTCATCTGCGCGTGATCCAGCAATGGCTCCGCGGCGCGCAGTGCTTCGTCACTGAGCGTGCCACCGCGACGTTGCACCTCGAACAGCTGGCGCAGGATGCGCCAGGCGCAGTAGAGATCGCCGGCGCGCCAGTCGTCGCGCGGGAGGGCGCGCGGCCCCGGCGCGACCGCCAGGCTGTGCGTGAGCTGCGCGCCGAGCAGGACGATCGTCCACGACAGGTAGACCCACACGAGGAAAATCGGCACCGTCGCGAACGCGCCGTACACCGCCTGCTGGGTCGGGAAGCGGGTCACGTACAGCGCGAACAGGTGTTTGGCGGCCTCGAACAGCACGGCCGCGGTGATCCCGCCGATGGCGGCGTGGCGGAAACGCACCGGGCAGAAAGGAATCAGCTTGTAGCACAGCACGAAGGCCGCGCAGGATGCGAGCAGCGGCAACCAGTGCAGCAGCAGCGTCGAGAACTCGGCGGCATCCACGCGCGCCTGGAAGAGCGGCATCGACACCATCGTCGACGTGCCGATGATGCCGGCGCCGACGAGCATCGGGCCGAGCGTCAGCACCGCCCAGTACACGAGGAAACGCAAGGCGAACGGGCGGCGTCGCTCGACGCCCCAGATAATGTTGAAGGTCTGTTCGATCGTCGACATCATCATCAGCACGGTGACGATCAGGAAGGCGATGCCTATCGACTGCAGTTGCCGGGCTTTCGCGGTGAACTCGACGAGATACGTCTGCACCTGCTCGCCCATGGCCGGGACGAAGTTGCGGAACACGAAGCTCTGGATCGCACCCTGCCAGGCGTCGAACGCCGGAAACAGCGACAGCGCGCCGAACACGACGACCAGCAGCGGCACCAGTGCAAGGATGGACGTGAAGGCGAGGGCCGCCGCGATCTCGGTGCCACGCTGCGCCTCGAAGCGCTCGTAGACGTCCATCAGCACGACGAGGCCGCGGCGCAGGTCGGTGTCGGACAGGTAGCTCACCTGATGTCCCTCGCGCCAAGTCGCCGCGCGAGCGCGTAGGCGGCGGCGCCCTCGTGCGCGCGAACCAGCGCGGCGAGGCGCGCGGCGCTGGCCGCCGGGATGTCGCGTGCGCCGTGTTCCAGGAAGTAGCGTGCCCCTTCGACACGCGCCTGGTTCACCGCGAGCCGCGCCTCGCGCCGCGCGCGCGCGACGAACAGCCGGGCATTCGCGGGATGTCCCTGGTCGAAGGCGCGCCGCGCGCGCGCGAGCAGGGTTTCCGTCTCCAGCCACAGCGCATGCCAGGCGCGCGCCTCGGCGACCGCCGCGCTGGCAAGCACGTGCGCGCGCTCGAAGCCGGCGGCGAGCAACACGGGTTCGCGCACGGCACAACGTGCGGCGAGGGACCCGAATGTCGCAATCGACAGCAGGAACAGCGCCACGGCGAGCGCCACGCGCAAGCTGTCTGTCACGGGCGGGCCCCGATAGAATGCTGGACGCGTTCGGGCCCGTGGCGGGCGGACATTTCTCGACTCCAGGAGCGACGGCCGTGACGGCGATTATCTACCATAACCCACGCTGCTCGAAATCGCGGCAGGCGTTGGCACTGCTGCGCGAACACGGCATCGAGCCGCGGATCGTCGAATACCTAAGGACGCCACCGGACGCCGCCACCCTGCGCGGGCTGCTGCGCATGCTCGGCTGTCCGGCGCGCGATCTGCTGCGCCGGGGCGAGGAGGCTTACGCCGAACTCGGGCTCGCGGCAAGACTCGAGGACGACGACGCCCTGGTCGCGGCGATGGTCGAACACCCGGCGCTGATCGAGCGCCCCGTGGTCGTCGTCGGCGGGCGCGCGGTCATCGGGCGCCCGCCCGAGCAGGTGCTGACCCTGCTCGCGGACCTCCCCTGATGGTCGAGGTCCTCGTCCTCTACTACAGCCGCCACGGCCACGTGCGCGAGATGGCGGAACAGATTGCGCGGGGCGTGCTCGCCATACCCGGCGCGCGGCCGCGCCTGCGCACCGTGCCGCCGTGGGGCGCCGCGCCCGACGCAGTCCCCGACGAAGGCGCCCCCTTCGCAAGCAAGGACGACCTGCGGGAATGCGCGGCGCTCGCCGTCGGTTCGCCGACCCGCTTCGGCAACATGGCGGCGGCGATGAAAGCCTTCTGGGATTCGACGTCGGATCTCTGGCTGTCCGGCGCGCTGATCGACAAGCCGGCGGCGGTCTTCACGTCCAGCGCGAGCCTGCACGGCGGCCAGGAATCGACCCTGCTGACGATGATGCTGCCACTGCTCCACCACGGCATGCTGATCGTCGGCCTGCCCTACAGCGAACCCGCGCTCGTGGCGACGACGACCGGTGGCACGCCCTATGGCCCGAGCCACGTCGCCGGCCCGAACGACGACCAACCGCTGTCGGTGCACGAACGGGAACTCTGCGTCGCCCTGGGACGGCGCCTCGCGCGGCTGGCGACGAGGTCGGGCTGAGGGGATTGGCGCGCGAGCGTCGCGGCACCGACAACTCGATGCCGCTTCTTCACCTCGCCCGCGCGCGGGAGAAGTGAAGCCTGAGAGGCCGACCGCTCGATCGAAGGGGTAAGGTTGGACAGGCACAGGAAGCCCGAAGGTCATGACGCGCATGCGTCACCCCGCATCATGAGAGAGGTTCGCCTCTCCCGCCCCGGGAGAGGTGAACAGCGCGTTGGTCGGCGCGGCGTCCGTCACTCCTCCAGCCGCAACACCTCGCGCACGAACGGCACGGTCAGGCTGCGGCCTTCACTCAGCGAGGCCGCATCGAGCCTCGCAAGAGCCGCGTGCAGCGTCGACCAGTCCCGTGGCAGGCGACGCAGCAGGTAGGTCGCGACCGACTCCGGCATGCCGATGCCGCGCGCGGCGGCGGCCGCGACGAGCGCCGTGCGCTTGTCGTCGTCGGCCAGGGGCTGGAGGCGGTAGACGAGCGCTGCGGCGAGACGCGAACGCAGATCGGGCAGTACGAAGGCGAGATCGCGCGGTGGGGCCGCGGCGCTGACGAGCAGCCTTCGACCCGCGACCTGCATGCGATTGTAGAGCGTGAACAGCGCGTCCTCCCACGGACGCTGGCCGGCGAGCACTTCGACGTCGTCGAGCGCCAGCGCAGCCAGTTCGTCGAGGCCCTCGAGCGCATCGACGCCGTAAGCCTTGGCCTCGGCCAGCGGCACGTACATCGCCTGCGCGCCACGCGCCGCCGCCGCGCCGACGGCGGCCTGCAGCAGGTGCGACTTGCCGACGCCCTCGCCACCCCACAGCAGCATGCACCACGGTCCTGAGCCCCTGATCCACTCGGCAAGCGCGCCCAGGGCTTCTTCATTGCCCGCGGCGTGGAAGTTTTCGAAGCTCGCGCCGCTGTCGCGGAACAGCGTCAGCGTGAGCTGACGCCAGCGATCGCCGCTCATGCTTCGTCGTCGACCCCGGGCGCCGGCCCGTACAGTTCGCTGCGCAGGTACTCGCCATGCGAGTGGCGCAGCAGCACGACGATCGCCGCGGCGACCGGTAGTGCGAGCAGCACGCCGAAGAAGCCGAACAGCTGGCCACCCGCCATCACCGCGAAGATCACGGCGACCGGGTGCAGGCCGATGCGGTCACCGACGAGCAGCGGTGAGAGCACCATGCCTTCGAGCATCTGGCCGACACCGAACACGGCAATCACGGCGAGCAGATGCAAGGCATCCTGGAACTGCAGCAGGGCCGCGACGCCGGCGAGCAGCACGCCGACGATCACCCCGAGGTAGGGCACGAAGCTGACGAGGCCGGCGATGACGCCGATCGAGAACGCGAGCTCGAGACCCGCCAGCCACAGGCCCACGGTGTAGATCAGGGCGAGTGCCGCCATGACGGTCAGCTGCCCGCGCAGGAACTGCGCGAGCACCGCGTCGATTTCGGTGGCGATCGCGCTCACGCGAGGTTCGATCGCGCGCGGCAGCAGCTCGCGCACGTTGTTGACGAGGTGATCCCAGTCGCGCAGCAGGTAGAAGGTCACGACCGGCACCAGCAGGATGAAACTGACCCAGCCGAGCAGGGCCTGCCCCGAGCGCCCGAGTTGCAGCACGACACCGCGCGCGACGTTCGACAGTTCCTGCCAATGGGCGGTCAGGTGTTCCTTCAAGGCGGCGGGATCGAAGTCGATTTCGATGCCGAAACGGCTGGCAAGCACCGGCAGCAACCGCTCCTGCACCCAGGCGACCGCGAGCGGCAGCTTGCCCAGCAGCACGGAGATCTGGTTCTCCACCGCGGGGATCACGACCAGCAGCGCGAGTACGCCGGCGACGAACATCGTGACGAACACGATCACCACGCTGCTCGTGCGCGCGAGGCCCCGCCGCTGCAGGCGGTCGACGAGCGGGTCACCCAGGTAGGCGAGGAGCGCGCTGACGACGAAGGGCGTCAGCACCGGCGCGAGCAGGTAGAGCAGCCAGCCGCCGCACGCGACCAGCGCGAGCGCCAGCCATTTCTGCGAATCGGAGAGTGTCATGGGCCGTGTGTCGGGTTCAGGGCGTAGGCGCCGGGCCGCGCCGGGTCGGGCACCAGCAGCGACGTCAGTCGCAGGCTCTGCGCGAGCGCCGGCAGGCCGCCCCGCGCCGCGACGTCGAAGGTCACTTCCGTCCCGACGACGCGCGTGACGCCGAGCGACGTTACCGCGTCGAGCCCGCGCAGCAGGCTCACGACGCGGCCGTAATCGCTGGCCGTCGCGATGCCCTGCACGCTCAGCGGGACGCTCGCGACGCTTCCGCCGAAGACCGCCGGGTCGGCGAAATGCCGGCCCAGCGCGTCGGCGGCGCGGTCCACGCCATCGGCCACCAGGGCGGCGGGCGTATCGGCGCCGTTCTCCCAGTCCGTCGCGACACCGTCGATCACGAGCCGCCAGCGACCCCGCCACGCGAGGCCGTCCGCGGTGTCGAGCACGCCGGCCAGCAGCGGCGCCGCCACCGGCGCGGACACCGCGACCGGCGCAGGCGCGACGGGCGGGGTGGTTTCGCCGACGAGGGCGGCGAGCACGGTCTCGGGCGACGCGGCGGCGAGGCGCGCAGGCAGGTCGGGCGCGACCCGGCCAAGGGTGAGTGGGACCGCGCGCTGTGCAGCCTGCGCTTGCAGGGCGTCCGTGAGGTCGGGATAGGCCGGGTCTGGCGCGAGGCGACGGCCCTGCGCATCCTCGAGCACCAGCCAGGCCCGGGTTTCGGGCCGCTGCGCGCCCCACAGCACGACGCCCTGCTCGCGCAGCGCGGCGGCCACGGCACGGGCATCGAAATCCACGCGCAGGCGGTAGCCGTCGGTGGCGTTGCCGCCCGCCTCGTGCCCGACCACCGTCACGTAGCGCCCGGCCTGCTTCAGCAGCTGCCTGCCCGCGGGTTCGGTGAGCACGCTGCGCTGGCCGGTCAGCTTGACCAGCACGACGCCGAGTGCGCGGACCACGCCCTGGTCGGTCTCGGCCTGCGAGCGATCGGCGACGGGGACCACCGCGCCGTAGAGATTGCCGACGCTTGCGGCATGCAGGGCGGGCATCGACAGCAGCCCGAGCAGCAACGCCAGGAGCCCGGGCAGGTAGGGGGCGCGGATCATGCGGGGACGCTATGCGAAAGGGGAATTTGAAGTCAAGGGAAGTGACGTCAAATCCACGGTTTACGCTGCCTGACCCCGCCATTACCATGTCCGCATGACCAAGCACGACACCCTCAGTTACCGCGACGCCGGCGTCGACATCGACAGCGGCACCGCCCTCGTTGAACGGATCAAGCCTTTTGCGAAATCGACGCTGCGCGAGGGCGTGGTCGGCGGCCTCGGCGGCTTCGGCGGCCTGTTCAGCCTCGCGAAGGACAAGTACGAGTCGCCGCTGCTGGTGTCGTCCACCGACGGGGTCGGCACCAAACTCAAGATCGCAATCGATCTCGACCGGCACGCCACGATCGGCATCGACCTCGTCGCCATGTGCGTCAACGACGTGATCGTGCAGGGCGCGGAACCCCTGTTCTTCCTCGATTATTTCGCCACCGGCAAGCTCGACGTCGCGACCGCGGCGACCGTCATCGAGGGCATCGCCGAGGGCTGCCGCCAGGCCGGCGCGGCGCTGCTCGGCGGCGAGACCGCCGAGATGCCCGACATGTACGCCCCGGGCCATTACGACCTCGCGGGTTTCACCGTCGGCATCGTCGACGCCGCGAAGCTCATCGACGGCAGCCGGATCGAAGCCGGCGACGTCATCCTCGGCCTCGACTCCAGCGGCGTGCACTCCAACGGCTATTCGCTGGTCCGGCGCATCGTCGAGCGCAGCGCGGCGGATCTTGCCGCCGCCCTGCCCGGCGCGGCGGACGGCCGCAGCCTCGGTGACGCGCTGCTCGCGCCAACCCGCATCTACGTCCGCCCGCTGCTCGCGGCGATCGCGGCCCACGACATCCGTGGCCTTGCCCACATCACCGGCGGCGGCATCACCGACAACCTCCCGCGCGTGCTGCCGGACGGCGTGCACGCGGAAATCGATCTCGACAGCTGGCAGCTGCCGCCGGTATTCACCTGGCTCCGGGCGCACGGCCCGGTCGCCGATGCCGAGATGCTCCGCACCTTCAACTGCGGGCTCGGCATGCTGGCGGTGGTGCCCGCGGCGGAGGCCGACGCGGTCATCGCGACCTTGCGGGAGCAGGGTGAGACCGTGCGCCGCGTGGGGACTATTCGCGCGGGCGGCGAAGAGGCGCGGGTAAGGTACGTCGGCAGTTTGTAGCGTTTTTCTCGCGCACCTGCGGTGGCGAGACCGACGGTGCGCGGCACATCATCGGGCACAGCTCCGCGCGGATACCCCCTAACCCAAACTGCTGATTGCCTCTCCCGCGTGCGGGAGAGGTCGACGGCGAATGCCGGCGGGTGAGGGGCGCGTCAGTTGGCGCTGTGCCAGTCTGAGACCACCCTCACCCGCGCTGCGCGCGGCCTCTCCCAGGGCGGGAGAGGCGAACATTTTTTACGATGTGCGGTGCGGCGGGCCATTCAAGCATTGAACACTCGACGGTGCCGTCGAGGCATTCATCAGGCAGCCCGGGCCGGGAGAGGCGATGCCTGTGTTCCGGCTGGAAAGCGGTGTCCTCCCGTCGCCCTCCAGCGCGTCCGCGCCAGCCGTCTGCCTAGCCGCCCTTCGTGTTCTTCTCCACCTTGGTCAGGAAGCCGCGCAGGATCTGCACTTCGCTGTGCGTCAGGCCCGGGCGCGCAACCAGGCGCTGCAGGCGATGCGGCAGGAGCTTCGGGCGGTCCGGCTTGAAGTAGTCGACCTGCTCCATGACCCGCTTCGCGTGCTCGACCAGCGCCGCGAGTTCGCCGGTCGTCGCGAGCGGCTCGTCGGCGGCCACCGCCGGCAAGACCTCTTCGCCGAGCGCCTGCATGCGCATCTCGTAGGCACAGATCTGCACCGCCTGGGCGATGTTCAGGGAACTGAAGTGGGGGGAGGTCGGGATCCGGATCGCGCGCTGGCACTGCGCGAGTTCCTCGTTGCTGAGCCCGGACTGCTCACGGCCGAAGACCAGCGCGATGTCCCCCGTCGTCGGCTGCGCGACCGACCACGCGGCGGCCGCGCGCGGCGTCAGGACCGGCCACTCGAGGTGGCGGGTGCGCGCGGTGGTGCCGAGCACCAGGCCACAATCGGCGACCGCGTCGGCGAGGGTGTCGACGACGGTGGCCGCCTGGAGCAGGTCGTCGGCGCCCGACGCGCGGGCGGTCGCCTCGGCGGACGGGAAAATGCGCGGGCGCACCAGCCAGAGCTGCTCCAGGCCCATCGTCTTCATCGCGCGCGCGGCGGCGCCGATATTTCCCGGGTGAGAGGTTTCGACGAGCACCACGCGCACCCGCGCGAGCAGCGCCCCGGACGCCGCATCCGCCGTCTCGTCGTCCCGCGCGGGGGCCTGCGAACCTGGGTCTTGCACCATGAATCTCCGCGTTTCCCGGACTATCCGGTAGAATCGTGGGGCATTCTATGGAACCTCGACCGCGCAAGCATCCGCCGGCTCACCGCTGCCCGGCGGTGAGCCGCTCCGACCGAATAGCCAAGGAATTTCCCGACCATGCATCCGATGCTGAATATCGCGATCAGGGCAGCGCGGCGCGGCGCGTCCGTGATCCTGCGCAACCTCGACCGTCCGGACACCCTGCAGGTGGACCTCAAGGGCCGCCGCGACTATGTCTCGAACATCGACCGCGAGGCCGAAAACGCGATCATCGACACGCTGCGCAACGCCTATCCCGACCACGAGATGCTCGCCGAGGAGAGCGGCACGCGCGGCAAGAGTGACTTCGTGTGGATCATCGACCCGCTGGACGGCACCACGAACTTCCTGCACGGCTTCCCGCAGATTGCGATCTCAATCGCCCTGGAAGTGCGCGGCGAAGTGCAGCAGGGCGTGGTCTACGATCCGCTGCGCGACGAACTCTTCACCGCGACGCGCGGCTCTGGCGCACAGTTGAACAACCGGCGCCTGCGCGTGAGCCGCTGCCGCGGCCTCGACCAGGCCCTGCTCGCGACCGGCTTTCCGATGCGCGAGGAGAAACTGATCGAACCCTATCTCCAGTCCTTCGGCCGCTTCCTGCATCGCTGCGACGGCGTGCGCAGGGCCGGCGCGGCCGCGTTGGATCTCGCCTATGTCGCCGCAGGCCGGCTCGACGGCTTCTGGGAGTTCGGCCTGCAACCGTGGGACATCGCGGCCGGCGCGCTGATCGTCCAGGAAGCCGGCGGCATCGTCGGCACGCCCTATCCGGGGCAGAACCTGATGCGCGACGGCGACATCGTCGCCGCGACACCGAAGGTGTTCCCCGAGATCCTGGCGGTGCTGCAGGAGTTTCCGGTGCGCAAGATCCACGCGTGAAGATTCTGGTCCTGGCGTCGACCTATCCCGTCACGGCGGGTGATGCGACGCCAGGCTTCGTGCACGAACTGAGCAGGCGGCTGGTCACCCTCGGCCACGAGGTCGACGTCATCACGCCGCACCTGCCGGGCGGCGACGTCGAGCAACTCATGGACGGCGTGCGCGTCCTCCGCTTCCGTTACTGCCCCGGGCCGTTCGAAGGCCTCGTCGGCAGCGGCGGCATCGTCAGCCGCCTGCGCCAGCGCCCGCTGCGCCTGCTGCTCGTCCCGCCGTTCCTGCTGGCTTACCTGCTTGCGATCGAAGGCGCGCTGAGACGGAGAACCTACGACGTCGTGCATGCGCACTGGATCATTCCGCAGGGCCTGCTTGCCACCCTGCTGCTGCCGCGCCGGCGCATTCCTTTCATCTGCACCGCGCACGGCGGCGACCTCTTCGCCCTGCAAGCCCGCGGCTTCCGCTGGCTGCGACGACTCGTCACCGCACGTGCCGCCTGCGTGACCGTGGTCAGCCGTTACATGCGTGAGGTGCTCGAGCGTGAAGGGCTGCCGGGCGACCGCATCGAGGTCGCCTCCATGGGCGTTGACCTCGAGTCCCGCTTCGCGCCTGTCGCAGGCGTCGCGCGGGAGCCGCAGCGTCTCGTCTTCGTCGGCCGCCTCGTCGAAAAGAAGGGCGTCACCGTGCTGATCGACGCCTTCGCCCGGCTGCGTGCGACGCACCCGGCGACGCGGCTCACGATCGTCGGCGACGGCCCCGAGCGGGCCCGGCTCGAGAGACAGGCTGCGGACCTTGGTCTAGGCGCCTGGGTCGAATTCCTCGGCGCGCGACCGCAGACCGAGCTGCCCGCACTGTACTCACGGGCGGCCATCGCCGTGGTGCCGTCGATCGTCGATCGCGTCGGCGACCAGGAAGGTCTCGGCCTCGTCACGCTCGAGGCGATAGGCTGCGGCTGCGCCGTCGTCGCCTCCGACCTCGCGGCGATCCGTGACGTGATCGAGGACGGCGAAACCGGCCTGCTCGCGCGGGCCGGCGACGCGGCTGATTTCGCCACCAAGCTGCGCCGACTGCTCGACGACGGCGCGTTGCGGGCACAGCTCGGCGAGTCCGCGCGCACGCGACTGATGCGCTACGACTGGCGGGAAGTCGCCGCCCGCTACGCCCGTCTGCTGACGCAGGCGACGCAGGGCTGAGGCCGCGTCCGCGCGCGCACGAGAAAGGCCCGACTTTCGATTATCATGCATCGGTCGGGCGGACTGACGAGGCCACTGCATGGACACACGGGCGAACGCACAGAACACCGGACCGTCGGTCAGCATCATCCTGCCCGCGCGCAACGAGGCTGCGGGCCTCGGCCGCTTCCTCCCCGCGCTGGTCAAGGCCTTTCCCGCCGCCGAGATCATCGTCGTCAATGACGGCAGCACGGACACCACCGCGGACATCGCGCGCCAGCACGGCGTGACGGTGCTGACCCATCCGTACTCGATGGGCAACGGCGCGGCCATCAAGTCTGGCGCGCGCCACGCGCACGGCTCTGTGCTCGTATTCATGGATGCAGACGGCCAGCACAACGTCGAGGACGTCGAACAGCTGCTGGCGAAGCTCGACGAGGGTTACGAGATGGCGGTCGGCGCGCGCCACTGGGACACGCAGGCATCAAAGGGCCGCGCGTTCGCCAACCGCATCTACAACCGGCTGGCGAGCTACATGACCGGCCGGCGCATCGAGGACCTGACCTCGGGCTTTCGTGCGGCGCGCGCGCGCCATTTCAAGCGCTTCCTCTACCTGCTGCCGAACGGCTTCTCCTACCCGACAACCTGCACGATGGCCTTCTTTCGCTCCGGGCTGCCGGTCGCCTACGTGCCGATCCGCGCGCGACAGCGGGAGGGCAAGAGCCATATCCGGCTCGTCGAGGACGGCCTGCGCTTCCTGATGATCATTCTCAAGGTCGGCACGCTGTTCTCGCCGATGCGGCTGTTCCTGCCGATCAGCGCGCTGCTGTTCGGACTGGCAGCCTCCTATTATGGCTACACGTATTTCAACTATCACCGCTTCACGAACATGAGCGCGCTGCTGTTCCTGTCCTCGCTGCTGTGCTTCCTGATCGGCATTCTCGCCGAGCTGGTGTCTTCGCTGCATTACAAGGAAGCGGAATCGGAGCGCCGTCAGGTGCGGCGGGACTGAACGCCGCGACCTCATGCGGGCGGCCGTGCAGCCAGGCGGCGGCGACGCGCGGCGACAGGGCGTCATGGTCGACGGCGCAGGGGGGCGCCCGCGGTGCGCCTGAGGCTTCGATGACGGCCGTCGGCAGGTTTGGCAGCGGGCTGCCCGTGGCTCGCGCATGAAGCGTATCCTGGTACTGAACACCGCGTGGCTCGCGGCCGAACGCGTGGTGCGCTTCGGTGCGTCCGTGCTGGTGATGGCGGTGCTCGCGCGCTACCTCGGTCCCGCGCAGTTCGGCGCGCTGAACTATGCCGCCTCCTGCGTATCGCTGCTGGCGCCCTTGCTCGCGATGGGCATGAACCGCACCCTGGTCCGCGAATTCGTCACGGACCGCGACGCAGCCGCGGCGCTGCTTATCGTCGCGGTGCGCGCCCGCATCCTGCTGGCGCTGTTGCTCGTGGCGGGACTGATGGGCGTCATCGCGCTCGCCGGGGACGGCTCGGTGCTGGTGGCGACACTGATCGCGGTGACTGCCGTGAGCCTGTTGCTGCAGGCCTTCGAGCCGTTGGAACTGTGGTACCAGTCGCTCGGGCAGAACCGCGTGCCCGCGCTGGTCAAGGCCGGTTCCCTGCTGCTCACCTCGGTGCTCAAGCTGGCCCTCGTGTTCACCGAGGCGCCGGTCGTGGCCTTCGCGTGGGCGAGCGTGCTCGAGCTCGGCATCAATGCGACGACGCTGACCTTTCTCTACCGCGAGGCGCGCCCCGGTCTGAGCTTGCGCACCCAGCTCGTGACCTGCCGGCGCCTGCTTGCCGAATGCTGGCCGGAGATCATCGCCGGCGCCGGCCTCTCCCTGTGCCTGCGCCTCGACCAGCTCGTGCTCGAAGCGACGCGGGGGCTCGCGGTCGTCGGCGTGTACGCCGCCGGCGCCCGGCTGTCGGACGTGTGGTACTTCGTGCCGGCGGCAATCGTTGCGAGCTATTACCCGCTGCTCGTCGAGCATCGCACGAAGGATCCCGAACGCTATGCCGCGCTGACCCGCCAGATGTTCCGCATCGTGGCCGCCAGTTCGGTCGCCATCATCGTCGCGACCTGGCTGCTGGCCGACCTGCTGGTCGGCCTCGTGTTCGGGGCGAAATACGATGGTGCCGCCTGGGTGCTCAGGCTGCACGTGCTCGGCCTGCTCGCGATGGGCTTTGGCGTGGCGTCCGGTGCGTGGATCTTCGCCGAAAGCCGCGCCCGGCTGTCGATGTGGCGGACGCTGGCCGGGGTCGTGGTCTGTCTCGCGGGCAACGCCTGGTTGACCCCTGCCCACGGCATGGCTGGCGCCGCCGTGGCGACCGTGCTATCCCTTTATGCCGCCTATTACTTCTTCGACCTGGTGCCGACATCGATGCGTCATCTGTTCCTGATCAAGAGCGACGCGCTGCACCCGGCGCGGCTGCTGGCGGTCGGGCAGACCCTGCTGCTGGATGCCCGCAACGGCGTCGGACGCGCGAGGACGCGCAGGCCGGGAACCGATGCCTGAGTCATGGGGAAAGGAAACGCGCGTGAGCATGAGCGAGGCTTTCGCATGCGAGCGGCCGTCGCCGTGAAGTTCGCCGCCGCCCCTGGCTTCCTGCGTGACATCGTCACGGCCTTCCGGCCACGCCCATGGCCGCTCGAACGGCCCACCGTGCTGCAGTTTCCCGTCAACGACATCTGCAACTCCGGCTGCGAGATGTGCCACATCTGGCAGCAGAAGCGTGACGTCGAGATCACCCCGGCGCAACTCGCGCACGTGCTGTCCGATCCGCTGTACTCGCGCGTCGTCAATGTAGGCCTGAACGGGGGCGAGCCGACACTGCGTCGGGACCTCGCGGATCTCGTGCGCGTCGCCTGCGAAAAGCTGCCGCGCGTGCGCCGCTTCTCGCTTATCACGAACGCGCTGGTGCCGAAAAAAGTGATCGCGAGCATCGACGCCGTCGGCGCCGTGACAGCGGCCTTCGGCAAGCACCTCGACGTCATGCTGTCGCTGGACGGTGTCGGTGCGATGCACGACCTGGTGCGCGGCCGTGCGGGCAACTTCGATGGCGTGCTGCGCGTGCTCGAGCACATCAGGCAGGCGCCCCACGTCGACAGCCGCCAGTTCGGGTACACGATCGTGCGCGACAACGTCTTCGGCCTGTGGGAGACGCTGGACTTCGCGCAAGCCCACGCGACGTACATCAAGTTCAGGCTCGGCGTCCCGCACCGGCGCCTGTACACCCACGAGATGCGGGGGCCGTTCGCGCTCGACGACGCGGAGCGCTATCACGTCTGCACTTTCCTGCAGACCCTGATACGCGAATACGAGACCGGCGCGCAGCAGCTGGAGACCTATCGTTCCCTGGTTGGTCAGCTCGCCTACCAAGCCCCGCGCAGCGCGGGCTGCAACTGGCAGCATCGCGGCGCCACGCTGACCTCGCGCGGAGAGCTCGCCTACTGCGCGGTCGAAAGCCGGCCGCTCGGCAGCGCGCTCGCCGAGGCCAGCAGCACGCTTTATTTCGACAACGCGCCGTACCTGAAGGAAATCATCGACACCAAGTGCGCCCGCTGCGCGCATGACTATGGCGGCATCTCACCCGGGGTCGGCTTCGTGCGCCAGGCCGCGACCGAACTGGGCTGGTCGCCGCGCAAGGCAACGCGCGCGCGGCTGGCACCGCTGCTCGCGCCGCTTGCGCGGCACGCGTTTCATCGTCGCGCCCGACAGCTGGCGGCGATTGCGCCGGTGGCGTCCGCGTTGCCCGCCGACCGCGTCCTGCTGTGCGGCTGGTACGGCACCGAAACCCTCGGCGACAAGGCCATCCTCGCCGGCTGCGTGGCGGCGCTGCGCGCAAGCCTGGGCGCTGTCGGCTGCGAGCTCGCGAGCCTGGACCCGTTCATCTCACGCCACACCGTCGCTCAGATGCCTGAACTGGCGGCGCTGGAGGTCATCGGCTTCGAGGAGTCGCTCGCACGCATCGGCCGCTATCGCGCCGTGGTGTTCGCCGGCGGCCCGCTGATGGGTGTCAAGGCGCTCGCCGACAACCTGAACGTGTTCAAGGCGGCCGCCGCCCGCGGCATCCCGCGCATCCTGCTCGGCTGCGGCGTGGGTCCCGTGGGACGCCGCTTCTATCGCGAGCCCATCCGGGAACTGCTGTCGCTGGCGACGCTGCGCATCTTCCGCGACGAGGAATCGCGGACGCTCGCCGCGCAGCTCGGCATCGACACCCGTGCGGATCGGGTCGCGGACGACCCTGCGCATACCTGGCTCAGGCAGCAGGCGGAAGCGGGGCCGTCCGTCGTCACGGACGACCTGTTGCTCGGCCTGCGGGAATGGCCACATGAGCAGTACGGCGCGGGCGGCGCGGCGGCGTTTCGGCAACTGCAACGGTTCGATGCCGAGCTCGGCGCAGGCCTGCGCGCACTGCTCGCCGCCGAGCCCGCGACCCGCCTCGTGCCGGTGCCGATGTCAACCAATGCCGCCGGCGGCGACGACCGCTGGTATTACCGGCGTCTGTTCCGCGACGCCGGCATTGCGCCCGAGCGCGTCGACTGGCGGTTCCTCGAGCGGGAGCAGGCGCCGGCCCTCGTGTTCGCGCGCTTTCGCAGCGCGGGTCGGGTGCTTGCGATGCGCTTTCATTCGCTGGTGTTCGCCGGCGCCGCCGGACGCCCGACGCTCGCGATCGATTACACGCTCGGCAAGGGCAAGGTCGCCGCGCTGGCGGGACGGAACGGCGTGCCGACGATCCGACTCGATGCGCTGACCGCGTACGGGCTCGTCGCAGGCCTGCGCGCGCTCCACCCCGATGCGTCGCCAACCGTGCCGGGCTCCGCTGGGGACTTGGTGGTGGCGCTCCGGGACCTCGCCGAAACGCTCGCGTGAAGGTGCTCGCCCTCAGCACCGCCGACGACAACGGCGGTGCCGCGGTCGCGGCGCGCAGGCTGCACGAGGGGATGCGTGCGCAAGGCGCGGACTGCGAACTGTGGGTCCAGCGGCGACGCACTTTGGGGGCCGGCATCCACGGGGCATCCGGCTGGTGGCACGAACAGTGCGCGCAGGGTCGACTGCTGCTCGACCAGCTGCCTGTGCTGGCCAGCCTGCGCCATCGCACGACGCAGTTCTCCCCGGCGTGGGTGCCCGGCCGGCTCGCCCAACGGGTCGCCGCGCAGCAGCCCGCACTCGTCCATCTGCACTGGATCAACAAGGGCTGGTTGCGCATCGAGGACATCGGTCGCTGGAGGGCGCCGACGGTATGGACGCTGCACGACATGTGGGCGTTCACGGGAGGTTGCCACTACGACGAGGGCTGCGGCCGCTGGAAGTCAGAATGCGGTGCCTGTCCTCAGTTGCGCTCGCGGCGCGCGCACGACGTCGCAACCTGGGTGCAGGGACGCAAGCGGGCCGTGTATCGCGCGCGCCCACCGCACGTCGTCAGTCCCAGCCGCTGGCTTGCGAACTGCGCGCGTGACAGCGCCGCGCTGGCGGGCTGCGAGGTGTCGGTGATTCCGAACGGTATCGATCTCGCGCTGTACCGGCCGCGGGAGCGCGTGCGCTGCCGTGCGCGCTTCGGCATTCCGCCGGAGGCGCCGCTGCTAGCCTTCGGGGCGATGAACGCGACAGCCGACCGGCGCAAAGGTTATGTGCACCTCGTCGCCGCGCTGGGCAGGCTCTCCCGCCTGCGGCCCGACCTGCAGCTGCTGGTCTACGGTGCGTCCCCCGCGGCGGGCGCGCTTTCAGATCTGCCCGTGCATGGCATCGGCCACATCGACGATGAGCAGACCATGGTCGACGTGCTCAATGCCGCCGATGTCTTCGTCGCCCCGTCAGAGCAAGACAACCTCCCCAACACCGTCGTCGAGGCGCTCGCCTGCGGCTGTCCGGTGGTCGCCTTTGACATCGGCGGCATGCCGGATCTGGTCGAACCCGGCCGCAACGGGTTCCTCGCGCCGCCGTTCGACACCGTCGCGCTTGCCGAGGGCATCGACGCCGCGCTGCGCGGGGGCGAGGCCTTGCGGGCCGGCGCCCGCGCGCACGCCGAGTCCCACTACGACCTCAGGAAGGTCACACAGCGTTATCTCGCGCTGTACCGCGAACTGCTGGCGCCCGCCCCGTGAGAATCCTGTTCCTCGGCAAGCGTCAGCCAATGGGCCGGGATCTGCTCGAGCGACCCTACGGCCGCTTCTTCCACCTGCCACGGGCGCTGGCCGAGCAGGGCCACACGGTGAAGCTGGCGCTCGTGCATCATCAGCGCGCCGCCCCGTGGTCCGGCCTGCGTCATGGCCTCGAATGGGAGACACTCGAACCGCGCGAACGTCCATTGCGCCTGCTGCGACGGCTCGGGGAGATCGCGCGAGGCTTTCGCCCCGACTGGATCGTCGGCTGTTCGGATACCTATTACGGCATTCTCGCCGTGCATCTGGCCCGGCGTGTCGGTGCACGCTCGCTGCTCGACGCCTATGACAACTATGCAAGCTACGTCGAGTGGTGCCGCCCGCTGCACGCTGCGTGGTTCGCCGCCGCGCGCGCGGCCGATCTCGTCAGTGTCGCCGGGCCGACGCTGGAAACCCTGTTCGCCGAGCACGGCCGGCGCGGGCCCACCCTTGTGCTGCCGATGGCGGTCGACCCCGTGGGTTTCTACCCACGGGACAGGTTCCGGTGTCGCGCTCAACTCGGCCTGCCGGTCAACCGGCAGTACGTAGGCTACTTCGGGTCAATTTCGCGCTCGCGAGGCATTGCGACGCTGTTCGAGGCCTGGACCAGCTTGCGCGCGCGCCGACCGGCCCTCGAACTGCTTCTGGCCGGCCGGCTCGAAGCGGGACTGACGCTGCCGCCGGGCGCGCGCTATCTCGGCTACGTCGCCGACGAAGCGCTGCCGGTCGTCATGAACGCCGCGGATGTGCTTGCGGTGGTAAATCGGAATTCCGCTTTCGGCAACTACAGCTACCCGATCAAGCTCTACGAGGCCATGGCCTGCGGCCTGCGCTTGTTAGCAAGCGCGACAGATTCGACACGGTGGATATTGAGCGAAAGTCCGGAGTCGCTTGTGCCGCCGGAGGACGCGGCGGCTTTGGCAGGCGCTCTCCAGTCCGCGCTCGATGCACCCGCACCGCCACCAGAAAGGAAACCAGGCTGGGAAGCTCTCGCGACGGAACTTGCGGCCGCCCTCACCACCGGTTTGAGAGGTTGCTCCGCTCCGCGGTGAACGTGCCACCGCAACCACAGAACTTGAGGCACAACCTGGTCGTGACGTGAAAGTCAGATTCTCGACTCACCCCGGGGCGCTGCAAAGCCATCGCGTACGCCAGCAGAAACTATGGGCTACCGGAAAGGGAAGGCGGCAGGGACAAAGTGGCGGCGGCAGGCGCCTGCGCCAGATTGGGCTGGACGACCGGACCAGCCCCCTCGAGCTTGGATCGCACGTTGCGGCGCTGCAGTTCTTCGATTTGAGAGCGAATGAGATCGCGTCGCCACTTGGTGGATCCAATCGGGTCTTTCTGCTCGGCTAGCCGCAATTGGGCCTCCGCCCCTTCGAAATCCGGCACGAGAATCAGCAACTGTGCAACGTTTAAATGTCTGGCGGGATCATTAGGCACCAGCGCCGCCGCCTCGAGCAGAACGCGCAGCGCGGCCGGCACGTCACTCATTTGTTCAGCGTAGTAAGTTGCCAGAACCGTCAGCAGATCCGCCTTGACACTAGGCAGGAGGCGCGGCTGCGAGAGTCCTGCCGCAAAAATCGCCTGCATTTGTTCTGGCGGTGTCTTGCACGCACCCCCACGCTGGCAGCGCACGAGCAAATCCAAGCGGCCGACCTGATTGGGCGGTAAAGGATGTAGTGCGAGCCGGCGCGTAAGTTCGCGCATGACATCCGCAGTGGCCGGCCCTTCGGCGATGAGCACTTGACCAATCAGCGCACCGACGTCGGCAGGGGCAAGCTGCGCTGCGCGAGAGAGGTGTTCGTCAGCCCTGGCAATCAGTTCGGCCTTGGCGTCGCCGTGAGCCGCCAGGTTGAACCGCCCCGGGTTTCGTGGAGGCTGTTTGGTTTAAGTCAGGCCGCTTCGGCGACCGGCTTCTCAAGTGCCCGATAATAGTTTGCCTCGGCTTCTGCCGGCGGGATATAGCCGATAGGCCCGAGCAGGCGATCGTGGTTGAACCAG
>CALRPY020000073.1:0-21541 GCA_943370145.1 Hydrogenophaga intermedia | reverse complement strand
CTGGCCACCGAGCAACTGTGTCCCGCGCTGCGTTCAGACGGCCTCTGCAGGGTCCAGAGCCGAGAAAAGGTGTCAGATTTCAAATCTGACACCTTTTCTTTCTGAGGCACGCGGGCGCGGGTCTTCGCCGTTCCCGTCGCGGGCTGTCTCGTGGCCACATCTGAGCGCAGGTACCGCGGGCCGTGATGATGGGCCACCAAGAACACCGAGAACACCGAGAACACCGAGATTTTTCAACAGGCGCTGAGCCAGCGGTCGACGGCATGGGCATTGCCCGGACCACGCTCGAATAAGCGACTTCTCCGTGTCCTCCGTGCTCTCCGTGGTGAAAGCCGGCGTTGCCGCGGCAACAGACGCCGAATGTTGACCACGGAGCGCACGGAGGACACGGAGAAGAACGGTGAGTTGCGGGATGCGCTTCTGCCGGGGCAATGCCGTCCAGGCGGCATCTCCACCCCATCCTCTCGGTGTTCTCGGTGGCCCAACAGCACGTGAACACCGGCACCCGCGCCCAAATGTGACCAAGAGACAGCGCCCAGGGAGAGGCCGGGTGAGGGTCCTTGCAGGCCGGCGACGCGTGTCAGACGAATACGCTTCTGCCCGGGCGGTGCCCCGGCGGGATGGACCAGCGGTTCTATACTGCCGGCATGCCAACAAGGTGCTGAATGGACAGCTGGACCGACATCCGCGGATGGCGACGCGCGCAGCGTGCGCTGCTGCTTGAGCGCCGGCTTGCCTTGCTCGCCGCCGGGCGCGAGGTCGCGGGAACGCGCATCGTGCAGCACCTGTTGGCGATTGGGGACGAACTGGCCACGCACTGCATCGGCTATTACTGGCCGTTCAAGGGCGAGGTCGACTTGCATGGACTCATCGCGCATTTGCTCGCGCGTGGCGCCACGGCGGCGCTGCCGGTCGTCGTCGAAAAGAACCGGGCGATGGTTTTCCGCAGCTGGCGCCGTGGCGAAAAGCTCGTCCACGGGATCTGGAACATCCCGGTGCCGGCGGACGGCGCTGTGGTCACGCCGACACTGCTGCTGGTGCCGCTGGTCGGATTCGATCCGGCCGGCTACCGGCTGGGTTACGGCGGAGGCTATTACGATCGCACGCTGGCGCAGTGCGTGCCGCGGCCGCGGCCGCTGACGATCGGCATCGGCTACGCGGCGTCGCGGCTCGACACGATTCACCCGCAGCCACACGACATCCCGATGGACCGCATATTGACCGAGGAAGGCTGGCTCGCGCCGGCCCGTGCGGCGCGCCCAGGGCAGCAAGGGCGGCATGAGACGCGGGCCGTCGCGTCCTCGCCGTGCCAGGCGAGTGAAGCGCCACCGTCATACATGGGTTACCTGGCGCGCGAGGAAATCCTCGCGCTGCTCGACGAACTGCTGCGCGCCGAACGGGCCGGCGCGCGCGGCGTCGCGGCGATGGTGAAGCGGGCCCACGGGGCCGCTGCTGCCTTGTTGCCGGCCGTGGTGCGTGACGAGGCGGGATTCGTTTCGATGCTCGGCCGGCACGTCACGGCGCTGGGCGGCGAGGCGACGTCCGCGACCGGGGATTTCCTGCACAAGCTGCTCGCGCTGGACGATTTCACGGCGCAGCTTGTACTGCTGAACCGCGGGCAGGCCTGGGTAGCGCGCAGGCTGCGGGACGCCATCCCGCGCATCGCGGAGCCCGCGCTCGCGCGCGATCTGCGCGCGATGCTGGACGTTCACGAGCGCAACATCGCGGCCTGCGAACGCCTGCTCGGGGCAGCCGGCTGAGCGCTTCCGGGTCAGGCCGCGGGCGCGTCCGTATAGCGCGGCTGCCGCGCCTTGCAGTAGGCGAGCTTGCGCACGATCCTGTCGCCGCGGAAGTGGTAGAGGTCCAGCCCCTCCAGGACCTTGGCTTGCCCGTCCATCGTGAGATGGCAGTCCCAGCTCGCCATCACCTTGTCCGCGTCGGTGTCGATGAACAAATCGCGTCCAGTGAACGTGACGTGGCCGAACTGCCCCGAGAACAGCGGTTCGAAGGCCTTCCGGATCGCCGCCTTGCCATGATTCACCGGCCCGTTGACTTCCTCGTACACCGCGTCGTCCGCGAAGTAGTCCATCAGTCCGTCGAGGTCGACGCGATTGAAACAGGCGGTGAAGGCTTCGATGAGACGGGTGAGTTCGGCGCGACGGTCCGGCATGGTCAGTTCCTCTGGCGCGGCTTGATGTGCAGAGCCCAAGCCTAATCGAAGCCTGGCGCCGGCGGAACGCGGCAACGCGCGCGACGGTCCGCCCGATTCATCCTCCATTCGAATGAAATTCGCGGCCTCGCTTGGTGGTCGATCTGGGCGCAGGCAAAAACTTCAGGCATTCTTTAAGATAAAGGCTCAAGTCATTGAAATGAATGACGGCGCTCGTCGGTAGACGAGTCCTGCCAAAGTGGAGGGAACGCCATGAATCGACGCGACTTCAATCTCACGCTGGGGGCGGCGGCGCTGGGCGTCGCAGTGGGCAGCCAGGCGGTGCGCGCGGCGGGCACGCCGGCCTGGGCGCTCGAGGCCGACATCGCCGAGTGCTGCAGCTGCGCCATTCCCTGCCCCTGCAACTTCGGGCGCCCGACCGAGAAGATGTGCGAAGGCAATCGGCTCATCCAGATCACGCAGGGCCAGGTCGACGGCGCGGCGCTCGCGGGCATCGACTTCCTGGTGAGCTTCTCGATGCGCAAGTGGACGCGCATCTATGTCAGCGACGCACTCACCGACGCGCAGTACGCGGCCTTCGATCGCATCCTGCCGCTCGCCTTTCCCAAGTTCCTCGACATCTCGCGCGGCATCGAACGCGTGAAGCTCGCGGTGACGCGCGACGCGCAGGTCATCAGGTTCACGACCCCCGCGTCCAGCGTCGAGATGAAACTCGTCGCGGGTCTTGACGGTGCGCCGATCCGCATCACCGGCCTGCCGTCGCCGGTCTTCCACGACTACGTGCAGTACGAGTCCGTTGTGCACGAGCACGTCAGCGACGGTGCCCGCTGGTCGCACAGCGGCACCAACGGCTTCACCTCGCGGATGATCGTCAAGAGTGCCTGAGGCGCTCGCCCTTGCGCGCCACCAACCTCCGATTCGACACGCCGCGTCGCCACGCAGCGCCATGAAAGTCCATCCGATGCGCGTTTCCAGAACCGACAATTCCTCCCGGGCCCTCGCGCTGTTCGCGGCCCTGTTCGGCGTCCCCGGCGCGAGCGTCGCCGCCGAGCCCGTGCTCACCGAAGGCGATCGCCCCTACGGCACGCTGTACCGCGCACTGGGCGGCGCGCCGATCGAACGCGAGCAGGGCATCAGCGTGATGGGCTTCGGGCACGTCACGGCGGCATTCGCCGACAACGACATCGCGAAGACGGAACTGGCGCAGGGGCGCGGCCGCAGCCTGGGTGCCCAGGGCGGTCTCGTGCAGGACGAGGGCGTGAACCTGAACCACATCGGGCTCATCGCGTGCAAGGGTGCCGGTTGTCCGCCGTTCCGCCTGTTCCAGCCCAACCGCAACGTGCTGAGCCGTGTCGGCCCGCTGCCCGGACCGCGGGGCGACGAAGTCATCGTCGACTGGAACGTGTCGGCGCTCTACGGCGAAGACGCCGTGTTCTGGAAGACCAAGGGCATGGATGACTGGTCCTGGGACGCCGACCGTCGCGATCGCCTCGCGGTCACCCAGTGGTATCTCGACACCTACCTGCCGATAGGCGAGGGCGCGTCGATCATCGTCGGCAGCTGGCACTCGCCGAACGCGTGGGAAATCGGCTATGGCTCCTTCGAGCCGCCAAACTGGTTTTCGAGCCGGACCTATGTCTTCGCGTCCGGGCCGGCCAAGCACGTCGGCGCACTGGCGCAGTTCAAGCTGCCGCTGGACGCCACCTTCGGCCACGCGAGCGCGGGCTTCGGCGTCGTTTCGGACTGGAACGCAATCGACTTCGGTTCCGGCGACACGCAGCCCGGCTTTTTCTTCGAGGGCCGCTGGCGCAGCCCGGACATGCGCACCTGGGTCGACGTCGAGATCGAATACGGGAACGGCGAGGACGATTTCGGCGATGCGAAAGTGATCGACGGCGTCGTGCGGCCACTGGGCGGCGGTTCGCAATACCTTGCGCTGAGTTCGACCAACGAGTACCTCGACCGCGTCGTCGGTTACCTCAGCGTCTACCACAACTACACGCCGACCCTCGGCATCGTGCTGGAGTCGATGTACGGCTTCCAGGAGGCCGGCGACATCGCGCCGCTGCCGTTCGCGATCGTGCAGGACACGTCGTTCTACGGTGCGAATCTCGGCGTGCGCTACCAGTTCGCGCCGCGCATGCGCTTCGCGTTGCGCGGCGAATGGTTCCGCGACGAAAGCGCCGCGAACGTCACCTGGGGCAGCGTCGGCGCCACGGGCGGGGACGTCTACGCGCTGACCGCGAACATCGGCTGGGAGCCGATACCGCACCTGACCGTGCGCCCTGAACTGAAGTACGACGTCTACGACGGCGGCGGCAACCTGTTCGCGGTCGACCGCAACGGTGTCGCTCGCGAGGATCGTCAGTTGCTGGGCGTGATGAACTTCGAATTCCGCTTCTGATCGGAACGCGCGGCGCTCGTCGCGCTGCTTTCGCCCGAAGCGCTGCGCGTCCTTTCGCGCAGCGCCCACTTTCGCCGCGCTGTCTTGCCCGGCGTTGATCGCAGTCAATCGCCGATACCTCTCCCGCTCTGTAGAGTCCATGCTGCGCTGGACCGAAGAGTGAAGCCGCTTATCTCCCTTGCCCCTCGTCGTGGGCATGTACCGGAAGACGTGAATCGCGCAGCTGGGTGGCGTGACCCGACTCGCTCCGCCTCCTCGTCCCGGATTCGTCTCGCGCACCGATCCCGATATCCATGAGAGGGGAGGTGCACTCCCCCGCGCGCCGTCAGTGACGACGGCCCATACGCGAAGGAGAAGCATCCATGTGGCGAAGCCTGCATCGCACGCGTCGGTTCACGGCCGCATTCACGGCGCTCAGCCTGTTCTGGAGCAGCGTGCTGCCCGCGCAGACCCTGATCCTGCCCGACGGCAATACCGCCACGCGCGTCAGCCCGGCGGGCAGCACCACCGACGTCACGACGTCGACGGTTCGCGGCGTCAATGCCTTCAACTCGTTCAGCCGTTTCAACGTCGGTAGCGGCAGCACCGTCAATCTCCACCTGCCCGACGGCACGCGGAACCTGCTCAATCTCGTGCACGACGAACGCACGCAGATCGATGGCGTGCTGAACTCCATGCGCGCCGGCAAGGTCGGCGGCAACCTGTTCGTCGCCAATCCGCACGGCATCGTCGTCGGCGAAGCGGGCGTCATCAACACCGGGGTCCTGCATGCGGTGACGCCCACGCAGGCATTCATGCGCGGTTTCTTCAGTTCGCCGGGCGAGCCTTCGCCGACGGCGACACAGCAACTGCTCGACGGGGCCGTGCCGCTCGATCCGGACGGGCTCGTGTCGATCCGCGGCCGGGTCAATGCGAACGGCGTCGACATCGCGGCAGGGCAGATCGCGATGGCGGGGGAGATCCGCGCCGAGTCGCCGGTGACGCCGGTCTTCGGCGATCTCGTCAACGTCGATGGCCTGGACAGCGCGGATGCGGTCAGCGTCGAGCGGGGCGAAATCAGCCTCCATGCCACGAGCGACATCGACGTCACCGGCACGCTCGTCGCCGAAGGACGCGACGACGTCGACGCGGGCAGGGTCGACGTGCGGGCAGGGCGCGACATCCGCATCGACGGCCCCGCGCGCCTCAGCGCCTCCGGTCGCGGCGCGCGGTCCAACGCCGGTGAGGTCGTGGTCCTTGCCGGTCGCAACACCCGCTTCGGCGCTGGCGCAGCCCTCGAGGCCCGCGGTGGCGGGGTGTCGGGTGACGGCGGCTTCATCGAGTTGAGCGCGAAGGATACGGTTGAACTTGCCGGCGGCCAGTTCGATGCGGGCGCGGTGTTCGGCCGCGCGGGCAGCATCCTGATCGACCCCGTGAACTTCCTGCTGAGCAACCAGACGGTCGGCGCCAGTGCCAGCCTCGACGGCCTGACCGTCAGTGGCGGCAATCTCAGCATCCTCGCCGACGCCCTGATCCGCCTGACGAACTCGACGGTGACGAGCCGCGTCGCCAACGGCGCCGGGGCCTCGACCGCCAAATCCGGCAACATCACCCTGACGGCGCCGACGATCGAAATCCTCGGTGGCAGCCGGATTCACAGCTTCGCGGACGGCAATTTCGCGGCCGGCGACATCCTGTTCGACGCCGAGAAGATCACGGTCGAGAACTCGGAGATCTTCGCCCACGCCGCGACCGCCGCGCTGGCTGGTGACGTGACGCTCGACGCCGACGCGTCCGGCTTCTTCGTCAATCCCTTCGGCGACGGCAACGTCGCTTCAATCACGCTGAAGGGCGCGTACCTGAAGGGCGGCACGATCGCGCTGGATGCCCTCGCCACCGCCGGCTTCCTGTTCGACGGCGCGACCGATGCCGCGACCGGCGAGAACGACAGCTACTGGAACGCCGCGGCCTTCGGCGACGACGCGATCCGCTTCCTGACGGATCTCAGGCCCTTCGTCGGCTTCTCCATTGCGAAGTCGAACGCGACCGTGACGCTCGAGAACGGCACCGCCAACACGAAGCTCGAGGCCAGCGGCGCGGTGGACATCTCGGCGGCCGCGGAGTCCATCGCGACGATCTCGACCTATGGCACGGTCGCGGCCGTCGGCTACGGCCGCAGCACCGCGGACGCGACGGTCGACGTGAAGACCGGCACGCTCGTCACCGCGCCGGGCGCGATCGACATCACGTCGTCCATCGACAACCAGACCGCGATCGCGGCGAAAGTGATCGATGTGTCCCAGCAGTCGAAGGTGCCGGTCGACGTGGTCGTCGCCGTCACCGAGGCTTATGGCACGGCGACGACCACCGTCGCCGAGGGCGCGACCGTGCGCGGTGGCGGACCTGCCGCGAAGATTTCGATCGGCTCGAGCAGCACCAAGGACCTCTCGACCGAAGTGGAGGCTGGCGCCGGCAACGACCTGCTCGGCGCGGCGGTCGCGGTCACGCTTTCGAACACCCGCGCACTGACCAGCGTCGCCGGCACGGTCGAGGCCGGCGGCGCGCTCGACATCACGGCGAACGCGACGACCGAGGGCAACTCGACCGCCGCCAGCGCGACGATCGGTGACAACTTCTTCGAGGAATATCTCGAGGGTGATACGGCGAAGACCCCGTCCAACCTGTCCTTCCTCAACAAGGCGGGGCTCATCCAGGCCATTGCCGAGTGGATCGGAAGCAAGATCTCCAGCAGCGCAACGACCAGCAGCGACAGCGGTGCCTCGAACAGCTTCGTCGACCAGAACGGCCTCTCCGCCGCCGTGGTCGTCGCGAACCACCGCAACGAGGCGTCGGCGACGGTCGGCGCGGGCGCCGACCTTGAAGCGTTGGGCGACCTGTCGGTGCTCGCCGACACGTCTGACCAGCAGCGCCTGAGCGCCGCGAGCGAGACCTCGCAGTCCGACGACGACCCCGGCAGCAGCGGCAAGAAGAACGCGGCGAGCGCGGCCGTCATCGTCGGCAATTTCGACAACGTCGCCACCGCGACGATCGCCGGCGGCGCGACCGCGGCCGCCAACGTCGATGCGCGCGGCACGCTCACGGTGGCGGCGCGCACGCTGACGCCCTACGTCATCACCTGGCCGGTGCTCGAGGCGATCCAGGACGACACCTTCTCGCTGTCGGCCTGGCTGGAAGCCATCCCCGACTCCAACCTCGGCATCCCCGACACCTTCTTCAACAGCTGGGCGCAGAGCTCGGCCGAGGCCAGCGACCTCGCGCTCGCCGGCAGCGTCAATCTCCTCGATTACGACAACTGGGCCAAGGCCAGCATCGGCGAGTTCGCGCGCGTCAACCAGGACCCGGACTTCTTCGGGGTCGGCGACCCGGCGCCCGGCGACGTCGCCGTCACCGCCGAATCGGAGGTGGTCAGCGTGGGCCTCTCAGGCGTCGCGAACTTCTTCCTCGACGCGGTGAGCAGAAAGGGCATCAATCTCTTCAGCACCGGTGGCGAGAAGGGGGGCGTCGGCGGCAGCATGCTCGGGTCGTGGTACGCGAACACCACCCAGGCGTGGGTCGACAAGGGCGCGCTGGTCGACGCGGACGATCTCGCGGTCACCGCGAGCAGCGACATCATCGATGTCTCGATCGCGGTGGCGGGCGCCAAGGCCGGCAAGTACGGCTTTGCCGGCAGCTTCTCCTCCATCGACGTCGACAACGACACGCTCGCACGCATCGACGATGGCGCGACTGTAGACCTCGCCGGCGACCTCTCGCTGCTTGCCGACGACTACGCGCTCGCGGTCAACACCGCCGGCGCGATTGGCCGCGGCCAGAAGCTGAGCTTCGGCGCGTCCGTCACGGTCAACGACTTCGAGCGGCGCACGCAGGCACTGATCGGCAACGACACCTTCGATGCGACCCAGACCCTCCAGGCCGGCTCGGTCGACGCCGGGGGCGCGGTGAGCGTGGACGCGACGGCGGCCGGCAGCATCTGGACCGCAGCCCTCGCCGCGGCGGTGGCCGCCAACGCAACCGAGACGCCCTCCGCCCCCGACTCCTCCACGTCGAACAAGAGCAAGAGCACCGATCAGGGCAGCGGCGGCCTGCACATTTCGGGCGACGTCGCGATCAACGACATCAACGACACCACGCGCGCCTATCTCAACGGTGGCGGGAAGATAGACAGCGGCGTCGCGGTCGCGCCGGCCGGTGGTGGTGACGTGCCGCCGTCGCTGTCCGTCACCGCGGCGAACGACAGCGAGATCTGGGCCCTCGGGGGCGCGGTCAGCGCCGACCTGCGCGGTTCGTCGAACAGCGGTGGCACCTCGGTCGGCCTCGCCGGATCCTTCGCGCTGAACGACATCGCGGGCACCACCGAGGCCTTCATCGCGAGCACGCAGGCCGTGGACGTGGCGGGTGACGCCCGCATCGCGGCGACGCGTGACGGCGGCATCCGCACGCTGACCGCGAGCGGCAGCGGCACGACCCAGAAGTCCGGCATCAATATGGCCGGCTCAATGTCTTACAACGAGATCGACAACGCCACGCTCGCCTACATCACGGGCGCGAAACTGGTCACGACCGCTGGCGGCACGCAGGCCGGGGATCTCTCCCTGTTCGCCGAAGACCTCTCCGACATCTACGCGATCGCGGGCGCCGTGACGCTCGGCGGGAAGGGCGGCTTCGGCGCCTCGGTGGTCGTCAACGAGATCGGCAACGAGACGCGGGCTCATGCGACCAACGCGAAGCTCGTCGCCGCGGGCGCCCTGTCGCTGCTCGCCCGCAACGAGAACGACATTCGCACCATCGGCGCCTCGCTCGGCGCAAGCCAGAAGCTCACGATCAGCGGCGTCGGTGCCGGCAACGCGATCACCAATTTCGCAGAGGCCTGGCTCGACAACACCAGCACCGCCTTCGTGACGACGCCGGGCGGCGCGGCCGACCGGCTCGTCGAGGCGGCGGGGGGCGTCACCGTCGAGGCCGAGGACGAGTCCGAGATCGAACTGCTTGCGGCGGCTGGCGCGGCCTCCAAGGGCGCCGGCATCGGTGCATCGGTCGCGGTCAACACCATCGACAACACGGTCAGGGCCTACGCCCGGAACGTCGCCTATGACGACGCCGCCACCGATTTCGAGCTGTCGGCCCGCAGCATCGCGGGCGATTTCGCCAACGCCGACCCCGACGACGAGACCAACGGCCGCGGCGGCATCCGCGCGCTGGCGGGTGCGGTCGGCGTTGGCAAGAGCGGCGGCGCCGGCGTCGCGGTCGCGGTCAACCGCCTCTCGGGCGAGACGACGGCGCAGATTACCGGCGCGAACGCGAACGTGAAGGCGCGCAACGTGACAGTGGACGCGATGGGCGAAGGCTCTATCGCCGCCATCGCGGCGGGGCTCGGCGCCGGCGGCAAGGTCGGCGTCGCCGGCTCGGTCGTCACGAATTTCATCGGCAACACGACGAACGCGCTGATCGACGGCGCCGCCCGGGTGGAGGGCGTGCACAACGTCGGGGTGCGCGCGGAGACGGACGATCGCATCACCGTCGCGGCCGGCAGCGCCGGCATTGGCGTCTCCGGCGTCGGCGTCGGCGCGTCGGTCACGGTCAACAAGATCGACAGTTCGACGACGGCCCGCATCGGCAACGCGGCGCACGGCCGGACGCTGGTCGACGCGCGCAGCGTGGACGGCGAGGCGGACGCGCTCGCAGTGAACGACGGGACCTTGAGCGAGGACGTCGATCTCGGGGAGACCGTCGACATCGCAAGCTACGGCGGCCTCGATCTCAAGTCGAAGAAGCAGCAGAAGAACGTCACCGGCGTCGCGGTCAACGCCTCGGCGACACAGCACATCGAGAACATCGACGTGAACGTCGCCGCCGGACAGGGGCTCGGCGCCGGCGCGGCCGTGAACGTCAACCTGGTGCAGGGTTCGACTGTCGCCGAGGTCGTCAACGCCGACATCAACCAGCGCGCCGTCGACGACGGCAACGCGCAGGCCGTGGACGTGACTGCGGGCAACCAGGCCTACGGCAACGGCTTCGTCGGCAATGTCTCGGTCGGCGGCGCGGCCTTCGGCGCCGCGCTTGACACCCACATTTTCAATCGCACGACCCGCGGGGCGATCGTCGCCAGCGACGTCGTGGCGGTCGACGAGGTCGAGGTCGCCGCGCTCGCCGGCATGGGGGCCTCGTCCTTCGGCGTCGGCGGTTCGGTTGGTGGCTTCGCGCTGGCCGGCACCGGCAGCGTCGCGAAGTTCTCCGGGCTGACCGAAGCCTTCGTCTCGGACAGCGAGGTTGACGCTCGCCGCATCGACATCGTGGCCGATGCGACGGCGCGCATGCACCTTGTCGGCGGCGCGCTGGCGCTCGGCGGCGGCACCGGCGTCGCCGGCACCTTCGCGCTCGGCATCGGTGACGGCATCACGCGGGCCTATGTCGACGGCGGCCTGGGCGGGCGCTCGAAACTGTGGGCGACCGACGGTGTCGGCGTCATCGCGCACGGGCTGATGGAAATGACGGCCTACGCGATAGGCGGCAGCGGCGCCGGCGGCGTCGGCATCGCCGGCACGGCGGTCGTCAACCTCGCGACCAGCACGGTCGAAGCCTATGTGTCGGATACGGATGCAGGCGAAGACGGGCGGGAGATCGGCAGCCTCGACATCGACGCGCGCGGCGACATCGTCATCGACAACGTCGCCGGCGGGCTCGCCGTTGGCGGCACGGCCGGCGTCGGCGCCGGCGCGAGCGTCAACGTGCTGAAGAGCCGGGTTGCGGCGGAACTCATCGACAGCGAGGTGCGCAGCAGTGGCGCCGTCGAAGTGACCGCGCTGAGCACGAACGACGTCGATGCGACGGCGGTGATGGCTGGCATCGGCGGTACCGCGGGCATAGGCGGTGCGGCGACGGTCACGCTGATCGGCGTCGCGCCGGACGCGGAAGCTCTCACGGAAGCCGACAAGGGTGGCAGCGGCACGCTCGAGGAAGCGGACGATCTCGCGACGAGCGAGCGGCTCGCGGACACCGGCAGCGACGACACGGTCGCGCTGACGGCCGACGAGCGCGACGAGATCAACGGCGCCGCGAGCCACGAAGTGAAAGCGGCGGTGCTCGGCGCGCGACCTTACGAGACGGTGGCCAGCATCCGGAACTCCTCGGTCGACGCGGGCAGCCTGCTGGTCTCCGCCCAGGACGCCAGCATCGCCGACACGCTTGCCGGCGGTATCGGCGTCGGCCTCGGCGTCGGCGTGGGCGGTGGGGTCGGTGTGACCCACATGCGGGCGAACGTGCGGGCGGAGGCCGACAGCGCGTCCAGCATCGACGTCGACACCACATTCACGCTGAGCGCGAAAGCGGCGCCGCTCGCCGGGCCGGGCGGCCCGTTCGGTGGCTTGGCCGACGTCACGGCCTTCGCCGGCGGCGCGGGCCTCGTCGGCCTCGGGGCGGCGGTCGCTATCGGCAAAATCGACAACGTCGTCGAAGCCGAACTCGCCGGCGACGTGACGCGCGCCGGTACGGTGACGATTTCCGCGCTCGACGACACCGATCTCGCGACCGATGCGGTCGGCGCCGCGGTGGGGGCCGCGGCCGTCGGCGTCGCCGTCGCGCGCTCAACGAAGAACAGCACGGTGACCGCGCGAACCCTGGACGGCAGCGCGGCCGAGCACAGCAGCGTGACCGCGGGTGGCGCGAGCCTGAGCGCCGAGGGCCGCGGCAGCGTGACGGCGGACGTGCAGGCCGCCGCCGGCGGTCTCGCGATCGCCGCCAACGGCGCCGACGCCCGCGCGAGCGATACCTCGCGTGTGACCGCAAAATCGGGACGTTACAGCTTCTTCGAACTCGGCAACGGCGCACTCACGCTGAGCGCGATTTCCGCGCCGGCGACGCGCGCGGTGGGCAGCGGTATCAGCATCGCGGCAGGCGGCGGCATCGGCGCGTCCTTCGCGCGGGCGAGCGCGACCTCCTTCGCCACCGCGCTGATCGACGCCCACAGCGACATCAACGCCGGTACGCTGACGCTCACCGCTTCCCAGATCCGGGTGCCCGGCCTCGCGAGCGCGGCGAGCAGCGCGAGTGGTTCCGGCGGCGGACTGCTGTTCGGCATCAACGCGAGCGAAAGCGAGGCCTACACCGGCACCACCGTGCTCGCCTCGATCGTCGAGGGCGCGCTGCTCGACATCGGTGGTGATGTCAGCCTGCTCGCGAGTTCGGACGGCCACGCCAGCGCCGGCGTCAGCGGTGTGTCCATCGGGTTCCTCGCGGTGGGCGCCAACAAGTCGCGCGCGACCTCCGGCTCGACCACCACGGCAAGCCTCGCGGCGGGCGGCGACGGCGTGGACGGCAACGTCGGCGTCGTCGCGTCCGGCGCCGATCGCACCTCCGCCTCGGCGACGGCCGGCGCGGGCGGCGTCATCGCCGGCGCCGCGGCGAGCGCGACCACGCGCAACCTGTCGACCACGATCGCGGAAGTGGCTTCTGCGCCGACGATCGATGGTCGCCTCGACCTCCGTGCCGAGCACGTCGCGAACTTCGATGGCGACGTCAACGCGCTGAGCGCCTCGCTGCTCGGCGCGAGCGGCGGCGCCGCCACCCATGACGTGGACGCGACGGTGCGCGCCCGCATCACGGCGGACGCCGACCTGCAAGCGGGCTCGCTCGGGCTCTTCGCCACCAACATTGCGCGCAAGAGCACCATCGGCGCCTTCGATCTCGAAGCGGGCGCCGGCGGCATCTTCGGCGGCGCGGCGGCCTCGAACCACGCCGACGTGTCTCTCTTGACCTACGCGACGATCGACGAGGGCGCCGACGTGACCCTGACCGACGCGGCCGACGCCGGGGGCGGCGCGACGATCGCGGCGCTCAACGACTTCGCGATCAGCGACCGCGTGCGGCTCGATGCCGGAGGCGCGATCGCCATCGCGCGCGCCGAATCGGCCGTCATTGCCCGCACGCTTGCGCAGAGCGGCCTCGGCGCGAACGCACTGCTCGACAGCGCGGGCGACGTGCTCATCGCCGCCGGCAACCGTGGCGTTGCGAACGCGAGCGCCAACGCGAAGACCTACGGCCTTGCCGGCGCGGCCGAGGGGCTTTCGATTGCCGAGATTCATGCCAACAGCCTGGTCGACATCGCCGCCGGGGCGCGCGTGCGCGCCGACGGCGACATCGCGCTGACGGCCGGCCGCGACGGCAGTGGGCGCGCTGACGACCTCCGCGCCATCGCCCGCACCGATCTTTTCAACAAGACGGCCTTCCCGGTCGAGACCGACCCTGACGCCGACGCGCTCGTCGATCACGCGAGCCGAGTCGACATCGCCGCGGGTGGCCGCGTGAATGCCGTGCAGGACATCACGCTCGTCGCCGACCGGGGCACCGCCTTCGCCGACGGCCGCGGCGTCGGCAAGGATCTCTACCGCGAGATCCTCGCCGCCATCGCCAGCTTCTTCAGCAACCTGTTCGGCGGCGGCGACGTCTCGCTGGACCTGCGCGGCGGCACGAGCCGCCTCGCCAACACCAGCACCGTGCGCGTCGACGGCGAGGTCGCCGCCGGCATCCAGAGCCGGCAGGAACTCGAGTTCGGCGTCACCGGCGCGCTCGTCACGCAGACCGAGGGCGTGCGCTACACGACCCGCCAGGAGGATCTCGTCGCGAATTTGATCGCCGATCTGCAGGACTTCGAGGAGTTGCGCGAAGCCTACGCCGGCAACGCCAACGCCCAGGCCGCCTACGACAACGAGATCCTGCGCATCCGCCGCCAGCTCGCCGACCTCGGCTACACCGCCGATCCGTCCGACCCGACCAACACCATCCCCGTGCTCGAAGTGCTGGCGGACTTCGTCGTCGTCGACGACGTGCGGGCCCGCGGTGGCGACATCGCCGTGGAAGCCGGTTCCCTGCTCGGCAGCGGCGTGCTCGATGCGCCGGGCGACGCGGCGATCCGCATCACGAACCGCGGCGCGGCGAACCTCCGCCTCGGCAAGCTGACGATCGAAGACGTTGGCGGGCGCCTCAGCTTCAATGGCGCGACCGTCGACAGCAACCTCGACATCAACCGCCGGAACGCGGCGGGCAGCAGCGCCCCCGGCTTCGCGAGCATCAGCACCGGCGGCACCGGCGACGAGCCGCGGATCGACGTCGAGAACAGCTTCGCGCCGGGCGCCCAGGACGACGGCAGCGCGGGGCGCGCGCCGGACATCCAGGTGACCGACGATCTCACGAACGTCAACGGCACGATCAGCATCCAGAACAATCGCGGCAGCGTGCTGGTGATTGGCGAGGACTTCGAGTCGGGGCCACGCATCACCGCCGACACGGTCGACATCGACGCCGGCGGCGACTTCGTGCAGGCCTACGTCAACGGTCTCTACAACATCGGCGGCCTGCAGAACGATCCGAGCGCGATGTGGGCGTCGGTGGCGACGGCCTCGGAAACCGGCAAGACCGACCGCACCGTCGCCGGCTCGCGCAGCGGGCAGGGCTCGATCATCGCCGGCAACAACGTCTTCATCAGCGCCCGCTACCTGAACATCAACGGCACGGTGCAGAGCGGCATCCCGGATTGGGGCCTCGACCTCGACAGCAGCCTGGCCGCCGACATGGACGCGTGGCGCGGCGGCTACCTCGACGCGCTGGAAACCGGCGCCGCGCTGCCCGGCAAGCTGCAGCTGTCGGGCTTCCTCACCGATCCCAAGGGCACGATCGCGGCCTTCTACAACCCGGAGAGCGACCAGGTCGAACTCGAGGGCGTCCGCATCCGCGGCGGCTACATGCAGCTCTTCGGCGAAATCCTGAACACCGGCGGCGGCCAGCTGAACGTGCTCGACGGCTACGGCCGCATCGACATCGACAACGGCACCGGCCGGGCACTGGTGGTCAACAGCCTCGATACCGGCAACGGCATCGAAGGGACCTTGCTGATCACGGACACCGCGAGACAGGAACCTCTCAACGGTGTGGTGCGTCCGGTGACGACGCGCTACACGCGGGTCGGCGCGGATATCCAGCGCCAGGAACTCGCGCTGGTCGAAGGCGAGGAGGTGCTGCTCAGGGATCCCACCGTACGGATCGGCACGCGCAGCTGGGACTACGCGCCGGTGGGCGGCCAGCGCTACGTGTGGACGACCGGCCAGAACTTCATCGAGCAGTTCATCGGCACCTCGTCGAACACGACCGTGCTCGGCTTCATCCCGGCCGGCTCCACCAGCTACTCGAGCTACGTCGGGCCGACGCCGCTGTCGGGCACGCCGCTGCGCGAGGGCGAGTACACGCAGCTCGGCGCCGCGGCCGGGTCCGACTACGCGTACGATTTCGACCGTTTCGAAACGGCGGGCCTGCAGCGCACCTACCGCCAGGAGTGGTCGACCTGCAATTTCTGGTTCTTCGGCTGCGTTTCGCGCACCTACTACATCCGCGACACCTGGGCGCGCGGCAGCCGGGAGTTCCACACGCACTCGGTGCGCGCGGACCACGCGATCGACATCGACTTCATCGGCTACGACGCCGGCACCCTCAGCGTGGCGAGCGACGCGAGCCTGCAACTGCGGGGTCTCGTGCGCAACAGCACCGGCGACGTCAGCCTGAGTTCGTCGGCGGGGAGCATCGATCTCGTCTCAGAGTTCGGCGCCGTGCGCGGCACGAATATCGCGCTGTCCGCCGCCACCGGCATTGGCAGCCAGGCGGCGCCGATCGTCACCGAGGCGCTCGGCGGCGCCGTCAGCGCGCAGACGACGACCGGTGACATCGCGCTGCGCACGCGCGACGGCGACCTCGTCGTCTCCCGCGTCGCGACCGGCGACGGGGATGCGTGGCTGAACGCCGACGGCGGCCTGCTCGGCGCGGCCGGGGTGAGCGACCCGCACGTCGAGGCGCGCAACCTGACCTTGGGCGCCGCGCTCGGTGGCATCGGTACGGCGACCCGGGCCCTCGGCATCGCGACCGGGGCGGACGGCGTGCTGAACGCGAGCGCCTTCGGCGACATCCACCTCGTGCAGGACACGGGCGGGCTGGCGGTGGAGCGCGTGGCGTCCACCGACGGCGACGTGACGCTCACGCTCGGCGATGGCGACCTCCTGGACGGCAATACCCACGAGACGCGCGACACGCGCGCGGAGAGCGAACTGCTCGCCCTGTGGAATGATCTTGGGCTCGTCGGCGCCACCGCCGAGGCCAGCCGCCAGGCGACGCTGGACGCCTTCGAGGGCCAGAAGACGGCCGAGTACCGGGCCTACTGGCAGTACCGCGGCGTGCGCGAGCTTCGCGATGCGAACGACAACGTCACCGGCTACGCGGTGGACGCCTACGACCCGGATTTCGCCTACGTGGTCGCGGCCGAGGAGCGGACCCAACTGCGCGCGAGCGGACTCACGGATCCCGATATCAGCGCTTACGCGAGCCGCCGCACGGACGAATACCACCGGCTGCACGACACCTGGGGCGCCACCAGCTTCGATCCGGTCTACGAATACACGGCCACCGCTGCCGAGCGCAGCGCGCTCGCCGAAGGCTACAAGTGGGAGCAGAACGAACTGCGCTATGCGCTGGGCGGCAACATCGTCTTCAAGACCACCACCGACACGGAGACGAGCATCGAGGAGTCGAATGTCGTCGGTCGAAACGTCACCCTGCGCGCACTCGCCGGCAGCGTGGGGGCGGAGCGCGCCGAGGTGACGATCGACTCGAAGACACAGACCGGCCTGACCGACCCGCAGCGCATCGCGCTGGCTGCGGCGGAAGCCGACGACGTCGCGATCGACACCGTGAACGAAGTCGTGCGCATCCTGCAGCGCGAGGACGTCGACATCCTCGCCAGCGCTGCGATCACCATCGATGCGCGCGATCGCATCTATCTCGGCGGCGAGAGCGACCTGAACGTGGAATCGGTGGTCAGCGGCGGCGCCGTGCGCATCAAGGGTGCGCACGGCGTGTTCGACGTCTCGACCGGCGCCGCGCCGGCGGTGCAGGCGAACGGCCTCATCGTCGAGGCGGCCGACGGCGACATCGGCACCGCCGCCGCGCCGCTGCGCATCGCGCTGGCGACCGGCAGCGCGCTGACGGCGCGGGCTGGAGGCGACATCCACATCGCCGAGCGGGCCGGGAACCTGCGTGTGGCGGAGATGTTCGCCGACGGCGGTGTCGACCTCGTTGCCGCCGGTTCCATCCTCGACGCGCGCGGCGCGGCGGCGGTGGCAATCGACGCCGTCGGCGCGCGGCTCGCGAGCCTCGGCGGGAGCGTCGGCACGGCGAACAACCCGTTCACGCTGCGCGTGCGCGGCCCGGGTGTGCTCGAGGGCGGCGCGCCGGGGGGCATACACGTCACGAGCCCTTCCAGCCTCGCGACCGGCGCGCTCGTCAGCGGGAGCGGCCTGGGGCTGGCGAGCGGAGGTGACCTGCGCGTCGGCGCGCTGACGGCGGGTGGTGATGCCGTGCTGTCCGCCGGCGGCTCGCTGCTGAGCGGCGGCGCCGGCATCGACCTGCGGGCACGGGCGATCGAGCTCAACGCCGCGCGCGGGACGATTGGCCGGGCCGAGGACTTCTTCACGATCGACTCGAACGGGCCGGTCACCGCGCTTGCCGACACTGGGCTCTGGCTCGAGGAGGCGAACGGTGACCTGCTGTCGCGGCGGATCGAGAGCCGCAGCGGGCCGCTGCTCGTCAACGTGCTGAACGGCAATGCGCGCTTCGAGCGCCTCGGATCCGTCGACACGCTCGAGCTCGTGCTGGCCGGCGGCTCGCTGTCGATAGGGGAGCTCGACGCGCAGGCCATCGACCTCGAGCTGCTCGGCGAGGGCGCGCAGCTCGAGATCGGCAGCCTGTCCGTGGCCGACTCGATCCGCATCCTTGCCGACTTCGTCGACCTGCCGCGCGTCATCCACACCGGGGCGCCCGATACCCTGCCGGTCGACGTGCGCGGCAACGACGGTGGCCTCGCGGAGCGGGTGCGCATGGATATCGAGTCCGTCTCGCCGGTCGTCATCGGCGCGCTGTTCGCGCGGGAGGCCGAGGTGTACAGCACGAGCGCCGTTCTTTCGCTGCTGGCGGGCTTCATCGGCCGCCGCGGCGAGATCGCGAATCCGTTTGCGTCGATCGCGATCGAGAACGAGCTGCGCACGCTGCTGCCGGCAACCGCCCAGCTCTACACCGGCAACGAGCCGTTCTTCCTCGCCCTCGACGGCAGCCCGCGGCTCCTGACTGACGCGCCACTCGTGAACTACGATCCGCGCGTCATCGTCAACGCCTTCAATACCGAGAACAGCGTGCTGCGCCAGGGGCTGAAGACCCTGGCGGTGCAGGAGCGCGTACAGGCGCTGGGGCTCGTGCGCGTGCCGCTCGCGCCGCAGGGACTCGTCGGCCCGGGGTTGCTCGATCTGGGTGGCTTCGCGAACGGGGAGGCCTGGGCCGGGCCGGCGGAGACGGGCGAATTTTCGATCGAGGGCGGGGCGCCCTGAGCGCTGGAACGGGGAGCCGCGGATGCACGGACATTTCGACGGGCGTGGCCGACTGGCGCGGGCGCTGGGCTTTGCGCTGCTCGCGCTGGCGGCGGGCGCCGCCTTCGGCCAGGCGGCGGGTCGGGTCGAGGCGGGCGCGCTGCAGCGCCGTTCGATCGACACGCTGGAGCAACAGCGCCGCGAGCAGCAGATGCGCGAGGCCGAGGACGCAGCGCGCCGCCCGGCCCTGGTCGCGCCGCCGACGCCCTCGCTCGAGGTGCCGCCGGAACTGCGCGACCACCGCTTCCGCGTCACCCGCCTCGAGCTCGACGATTCCGCTGCGCTCACGGCGGAGGAACTCGCGGCCATCCGGCGCGGCTACGAGGGCCGCGAAATCGCGTTCGCCGAACTCGCGGGACTTATCGACGCGCTCAATGCCCTCTACGCGCAGAAGAACCTGCTCGGCCGCGCCGTGTTGCCGCCACAGCGCATCCGCGACGGGGTGGTCAAGGTGCGCCTGGTCGAAGCGCGCATCGGTGCCGTGCGGGTGGAGGACAACCGCTCGACTGCCGCCGCGTATGTCACCGATCGGGTACGGCTCGCCGGCGGCGACCTGGTGCGACTCGATGCGCTGCGCGACCGGCTCGTCGATTTCAATCTCCGCAACGATGTGAACCTGCGCGCCGAACTCGCGCCGGGCGCAGGGTTCGGCACCACCGACATCGTGCTGAAAGCCATCGAGCCCCCGCGCTTCGAGGCGGACCTCGGGTTCGACAACGCCGGCGCGGAATCCGTCGGCGAAGAGCGCGCGACGGTGAATCTCGTGGCGCGCAGCCTCACCGGTTACCGCGAGCGCGTGGTCGCGGCGGGGCTCTTCACCGAGGGCTCGCGCACCGGCTCGTTGCTGCTCGAGGTCCCGGTCTGGCGACGTGGCACGCGCGTCGGCATCGGCTTCGACGCCAGCGAGACCGAGATTGACGACGATGCCTTCGCCGGCCTCGACATCGGCGGCAATGCGAGCACGCTGACGCTCCAGCTGTCGCACCCCTTCCTCGCGACACCGGCCATGCGGGTCGACGGCATCCTCGCCTACCGCGCGAAGCACTCGGCGACCGATTTCTTCGACATCGAGATCGCCGACATTACCGTGCGCAGCCTCGAGTACGGTGCGACGCTGATGCGCTTCGACGAGCGCGGCACCTGGTTCACCCAGCACACGCTGACCTCGGGCATCGACGGCATCGGCAGCGACCAGAGCTTCCTGCTCTACCGCGGCGACGTGCAGCGCTGGCAGCGGTTGCGTGGCAATCTGCAGCTGCGCCTGCGGGTCACCGGCCAGTGGGCCGACATCGACCTGTTGCCGCCGTCGGAGCAGTTCCAGATCGGTGGCCGTTACACGGTGCGCGGTTTCCGCGAGGGACTCCTGATCGGCGATACCGGCTACCTGTCGGTGGCCGAGCTCCGCGCCCCGCTACCCGTCGAACGCCTCGGCGGCGCGGCGCAGCGCTTCGCCGGCAGGGTCGACGGCCGGGTCTTCGTCGATCACGGTGGCGCCTTTCCGTTCAAGGGCGCCGGCGGCGACATCACCGCGCAGGACTACCTGACGTCCGCCGGGTTCGGCATCGATCTCTCGCCCGTGCAGGGCGTCACGGCGGAACTGGCCTGGAGCTTCCCGCTCGGGTTCCGCGACGACGACGAGGACTACCGCTTCATTTTCCTGGTGCAGGTGGGGCTTGGTGACCTCGCCGATCTCGCGCTGGGCCGTTAGCAGGCGGTTGAGGAACGCAGTGTGCGCAAGGCTGCGTCCGGTGCATGGACGCATCGGCGAAGGGTGATTGGCGCCTCAGACCGTGCGGCGCCATGCTGACACCACCCCCACCCGCGCTGCGCGCGGCCTCTCCCGGGGCGGGCTGTCTCTTGGCCACATCTGGACGCGGGTGCCGGTGTCCACGTGCTGTTGGGCCACAGAGAACACCGAGAACACGGAGAGTTTTCGAGTGGCGCTGAGCCAGCGGTCTACGTCATGTCCATTGCCCGGACCACGGTCGAAAATGCGACTGCTCTGTGTCCTCCGTGCTCTCCGTGGTCAAAGTTCGGCGCCTGTTGCCGCGGCAGCGCCAGGTTTCACCACGGAGCGCAGGGAGGACACGGAGAAGAACGGTGAATGGCGAAATGCGCCTCTGCCGTGGCAATGCCGGCCGGGCGGCACCTGTCCACCCGATCCTCTCGGTGTTCTTGGTGTTCTTGGTGGCCCATCATCAGGGCCCCCGGTACCTGCGCTCAGAATGTGGCCACGATACGGCCCGCGACGGGAGCGGCGAAGACCCGCGCCCGCGTGCCTCAGAAAGAAAAGGTGTCAGATTTGAAATCTGACACCTTTTCTCGGCTCTGGACCCTGCAGCGGCCGTCTGAACGCAGCGCGGGACACAGTTGCTCGGTGGCCCATCAAGGTCTGCACTCCGGTACCCGCGTCCAAATGTGACCCAGAGACAGCCCGCGACGGGAGCGGCGAAGACCCGCACCCGCGTGCCTCAGAAAGAAAAGGTGTCAGATTTGAAATCTGACACCTTTTCTCGG
>CALRPY020000072.1:0-21545 GCA_943370145.1 Hydrogenophaga intermedia | reverse complement strand
GCGCCGCGAACCACTGCGCGTCGGCGTCGTCCAGTGCGGCCGGCGGCAGCCACAGGGCGAGCAGCGCCTGCGCGGCGGCGCCGACCTCGTCGCGCGTGACGCGGTAGGCGCCCTTCACGCACTGGCGCCGGGCATGGCTCACGAGGCGGGACAGTGCCGCATAGCCGACCGCGTCCGGCGCCAGCAGCACCAGCCGCAGGCTGTCCTCGAGCCGCAGCTCGGTGCCGACGATCAGCCGGCAACCGCTGTCCTTGGCCGCGACGTGGGCGCGCACGATACCGGCGAGCGAGCATTCGTCGGTCAGCGCCAGCGCCCGGTAGCCGAGCGACGCCGCCTGGCCGACCAGCTCTTCGGGATGGGAGGCGCCGCGCAGGAAGCTGAAATTGCTGACGCAGTGGAGTTCGGCGTAGTCGGGATCGGGCATCGGGGCGGGCCGGAATACTGTTTTTATATACAGTATTTGAACCGGCCGGCCGTGCAGCGTCAATCGACCCTGCGCCAGCTCAAGCCGGCGGTCCGCGCGGCCGACACAATGACGACGGGACGGGGCCGACAGGTCCACGGGAGGAGTGACATGCGCACAAGAGACCTGCTGCTGCCAGTGGCGCTGATGGCGAGTGCCTTCACCGCGTTTGCCGACTCCCCGCCGACGGACGCCAGGTCCCCAGCTGCCGAATTCGCCGCCGCGCGCGTAGAGGACACCCGCAGCCTCCTCTTCGGGCATGCCGTCCCCGAGCCTGGCGCCGCGCCGACCGGCCTGTCCTGTGCCGAACTCTACGAGCGCCGCCTCGCCCTGATGCGCACGCAGCTCGACTACCGCCCGCCCTACTCCGACGACCCGCGCAACAAGGCGGCCTTCGTGGTCGGCACGATGTGGACGCCTGGTTTCTATTTCCTGCCCTTCTCCGCCGTGCAGGACTACCTCGACGCCGACCGCAAGACCGACGCCGAAAACGAGCTCGATCAGCTGCGCCACGCCGCAGCGATGCAGCAGTGCTACGTCCGTTGAGCTGACGCGATTCGAGGGCCGTAGCCGCATGGTCACGGTCGGCGACCGGCGGTATCATGCCCCGGCCCCGATTCACACGTGCCACGGCACGTCAGCAGACTATCCGGACGACCAGACGCCCATGTTTGAAACCCTCAAAGCACTGAATCCAGACCCCATCCTCGGCCTGATGGCCGCCTATCGGGCGGACCAGAATCCGCAACGCGTCGACCTCGGTGTCGGCGTCTACAAGGATGAAGCCGGCCACACGCCGATTCTCGACTGCGTGAAAAAGGCCGATGAACTGCACCATGCCGCCGAAACGACCAAGACCTACGTCGGCCCGCCGGGCGACCCGGACTTCAACGCCGGTATCGAGCGTCTCATCTTCGGTGCCGACCATCCGCAACTGAAGGCGGGCCTCATCCGCACCGTGCAGGCGCCAGGTGGCTGCGGCGCGCTGCGGATCGCGGCGGAACTGATCAACCGCGCGAAGCCGGGTGCCGCAATCTGGGTGTCCGACCCGACCTGGGCGAACCATGTACCGCTGCTCGGCGATGCGGGCCTCGAAATCAAGATCTATCCGTATTACGACGCCGCGAGCCAGGGCCTGAAGACCGACGCGATGATGAGCGCGCTGGCAAAGATCCCGGCCGGCGACCTCGTGCTGCTGCACGGCTGCTGCCACAACCCCTGTGGCGTGGACCTGAAGCCCGCCGAGTGGGATGCAGTGGCCAAGCTCGCCGTCGACCGGGGTTTCACGCCCTTTGTCGACCTCGCCTACCTCGGCCTCGGCACCGGTCTGGATGAAGACGCCTACGGCGTGCGCAAGCTCGCCGCGAGCGTGCCCGAACTCGTCGTCGCGAGCTCCTGCTCGAAGAACTTCGGCCTCTACCGCGAGCGCGTCGGTGCACTGTCGCTGCTCTCGCCGAACGCGGCCCAGACCGACATTGTCTACGGCCAGATCCAGAACGTCGCGCGCGGCGTCTACTCGATGCCGCCGAACTACGGTGGCGCGCTGGTCGGCCGCATCCTCGCCGACGCGACACTCACCCGGGCCTGGCGCGACGAGCTGACCGCGATGCGCGAGCGCATCAACGGCCTGCGCGGCCAGCTGGCCGGCAAGTTCCGCGAGCGCCTCGGCAACGGCCGCTTCGACTTCATCCCGCAACAGCTCGGCATGTTCTCCTTCCTCGGCCTGTCGAAGGAGCAGGTGCAGCGCCTGCGCACCGAGTACAGCATCTACATGGTCGATTCGAGCCGCATCAACGTGGCCGGCGTCAACCAGCAGAACATCGACTACTTCGTGGATGCGGTCTGCAAGGTGCTGTGAGGGATGGCCCTCCCCTCGCCCGCTCGCGGGAGAGGGGTAGGGAAAAAGGGGTCAGGTTTATTTACTCTGACCGGCCCTTTACCCCCGCAGAATGGGTAGGGTAAAGGGAGAATAAATAAACCTGACCCCTTTTCTCGCACGCGGGAGAGGCCGGGAATCAAATCGCCGGCCGGTCTCCCCGCCACGGCCGCGCCTTCTCGAACGCCGACGCGATGCGGAACACCGTGGGGTCGTCGAAGGTGCGTCCGACTATCTGCAGGCCGGTCGGCATGCCGGTGGCGCCGAAGCCGCTCGGCACGCTCGCCACCGGGCACCAGGACATCATGTTGAACGGATAGGTCATGGCCCAGCCGACGTAAGCCGGGACTGGCTTGCCGTCGATGAGCAGTTCGCGGGCCATGTCGTCGTATTCCGCGTCGAGGCAGGACACCGCGCAGGTCGGGCACACCAGCGCATCGTACTTCTCGAGCACCGGGCCGAGCTTCTGCCACATGCCACCACGGACGACGTTGGAGCGATACAGCCGCGCTGCACTGTGTGACAGCCCCGCTTCGAGTAGTCTGACGACGTGCGGCGACATCTGGTGCCGCCAGCGCGGCAGCAGATCACCGCACAGCGCGGCGAACAGGCCTTCCCACCAGGTCTGCCACGCATCGAGCACCGTGTAGTCCCAACCAAGGTCGACTTCCTCGACGCTCGCACCGAGTCGCTTCAGGGCGCGCACGGCTTCGAGCGTGTTCTTGCGCACGTCCTCGGCGACCTCGAAATAGCCGAGGTTCATCGAGAAAGCGATCTTCATACCCTTGATGCCGGGATACTCGAGCGGCAATTGCACCTTCTCGCGCAGCGAACAGATGTCGGCGACATGCTGACCGGACATGATGTTCTGCATCAGGGCGGCATCGGCGACGCTGCGCGTCATCGGACCATAGTGCAGCAGGGTCTCGAGCGGATGCTCCGTGTCGAGCGGATTGCGGCCGAATGGCGGCTTGTAGCCGAAGATGCCGTTGATGGCGGCAGGAATGCGGATGGAGCCGCCACCGTCGGTGCCGTCGGCAATAGTCACCATGCCGGCCGCCACCGCCGCGCCCGATCCGCCCGACGAGCCGCCGCAGGTGTATTGCGGATTCCACGGGTTGCGCGACACGCCCCACAGCGGGCTCTTCGTGATTCCGCCATGCGCGAGTTCCGGTGTCGTCGTGCGCGACAGCAGGATTGCGCCCGCCTTGAGCAGCCGATCCACGGTCGGCGCGGAATGGGCCGGCCGGAAATCCCGGAACGCGTGCGAGCCGAAGGTGGTGATTTCGCCCTTCACCGGGTGGAAGTCCTTGATTGCGACCGCCACGCCCTCGAGCGGGCGCAGGCGCGCGCCGCGCGGCTTCGCGTACCTGGCTTCCGCGGCTCGCGCCGCCGCCAGCGCGCTCTCGCGCTTGAGCTCGGTCAGGACGTTGAGTTGGGGATTCAGGGCTTCGGAGCGCGCAATCAGCGCGCGCGTCAGTTCAACGGGCGAGAGCTCGCGCGACTGGAACATCGCAAGCGCCTCGGTGGCGGACAGATAGCACAGTTCGAGGTCGGCATCGGACTTGGCCATGATCGTCGCTCCCCTGCTCGGTATTGTTCGTGGACTCAGGGTGGCAGCCGCCAGGAACGCGATCAAGACACCGCGCCGCAGCAGCGCGAACGGCGGGCGCCGGACCTGCCGGTTTCGAGCGAGGAATGCGCGGACACCATTCGTTCGATCTGCGATTTGCAGGGTGCTGCTTTCGAATGCGGGAATATGCGGGCGTCATTCCCGCGCAACGTCGCGAATCGTATCATCGGCGCTCCTCTCCGACGGGTGAGCCCGATGGCCCGAGACCAGCAGCCGATGCGCCCGCGCGATGCCGCCAGCCTCGTGATCTACCGCGGCGCCGGCCACCGGCTCGAAGTGCTGATGGGGCGGCGGAGCGAGACCGCGCGCTTCAAGCCGGGCATGTACGTGTTTCCGGGCGGCGGCCTCGAGCGTGCAGACCACCTGGTGCGCACGCGTTCGGTACTCGCCCCGTCGATTGTCGACCGCCTGGCCGTCGCCGGCTCGACCACCCGCGCCCATGCGCTCGCTCTGGCCGCGGTGCGCGAAACCTGGGAGGAAGTCGGTGTGATGGTCGGCGGGCCCGGGGATATCGGCTGGAATCCATCGCCGTCGTGGCAGGCCTTCCAGGCCCGCGGCGTCGAGCCGCCGCTGGGACGCATGTCCTATCTCGGGCGCGCGATCACTCCCAGCGTGCAACCCATTCGTTTCCATGCGCGTTTCTTCGCGGTGGATGCGGCGGTGGCGCACGGCGAGCCGCAGCCCTCGGGCGAGCTGCACGACGTGCAGTGGGTGCCGCTGGCTGAAGTGCAGCGCCTGGACGTGATGGCTGTCACCCTGTTGATGCTCGAGGCGCTGTCACGCCAGCTGCAGGCGCGGGACACACGGGCCGCGTTCCTGAGCGTGCCGCGCGGCCAGCGCAGGATCCTCTGGGTCTGAGTCGGCGTCAGGCGGCGGCGCGGACGCGTCCACGCGCCAGCGAGCACCAGGCGGCGGGCACGCAGAGCAGGGCCGCAATCTCGAAGGCGAGGCGCAGTGCGCGGCCGAGCGCGGGGTAGGTGTCGGGCGTAATCTCGACCTGTCCGATCGTCAGCGCGAACGCCATCGCAACGACGCCCATGCTGCACAGCTGGCCGAGGATACGCATCTTCGCAACCGCGCCACCCGCCGCACCGTAGGCGCTGCGTGGCACCGCACCCATGATTGCGCTTGCGTTCGGGGATGCGAACAGCGCGAAGCCGAGCCCGGTCAGCATCAGGCAGCCGGTGGTCGCCGACAGCGACGTCCCGGGGCCGATGCGCGACAGCGCCACGAGGCCGAGCGCCGTGAAGCCCACGCCCAGCGACGCGATGATCCGCGGTTCGACGCGATCGGACAGCCGGCCCGCGAGCGGCGAGACGACTGCGACGACCAGCGGCTGGGCCAGCATGACGAGCCCGGCACGGGTCGGCGGCAGCCCCTGCAGGTACTGCAGGTACAGGCTGATCAGGACGAGGATGGAGAAGGTCGTGGTGTACATCAGCAGCGCCGCCAGGGACGACAGGCCGAAGACCCGGTTGCCGAGCAGGAGTCCGACGTCCAGCAGTGGATGGAGGCTGCGACGTTGCTGGCGCAGGAACACGCCGACGAGCACGACACCGGCAACCACCGCGAGCATTCCCCCGGCCCCCGGCAGCGTGGCGAAGCCCGCCATCACGCAGACGATCGCCGCGGCGTACAGCAGCGCGGCCGGCCAGTCGAAGCTGCCGCGCGTCTCGGCGGCCCAGTCACCCTTGACCCGCGGCAGTGCGAACAGCAGCACCAGCACGCTGATCGGCAGATGTGCCACGAAAGCCGTCCGCCAGCCGAAGCTCTCCACCAGCCAGCCACCCACCACCGGCCCGCAGGTCAGCCCGAAGTAGACCGATGCGGCGAGCAGGCCCAGCGCGCGGCCGCGTTGCTGCGGCGGATAGACCGATGACAGGATGGCGGCCTGCGTCGCGTACAGCATCGCGGCACTGATGCCCTGGGCCGCGCGCAGCGCCAGCAGCGTCGGCCCATCGTTCGCGACGGCGAGCAGCAGCGAGGACAGGGCGAGGCCGCCAGCGCCCAGCACGAACATCCGCTTGCGACCATACATGTCGGCGAGTCGGCCGAAAGCGAGCACCGTCGCGGCGCTCGCCATCAGGTACACGAGCGGCACCCAGGCGAGCATGACCGCGTCGAGTGCAAGCGAGCGGGCGATGGACGGCAGCGCGACCGTCACCGAAGACAGCATCAGCGCCGTGCCGAAGGAATTGGCGACGACCATCAGCGTCGCCGCGCGGCGCGTTTCCCGTGCGGCGGCGTCGCCGGGCGACGCGGGCGGCGTCACGTCCCGGGCTTCGACCATTCCCGCTCGCGCAACTCGATACGACGGATCTTGCCGCTGACGGTTTTCGGCAGCGTGTCGACGAATTCGATCTTGCGCGGGTACTTGTACGGGGCGGTAACGTTCTTCACGTGCTCCTGCAGCGCCTTCACCAGCGCGGCATCGCCATCGAAACCCGGTGCGAGCACCACGAAGGCCTTCACGACCTCGCCACGCATGTCGTCCGGCGAGGAGACCACGGCGGACTCGGCGACCGCCGGGTGCTCCAGCAGCGCGCTCTCGACCTCGAAGGGGCCGATGCGATAGCCGGCGGACAGGATGACGTCGTCGGCGCGGCCGACGAACCAGAAATAGCCGTCCGCATCGACATAGGCGCGATCGCCGGTGAGATACCAGTCGCCACGGAAAGCGCGCTGCGTGCGTTCCGCGTCCCCCCGGTATTCGGTGAAGAGGCCGGGCGGGCGCCGCGGCTTGACCCGCACGGCGACGTCGCCCTCGCGCATCGCCGGCAGCGGCTGGCCGTCATCGTCGATCACCGCGAGGTCGATGCCTGGCGAGGGCTTGCCCATCGAGCCGAAGCGGGGCTCGAGGCACGGGAAACTCGCGCACAGCAGCACCGACTCGGTCTGGCCGTAACCGTCGCGGATCACGAGACCGGTGGCCTGCTGCCAGGTCTCGATCACCTCGGGGTTCAGCGGCTCGCCCGCGCCGACGCAGTGGCGCAGGTGCGGGAACTTCCACGCATGGAGATCTTCGAGCACGAGCATGCGATAGATCGTCGGCGCGCCGCAGAAGGTCGTGATCGGGTACTTCGCGAGCACGTCGAGCATGCGCTTCGGTTCGAAGGTATCGGTGTGGTGCACGAAAAGCGCGGCGCCGCAGGTCCACGGCCCGAAGTAACTGCTCCACGCGGCCTTGGCCCAGCCCGTGTCGCTCATGTTCCAGTGCAGGTCGTCGGGCCGGAGATCGAGCCAGTAGTGCCCGGTGATGCGATGGGCAAGGCCGTAGGACTGCGGCTGGATGGCCATCTTCGGATAGCCGGTGGTGCCGGACGTGAAATAGCACAGGGCGTCGTCGTCGGCCGCGGTATCGGCGGCGGTGAACTCGGGGGCGGCGGCGGCGACGCTCCGCTCGTAATGGAGCCAACCCTCGTGCGCACCGCCGCCGACCAGCAGCCGCGCCTTCACGGTCGCGGCGGGCAGGCCATCGAACTTGGCCGCGTTGCGCGCGTCGGTGATGAGGACGGTCGCCCGCGAGGCCTCGATTCGGTAGGCGAGATCCTTGGGCGCCAGCTGGGTCGTGCCCGGGGACGCGACGACGCCCATGCGCAGGCAGGCGGTCAGGACTTCCCACCAGGCGACCAGACGTGGCAACAGGATGATCGCGGTATCCCCCCGCCGGACGCCGGCAGCGGCCAGCACGTTGCACAGGCGGCGCGAACGTTCCGCCATCTGCGCATAGGTCATCTGGACTTCGTGGCCGTGGTCGTCGATCCAGTACAGCGCCCGCAGGTCTGGCTGCTCGGCCCACTTGTCGATGACGTCGCGTGCGAAGTTGAAACGCGCAGGCGGCGCCCATTCGAAACGCTGACGCTCCTGCTCGTAGTCGGTCATGTTCAGCATGCTGGCTACCAATGTTGAAGCTGGGGGAGCCGGCGATTTAAACACAAGGCCCGGAGAATTGTCAGGCCGCCCGCGCCCGCCGGACTTGCCGGCGCGGGCGGCGCGTGTCCATCTGCGCAAGCCGGGAGTCGGCGGCATGGCGGACCGCGTCCACTACGCGATCGAGCACGGCCTGCAGGATGGCGCGAGTTGATCTGAGCGTTCTTCGCCTTTCCCGCGTGCGCTGTCTCTTGGTCACATTTGGAAGCGAGTACCGGGGCCCAGACCCTGATGAGCCACCGGGAACGCCGGGACTTTTCGAGTCGGGCTGAGCCGGCTGTGCGGAGAAAAGGTGTCGGATTTCAAATCCGACACCTTTTCTCCGCGGCACCAGAAGCGGGATTTTCACCCCGGAGAGCGCGGAGGACACGGCGAAGAACGGTGAATTGCGGGATACGCCGCTGCCGTGGAAATGCCGTACGGGCGGCGCCTCCAGGCACCGGCGGGTCGTCCGAACCGGCAGGCCCTTGACCTTACAGACCGTCCAAGCGCGACGCGGGACATGGATGCATGGTGGCTATCCCGAGTCCCTGCCTTTCCCGCGTGCGGGAGAGGCAGGTGAAGGCCCGGATTCGCGCTACAGCCAGTCCTCCCGCATCGTCAGGCAGGTGTCGTCGACGCGCGACAGGAGCGCGAGGCGCTCCGGCACCTTGCCCAGTTCGTAGCGGTAGAAATAGCGGCAGGTATGCAGCTTGGACGCATAGAAGCCGGCGTCCGGTCCGCTGGCCGTCGCGGCTGCGCGCGCGGCGACGATTGCCATGCGCAACCACATCCAGCCGGCAACGACGTGGCCGAAGGTGTCGAGGTAGACACCGGCATTGGCGAGCGCAAGGCCCACTTCGCCGCGGTCGCGTACGGCGCCCAGCGCCGTCGTCGTCGCCACCAGCGCGCCGCGCACCACGCGGAAGGTCGCGGCGAATTCGGCGGCCTCGGCCAGGCCCTCGGCCTCCGCCAGCGTTGCATCGAACTCCTCGAGCAGCGCGCTGAACGCGGCGCCGCCGCGCATCGCCACCTTGCGCCCGAGCAGGTCGATGCCGTGGATGCCATGCGCGCCTTCGTGGATGGGGTTCAACCGGTTGTCACGGTAGAAGCGCTCCAGTGGATAGTCACGGGTATAGCCGTAGCCACCGAGGATCTGGATGGCGTGCTTGTTGGCCTCGAGGCAGGTCTCGGCCGGCCACGATTTGGCGATTGGCGTCAGGAGGTCGAGCAGCAGGTTGTAGCGATCGCGCAGGGCGTCGTCGTCCGTCGTGCGCTCGAGGTCGATGAGCCAGGAGCAATACATCTCGAGTGCGAGACCGGCTTCCACCGCGGCCTTCTGCGCGAGCAGGAGACGCTTGATGTCCGCATGCTCGACGATCGGCACCATCGGGCTCTGCGGATCCTTGTTCGTCGGGTGCCGGCCCTGTGGGCGCTCCCGCGCATAGCGCAGCGAATGGAGATAACCCGTCGAACCCAGCGCCACCGCGGACAGACCGACGCCGACGCGCGCCTCGTTCATCATGTGGAACATGCAGGCCAGGCCCTGGTGGGGCGCACCGAGCAGCCAGCCGCGACAGGCGCCCTGCTCGCCGAGGTTGAAGACCGCGTTCACGGTGCCGCGATAGCCCATCTTGTGGTTGAGCCCGGCAATCCGCGCGTCGTTGCGCGCGCCGAGGCTGCCGTCGTCGTTGACGAAATACTTCGGCACGATGAACAGCGAGATGCCCTTCACGCCCGGCGGCCCGCCCGGAATCTTCGCCAGCACGAAGTGGATGATGTTCTCCGACAGATCGTGTTCGGCGGCCGAGGTCCACATCTTGTTGCCGGTCAGCAGGTAGTGGCCTTCGTCGGTCGGCACCGCGCGCGTGCGGATGTCCGCGAGCGAGGAGCCGGCCTGCGGCTCGGACAGCACCATCGTCGCGAAGAAGCGCCCTTCGACCAGCGGCGCCAGGTAGCGCTGCTTCTGCTCCGCGGTGCCGAACTTGCTCAGCAGGTTGGCCGCCGCAATCGTGATGAAGGGATAGGCGGTGGTCGCGACGTTCGCGGCATAGAAGTACGCGGCGCAGGCCTGCGCGATCGTCCACGGCAGCTGCATGCCACCGATGTCCGCGTCCAGCGATGCGCCCATGAAGCCGGCCTCGACATAGGCGTCGAGCGCGTCCTTGACCGCCGGAATGAGGTGCACGCGCTCGCCGTCGAAAGTCGGCTCGTGCTCGTCCAGTTCCGCGGCGTGCGTCGCGAACTTGTCGGTGGCGAGCCGCTCGGCGGCGTCGATCGTCGCGTCGTAGAGGTCGCGGTCCTGGCCGGCATAGCGACCGGTCGCGGCCAGCGCGTCGACCTTCAGCAGCTCGTAGAGCACGAAATCCAGATCGCGGCGGTTGATCAAAAGGCTCATTCGCAAGGACTCCCAGGAGACGGGCGCATGCGGGATGCTGCAGCGCCGGAAGAGCGGATGGTAGCCAGCGCCACGATGGAGATCAAAGCGTGCCGCGCATCACCAGGCCGTCAACCCACCGTCCAGCGCGAGGCCCTGGCCGTTGACGAACGAGGATTCATCGCTGCACAGCCATGCGACCGCGAGGCCCACCTCTTCGGGTTCGCCGAGACGCTTCATCGGGCTCGCGTTGACCAGGGCGTCGCGCAGGCCCGGATTGCGCTCCAGCATGCGCTGGACCATGTCCGTGTTGGTGTAGCTCGGGCACACCGCGTTGACGCGGATGCCGCGCTTCGCGTACTCGATGGCCGCGGTGCGCGTCAGGCCCATCACGCCGTGCTTGCTCGCCGCATAGCCGCCGAGCGTGGGCGCGCCGCCGAGGCCCGCGACGGAGGCGACGTTGACGATCGTGCCGCCGCCCTGTGCCAGCATCTGGCGCAGTTCGTACTTCATGCACAGGTAGGCGCCCTTCAGGTTCACCGCGATCGCGCGATCGAATTCGTCGTCGTCGTGATCGGCGATCCTGGCGTGCTTCGTCTCGACGCCCGCGTTGTTGACGGCGCAGTCGATGCGGCCGAACTCGGCGACGGCGAAGGCCACCAGGGCCTCCACGCTCGCGGCACGCGTCACGTCACAGGCCTGGAAGCGGGTGTCGAGGCCCAGCGCGCGGAAATCGGCCTCGACCTTGCGCCCACGCGCCTCGTCGACATCGGACAGCACGAGCCGCGCGCCGACACTAGCCAGCGCCTGCGCGGCGGCGAGCCCGATGCCGCCGGCGGCGCCGGTGACGAGGCAGATTTTCCCGGCCAGCGTGGTGCTGCTGGACGGCTTCATGCCAGATACCCGCCGTCGACCGCGATCCAGGTGCCGGTGGTGTAGGACGCGGCGTCCGACACGAGGTAGAGCACCGCGCCCGCCATCTCCTCGGGGTCGGCCGAGCGGCCCAGCGGCGTGCGCGCGCGCGCCGGCGCGAGGAAGCTCTCGTCCTCGTGCAACGCCTGGGCGAACCTGGTCTTGGTCACGCCCGGCACCAGCGCGTTGACGCGGATGTTGAACTGGCCGCATTCGTTGGCGAAGGCCTGCGTCATGTTCAGGATGGCGGCCTTGGTCATCGAATACACGGCCTGCTTGTCGCCCGGCGTCAGCGCGTTCGCCGACGACACGTTGACGATGCTGCCGCCGCCCTGCGCGCGCATGCGCTTGCCGGCCTCGACCGACATGTAGAAGTAGCCACGCAGGTTGACCTCGACGGTCTTCTCGAACGCCGCCACCGGCGTGTCGAGGACGTGGCCGTAGAACGGGTTCGCGGCCGCGTTGTTGACCAGGATGTCGAGGCGGCCGTAGCGCTCGTCGATTTCCCGGAACACGCTTTCTATCTGCGCGAGATCGCCGATATGGCAGGCGAAGGGGTCGGCCTTGCCACCCGCCGCGCGGATCGACTCCGCGACGGCCTGGCAGCCCTCGATCCTGCGGCTCGTGACCAGCACGTGCGCGCCATACTCGGCAAGGCGCCGGGCAATGGCTTCGCCAATGCCGCGGCTGGCGCCGGCGACCAGCGCAATACGTCCATCCAGGTTGAAATGATCGCGGGACATGCGGATTCCTCGGGTTGGGGCCCTGCGCGGGCAGGGCCGGAGTTTACGCTGCGAGCGGCGGGGACAGAACCCGCCGCCCTCTCGACCGGCGGACGCGCCTCAGTCCATGCGTCCACCGCGCTCGACGATGCGTCGCGCGACGGTCAGCTTGTGCACTTCGTCCGGACCGTCGTAGATCCGCGAGCCGCGGTCCTCGCGGTAGAAGAAGGACAGCGGCGTGTACTCGGTCATGCCCATCGAGCCGTGCACCTGGATCGCGCGATCGACGACCTTCATCAGCACGTCGGCCACGTGATACTTGATCATGCTGATGTCGTTGCGCGCCTCCTTCGCCCCGACCTGCTCGATGCGCCACGCGGTGTAGAGCGTCATCAGGCGCGCGGCGCGGATTTCGGCCGCGCATTCGGCGATCCACGTGCGGATGATGTCGCTGTCGGCAAGGCGGCGGTCGGGTTCGCCGATGACCCGGGTCGATGCCCGCTGCGTCATCAGTTCGAGCGAGCGATTGCAGATCCCGAGCCAGCGCATGCAGTGGTGGATGCGGCCGGGCCCGAGGCGGGCCTGCGCCATGCGGAAGCCCTCGCCCTCGCGGCCGAGCAGGTTCGCGTAGGGCACGCGGCAGTTGTCGAAGCGCACCTCGCAGTGACCGAACACGCCCTCGTTGGCGTGCCCCATGATTGGCGTCGCCTTCTCGATGATGTAGCCCGGCGTGCCGGCCGGCACGATGATGATGCTCTGGCGCCCGTGGGCCCCGGCTTCCGGGTTGGTCGTCGCCATCACGAGGTTGACGATGGCGCCCTCGGCGCCGGTGATAAACCACTTCGAGCCGTTGAGCACCCATTCATCGCCGTCGCGCACGGCGCTGGTCTGCAGGAAGATCGGGTTGGCGCCGGAATTGTCGCGCTCCGTCATCACGAAGCAGCTGCGCTCACCGGCGACGATGCGCGTCAGCCACTCGGCCTTCTGCTGCTCGTTGCCGAACAGGTGCAGCGTCTCGATGTTGCCCGCGTCGGGTGCATTGCAGCCGAAGGCGTAGTGGCCGAGCGGCGAGCGCCCGAGCACCTCGGACACGAGGCCATGGTCGACCAGGCCGAGCCCCATGCCACCGTATTCGACCGGATGGTTGGGCGCGAAGAGTCCGGCCGCCTTGATCTTGCGGCGGACGGCGTCAAGCGGCTTCGCCACCGCGCCGAAGCCCTTGGCCAGGAAATCGGGTTCCAGCGGGATGACGTCGTTGTCGAGCATCTCGCGCATGCGTGCCGTGACTTCGACGCTGCGGGCTGACGGGGTGAAATCCATGGCGGTCTCCGGTGGCGGTCGTTCGGGTTGCTGAGGGTGACTGCATGCTATGAACGGAGGCACAATTAGTCCAATTTATTCCCATGATGGGCAAGTATTGATGATCGTGATGGACTGCGGATGAAGCGCTCGCGCCGTATCGACCTGAACCTCTATCGCGTGTTCGACGCGATCTACCAGGAAGGCAGCCTGACGCGCGCCGGCGAGGTGCTGCACCTGACGCAGCCCGCCGTGAGCAACGCGCTGTCGCGACTGCGGGCCGCCTATGACGACCCGCTGTTCGTGCGCACCGCGGCAGGCATGGTGCCGACGCCGGCCGCGGAGACGGTCGTCGCCGACATCCGTGGCGCGCTGCAGCTGCTGGACGATTCGCTGAAGCCCAGCGAAGCCTTCGATCCGCGCCGCGCCAGGCGCCGCTTCCGCCTCAGCGCCGGCGACCAGACGGCCGCGATGCTCGCACCGCGCGTGATGCGGCTCATCGCGGCCGACATGCCGGGCATCGAACTCGAGGTGCTACCGCTGCGGCGCGACGCAGTCGTCCACGAACTCGCGTCCGGGCAAATCGACTTCGCGCTCGACGCGATTCCGCTCGCCGACCCGCAACTGCTGTCGATGAAAGTGCTGGAGGACGAGATGGTCTGCGCGGTGCGCGAAGGACACCCGGAGGTCGGCAGGCGGCTGTCGCTCGAGCAATACCTCGCGCTGTCGCACGTGCACGCGTCGAGCCGCCGCCAGGGACCCGGCCTCATCGATCTTTCGCTCAAGCGCCTCGGCAAGCAGCGCCGCATCGCACTGCGCGTGCCCTACCACCTGAGCCTGCCGCACATCGTCGCGGCGACGGACCTCGCGGCGAGCATCCCGCGCTCACTGGCACGTGCCCACGCCCTGCGCGCACTGGCCCTGCCTTTCGAGACTCCGCCCGCCGAGATTTACGCCTTCTGGCACAAGAGCGCCAACCTCGACCGTGGGAACCAGTGGTTTCGCGAAATTCTCGGCCACGCCGGTCAGGCGTGAGGGGCGGCGCTTGCGACTCGACGGGAATGCTGCTGTTTTATTCCGCCACCGGGAAAACGCAACCGAGTTGCGCGGTTTCGGACGTCCATAATTGCCATCAATACTGGCACATCATGCGAATAAATTGGACTAATCGAACGCAGCTTCCTACGATGCCAACATGCCGCGCGACGCCGGTGCCTGTACCGCCTGGCGCGCCTTCAATCAATGGTCCCGCGACCGGGACGAGGACGAGGAGAGCCGGATGAATTTCGAATACAGCGAGAAAACAAAGAGCCTGCAGGCCGCCATCGCCTCCTTCATGGAGGAGCACGTCTATCCGAACGAGGAGCGCATCATCCAGCAGATTGCCGAAGGCGACCGCTGGGAACCCGCGCCGCTGCTCGAGGAGTTGAAGGCCCTGGCGAAATCGCAGGGGCTGTGGAATTTCTTCCTGCCGGAAAGCGAGCACGGGGCTGGCCTCAGCAACCTGGAATACGCACCGCTGTGCGAAGAGATGGGACGCTCGACCTTCGCGCCGGAAATCTTCAACTGCTCCGCGCCGGACACCGGCAACATGGAAGTGCTCGAGCGCTACGGTGCGCCTGAGCACAAGGCGCAGTGGCTGAAACCCCTGCTCAACGGCGAAATCCGTTCCGCGTTCGCGATGACCGAACCGGAGGTGGCGTCGTCCGACGCGACCAACATCGAGACCAGCATCGTCCGCGACGGCGACGAGTACGTGATCAACGGCCGCAAGTGGTATACGAGCGGCGCTCTCGACCCGCGCTGCCGGATCATGATCGTGATGGGCAAGACCGATCCGGACAACCCGAATCGCCATCGCCAGCAGTCGCAGATCCTCGTCCCGCTGCCGTGGCCGGGCGTGACCGTCAAGCGCATGCACCCGGTCTTCGGTTTCGACGACGCGCCGCACGGCCATCCGGAAGTCATCTTCGACAACGTGCGCGTGCCGGCCAGCCACATGCTGCTCGGCGAGGGTCGTGGTTTCGAAATCGCCCAGGGCCGCCTCGGGCCGGGCCGCATCCACCACTGCATGCGCCTGATCGGCTCCGCCGAGCGAGCACTGGAGCGCATGATCCGCCGCCTCAAGCTGCGCCATGCCTTCGGCAAGCCCGTCTCCGACCAGACCGTGTGGCAGGAGCGTGTGGCCGAATCGCGCATCATGATCGACCAGGCCCGACTCCTGACGCTGAAGGCCGCGTACATGATGGATACCGTCGGCAACAAGGCGGCGCTGAAGGAAATCGGCATGATCAAGGTCGCGGTGCCCAACATGGCCTGCCAGGTCATCGACTGGGCAATCCAGGCCTTCGGCGCCGCCGGCGTTTCGGCCGAGTACGGGCTGGCCTACCAGTACGCGAACGCGCGTCTCATCCGCATCGCGGATGGTCCGGACGAGGTCCACCGCAACCAGATCGCGCGCCTCGAGATGAAGCCCTACGGCGACGAGCGCAGCCGGCGCGGCGGCAACGCCTACGTCGCGCCACGCGACGAGGAACCGGGCACGATCTGGAAGCCGCGCTTCGTGTCCTGACGGCCTTCGGCATCTCATCGAGGCCTTGTTCAGCCACCGAGAACACAGAGAACACAGAGTTGGATTGGGTCATGCACCGGGTTTTGCAACCCTTCGCCGTCACCATCGCTCAACCCAGCAAGGAAACCTCGGTGTTCTCGGTGTTCTCGGTTTTCTCGGTGGCAAATGCGACCTGCGAACCGGGCCGGATCACAAGGTGGCTGCTCTGCCGAAGACGTCGCGGTGACTGAAGTCCGTGCGAGGCACGCGCCGCGCCTCTTCGCCGGCTGGTACGTCGCAGCCGGCGCGTTCGCGGTGCTGTTCCTCGCCTACGGCCTGCAGTTCAGCTACGGGCTGTTCGTCACCGGCATGGCGAACGATCTCGGCTGGAGCCGCGCCGAAACCTCCCTCCCCTACTCCGTCTACGTGCTGGGCTACATGCTGCTGAGCGTGGTCACCGGCCGCGCGACGGATCGCTTTGGTCCGCGGGTCGTCATCACCATCGGCGCCGCGCTGCTGGGCCTTGGCTGGGGCCTGAGCGCCCTGGTCACGGAACGCTGGCACCTGCACCTGACGCTCGGCTGCATCGCGGCGCTGGGCATGAGCGTGACCTGGGTGCCGTGCAATGCGACGGTCGCCCGCTGGTTCGTGCGTCGCCGTGGCTACGCGGTGGGCCTCGCGTCGAGCGGCACGAGCTTCGGCAACTTCATCGTGCCCGCCATCGCGGCCCCGCTGATCGCGGGCTTCGGCTGGCGGTTCGCGCTCGCCACGCTGGCTGCGGGCTGCGCTGGGCTGATGATGGTCGCCGCGCGCTTCATGCTGCGCGACCCGGAATCACACGGCCTGTCGCCCGACGGCGATCCGCTGCCCGCGGTCATCGCGCCAGTGTCGGGCGTGAGCCTGCGCGAGGCGATGCGCGCCGAAACCTTCTGGCTGCTGACCGCGATCTACGTCGTGACCTGGCTTGCGGTGTTCATGCCCTTCGTCCACGCGGTCGCGATGGCCGAGGACCTGGGCCATTCGAAGGCGGCTGCCGGCTCGGTGCTCAGTGCAATCGGTATCGGCGGCGTGCTGGGACGGCTGTGTTCGGGCGCGCTGATGGACCGCCTCGGGCATTTCCCGACGCTGCTGGCGATATTTGCGCTGCAGGTCGCAAGCTTCGTGATGTTCGCCTGCGCGACCAGGCTCCCGCTGCTGTGGTCCGCGGCGGCGCTGTTCGGCTTTGCCTACGGTGGCGGCGTGACCGCGCTGGCCCCGCTGTGCTCAGCGCTCTATGGTCGCGCGCACGTCGCGTCCATCGTCGGCGCAATCTTCGCCCTCACCGCGCTGCCGTCGGCGGCCGGCCCCTGGATCGCAGGCTGGCTGTATGACGCCACCGGTGGCTATGGTCCGGCACTCTGGTTCGCGGCCGGGCTCAACGTCGTCGCACTGATCCTCACGCTCGCGCTGTCACGCCGCGTGCGCTACCACTGAGTCGCGCCGGTTGGGCCACCGGGAGCGTGCGGAACACCCGCAAGCGGCGGGAGGAAGACCGTTGCGCCGCCCTGTTTCAGGGGCTGCGCTGTGTCAGGGAAAGAGCCTGGTCGTGGTCCATCCGTCTCCGTCGCGGCGGAAGACCGTGCGATCGTGGAGGCGGAAGGGCCGTTCTTCCCAGAACTCGATGACAGACGGCACGACGCGATATCCCGACCAGAACGGCGGGCGCGGAACCTTGCCGATGCCGTAGAGCAGGCCGTACTTCGCGACCCGCGTTTCCAGTTCGAACCGGGAGGCGAGCGGCTCCGACTGCTTCGACGCCCAGGCGCCGATCTGCGAATCCTTGGGCCTGCTCCAGAAGTAGGCGTCGGCCTCTTCGCTGCTGACCGGTTCGACCTTGCCCTCGACCCGCACCTGGCGATCCAGCGACTTCCAGTGGAAACAGAGCGCGACGTGCGCGTTGCCGCGCAGTTCGCGTCCCTTGCGGCTCTCGAGGTTCGTATAAAAGACGAAACCGCGCTCGTCGAAGCCGCGCAAAAGCAGCATGCGGACCGACGGCCGTCCGTTCGCATCCACCGTCGCCACCGACATCGCGCTCGGGTTGTTCGGCTCCTTCTTTTCTGCCTCGGCGAGCCAGTCGGCGAACTGCAGGAAGGGATCGGGCGTGTTGCTCATCGTCGTCGGGCTGCGTGATGGCTCAGGCGAACGGGTGGCGCAGGACGATCGTCTGGGCGCGGTCCGGGCCGGTCGAGATGATGTCGATCGGCGACTCCGCGACTTCCGAGATGCGCTCGAGATAGCGACGCGCATTGGCCGGCAGCTTGTCGTATTCCGTGATGCCGAAGGTCGAATCGTGCCAGCCCGGCAGCGTCTCGTAGATCGGCTCGACCTGCGCCATCGCCTCCGCGCCCATCGGGGACGCCGAGGTGTCGCCACCCGGGGTGCGGTAGCCGACGCAGATGCGGATCTCGTCGATGCCGTCGAGCACGTCGAGCTTGGTCACGCAGAGGCCGGAGATCCCGTTCGTCATCCGCGAGCGGCGCAGCGCGACGCCGTCGAACCAGCCGCAGCGGCGGGGCCGGCCGGTGGTCGCGCCGAACTCGTGGCCCCGGGTCGCGAGGTGCTGGCCCAGTTCATCGAAGAGCTCGGTCGGGAACGGACCGCCGCCGACGCGGGTGGTGTAGGCCTTGGTGATGCCGAGCACATAGTCGATGCAGCGTGGGCTCGCGCCGCTGCCCGTCGCGGCGAAACCGGCCGTGGTGTTGGACGAGGTGACGAAGGGATAGGTGCCGTGATCGATGTCGAGCAGGCTGCCCTGCGCGCCTTCAAACATCAGGTTGATGCCGGCCCGCTGCAAGCGGTCGATTTCGAGCGCGACGTCACCGACCATCGGACCGATGTCCTCGGCGAAACGCATCTGCTCGTCGAGGATCTGCTGGAAGTCGAGCTTGGCGACCTTGTAGTACTGGGTCAGCACGAAATTGTGGTAATCGAGCACCTCGCCGAGTTTCGCGGCGAAACGCTCACGGTACAGCAGGTCGTCGACGCGCAGCGCGCGACGCGCGGCCTTGTCTTCGTAGGCGGGCCCGATGCCACGCCCCGTGGTACCGATGGCGGCGGCGCCGCGCGCCTTCTCGCGCGCCTGATCGAGTGCGACGTGATACGGCAGGATCAGCGTGGCGGCCGGGCTCAGCATGATGCGTTCACGCGCCGGGATGCCGCGCGATTCCAGCATCAGGATCTCTTCCATCAGCGCCGCCGGCGACACCACGACCCCGTTGCCGATGAGGCAGCGCACGCCCTCGCGCAGCACCCCCGAAGGGATCAGGTGGAGCACGGTCTTCTCGCCGCCGATGATCACGGTGTGGCCCGCATTGTGGCCGCCCTGGAAGCGCACCACGGCGCCAGCCTTGTCAGTCAGCAGGTCGACGACCTTGCCCTTGCCTTCATCGCCCCATTGCGCGCCGATGACTACGACGGATCTACTCACATTGGTCCCCTTTGGTCCCGTTTAACCTGGTGCCCGGGCATCGATGATCATGTCGACCACCTGCCATGCGCCCGCGACGGCCCTGAACTGTCGCGAGCAACCCATGTCGGCACCGTTGCCGGCCTGCCCGGGCAGGCCCTGGATGACGACTTCTCCGGCAGCGCGCGCGGCCGCGATGGCGGCGAGCAGTGCCGGTTCGGTGCCGGCCGGCGCGAATATCGCCGACGGCGCCGCTGCGGCGGGCGCGAGCGCCGCCAGCAGCTTGAGATCGGTGCTGAAACCGGTCGCCGGCCGCGACCGGCCGAACTGCACGCCGATGTTGTCGTAACGGCCTCCACGCGCAATCGCGCGACCCGCGCGCGGCGTGTAGGCGGCGAACATCACGCCGGTGTGGTAGTGGTAGCCGCGCAGCTCGGCAAGGTCGACGTGCACGTCGAGGCCCGGGTTGCGCAGACGCAGCAGGTCGATCAGCGCCTGCAGTTCGTCGAGCGCGGCGCCCACGCCGCCCGGCGCGCCGGCCAGCGAGGCCGCCGCGGCCGCCACGACTTCCGGCCCGCCGTTGTGCGCGAGCAGCTGCCGGAAGCACTGGCCGAGCACGGGCTGGACGCCGGCCGCCAGCAATGCGTCCTCGAGTTCATCCGGTGACTTGCGCAGCAGCGCATCGAGCACGCGGTCGCTGCCCATCGTGTCGAGCCGGCCCGCATCGACCAAGGCCTTGAACACACCCATGTGCCCGATTTCGAGCGTCAGGTCCGATATACCGGCGCTGGCCAGCGTCTCGACCAGCAGGCAGATCACCTCGACGTCACTCTCGATGCCGGCGTGTCCGTACAGTTCGGCGCCCAGTTGCAGCGGATTGCGCGAACCGGCGAAGCGATCCGGCCGGGTATGCAGCACCGGACCGATATAGCACAGGCGCTGCGGGCAATCGGTCGGCAGGCGGTGGGCGTCGATGCGCGAGACCTGCGGCGTCATGTCGGCGGGGATGCCCATCATCCGGCCGCTGATCTGATCGGTGAGCTTGAAGGTCTGGATTTCCAGATCCTCACCGAGGCCGGACAGCAGTGAATCGAGGAACTCGACGAGCGGCGGCATGCACAGCCGGTAACCCCAGCCGGCCATCAGGTCGATGACCCGGCGGCGCAGGCTTTCGAGTTCTGCCGCGAGCGGCGGAATGAGTTCGTCGACGCCATCCGGCAACAACCAGCGACTTTCGCCAGACATGCTTTATCTCACGAGGTAAAGGGCGAGCAGGCCGACGATCATGCTGGCGAGGCCCAGCGTGCGCAAGCCGCGGTCGGATATGCCCAGCATCTGGCTCATCATCAGGCGGTAGCGGGCCGGGCTGAGGAACGGCAGGATGCCTTCCAGCACGAACACCAGCGCCATTGCCGCCATCAGGTCCTGCCACATTGCGCTGGAGCCAGCAGTATCCGGCGCCCCGCGTCAGCGGCGGGCCGGGTCGTTGAAGTATTTGAAGAAGTCTGAATCCGGCTTGAGCAGCAGGATGTCGTTACCACCTTCGAAACTGTTCCGGTACGCGCTCAGGCTGCGGTAGAACTCGTAGAATTCCGCGTCCTTGCTGTAGGCCTGCGCATAGATCTGCGACGCCCGGCCGTCACCCTCGCCGCGCAGGGTCTCGGCGTCGCGGTAAGCCTCGGCGCTGATGACGGTGGCCTGGCGGTCCGAGTCGGCGCGGATGCGGGTTGCTTCCTTCTCGCCACGGGCGCGCAGTTCACGCGCGACCCTCGCACGTTCCGCCCGCATGCGCTCGTACACGGCGCTGCTGACCTCGACGGGCAGGTCGATGCGCTTGATGCGCACGTCGACGATCTCGAGCCCCAGTTCCTCGCCGCGCTCGTCAGCCGTCTTCTTCACGATTTCCATGATCTTGCCGCGCTCGCCCGCCACGACTTCCTGCACCTTGCGCTTGCCGAACTCGACGCGCAGCGCGTCGTTGATCTTCTGGTAGACGAGGATGCCGGCGCGGCGCTGGTCGCCGCCGGTCGCGAGGTAGAACTTCACGACGTCACGGATGCGCCAGCGCACGAAGGAGTCGACGATCACGTCCTTCTTCTCGCCGGTCAGGAAGCGCGAAGCCTCGGCGTCCAGCGTCTGCAGGCGGCCATCGAACTTCACGACGTTCTGGAACACCGGCACCATGAAATAGAGACCGGGCTCGTAGTCGGCGCGCTTGATTTCACCAAGCTGGAACAGGATGGCGCGTTCCTGTTCGAACACGCGGAACATGCAGGTCCAGGCGATCAGCAGTGCGACGACGACCGGAATGATGATGCGGGCGGCCATCAGCGGGCTCCTCTCAGGCGCGCCGCTTCG
>CALRPY020000071.1:0-21846 GCA_943370145.1 Hydrogenophaga intermedia | reverse complement strand
AGATTGTCGCTCTGGTTGCGCGGCCTGGCGGTCGCCGGAATGACCACGGTGACCTGCGGCGGGCTCAACGCGAACTTCAGGAACAGCTGCGCCCAGGACTCGGCGCCGACCTCCGCCGCCCAGGCCGGCAGCGCACGGTTGCGGACGCGCTCGAACAGCCGGCCGTCCTCGAACGCGCGGTTGATCATCACCGCGATGCCGAGGTCGCCGGCGAGCGGCAGCACGCGCCGCTCGATACCCCGCGCGAGGGGCGAGTAGTTGATCTGCACGAAATCCGGCTTGTGTCGCGCCATCAGCTCGGCGAGTTCGTCGTGCGCGCTTTCCACGTAATGCGTGAGACCCACGTATTTCACGCGCCCCTCGGCCTGCAGTTCGCGCGCGACCCCGAGCTGGGTCGCGGTGTCGCGCAGGTTGTGGACCTGCAACAGTTCGACGCGGTCCGTGCGCAGCCGGCGCAGCGAGGCCTCGAACTGCGCGTGGCCCGCGTCACGGCCGCTGACGCCCGACAGCTTGGTCGCGAGGAAGACCCGGTCGCGGGCGCCCGCCTCCTCGAGCAGCGCGCCGAGCACGTCCTCCGCGCTGCCGTAGGTCGGTGCGGTGTCGATGACTGTCGCGCCCGCGTCGAGAAAGCGGCGCAGCACCTCGCGCAGTGGCCGGCGCGCCCCTTCGCTGTCGCCGACCTCGAAGCTGCCGGAGGTGCCCATGCCGATCACCGGGAGACGCTCGCCGCTGGACGGCACGCGCCGCGTGCGCAACTTGCGCTTGCGCCCGGGATCGAGCGCCGCGCCCGGCGGCGCAGCGATTGCCAGCGCGGGCAGCACGGCAGCACAGGCGGCCAGGAAGTCACGACGTACCGGCATCTTGCTCTCCACCTTGAAGGGCCTCTTTGCATCATAGTCCGATGGCGGCGCAACATCGCGCCGGTCGCGCGCACGATGCGCGCGCAACGCTTGAGCTCGACCCGGCATCTGGCTAAGGTCCGGAACACCCTTATTCCGGGAGCAAGCCCATGAGCCGGATTTTCGGCGAACAGCACCGTGCCCTGCAGGACCGTTTCGACAGCCGCCGCATGGCCGATCGCATCGAGCAGATCGGCGTGAAGACCGAGTTCGGCCCCGCCGAGCAGGCGTTCATCGAAGCCCGTGACATGTTCTTCCTGTCGTCGGTCGATCACCGCGGCCGGCCCACCGTTTCCTACAAGGGCGGGGACCCCGGCTTCGTGCGCATACTCGACCCGCGCACGCTCGCGTTCCCCAGCTACGACGGCAACGGCATGCACTACTCCACCGGCAACATCGCGGGGCACACGGAAGTGGGGCTGTTGTTCATCGACTTCGAAAGCCCGCACCGTATCCGCGTGCAGGGACGGGCGACCGTGAGCGCCGACGACCCGCTGCGAGGTACCTGGCACGAAGCCGAGCTCGTGGTCCGCGTCGAACTGTCGGAGTTGTGGCAGAACTGCCCGCGCTACATCCACCGCTACCAGAAGGTGAAGCCGTCGCGCTACGTGCCGCGCGAGGAGACCGCGACACCGCTCTGCGAATGGAAGCGCATCGATGGCCTGCAGGACGTGTTGCGCCCGCACGAACTCGCCGCCGTCGAACAGGCCGGCAACATCAGCTTCGACGAATGGGTCGAGCGGATCGTGACGGGCGACGAGCGGGCGTGAGCGGCACAGCCGCGCTTCCCCACGCTTCACCTCTCCCGCACGCGGGAGAGATCGACGGCGACGCCGGCGGGTGAGGGGCAGGTCGGTGGGCGCGACGCCAATCCGCAACAGGCGCGGCCGCGCTGCTCGCGGCCCAGGCTGGCGTCGGGAGAGAAGCAGGCCCTTGCGGGCTTCGCCATCGCCCGCTCCCGGCCCACGACGCGCGTGGCGCCAATGACCAGCCGCCCCATCGTCATCGCGCATCGCGGCGCGAGCGGCTACCGGCCGGAACACACGCTGGCGGCCTACCGGCTGGCCGCGGAACAGGGCGCGGACTACATCGAGCCGGACCTGGTCGTGACCGCCGACGGCGCGCTCATCGCGCGGCACGAGAATGCGCTTGCGATGCTGAAGGGGGACGGCAGCCTCAATCGCGAGGACACGAGCACCGATGTCCATGCGCGACCTGAATTCGCCACGCGGCTGACCACCAAGTCCATCGATGGCCGCGTCGTGCGGGGCTGGTTCAGCGAGGATTTCACGCTCGCCGAGATCCGCACGCTGCGGGCGATCGAGCGCATGCCCGCACTGCGGCCGGCGAACACCGCGTGGGACGGGCAGTTCGGCATTCCGACCTTCGACGAGATCATCGAGCTCGCGCAGTCGCTGGAAACCGAACTCGGCCGCCGGATCGGCCTCTACCCGGAAACCAAGCATCCGTCCTTCTTCGCACACGAGGGCGAACGGCTCGACGGCGGCCCCATCGGGATCAATCTCGGCGAGGCACTGGTCGGGCGGCTCGTCGCGCACGGCTTCACCGAACCGTCCCGCGTCTTCATCCAGTCCTTCGAGACGGCGAACCTGCGCGAGCTGGCGTCACGCATCCTGCCCCGCGCGGGACTGCGCGTGCCCTTGATCCAGCTGGTCGACGCGGACGGCGCGCCGCGCGATTTCGAACTGGCCGGCGATCCGCGCCGATACGCGGACCTCGTGACGCCGGCGGGCTGCGCATTCGTCGCGCGCTACGCGCAGGGGCTGGGCGTGCCGAAGAAGCTCGTGCTGGACGGCGCGCCGCCGCGCACACCGGGCGGCCTGGTCGCGAACGCACACGCACGCGGGCTCGATGTCCATGTGTGGACGTTTCGCGCCGAAAACCACTTTCTCCCGCCGCATCTGCGCCGCGGCACGGCACCGTCGGACCACGGCGACCTCGCCGCGGAAGTCGACGAGTTCCTCGACGCGGGCGTCGACGGACTGTTCATCGAATTCCCGGACATCGGCGCGCGCGAGGTGCTCAGGCGATCACGCTGAGTTCACCGGCCGCCAGCGGGCCGACGAGTTCGGCAAGCGTATCGACCAGCACGGTCGCGGCCGCCCGCAGTTCGGGGCCACGCAGGCCGCGATGCCCCTGCAGGATGAACAGCACATCACGCGTGGCGTCGGTCACGCGTGTCGCGTCGCACTGTCGGCACTCCATGCGTCCCAGCACGCGATCGTCGGCGTCGAAATACGCGTATTCCCCGGCACCCAGCCGCAGCGGCGTGGTCTCGCCTATCGGCAGCAGCGTCTCGCCGCCGCGGGTTGCCGCGAGTCGCACCGGCAGCTTGAGGCGCGCAAGATCGTGGGCGCCTATCGACACGCGCGTGCGCAGGGAGACGAGGCTGTACGCGTCGACGAGCGGCTCGATCGCACGCCAGCTGCCCCGCTTGAAAAGTTGCCTGAACAGGCTCTCCGGCGACGGCAGGTACTGGCGCCCGGTCCTGCCGATGCACTGGTGCAACTCGCGATAGCCGGCCAGCGCGGGCTCGGCGGCGACGCCCTCGTAAGCAGTCCCGGCGAGCAGATCGGCGACGAAGTCAGCGCAGGCGCGCGCCAGCGGCGCCGTCGGGCGCTCGCGCGCGACACCGCGCACGATGAGGAAGGCCACCGGGATGTCGAGCGCGGCCAGCGCAGGGTCGCGCATGAAGGCGTCGGGTTCAGGCATGGAAAGTCGTGGGAAGATGCACCGGCGCCACCACCGCGCGGGCCTGGCCGCGCCGGCGACAGGCCGATGCGCAGAAGCTCAGCGCGAACGTCGCAGTTCGCGCCAGCGCCAGAAAAAGTAGGCGGCGCCAGCGGTGCTGACCAGGCCCTTGATCAGCGCGCTGCGCGCAGCCGCGCCGAGCACCTCGACATAGGGACCAAAGTCGGCGAACTGCTGCGCCTGCCACCAGGTCTGTGCGGCCGCAGCAAGGTAGGGAATGGCGAGCAAGGTGCACAGCAGGCCGAAGCCCAGATGCACCATCGCGAGTCTCTGCGCGAGATTGGTGGGCGCCCTCATCGCGCGCATCCGCCCATTGGCGCTGAGGACCCCGCAGCGACCGGACGCGGCGTCCGGCAGGGGTGTGGGTGGTCATGCCGGGCATCGCGCCGATCGCTGCGGGTTCCTGGCAGGCTTACGTGGCGCGCGCGGATCCGGTTCATGCGGTCCATCCATTTCTTCATTGCGGGGTGGGCAGCGCGTAGGTGACCAGCTCGTCGCCGGTCTTGAAGCCGAACAGGGCGTTGCCACCGATGGCGACCGTCACGAACTGGCGACCGCCGACGGCAAATGTGACGGGCGGCGCGTTGACGCCTGCCGAGACCTCCTCAGACCACAGGCGCGTGCCGGCTTCGCTGCTGAACGCGCTGAAGCGCCCACCCGATTCACCCACGAACACCAGCTTGCCCTCGGTGGCCAGCACACCGCCGATCAGCGGCCGGTCCATCGGCGCACGCCAGGCTATCGCACCCGTCGCGAGGTCGATCGCGGCGAGCACGCCGTCGTCCTCCCCCGGCAGCGGCTGCACGAAGGTATAGCTGTCCCATGGCAGCCCCGGCTGTTCGAGCTTGCGCGAGTAGTACATCGCCGGCCAGTGCACGGCGGCGACGAAGGCGCGGCCCTGCGCCAGATCGACCGAGATCGGGGACCACGAGCACCCTCCCACCGCGGACGGCGCGATGCGCACACCGTCGGCGGTCGGGCGCGCGAACAGGTTCTGCTGGGGCACGAAGGGTTCCGACCTGCGCAGGAGTTCACCCGTGGCGCGGTCGTGGATGAACAGCCAGCCGACCTTGGAGGCCTGCGCGACGACGTCACGCCGCTTGCCGTCGATGTCCATGCTGAACAGCACCGGGGGGCTCGCGACATCGTAGCCCCAGCGATCGTGGGGCACCTGCTGGTAGGCCCAGCGCAGCTTGCCGGTGCCGAGCTCCAGCGCCACCAGGCTGATCGAGTGCCGGTTGTCGCCCGGCCGGGTCGCGTCGTCCATCTGCGGCGCAGGGTTGCCGGTGCCCAGGTAAATGAGACCGCGCGCCTGGTCGACCGCGGGCGTCGTCCACACCGAGCCGCCGCCGAAGCGCCAGCTGTCCTTGTATCTCGCAAGGCTCGCCTTCTCGGTCTCGAGATCGCGATTGAGGGGCACGCCGAACGCCGTGGCCGCGCTGAATTCCCCTTCCCAGCCTTCGTCGGTCACGTGCCAGCGCCAGCGTTCCTGACCCGTCGTCGCATCGAGCGCGACGAGGAAGCCGCGCAGGCCCAGCTTCTCGCCGCCGAGCCCGGCGACGGAAATCCGCGGCGCGCCCTCGTCCGTGTTCTCGACGTGCAGTCCATACCCCGCGCCGGTCACGCCGACGAGCACGAGATCGCCCACGACCTGCGGGGCCATGTTCGCGCTGTAGCCGGTCTGCCCCGTCTGCGTCGTGTTCGCGAACTCCGGTACCGCGAGCAACTGGCCGAGGTCTTCCATCGCGCCTTCATCGCCGTGGGAGAGGCCGAATTCCCAGGCAATCCTGCCGTTTGCACGGTCGAGGGCGATGACGCGCGCGTCGATGGTCGCGATGTAGACGTGCTTGTCATCGACCGCGACCCCGCGATTGGCGGGCCCGCAGCACGAGTCCTTGCGCTGCAGCTCGTGCTGGTAGCGCCAGCGCTCCGCCCCGGTCGCGGCGTCCAGCGCAAGCACGTGGTTGAACGGCGTCGACACGTACATCACGCCGTCGCGCACGACCGGGGTCGCCTGGAAGGTGCCACGCACGCCGGTCTTCAGCGACCATGCACGTGTCAGCTTGCCGACATTCGTGCTGTCGATCTGTGCCAGCGGGCTGAAGCGGCTGTTCGAGTAATCGAGGCCGTGCAGCGGCCAGTCGGTATCGGGCAGCGCGCCGGCATCCGTCGCCCGCGCGGGATTTGACGTCAGTACGGCGCCAAGCAACAGCGCGTACGAGGCGCAGGCCGCAAACTTGGACATGCGGAAACTCCAGCGTGGTGTGACACCGCATCCTAATCAGGCTGCGTCCAGGAAGCGATACCCTGCGGCCGGCGCTTGACTATGATGCGAAGCTGCAGACGCAGGCAGCGCGCGACGCGTGCGAGGAACCGCCATGACATTGCCGGCTCGGCTCGTGATTTGCCTCGCGCTTGCGCCGCTGCTGGTGCTGTGCGGCCCATCGGCGCGCGCCGCGTCGTGGAATGCCGTGCAGATCGAGGAATCGGGCGCCTGGGTATCGGCGGTGCTCGAACTTGGCGGCGCGCTGGGCTTCCGCGCGGCAACCACGGCGCTGGGCGCGCCCGCGGTGTACCTCGCGATCGACTTCACGCCGGACAACGCCTGTGGCGGCTACGGCTTCCTCCTCCAGTCGCAGTCGGGCGTCGTGCAGCCCGAGTCGCGCGCCTTCGGCCCGCACCGGGGCGCGATCCGCGTCGACGGACTGCCGACCCGCCCTGCCCTGGTCATCGCCCAGACCCAGGCCGGCGACGATACCTACTACCTGTCCTTCACCCTGGCGCATCCACACAGCGAAGGCCCCGGCCTGCTGACCGAACTGATGCACGGACGCACGGTGCGCGTGCGCACGATGCTGGGCCAGTCCGAGATCCATTTCCGCTTTTCGCTGGCGGGTGCGGGCCCGGCGCTGCGCCGCGCCTATGCGCTGTGCACCGAATACGTGGCGCTGGGCGAGCAAGCGGAGCGCGAGCGCGGATCACCGCCGCCGGACCCTGACAGGGAATCCGACGCGCAGCCGTGAGGCTGCCGCCTCTTTGACCGCGCACGCGAGGCCGGGGATATTGGGCGCCCATGCCACACGCGCGAGACCGCCGATGAGCGAACACGATCCCCTGCTGCTCGATGCCACCGGCCAGGCCGCGCTGCTGCGCAGCGGCAAGCTATCGACGCGCGAACTGCTGCTGCTGGCCATCGCGCGCATCGAGGCGCTCAACCCGACGCTGAACGCGGTGATCCACCCACGCTTCGACGCCGCGCTGGCCGAGGCGCTGCACGTGTCGCCCGACGCGCCGTTCGCCGGTGTGCCCTTTCTCGTGAAGGACCTGATGTGCACGACGGCCGGCGATCCCTATCACTGCGGCAGCCGCTACCTGCAGCGCATCGGCTTCCGCGCGGCGGCCGACAGCCATCTCGCGGCGCGCTATCGCCGCGCCGGCCTCGTCATCCTCGGCCGCACCAACACGCCCGAATTCGGCACGGTGTGCACGACCGAGCCGCTGGCGTGCGGGCCCACGCGCAACCCGTGGTCGCTGGCCCATTCCCCAGGCGGCTCGAGCGGCGGCGCGGCGGCCGCCGTCGCGGCCGGCATGGTCGCGGTCGCCCACGGCAACGATGGCGGTGGTTCCATTCGCGTGCCGGCCTCCCACTGCGGCCTGTACGGCCTGAAACCGAGCCGCGGCCTCATCTCGCACGGCCCCGCGCGCGGCGACGTCTGGATGGGCGCCGCGCATGAACACGTGCTCACGCGCTCGGTGCGCGATTCCGCCGCGCTGCTCGACGCCTGTGCCGGCCACCATGCCGGCGATCCCTACCCGAACGCATGGCTCGCGGGCGCGGCGCTCGCGGCGCTCGCGAACGACCCGCCGCGCCTGCGGATCGGCTGCATGGCCCGCACGCCCGGCGAACGGCTGCCGCTGGACCCCGCATGCCGCGACGCCGTGCTGCGCACCGCCGCGCTGCTCGCGGACCTTGGCCATGACGTCGAGGAAGCCCATCCCGCGGCGCTCGACGAGGCCGACGATGAGCGGCACTTCATGCGCATGGTCGCCGCATGGACGGCGCACGACATCGACGAACTCGTCGCTGCCAGTGGCGAAGCGCTCGCGCCGGGCGATCTCGAAAGGCATACGGAAGTTGTCTACCAGATGGGAAAATCACTGTCGGCGACCGACTACCTGCGCGCCCAGGTCCAGCTGCAGGGCTGGGCGCGCCGCATCGCCGCGTGGTGGGACGGCGGCTACGACCTGTTGCTGACGCCGGTCGCCGCGGCGCGCCCGCCGCTGCTCGGCGCAAATCCGTCGACACCCGAAGACCCCATCGGGCCGCTGCGGGGCGCCGTGCCCTACATCGCGTTCACCGCGCCCTTCAACATCACGGGGCAGCCTGCGGCCTCGCTGCCGCTGCACTTCAGCGACGACGGCTTGCCGGTCGGCACGCAGCTGGTCGCGCCGCTCGGCGCCGATGCGCGCCTGCTCGCGGTCTCGGAACAACTCGAACGCGCCGCCCCCTGGGCCGGTCGGCGCCCGCCCGTGCGCTGACACGCGCGCTTTCGTCGCGCGGGCGCATTCCCTATGCTCATGGCGCGGCCGTACGCCGGGCGCGGCGGCCGCCCATACCAATGAAAGAACGAGGGGGGAGCGAAATGTCTGCAACCGGATGTGCCCTGCTGGGCTTTGTCGTGTGGTCAGTGCTGCTGACCTTCATGCTGCTGTTCGTGCGCTTCGGCGCAATGTCGCGTGGTCATCCCGTCAACACCTTCACGCCGGAGGGCACCGACGTCGGCGACTTCGGCCGCCGCGTGACCCGCGCGCACGCGAACAGCCTCGAGAACCTCGCCATCGTCGCGAGCCTGCTGCTGTACGCGCTGGCGACCGATCAGACCGCCGTCACCAACGGCCTCGCGACGGTTGCCTTCGGTGCGCGCATCGTGCAGTCGCTGGCGCACATCGCCTCGGCCGCCACGCCGGCAGTGCTGGTCCGCGCGACCGCCTTCGGCGTGCAGATGGTCGTGGCGCTGATCTGGGCCTGGGGTTTCTGGGCCAGCGGCGTCTGAACCGAAGGAGCGGAGCCATGCACGATGCGGCAGCGCACCTGCGCCAGCACCTGGACGGTGCGCGCCGCATCGTGATCTTCACCGGCGCCGGCATCAGCACCGAGTCGGGCATTCCCGACTTCCGCAGCCCGCAGGGCATCTGGTCGAAGGCGAGCCCCATCGACTTCCGCGACTTCGTGGCTTCGGCAGACATGCGCCGCGAAGCATGGCGGCGGAAAATCGAGATCGACCGCGACATGGAGATCGCCGCGCCGAACCGCGGCCACCGCGCGGTCGCCGCCCTGCTGGACCAGGGACGGGCCAGCTGCGTCATCACGCAGAACATCGACGGTCTGCACCAGCGCTCGGGCATTCCCGAGTCCCGCATCATCGAGCTGCACGGCAATGGCACCTATGCGACCTGCCTGGACTGCGGGCTGCGCCACGAGCTCGCGCCGATCAAGGCGGCCTTCGTCACCGACGGCACGCTGCCCCTGTGCCGCAACTGCGCCGGGCTGGTGAAAGCGGCGACGATTTCCTTCGGCCAGGCCATGCCGGAGCGCGCGATGGCCCGCGCCCAGGCCGCCGCCCTCGACTGCGACCTGTTTCTGGTCCTCGGCTCCTCACTGGTCGTCTACCCCGCCGCCGGCTTTCCGCTGCTCGCCAAGCGCAACGGCGCCCGACTCCTCATCCTCAATCGCGAACCGACCGGCCAGGACGACCACGCCGATCTCGCGCTGCACGTCGACATCGGCCCGACGCTGGGCGACGCGGTCGGCGTCGAGTGAGGCATCCGCACGGCTGAACCCCTGCGCCGTTGGTGGGATGCTTGCCTGGCGAACGGGAACGCCGAGAACACAGAGAAGACGTGAGCGGCGCAGTGCCGGCCGTGAGCCGCCGCGGTTTCCCCCAATTCATTTCCGGTCCGCGCCCTCCTCGGCAATAACGCGGCAACCGGTTCCGGGGAGGCGACGGGCTTTACCACGGAGACACGGAGAGCACGGAGAAAAAAGGGAATTCGAAAGTCGGCGCCTCCGCCGCGGCGGGCGATAGGGGTCCGGCAGTGCGATGCTGGAGGCACCTGCATCGCCTTCAAGCCCCGCGTGCCCGGTGGCTGAGTCACCCCTGGCCATGTTCACGGTGGCCGGTCCCTGCGCTAGAGTGCGGCGACCTGCCCCACACGAGTGCCGCCATGCAGATACTCCCCGCCCTCGCCGCCGAGCACGCGCGCCATGCCGACTGGCGCAAGGACCTGCATGCCCATCCCGAGCTTGCCTACCAGGAGCACCGGACAGCGGATTTCGTCGCGGGGCGGCTCGAGAGCTTCGGCATCGAAATCGTCCGCGGCCTCGGCGGCACCGGCGTGGTCGGCACCCTGCGCCACGGCGCTGGCACGCGAAGCGTGGGATTGCGCGCCGACATGGACGCGCTGCCCATGCAGGAGCTGAATGACTTCGCCCATCGCTCGCAGCACGCGGGCTGCATGCACGCCTGCGGCCACGACGGCCACACCGTGATGCTGCTCGCCGCCGCGGAACATCTCGCGCGCACGCGGGAATTCGACGGCACGATCCACTTCATCTTCCAGCCCGCCGAGGAAGGCGAGGCCGGGGCCAAGGCGATGATGGACGACGGCCTGTTCACGCGCTTTCCGGTCGACGCGGTATTCGGCCTGCACAACTGGCCGTGGCTGCCGGTGGGCACGCTGGCGGTGCGGCCAGGTCCGATGATGGCCGCGATGGACATCTTCGAGGCGACGCTCACGGGCCGCGGCGGGCACGCGGCCCAGCCGCATCTCGCGATCGACCCGATCGTCGCCGCGGCGGGGCTGGTCCAGGCCTGGCAAGGCATCGTCTCGCGCAACGTCGACCCGCTGGAAGCCGGTGTCGTGTCGGTGACGCAAATCCACGCCGGCAATGCGTGGGCCGTCATTCCCGAAGACGTGGTCCTGCGCGGCACGGTCCGGAGTTTCAAGCCTGAGGTGCAGGCGCTGGTCGAGCAGCGGCTGCGCGAGTTCGGCGAAGGCTATGCGCAGGCCCACGGCTGCAGCTTCGCCTGGCGCTACGAGAAGCGTTTCCCGCCGACCATCAACAGTGCGGCGGAAACCCGCTTTGCGGCGGGGGTCGCCGCCGCCATGCTGGGCCGCGACAATGTGCGGCAGGACCTGGCGCCGAGCATGGGCTCGGAGGATTTCGGCTGGATGCTGCAGGCCAGGCAGGGCTGCTACGCGTGGCTGGGCACCGGCGGCAACGCCAGCTGCCTGCTGCACAATCCCTACTATGACTTCAACGACGAGGTCATTCCGCTCGGCGCGAGCTACTGGGTGCGGCTGGCACAGGACTTCCTCGCCCGCGGCGCCGCCTGAACAGACGGGGGGCACGCGTCCGCCAGGGCGAAGCGGGCTGATGCCGTCACCGCACCGGTACGGTCGCCGGGACGACGCACGGGGCCCCTGTTCGACGCTCGACTACGGGGTGATTCCGACCAAGGGACAAACGGCGCCGCGCGCGCCTGGAGGGGAGAGATGATGCGTCGCATCGAATTCTACTTCGACTGTTCGAGCCCGTGGACCTGGCTCGCGTTCGAACAGGCGCTGAAGCTGTTTCCCGACGACCTCGCCACCATCGAGTGGAAGCCCATCCTGGTCGGAGGCGTGTTCAACGCGGTGAATCCGAGCGTCTACGCGGCGCGTGAGAACCCCGTCCCGGCCAAGGTCGCCTACGCCCGCAAGGACCTGCAGGACTGGGCGCGCCACGTCGGGATCGAGATCGGCCAGCCGCCGGTGTTTCCGGTCAACAGCGTCAAGGCGATGCGCGGCGCCTTCGTCGCGCTGGAGCACGGCCTGCTCGTGCCCTACGCGCGCCGCGTGTTCAAGCGCTACTGGACCGACCTTGCCGACATCTCGCAGGATGCCGTGCTCGGGGCCATCGTCGAGGAGACGGGGCTGGAGCGCGCCGATTTCTTCGCCCGCATCGGCCAGCAGGCGTACAAGGACAGGCTGCGCGAGACTACCGAGGAGCTGGTCGCCCGCGGCGGCTTCGGTTCGCCGACGCTGTTCCTCGACGGCGACGACATGTACTTCGGCAACGATCGGCTGGTCCTGCTGCAGCAGCGCCTGCTGCAGCACTGAGCAAGGAGCCCCCATGAGCGAGCGAGCCCTTTCCTGCTGCATCACCTTCGACTTCGACGCGATGTCGTCATGGATAGGCAGCCTGAAGTCGAACAACCCGAGCATGATCTCGCGCGGGCAGTTCGGCGCGGTTGCGCTGCCACGCATCCTTGGCCTGCTCGACGACCGCGGCATCCGCGCGAGCTTCGCGGTGCCCGGCCACACGGCCTATGCGTATCCGCGTCTCATCGACCAGATCGTCGACGGCGGGCACGAAATCGTCCACCACGGCTGGGTCCACGAGAACCCGGCGGCCTTCGACGAGGACGGGGAACGGCGCGTGCTGGAACTGGGGCTGGAGGCGCTGGAGCGCGTCGCCGGCGTCCGTCCGCTGGGCTATCGCTCGCCGGCGTGGGATCTGAGCCCGCGCTCCATCGACCTGCTGATCGAATACGGCTTCCAGTACGACTCGAGCTGCATGGGACACGACTTCTTCCCCTACTACCTGCGCAGCGGCGACCGCTGGTCGCTGGACCGCGCCTATCATTTCGGGCGCACGGTGGACCTCGTCGAACTGCCGGTGACCTGGATGCTCGACGACTTCCCGCCGGCCGAGTTCGTGCTCGGCATGAACACGGGCCTGCAGCCGGCGTCCGCGATCGAGGAGAACTGGCGCGCGGATTTCGACTTCGCCTACCGTGACTGCAAGGGCGGTGCCTTCGTCCTGACCCTGCACCCGCAGACCATCGGGCGGGGCCGCTATTTCCTGATGCTGGAACGGCTGCTCGATTACTACGCGAGCCATACCGGCGTGCTGTTCGAGACCATGGGCGAATTCGTCGCCCGCTGGGCCGCCGACAACCCGCTCGCGGAGTGGGTCGCGGCGCATCCGGATCTCACGGGGGCGCATGCTATCGAGCCTTGAGCGGGCGCCGGATAAGGAGGCTCGCCTCCACCGCGCTGGCGAGGGAGGCAATCTTCGCCTCTGCCGCCCCGGGCTGTCTCTTGGTCCCATTTGGACGCGGGTACCGGGGTGCAGACCTTAACTGGCCACCGAGAACACCGAGAGGATCGGGTGGACAGGTGCCGCCCGGCCGGCATTGCCACGGCAGAGGCGCATTCCGCAATTCACCGTTCTTCTCCGTGTCCTCCTGGCTCTCCGTGGTGAAACCCGGCGTTGCCGCGGCAACAGGCGCCGAATTTTGACCACGGAGAGTACGGAGGACACGGAGCAGTCGCATTTTCGAGCGTGGTCCGGGCAATGGCCATGCCGCCGACCGCTGGCTCAGCCCCACACGAAAATTCTCGGTGTTCTCGGTGTCCTCTGTGGCCCAACAGCACCTGGACACCGGCACCCGCGTCCAAATGGGACCAAGAGACAGCCCGCCCCGGGAGAGGCCGGCCGCGCTGCGGAACGGGAGAGGTGAAGCTGCCGCAGAGGCCGACTGCTCGGTCATGCCTCTTTCACACCTGAACGCCCCTCGAGTCACTTCAACGCCCCGCTGCGTCCTCCCGCGCTTCCCGCACGCCACGCTCGACTGCCGCGAGCAGCGTCGCACTGTCGACCGGCTTCGGCACCAGCGCTTCCATCCCCGCTTCCGCCGCCCGCTCGCGATCTTCCTGGAACGCGCTCGCCGTCAGCGCGATCAGCGGCAGGTGCGTCCCGTTCGCCGCCTCCAGCGCCCGGATCTCCCGCGCCACCCCGAAACCGTCCAGCTCCGGCATGTGGATGTCGATGAGCCCCAGATCAAACCGCCCCGGCTCGTACGCGTTCACCGCCTCACGCCCGTTCTCCGCCAGCGTCACCTCGTGACCGGCCTGCCGCAACATCTCGTTGACCACCAGCTGGTTCACCGGATTGTCTTCCGCCACCAGGATCCGCAGCGGGCCCAGGCGCTCGCCCTTCGCCGCCAGCGGCGCCGCCACCGCGACCGCCTCCACCGGCGGCTCCTGCGGCGCCGGCAGCTTCAGGCTGAACGCGAACCGGCTGCCCTTCCCCGCCGCGCTCGTCACCTCCAGCCCGCTCCCGCCCATCAACTGCACCAGCCGGTTGCAGATCGAAAGACCCAGCCCCGTGCCCCCGAAGCGCCGTGTGATCGAGTCGTCCGCCTGCGAGAAGGGCGTGAAGATCTTCGCCAGCGTCGCCTCCTCCATCCCGATCCCGGTGTCGGTCACGGAGACCAACAGCTCGTGGTCGGCGTCCGCCTGCCGACGCGTCCGCACCGACACCACGATCTCCCCCTTCGGTGTGAACTTGATCGCGTTCGACACCAGGTTGCTCAGCACCTGCTGCAGGCGCGTCGCATCCCCGAGCAGCCACAGCGACTCGTCCGGCTGCAGATCCGCCCGCAGCTGCAGCCCCTTCGTGTGCGCGCTCGCCGAGTACAGCGCCATCAGTTCGTTCAGGAGCGCCCGCAGATCGAACGGCGCCGACTCCAGCCGTAACCGCCCGGCCTCGATCTTCGAAAAGTCCAGGATGTCGTTGATGATCCGCAGCAGGTGACGGGCCGACGTCTGCGCCGTCCCCAGCCGCGAATGTTGCCCCGGATCCGTCGTCGCCCTGCGCACCAGCTCCACCATGCCCAGCACGCCGTTCAGCGGCGTGCGGATCTCGTGGCTCATCTGCGCCAGGAACAGGCTCTTCGCCTCGTTCGCGGCGATGGCCTCGTTGCGCGCGACGCGCAGCGCGTCCTCCGACTGCCGCAGCGCCTCCACCTTGCGCGACATCTGCTCGCCCGTATCGACCAGCAGCGCACCCGTCTCGTCCAGTTCGACAATCCGGGACGGCTCCAGGCGGTGCCGGTACTCGCCGGCCGCGATGCCGCGCATCACGTCGTTCAGCCGCAGCAGCGGCCGCGACAGGCGCAGACTCTCGGTCCGCGCCCGGAGGTAAAGGTAGGCGAAGAACAGCAGGTAGAAGCCCACCATCCCCGCCACCATCAACAGCCCGATCCGCGACACCTGCGCGTACCAGCGGTTCGCGTCCGCGAAGATGTCCTCCTGGCGCACGACCACCAGCAGCTTCCAGCCGGTCTCCGGCACCGTCGACCATGCGACCAGTTGCGGCCCGGACAGGTTGGCGTCGCCGACGCCGCCAGGGTGCTCTCCGAGCAGGGCGGCCAAAGACCGCAGGTCGGGGCGCTCATGGATATTGAAATCGGTGGGCTTGAGCGAGTTGTGCCTGATCGCGGTCTGGTAGTCGACCTCGGCGAGTTCGGGCACGCCCCAATCCGCCTCGCCGCTCGGCGGCAACGCGATGACGTTGCCCTCCTTGTCGAGCAGCACGCCGTAGCCCTGCCACGGGATGTCGAGTTTGAGGATCTCGTCGATGATCGTATTCAGCGTGATGTCGATACCGACCGTGCCTTCGAGGAAATCACCGCGGTACATCGGCGCGATGCTCGACACGACCCAGCCGGCGCCCGCCGGATCGAGATAAGCATCGGTCCAGCGCAGCTTTCGCGCCGGGTTGTGCCGCGCGTCAGCCAGGAAGTAGAAGTTCTCGCGCGTGACATCCATGCCCGGTGGGAACTGGCTGCGCACGTCGTAGTACGGATAGAGGCGGTTCATCGAGTCATGGGTCGTGAAATACAACTGCACGACGAGTTCGTCACTCTCCTTGATGTGCCGCATGACGGGCCCAAGCGCGGCTGACGCGGCGGCCCTGTTGCGTTCCGCCGGGCCGATGGGATGCAGGCCGCTGTAATAGACCGCGCCCTCGCCGGTGTCCCGCACGGTATAGAGCATGCCCTCCGGCGTGCTCCCTATCTCGGCGTGCATTGCCGGCGTCGCGGTCGGCGGGTCGAGGAGAAAATCCCGGACCTCCTCGGCGAACAAGCGGGTCGTGCGGCTCACACCGGCCAGGCGCTCGCTGATGTTGCGCGCCTCGCGGCGAGCGATGCCGCTCAACTCGGCGGTGGAGATCTGGCGCAGCGCTTCGGTGTTCTCGCGGTGCGCGGTCGCCGTGGTCCAGACATAGATCGCGACGATCACCACCTCGACGAGCAGCAGCGGGTAGAGCGTCGTCTTGAGGTAGGACGTCCACAGCCACTGGCGCAGCGGCCGGGCCTTCGCGGACACACCGGCCCGGGCAGGGGCTTCATTTCCGGCGTGGACCGCCGGCTCGGCAGCTTGGTCGTCCATCAGCACTGGTCGGCGACTCGCCCGGGCTCCCGTCAATGTGAATCGTGTGGGGAATCTGGTGTGGCGGACGGGCCACCGCAATGCCCGCATTCCCCGTCCTGCCAGGGAAGAGTCAGGCAGCTCGCCTTGTACTGCACCGGGAACGCTTAGTCCAGCGCAGCGACCGGCCCGCGCCACGCTCGTGGACTCGCATCAGGGGCAGCGGTCCCGCGACGCTGCCCGCGCCTGCCGCACGCCACGCGCGACCGCCGCGAGCGAGGTCGCGCTGTTGGCCGGCTTCGGCACCGGCGCTTCCATCTGCGCTTACGCCGCCCGCGCGCGATCGTCCTGGAACGCGCACGCCGTCAACGCCATCAGCGGCAGGAGCGTCCCGTTCGATGCCTCCAGTGCCCGGATCTCCCGCGCCAACCGCAGCCCGCAGCTCGGGCATGTGAATGTCGATGAGCCCCAGATCAAACCGCCCCCGGCTCATACGCGTTCACCGCCTCACGCCCATTCTCCGCCAGCGTCACGCTGGCGGCTTTGCCGGACGCTGGGCCCGGCACGCCGGCTCAACGCCGGTCGCGCACGGCAACCAGCAGGTCGATCAGTTCCTCCTTCATCGTGTCGACCTTGGCCTGAAGTTCGCGGACACCCATCTCCGCGCGCAGGTTGACCTCGTACTCGATATCGGCCCTGACCCTGTCCTTCGCGTCCTGGCGGTTCTGGCTCATCATGATGACGGGCGCCTGCAAGGCGGCGATGGTCGACAGCAGCAGGTTCAAGCCGATGAAGGGCGGCGGGTCGAAGGTCGGCATGCCGAACCACTGCCAGGTGTTGAGGCCCATCCAGACTATCAGCACGACGGTAAAGGTGTTGATGAAGGCCCAGGAGCCGCCGACGCGGGCGACGCCGTCCGCGATGCGGTCCCCGAGCGTCGCCTTCTCCTCGATCACGGCGTTGGCATTGGGGGCCATGTGCTCGGCCAGCATCAGGTCGGTGCGCCGCAGGCGGCGGGACAGCACGGCCAGGATGTCGAGCGCCGCCTGCGGCTTCCTGGTGAACAGCAGGGTCAGGTCTTCGCGTTCGATGCAGACGGTTCGGGTCGGCACCACGGCAATCGCGCTGGCGGAGCGCGCTTCATTGTCGAACAGCGAGAACTCGCCGAAGATTTCACCGGCCTCGGCGCTCCCGACCAGCGCGCGCCGGCCGTCATGGTCGGCGATGAACAGCTCCACGCGCCCCGACAGCACCACGTGCATGGCGCCGCCCGGGTCGCCGAGCCGGAAGATGGTCTGCCCCGCGACGTAGTGGCGCTCCTCGATTTCCGCACACAGTTCGCGCAGCTCGTCCTCGTCGAACAGCTTGAACATCTGCACTTCCCTGAGTATCGACGGATCGAAAGCCATAGCACCTCCTCGCGGTGAGCGGATTGCCGCGCCGGGCCCGCACGCCGCGTGGGCCCAGCCTCCTGCCTAGCTTACTGCAGGCCTTTGGCGAACAGTGCGGACCCGACGGCGTCACTGGTCCGGCCGGGCATACCGGACGTAGCGTGCACGGTCGGCCGGTCCACGTGGGGCGGACAGCGACCGTTTGATACACTGCAGGCCCCCACGGCCAGTGCCCAGACAGGACGACGATACGATGCTGCTGAACGACGACCAGACCATGATTCGCGAGACGGCCCGCCGTTTCGCGCAAGACCACCTCGCGCCACACGCCGCGGCCTGGGATCGCGATGAGACCTTTCCGGCGGCGGCGCTGAAGGCCATGGGCGAACTGGGACTGCTGGGCATGCTGGTGCCGCCGGAATGGGACGGCGCCGGCGCCGACAACGTCGCGATGGCGCTGGCCATCGAGGAAATCGCAGCCGGCGACGGCGCGACCTCGACGATCATGAGCGTCCAGAATTCGGTCTGCTGCATGCCGCTCCTGCGCTACGGCACTGACGAACAGAAGGCGCGTTACCTGCGGCCGCTGGCCCGCGGCGAGTGGCTGGGCGCCTTCTGCCTGACGGAGCCACACGCCGGCTCGGATGCCGCCGCCATCCGCACGCGCGCCACCCGCACGGCCGACGGCTGGGTGCTCAACGGCACCAAGCAGTTCATCACCTCCGGCAAGCACGCGAGCGTGGCAATCGTGTTCGCGGTGACCGACCCGGAGGCGGGCAAGCGCGGCATCAGCGCATTCATCGTGCCGACCGACAACCCGGGCTACCGCGTCGCCCGCCTCGAGCACAAGATGGGGCAGCGCGCGTCGGACACCGCGTCAATCAATTTCGAGGACTGCGAAATCCCGGCGGCGAACCTGCTGGGCAAGGAAGGCGAAGGCTACAGGATCGCCCTGTCGAACCTGGAAGGCGGCCGCATCGGCATTGCCGCACAGGCGATAGGCATGGCGCGCGCGGCGCTGGAGTCCGCCGTGCGCTATGCCGGCGAACGGACCTCCTTCGGTGTGCCCCTGAACGAGCACCAGGCCGTCGCCTTCCGTCTCGCCGACATGGCGACGAAAGTCGAGGTCGCGCGCCAGATGGTGCTGCACGCCGCGTCACTGCGCGACGCCGGCCAGCCCTGCCTGCGCGAGGCGTCGATGGCGAAACTGTTCGCCTCCGAGATGGCGGAACAGGTCTGCTCCGATGCAATCCAGATCCACGGCGGTTACGGCTACGTGGATGACTTCCCCGTCGAACGCATCTATCGCGACGTGCGCGTGTGCCAGATCTATGAGGGCACGAGCGACGTGCAGCGGATGGTCATTGCGCGCCAGCTGGGCGCGGCCTGAACCGGGTCCGAAGGTCCGGCTGGCGACACGGGGCTGCCTGGACGGCGGAATTGACGACCCCATCAAAAAGAAAAGCCCGGTTGCCAGAGGCAACCGGGCTTTCATTACCGAGCGCCGAAGCGCTTAGTACGGGCGGCGCTGCTGCGGGCGGCCACCGGTTTCGCGGGGCTTGGCTTCGTTGCAGCGGATGTTACGGCCCTTCAGCGCGGTTTCGTTGAGGCTGCGAATGGCAGCGTTCGCTTCCGCGTTGTTCGGCATCTCGACGAAGCCGAAGCCCTTCGAGTCGCCGGAAAACTTGTCGGTGATCACGGACGCGCTGCTGACTTCGCCGGAAGCGGCGAACAGTTCGCGAAGATCATCGGAGGTGACGGTGTATGCAAGGTTGCCCACGTAAATATTCATTCAAATCTCACAAAATTAAATAACGTGCGGTGTTCGACAGGTTGCGGTGCCATGGTCCACCTGCACGAAATCAGGGGCACCGGACTGGCGTGGAAGGGCTATGCCATTCCCCTGACCAAGCGACCGGGGGCTAAACCGAGGGGAGGCTTCGAGAGGATTTCCGGCTTTCAGCACCGGAAAAAGCGAGTCGAGAGCACCATACGCCAATAATCCTGCCGTGTCCGATTTATTTTCACTCATTCTGCAAGCCTCCGGCCGAGGCCCATCCGGCGCCCGCTGCGGAACTTCGCGCAGGACCGTGCCCGCGCAAGCATTCAACGAATCAGGGCAGCTTGCCCGGCAGGTGGCCCGACGGCTGGGAACAGGCCTCAGTGCGCGGTCCGCGGCGCTGTCAGCAGCGTACAATCGTCGGTCCAGCACAGGAATCCCGCAGATTGAACGACCCTGCCGCCGCGGCCCAGGCCGTCCCCGCCAGCTACGCCTGGCGTGACATCTTCGCGCTGGCCCTGCCGCACCGGCGGCGCCTGGTCATCGCGCACCTGATCGCAATCGCCGCGGCGGCGCTGTCCGTGCCGGTGCCGCTGCTGATGCCGCTGCTCGTCGACGAGGTCCTGCTCGGCAAGCCGGGAAGGCTGGTCGCGGCGCTGGATGCCTGCCTGCCGGGCGCGTGGCACAACGCGGTGGGCTATGTGCTCGCGATGCTGGTGGTCACCATCCTGTTCCGGATCGGCAGCCTGGTGCTCCAGGTGTGGCAGCAGCGCGAGTTCTCGCGGGTGTCGAAGGCGCTGATCTTCACGCTGCGGCGCCGGCTGCTGCGCCGGCTGGAAAAGGTGTCGATGGCGGAGTACGAGGGGCTTGGCGGCGGCACGGTGTCCTCGCACCTGGTCGTCGACCTCGGGACCATAGACCAGTTCACGGGCGAGACGCTCAGCCGTCTGCTCGTCGCCGTGCTGACGCTGTTCGGCGCATCCGCCGTGCTGCTGTGGATGCACTGGCAACTCGCGCTGTTCATCATCGTGATGAACCCGGTGACGGTGTATTTCACCGTGGTCATCGCGCGCAAGACCAAGGAACTCAAGAAGCGCGAGAACGCCGCGCTGCAGGCCTTCCAGGAAGCGCTGACGGAAACGCTCGAGGCGATTCACCAGTTGCGCGCGGCGAACCGCGAGCGGCATTACATCGATCACGTCATCGGGCTGGCGCGCGAGATCCGCATCCATGCCGCGGCATTCTCCTGGAAGAGTGACGCCGCGGGGCGACTGTCCTTCGCGGTCTTCCTGATCGGCATCGACGTCTTCCGCGCCGTCGCGATGCTGATGGTCGCGTTCTCGTCGCTGAGCCTCGGCCAGATGATCGCGGTCTTCGGTTACCTGTGGTTCATGCTGGGCCCGGTCGACACCATCTTCTCCCTGCAGGTCAGCTGGCAGGGGGCACGCGCGGCGCTCGAGCGCATCAATCGCCTGCTCGCGCTGCGCCAGGAACCGCAGTACCCGGCGCTGCGCGACCCCTTCGCCGGCACGCGCACGAACGCGCTGTCCCTGCACGGCATCCGCTTCCGCTACGGCGATGGCCCCCTGGTGCTGGACGGCATCGACCTCGCCATCGCGCGCGGCGAGCGTGTCGCGGTGGTCGGCGCGAGCGGCGGCGGCAAGTCGACGCTGGTGCAGGTGATCCTCGGCCTCTACTCGCCCGAGGCCGGCGAAGTCCGTTTCGACGACGTGCCGGTCACGGAGATCGGCTTCGAACGCGTGCGCGCCCACGTCGGCACGGTGCTGCAGCATCCCGCCCTCTTCAACGACACCGTCCGCAACAACCTGACCCTGGGCGTGCCCCATGAAGACGTCGCGCTGTGGTCGGCGCTGCGCGATGCCGAGCTGGCGGATTTCGTGGCCGGGATGCCACAGGGGCTGGCGACGATGATCGGCCGTGACGGGATTCGCCTGTCGGGTGGGCAACGCCAGCGGCTCGCGATCGCACGCCTGCTGCTCGCAGACCCGAACATCGTGATCCTCGACGAGGCGACGTCCGCGCTCGATCAGCAGACCGAGGCGCGCATCCACGACGCACTGCGCCGTCGCCTCGCCGGCCGCACGATGCTGATCGTCGCCCATCGCCTCTCGGCGGTTAAGGAAGCGGACCGCGTGTGCGTGTTCGATGCCGGCCGCATCGTCGAGCATGGGCGGCACGAGCAGTTGGTACGGCAGGGTGGCGTCTACGCGCGCTTGTACGGCGAAGCCTGATCTCTACAATCGCGCGCCAGACGCGGCAGCCTGCAAGGTGCGCTTGTTCGACCCACATGTCGCGCAGCCAGGCGCCCGTCAGGCTTCGGATTACAACGCCGGTTGCTGTGAAGGAAGGTCACTCGCGCGGCCTGCGTAGCCCGGGTGGAGCGGCACGCGCAATCCGGGATCCCGTGACACGGCCAAGCGCTGTTGCCCCGTCCCTCGAACCAGCCTCAGCGACCCAGCAGCGCGAGCACGCCCTGCGGCGCCTGGTTGGCCTGGGCGACCATCGCGGTGCCGGCCTGCTGCAGGATCTGCGAGCGCGTCATGCGGGCGGTTTCCTCGGCGAAGTCCGCATCCTGGATGCGGCTGCGCGCGGCCGACACGTTTTCACGCACGTTGTCGAGGTTGCGCACCACGCCTTCCAGGCGGTTAAGCTTCGCGCCGATCGTCGCGCGATTCGCGTTGATGGTGTCGAGCGACTTGTCGATGACCAGCATCGCAAG